>NZ_QEPZ01000002.1 GCF_003253005.1 Haemophilus parainfluenzae | reverse complement strand
TTATTCAAAGTATGTCGAGAAAAGGGAATTGCTTGGACAATACCGCAATGGAAAGTTTCTTTGGGCGATTAAAAACAGAATGTTTTTATGGTCGGGAATTTAACAGTAGAGAAGAGATAGTTGATGCTGTCAGGGATTATTTGGATTACTATAATCACCGACGGATTCAACTAAAATGAAAAGGACTGAGTCCGATACAATATCGAAAACAATCCTTTAAATAACAGTCTAACTTTTTGGGGTCAGATCAAAATCAACCGCACTTTTATTTTATACATGTCGTAAATCATGAGCTTGTTGTAATAACTGACGACTTTCCTGCAAGAATTGATCTGAATACTCCCCAAACCATTCCCTCACCTGATGGAAAGCATCAATAAACCCTTGGCGATCACCTTTTTCAAAAAATTGTAACGCTTCTTCATACGTTTGCTTTAAGCTTTCAATCACGTCTAAATTTTCTGGCTTATCCATAATAATATCGGCATAAAGTGCCGCATCCTGGGCAAATAGACGACCAATCATGGCTAATTCCAAACGATAAATCGGGGAAGATAATGCCAATAAATTACTTAAATTGACTGGTTGTTTGGAAAGATGCAGACCATTCGCGAAGGTGGAAAAGTGACGTAATGCTTGAATGTACGTCATATTGTGATCATGCTCCGCTGCATCAATTTGATAAATTTTTGCACCCCAGATTTGAATTTGCTCTAACAACCATTCATAACGCTCACTAAAACGCCCATCACAACGCACAACCACTTGTTTTGCCATGCTAGCAATATCGGGACCAAACATTGGATGCAACCCAACCACTGCCCCTTTATGCACGTCTAACATTTTAGCTAATGGAATACGTTTCACGGAGGTAAGATCCGCCAGTAGCATATTTTCGGTTAAGTGTGGCTTTAGACGTTCAATTGTTTCTAACGTGTGATCAATCGGCACTGAGACTATAACAACATCCGCATTCGTTAAAATGCGTTCTGCCACATCCCAATCATCTCGGTCTAAAATAGAAATAGGATAACCAGAGGCACGTAAATAGCGGGCAAATAATTGCCCCATTTTTCCGTAACCGCCAACAATAACAATTTTGTTAATGGCTGGATTCAGCGTTTTAAAACCAAATTGATTTTCATTGGAATAAGATTCACGCATGAAACGACGCAGCACATCTTCAATAAGTTGTGGAGAGATTCCTGCTTTAGCCGCTTCTTCTCTGCGTGCTTGTAGCATCGCTAATTCACGCTCTGGTGCATAAATCGGCAAACCTTTTTCGTGCTTTACTTCGCCTACTTGGCTCACCAGTTCGAGGCGTTTAGCAAAAATTTGAATCAGTTCACGATCGAGTGCATCAATTTCCTGACGTAAATGGTTAAGGGCATCCATAATTCACCTGTAATATCTTATTTACATAGATTGCAATTAAAAGGTTACAGGTGAGATTACTGGAATTAAAAAAGAAAGGCAAATAGTTAGAGAGATTGCGTAATCAAGCGTTGCGGACGAATCACATTGTTATCATCGATAAGTGCCACGCCTAAAAAGATATTCTTGTCAGAAAAAAACCGCACTTGACCACGCAATTTTGCTTCATTAGCAAATTTAACGCGCTGTCCAAAGCCAATACCTTTACTTTGTTCAGCATTTAACTGTAACGCAGGTAATTTGCTGACAGCTGTATCTATCGGTAAAAGATGTTGATCAAGTTGAGCAAGATCACCTTGCTCTGCAAGCGCCTGCAAAGCATCCCATGTCATCATCTTTTCTGTTGGATAATCCGCAACCGCAGTTCGACGTAACACTGTCACATGAGCACCACAACCTAATACTTCACCTAAATCATCCACTAATGTACGGATATAGGTTCCTTTCGAACAATGCACTTCTAAAGTTAGAAAAGGCGCTTGATACTCAATAAAGTTAAGCTCAAAAATCGTGATAGGACGGGCCTCACGTTCTACCGTAATGCCTGCGCGAGCATACTCATACAATGGTTTTCCATTGTGTTTTAATGCAGAAAACATGGTAGGCACTTGCAAAATATCACCGCGGAATTGTTCAAGTGCGGTCAAAATTTGTGATGTTTCCACGTTTACAGGGCGCGTTTCGACCACTTGTCCTTCTGCATCCGAGGTATCCGTACGTTCACCTAATTTTGCTGTGACCACATAGCGTTTATCTGCATCTAATAAAAACTGGGAAAACTTTGTCGCTTCGCCTAAGCAAATAGGCAGCATACCGGTTGCTAATGGATCGAGCGCACCGGTATGTCCAGCTTTATTCGCTTGGAATAAGCGTTTCACCTTTTGCATAATGTCATTAGATGACATACCTTGTGGCTTATCTAATAAAAATACGCCATCAATATCACGTCCACGCTTACGAGGTCTCGACATTAGTCATTTTCCTCAACGTGTTTTTTCTCGTCTTCACGAATCACGTTTGTCACTAAATTAGACATACGCATCCCTTCAACTAAGGACTGATCGTAGAAGAAACGAATTTCCGGCACAATGCGTAAGCGCATCGCTTTACCCACTAATGAACGGATATAAGGTGCTGCTTTTTCCAAACCTTTCATGCCCTGTGCAATAGCCACTTCATCATGATCAAACAAAAATGTGACAAACACTTTTGCATACGCTAAATCGCTTGATACTTCCACATCTGACACAGTTACCATGCCAATACGGGGATCTTTTACTTCACGCTGTAAAATGATGGCGATTTCTTTTTGCAATTCTTGTGCAACGCGATCGCTGCGTTTAAATTCTCTTGCCATAATATTTCTCTTACTAAGTAAGTTTTACCTACATTTATAGGTTACAAATTATTTCTCTGATTTGGTTTTATTTCGGCGAAGGATAAAACCGATCACTACGCCAATGAGACCTGCGATGACATTCACGATGACATCCATCACAACAACAACTAGACTCCAGTCTGCCCCACGTTCTTCATAGGATAACTGGGCATGATAAATGCTGGCTATCCAAAAACAAAGTTTTACAGCAATGGGGATAATTAGAAATTTCCATTTCTTCTGCCCAAACCCATAAGCAATTAAAATAGCATTGATCGCCGCCCAACCAAACATTGATTCCATTTTTAGCTCCAATGACAAAAGCGGTCAAAAATACGTTGAATTTTGACCGCTCTTTTTATCGATTAGATTGAACGTTTAACTTCAACGACTTCAAACACCTCGATTTGGTCGCCGACTTTCACGTCATTGTAGTTTTTAACGCCGATACCACATTCCATACCATTACGGACTTCAGAAACGTCATCTTTAAAGCGACGGAGAGATTCCAATTCACCTTCAAAAATTACCACGTTATCACGTAATACACGGATTGGGTTGTTGCGTTTTACTACACCTTCGGTCACCATACAACCGGCGATTGCACCAAATTTCGGATGTTTAAACACATCACGCACTTCAGCCAAGCCGATGATTTCTTGTTTGAATTCAGGTTGTAACATACCGCTCATCGCGGCTTTCACATCATTTAATAGTTCATAAATGATGGAGTAATAACGAAGGTCAATGTTTTCTGCTTCGATAATACGACGAGCAGAAGCATCCGCACGAACGTTAAAGCCGACCATAATCGCATTAGAGGCTGCCGCTAAGGTTGCATCAGTTTCAGAAATACCACCTACGCCTGAGCCCACTACTTTCACTTTCACTTCATCAGTAGAAAGATCTTGTAACGATTGAATAATCGCCTCCACAGAACCCTGTACGTCCGCTTTCACAATAACATTAAGCTCAGCCACATCACCTTCAGTCATATTGCTAAACATATTTTCAAGTTTCGCTTTTTGCTGACGAGCGAGTTTCACTTCACGGAACTTACCTTGACGGTGTAACGCCACTTCACGTGCTTTTTTCTCATCACGTACTACAGTTGCTTCATCACCCGCTGCTGGTACACCAGAAAGACCTAACACCTCAACAGGGATAGATGGGCCTGCTTCATCGATTTCTTTACCGTTTTCATCGCGCATTGCACGAACACGACCGTATTCAAAACCGCAAAGTACGATATCACCTTTACGTAAAGTACCAGATTGAACAAGAATTGTCGCAACCGGACCACGACCTTTATCAAGGTAAGATTCAATCACCACACCACTTGCCATGCCATCTTTTACAGCCGTTAATTCAAGTACTTCTGATTGAAGCAAGATGGCATCTAATAAGTCATCAACACCGGTACCTTTCTTCGCAGAAACAGGAACGAATTGTACATCACCACCGAATTTTTCAGAAATCACTTCGTGTTGAAGTAATTCTTGTTCTACGCGATCTGGATTTGCTTCTGGTTTATCAATTTTGTTCACCGCAACCACTAAAGGCGCACCTGCTGCTTTCGCGTGTTGAATCGCTTCAATGGTTTGAGGCATCACACCATCATCTGCAGCAACAACAAGAACGACGATATCCGTTGCTTTTGCACCACGTGCACGCATTGAGGTAAATGCAGCGTGTCCCGGTGTATCTAAGAAGGTGATCATTTTGCCATCATCCATTTCTACGTGGTACGCACCGATGTGCTGCGTAATACCACCCGCCTCACCGGCTGCAACTTTCGCTTTACGAATATAGTCAAGCAATGAAGTTTTACCATGGTCAACGTGACCCATGATCGTTACAACTGGTGCACGAGTCACTTTTTCTGCGTTAACATCACGATCGCCTAATACTTCTTCTTCAAGTTCATTTTCATTACGAAGAATCACTTTGTGACCTAATTCTTCAGCCACTAACTGTGCTGTTTCTTGGTCAAGCACTTGGTTAATGGTTACCATTTCGCCCATCTTCATCATCGCTTTGATGATTTCAGTCGCTTTGGTTGCCATTTTATTTGCTAATTCCGCAACGGTAATGGTTTCACCAATAACAACATCCTGTTTCACAACCTGAACAGGTTTTGTGAAGGCTTGTTGTAATGCTGCACCTTTCTTACCATTTTTACCTTTACCGAATTTACCGTCTTTTTGATTTTTACGGTTAGATTCGCGCTCATTTTTATTGCCGCCTTTCACGTCATCGCGTTCTTTTTTCGCCTTAGCGACTTTATTTTTACCGCGACCGCGATTTTCATTACGGCGTTCTTCTTCGTCTTCTGCTTCTAAAGCATAACGAGAGCTTAAATTGTAATCTGTATAATCTTCTGATGCGCTTTCATTGCTTGACGTATCCGCTTCAGCATAACGTTTAGCATCTTCAGCTGCTTTACGCGCTTGCTCTTCTGCTTTTTGGCGAGCTAGCTCTTCCGCTTTGCGACGAAGTTCTGCTTCTTCCGCTTTACGTTTTTCTTTTTCTGGATCAACAGATTTAGGTTTATTTTCAACCGCACTTTGTGCTAGTTTCGCTGCCTTTTCTGCTTCAACCTTAGCTTTTTCAGCTTTCGCTTTTTCTGCTGCAGCTTTTTCAGCAGCTAAACGTGCTTTTTCTTCTGCCACTTTTTTCTCTGCTTCTTGCTGTGCTTTTAATTTTTCTGCCTCAGCAGCTTTTCGGGCAGCATCTGTTGGCACAGTGCGTTTTTTACGAACTTCAACTTGTACCGCTTTTGCTTTACCGCCAGCTGTTGTACTGCTTACGGTTGTTTTTGTTCTGCGTTGAATACTTAGTTTTTTCGGTGCATTCGCATCCGCATTTTTTACATCTTCAGTCATTATTAAACTCCTTACTCTTCGCTAAACCAGCAAATATTACGCGCAGCCATAATAAAGTCAGCGGCTTGCTCTGCGGTTAATTCTTCGATATCAGCTAAATCATCTACACCTTGCTCAGCAAGTTCTTCAAGCGTAGTAATTTGTTTTTCAGCTAATTTAAAGGCAATGTGACGATTCATCCCTTCAAGATTTAATAAACGATCTTCAATATTCGCTTTTTTCAAGGCTTCTTCTTCAGCTGCTGCTGCTGCAGTAATGGCATCTTTTGCGCGACCTTGTAACTCTTCGATAAGATCTTCATCTTCTAAACCATCAATTGCAGTTAGCTCGCTTACTGGAACATAAGCCACTTCTTCTAATGAAGTAAAGCCTTCATCCACTAAGATTTGAGCAAACTCTTCATCAAGGCCTAATTTATCCATGAATAAATTTAATACTTTGGTATCTTCTGCTTGATGTTTTTCATTTAATTGTTCAGTAGTCATGACATTTAATGTCCAACCGGTTAATTGTGTCGCTAAACGTACATTTTGACCATTACGACCAATTGCTTGTGCTAAGTTGTCAGCATTAACCGCAATGTCCATTGAGTGATTATCTTCATCTACGATAATTGAAGTCACATCAGCTGGTGCCATTGCATTAATCACATATTGTGCCGGATTATCATCCCAAAGTACGATATCCACACGTTCACCACCTAATTCATTGGTAATCGCTTGAACGCGAGCACCGCGCATACCCACACACGCACCAACTGGGTCGATACGTTTGTCATTTGATTTCACCGCAATTTTCGCACGAGAACCTGGATCACGAGCTGCACCACGGATTTCAAGCATTTCTTCGCCGATTTCTGGTACTTCAATACGGAATAACTCGATTAACATTTCAGGTTTCGCACGAGTCACAAATAGTTGTGCAGTTTTGCTTTCTGGATTCACTTTATAAAGCACACCACGAACACGATCGCCAGGGCGGAAATTTTCACGTGGAAGCATATCTTCACGCATAATCACGGCTTCAGCTTTATTGCCTAAATCTAAAATGATGCTTTCACGATTTACTTTTTTCACCGTCCCCGTAACAATTTTGCCTTCTTCAGAACGGAATTGCTCAACTACTTTCGCACGCTCTGCTTCACGAATTTTTGTACTGATCACTTGGCGAGCAGTTTGCATCGCAATACGGTCAAATGCGATAGACTCAATTTGGTCTTCAACATAATCACCAAGTTGAACATTCGGATCTTCAAATTGTGCCGCTTCTAAAGTCATTTCTTTTGTTGGCACTTTAACTTCATCAACCACCAACCAACGACGGAATGTATCAAACTCACCCGTTTTAGGGTTGATAGATACGCGAATATCGGTTTCATAGTCATATTTTTTCTTTGTTGAAAGTGCAATCGCACTCTCTAACGCTTCAAAAATCTTTTCGCGTGGTAATAACTTCTCGTTAGATACTGCTTCAGCAGCTAACAAAATCTCTTTACTCATTTTCCTTTTTCTCCTTTAAAATTTTGCGATTACATTGGCTTTTTGAATGTTGCCAAAAATAAGAACTTGTTTCTGACCATCAACAATAAGTGTCAACATGTCATTTTCAATTTTTTCCAATTTACCTTGCCATTTACGACGATCTAAAACAGGAATACGTAAATGCACAGCGATATCCTCGCCCACATAACGTTGGAATTGTTCAAGCGTAAATAGTGGACGATCCAGACCTGGTGATGACACTTCGAGGTTATATTTATCCGCAATCGGATCTTCCACGTCTAAAATCGCGCTCACTTGACGACTTACATCAGCACAATCATCAACGCCTACGCCACCTTCTTTATCAATGAATAAACGGACGGTCATAAAACGCCCTGCACGTTGGCATTCAATCCCCCAAAGCTCGCAGCCTAAGTCTTCTACTGCACCTTGAAGCATCTCTTGCAATTTTTGTTCTAATGTTGCCAATTTTTGCTCCTAATCTTAAAATTCAGACATAAAAAAAGGGTTAGGTTCGTCAATGAACCTAAGCCCAGTTTCTAAATTTCTCGTACAAAAAAACCCCAAATTTGGGGTTCTTTTTACTGAACTTGTTATTGGTTGCGGGGGCCGGATTTGAACCGACGGCCTTCGGGTTATGAGCCCGACGAGCTACCAAGCTGCTCCACCCCGCGTCCGAAATATGCGATGTATTATAGTGATCTAAATCAAAAGATCAAGCGATTTCTGCTAATTTTCTTGAAAACTTAAGATTTTTTGACCGCCCTTTGCTTTATCTAAAGTGAGAGTTAGAATCCAAAGCCAGTGCCAAGACCTACTCCAACGCCCACACCATTACTGCCGCCGCCAGCACCTACACCAACAGAACAAGCACTCACTAAAGCACTTAATACAGCCACTAAAAATAATTTTTTCATAGATTTTCCTTTGTTAAATGTTCAAATAACCGATAAACGGCCAATAAGTCCGTTCGTGCAATCGGTTTGAACGGAAGTAAAAGATAATAAAGCCAACGAAATCTTCTCACATAAGACAACATATCAGTCCAATAAGTTGTCGGGCAATGAGATTTATAATAATCAAATAATTCATCAAGCTTTTCATCATCTAAGCTTTTCACACGACATAAACTGTCTAAAAATGCCAGCATATCACGTGTAATCAACCAGTGCTCATTATGGCTTTTTGAATGGGATTCAAAGTCCATAAAACTAATCTTGCCTTCTTTCCATGCGATATCTCGTATGGCTGGTCGACCATGAATAATGCCTTGTTGATGAAGACTAATCAATATCTCCATCGCTGAATGCAAAATATGTGATTTTTCTGCCCAAGACAATTTTTCATCATTCAGCCAGATGTTTAATGTTGGCCCCGCATCTTCCAATACTAAATAATCATCTCCGAAATCACATAATTTAGGTACTGGTGCACCAATATTATTCAGGTGCTGAAGAATCTCACATTCTTCTTTAAAATGTTGCTTTGGATGCGGTTTTAATAATAACCATATCCCTTTTAATTGCTCGGGTTGTTTTAACCAATAATGTTTCCCTAAATATTCAAATTGGAAAACACGTTCCCCACGGTGTTTTTCAAGAAGCTTCTGCACATGCTCTTTAAATGACGAAGTCATAATCTCTACTTAAATTTTTATTGTATAGTGAAAAGATAAGCGATACATTCTACAAAATTTTTATTCTTTTTCAATCAAGGAGAAAATATGCATTTTTTGAAAAAAGTACTCACCATACTGACATTAGGTTTCTTCACACTATCTGTACAAGCTTCCCCTTTTAGCATCAGCGAACAACAAATTAACCAGTATTTAAGTGAAAAAGGCACGATTAATGACAAACTCGGTATTCCAGGATTGTTTTCTGTGGATTATGCGCTGAAAGATTTAGTGACTCAAATCGGGCAAACTGAAAGTAATCGTGTTGAAATGAGTGGTTTGGCTGATACGCTTATTCGTTTATCTGGTAAAACCTACCCAGCTAAGTTGCATTTAACCTTTGATGCGATTCCTGAATATAACGCAGAAGAGGGGGCACTTTATTTAAAAAATCTGCGGATTTTACGCTGGTCTGGTGAACCTAATAGTGTGATGGATCAACTCCAAGATGTTATGCCGCTATTAAGCGATGGTGTGGCAGCACTATTAAGTCGGATGCCAGTTTATACCTTGGATGAAAGTGACATGAAACAAATGCTGATTAAGAAATTCGCCAAAGAAATTAAAGTTGAGAAAGGTCGATTAGAATTAATTGGTGGAATGTTTTAACAATAAGGGCGTATTAAACGCCCTTTTTTATAACGCAATGATAGCTCGCAAACCTTGAATTTGCCCGTTATCTTCAATATTTTCTAATCGGAAACGATAGTGATGCAATTCTGCTATTCTTGCCACAATAGACAATCCAAGCCCACTCCCTTTTTCATTTTGTCCTGCAGGACGATAAAAACGCTGCCCTAATTTTGCTAATTCTTCTGGCGCAACACCACCGCCATTATCTTCAATAAGAATTTTACGCGGCTGTAAAATCACACGAACCTGAGTGCCTTGCGGACAATATTTTATGGCATTATCCAATAAGTTTCGTAGCATTTGTGTAAGTAATAATGGCTGCCCTTGCTTAACGGCAGGATCTCCCTGATGCTCAAACTGTAATTCGATTTGGCGTTGTTGTGCACTAAAATATAAATCACCAATAAGCGAAGTGATAATTTCCGACCAATGAATATCAGCAAGGTTATCTAATTCTTTGAGATTCTCTAAGCGGGAAAGCGTAAGAAGCTGTTCTATTAATTGAGTTGCCCGATCGATACCTTGGGTTAAATGCGCTAAGGCCATTTCACGCGTTTGTGCATCATCGCCAGCTAACTGTGCGACTTCTGTTTGAATACGTAATGCCGCTAATGGACTACGTAATTCATGTGCTGCATCAGAAACAAAGCGGCGCTCCCGTTCCAACTGCTCACTAGTACGTGTGAAAAATTGATTTAAGTTTTGGACTAACGGTAGAATCTCTGTTGGCACATCATCAGTTTCTAATAACGATACATCACCTGGTCGGCGAGCTTGTACGTTTCGACTCAATCGATTAATTGGTTTTAATGCACGATAAATTACAATAAACGCGACCAATAAGAGTACTGGTAATCCGGCAAACCAAATTCCTGTTTGGCTGAAAACCATTTTATTGACTAACTCTTCACGATATTCTAACTCTTGACCTACGGCGATCACCAATTCACCATTGCCAACAGGTTGCCAATAAATCAGCCATTCATCGTCATCATCTAAAATATGCGCTTTACTAAATCCGGTTTTATTTTGGAAAATAAATTTGTCGCCATTATCACCATCGGTTAATAATCTTTCACCTTTGTTAGAAAATATGGCAAAGGCCAATGCATCATTATCATAATGACGTTTCTGTGGTTTAAATCCACCACGCGGAAAGTTAGCATTTTTATCCAATAAGACATTTTTCAAATCAGAGGTTGCCAAACGCTCGGCAAAAAGCACCTGCTGAGCATTAAACACATCTTTTACTTCTTTTTTGACGACCGTCCAGGCAACAGCCGTAGCAATACACCACACGCAAAGTGCGGTCACACTCAAACCGATTAAGAGACGAAAACTCAGTCGTTTATTTTTCATTAACTTGTCCTAAAGCATAGCCTACGCCATGTACCGTACGAATAAATTGCTTACCTAATTTTTGACGTAAATTATAAATGTGTACATCCAATGCACCGCTACTTAATTCTTCATCCCAATTTGACAGTTTTTCTTCAATGGTCGCACGTGAAAGCACTCGTTCTTTATTCAGCATAAAAAGCTCGAGTAATTTATATTCACGTCCGGTTAATGTAATTTCATCCTCATTCAACCAAGCCTTACGTTGAGCAGGATCGAGTTTTACATTGCCATGCTCAATTTGTGGTTGAACTTGTCCATAACGACGACGAATTAATGCTTGTAATCGCACCACCACTTCAGCCAAGGCAAAGGGTTTGCAAAGATAATCATCTGCACCTTGTTGAATGCCTTTAATGCGCTCATCCAACGTATCACGCGCAGTTAAGATCAACACTGGCACATCTTGATTATTTGAACGCCATTGTTTTAATACATCCAAACCATCCAGTTTAGGCAGCGTTAAATCCAATACCACCGCATCATAAGGCGCGCCGATTAAGGCATTTAATCCACTTTGCCCATCGGTAAACCAATCTACAATAAAACCAGATTTTGTTAAACCAATTTGCAGACCATTGCCGATGAGAGCATCGTCTTCTACTAATAAAACTCGCATAATATTGACCGCACTTTTATCTTTCTCAAAACGAAAAAATGGCGGGCTTTTGCCCACCACGTCAAATTATATGAATTATTGCGCTTTTTCAACGCTAATGACCTCAAGCTCTGGTTTTTCAAAAGGTTCATTATCCAATTTACCGTAAACACGGATTTTATCCTGAGGTCCCACATTTAAGCCATTCCAAACGCGTTTTTTAATTTCCAATTTGATTTGGTCTGTACCATCGGTAAAAAGATATTCATCACCATCAATTTGTTGAGTGATGTTACCGACTAAGGTAATCATAGAATTATCTTTCGCAGATAATGCTTGTTTAACAGTAAGTTGTTGACCTTGATCACCACCTTGGAAGCCACCTTGTGCAGTGTTGCCATTAAAACCAGCAAATGCCACTGAAGTAGATAAAGCTAAAAGAGTCGCTAAAGCAAATTTTTTCATCATGTTCTCCTAAATAGAATTAAGCATAAATTAATCATGTTTCAAAGCGAAGGATTATCCTCATTGCCGCCTTGTTGATGCTTATTAAATACAACAAATCTTAATGAAATCTTAAGCAACCTTAAGATTTTTAAATTTTTTTAAAATCACCAACAAAATCGTTCATTCACCAAGTTATCTTGGCGTTCTTTCTCCCATTTTGCTTTATTTTCAGGATTAGCAAAATAGCGGTCTTGCTCAACTAGGCGCGCATCAAGTTTTGCCTCTGCTTCTTTTAATGCCTGTTTTCTATCTGGATGTTTGCTTGGTAATTGAGGTAAAAATACAGTCTGATATGGGTGATTTTTCGCCCAGTCAATCGCATCTTGCGCTGCCTTGTGTTGCTTATTCAAATCACAGAACGCATAGGGATTAACATGCTGTCCCACTAATTGCCCAAATGCTGTATTATTCGATACTGTTAATTTATCTAAATCCAACACATATAACGCGGTAATTAAACGGTTTTGCCCACGATAAAACCATTTTACTGCTTCATCACGTAAACCAAAATCATAAGCACGAGCAGAAAGTACAAACATTGTCATCGGAGAAACAAAATCCACTTTTTTCTCAATAATATTGACCGCACTTTCAAAATCTTTTTGTGTATTTTTCAGTAGTAACGCATCAATATCTTTATTCACATTAATCTGTTCAAGTCGCCCATCTCTGGCATCGTAATAAGGCTTTACGTACATATCAATATGCTTAACCGGCTCTTTTGAAATGGTGCTACAAGCCGTTAATAAAAGTGCGGTTGAAATTAACGTTAATTTTAGAAAGGTTTGCATGTTCTTCCCTTATGATGAATATTAGCTCGCTATATTACAACAAAAGAGCCGTGAGTTTTACTTCTCTTTCTTCTATAATGAGCAAAATTTTGTTTTATTTTGTTTCATGAAAATCCACCTTATTCAGCGCCAAATCACCTTAGATTTCGATAACCAAACTTCTCTGCTTAACTTTTTAGAACAACATCAAATTCACCATGAATATCAATGTCGTTCAGGTTATTGTGGTTCTTGTCGCGTGAAGATAAAAAAAGGCAAGGTGTCTTACGCTGAAGCGCCCCTTGCCTTTATCCAACCCGATGAGATTTTACTGTGTTGCTGTCGGGTGGAAAGTGATTTAGAAATAGAACTATAAATTATTCAAATCCAACACGTCTGTCATATCAAACAATCCGTGAGATTGTTTTTCTAACCATTTACCTGCGCGCACTGCCCCATTGGCAAAGGTCATACGGCTTGATGCTTTGTGAGCAATTTCAACGCGCTCACCGATATCGGCAAACCAGACACTATGTTCCCCCACTACATCAGAAGCACGAATCGTAGAGAAACCAATTTCATCACGTTTACGTTCACCTGTAATACCTTCGCGACAAAATACGCCATGAGTTTTTAAATCACGACCAAGGGTTTTCGCAATGTGTTCACCCATTGAAAGTGCGGTACCAGAAGGTGCATCCACTTTGTGGCGGTGGTGTGCTTCAATGATTTCGATATCGCAATAATCGCCCATCACTTTGGCGGCTTTTTCTAATAGTTTAAACACCAAATTCACCCCCACACTGAAGTTGGATGCAAATACAATGGCAATTTTTTCCGATGCAGCTTGAATTGCGACTTTACCTGCATCATCAAACCCCGTGGTACCAATTACCATTTTTTTGTTGTGAGCAACACAAAATGCGATATGCTCAAGTGTACCTTCTGGACGGGTAAAATCAATCAGCAAATCAAAGTTATCTTTTTCTGCATTTAAATCATCTGATACTTTAATACCTAATGCACCAATACCCGCAAGCTCGCCCGCATCTGCACCAACTAAAGAGGATCCTTTACGCTCAAAAGCGGCGCCTAATTCTGCCCCTTCTGCATGATGTACGGCTTGAATTAATTGACGCCCCATTCTTCCGCCGGCACCGGCGATCGCAATTTTTAATGTCATGTTTTGTCCTTTTTTTATCAAATTAAAGCGTGTTGAATGCCACTATAAATTAAATAGATTCCGAAGAAAATAAAAATCAGCCCTGCTGCATTATCAATATAGCGACTATATTGGCTATAAAACTGTTTTGCAACAGAACGCGAGAAAAGCACTGAAATGATGTAGAAATATAAAAAGGTTTCTACGGTAATCACGGCAAGTGCGGTCAAAATTTGTGATGTTTCAGTAATATTCACTAACACTAATGACATCACACTGCTGAAATAAATCACCACTTTAGCATTAGATAAATTGACTAATAAGCCTTTCATAATGCTTTTTAAGGTTGATTGATTTGGCACATTTGCATTCTGCTTTTCATCAAAAACCGTATTGGTTTTCACTTTTGCCATTTTAATGCCGAGATAAACTAAATACGATCCGCCAAGCATCATCACAATGCCTTGAATAATTGGCATAGTGGCAAAAATAATGGCAAGTCCTAAAACGGCAGCCGTTGCCCAGATTAATACACCAATGGTAATTCCAATCACGCCACCTATAGCTTCTCGTCGAGAACTCATAGCAGAAATTCGGCTGACATAGAAAAAATCAGGGCCAGGAGAAAGTAAACCAACAAGATGAATAATCATCAAATTTAGCATGGCAAACCTACAATGCGCAATATCACGATCACGATAACAGCATAGATTGCTGCTAAAACATCATCCACCATAATCCCAAAACCACTTTCCAGTTTTTCGTCAAAATAACGAATAGGGTAAGGTTTTAAAATATCGAAGAAACGGAACAGTACAAAGGCAATGACAATCCAAGGCAAAGATAAAGTTGGAATTGCAGCTAGCACAATAAATACCCCAACAAATTCATCCCAAACAATGGAGCCGTGATCATGAACACCCATATCATCTGCGGTTTTTTGACATAGATAACAGCCAAGCGCAAAGCAAAGTACGGTCAAAATTAAGAAGATTTTTAGTCCAAGGCAAGCTAATAATGCTGAACCTAAAATTGTTCCGGCTAAACTTCCCCATGTACCCGGTGCTGGACGAATTAATCCAGAACCAAAACCTAATGCAAGTAAATGAACTGGATTTTTTAAGCTAACTCTATCAAGAGGTGAACTATTCATTATTTATCCTTAAAATGATCGAAACCAGACGGCGCTTGATAATTGATTGCACGTCCATCTTTTAAAAAAGTAATCTGATTGTTATTTTGCTGAACAATTTTTCCGATACAGGTACAAGGTACATTCAACGATTGAGATAACTTCTCAATCTCAGATTTTTTATTTGCGGGAATCGTAAAGCAAAGTTCATAATCTTCCCCGCCACTTAATGCAAACGCTTCTGCTTTTTCTAAGCTATATGTTTTTTTGAGTGATGTAGATAAAGGCAAGAAGGATAAATCAATCTCCGCAGAACATTGGCTTCTCGTTAAAATATGTCCTAAATCCGCGACAAGACCATCTGAAATATCAATGCATGAATGCGCTACATTCACTAATGCTTGGCCTAATTCAACGCGTGGTGTCGGGTGAAAATGGCGTTTGACTAAAAATTCAGTATCAAAATCGACCGCACTTTTACCCTGTAAGATCCAATTTAAACCCGCCGCGCTATCACCTAACGAGCCCGATACATAAATTAAATCTCCAACCTTTGCGTTATGTCGGAATAAAGCCTTTCCTTTTGGTACGACCCCTTGTGCCGTAATGGTTACAGAAAGTGGGCCTTTTGTTGTATCGCCACCAATTAACGTCACATCATATTGATTTAATGTATCAAACAGACTTTGACTAAATTGGCTTAGCCAGTTTTCATCAACTTTAGGTAATGTGAGTGCAAGAGAAATCCAAGCAGGTTTCGCTCCCATAGCAGCTAAATCACTTAGATTTGTCGCGATAGCTTTATACGCTAAATCTTTTGGAGAAATGGAAGATAAAAAATGCGTGCCCTCGACCATTGTATCGGTGGTAATGGCAAGCTGATATCCTTCTGGAATATGAGTGATCGCACAATCATCCCCAATACTGAAATCAACAAAGTGTTGATTGCCTTTTTGTATTGCGAAGTATCGCCCTATAAGATCAAATTCACCCGTACTCATTTTATCTGCACACCAAAAAACAAAGGGCAGACATTTGTCTACCCTACATTTGAATAATTATTTGCGACCTAATGCAGGAGCGACTTTATCCAATACACCGTTAATGTATTTATGGCTTTCATCTGCACCAAACACTTTCGCCACTTCAATTGCCTCATTAATCGCCACTTTATACGGCACATCTGGTTCAAATTGAAGTTCATAAACCGCTAAACGCAAAATCGCTTTTTCAATCGGATCTAATTCATCCAACGCGCGATCTAAATAATGGCTCATTGAAAAATCAACAGCGTCTACATTCGCAACGGTTTGACGGAAAAGGCGGCTAAAATAAGGTTTATCCACACCTTTTAAATCTTGATCCACAACGAACGTGAGTTCCACTTGTTCTGGTGCATTACCAGACAGCGCCCAAGAATATAATGCTTGAACCGCACATTCTCTCGCTCTACGACGTGGCGATACTTTTTTTACAGGTTCTTTTTTCTCTGTCATTTGAATTATGCCGCATTAATTTGTTGTAAAAGGTTCACCATTTCAAGTGCAGTTAATGCTGCTTCTGCACCTTTGTTACCTGCTTTGGTCCCTGCGCGCTCGATAGCTTGTTCAATGTTTTCAGTCGTTAAAACACCGAATGCGACTGGAATTTCAGCTTGCATTGCTACTTGACCTAAACCGCTGCTTGCTTCGCCAGCCACATATTCAAAGTGAGCTGTACCACCACGGATCACAGTACCTAATGCGACGATCGCATCAAATTTTTTGCTTTCAGCTAAACGACGTGCCACTAATGGAAGCTCATACGCACCTGGTGCACGAACGATTGTGATATTCTCATCTTTCACTTGGCCGATACGTTTTAATGCATCTACCGCACCTTCTAATAAACTTTCATTAATAAAACTGTTAAAACGAGCAATCACTACTGCGATTTTAGCATTTGGCGCCGCTACCGCACCTTCTAAAACTTTCATACTTTTTCCTAATCTGAATGAACAATAAATTTGACGGTGGATTCTAGCATAAAAAGAAACCCTGTGGAAATAATCCGACAGGGTTTTCTATGAGTGGAAAAGAACTTACTTCTCGAGTTTTAACGGTTCAATTTTCCAGATATTTTTCGCATATTCAAGAATCGTACGGTCAGATGAGAAGAAGCCCATATTCACGATATTTTGAATGGTGCTTTCAATCCATTGGTCGCGTTGTTTGTATTTTTCATCTACGGCTTTTTGAGTTTCTACATAACTACGGAAATCAGCAAAAGCTTGATAATAATCGTGGTATTGCAAGCCTTGTAATAATTGATGATAACGTTGAGGATCTTCTGGTGAGAATTTACCCTCAATAATTTGATCCACGACTGTGCGTAATTGAGCATCATTTTGATAGTATTCAAACGAGCGATACCCTTCTCGACGAAGTTGCTCAACTTGTTCCACTGTGTTGCCGAAAATAAAGGTGTTATCTTCACCCACGTTTTCCAAGATCTCCACGTTCGCACCATCAAGTGTACCGAGTGTCAATGCACCATTTAAGGCAAATTTCATATTACTGGTGCCAGAAGCCTCTGTGCCTGCGAGTGAAATTTGCTCTGAAATATCCGCTGCTGGAATAATTAGCTGAGCAAGGCTTACGCTGTAATTTGGAATAAATACAACTTTTAAACGGCCTTTCAAACGCTCATCATTATTGATGACATTAGCAACATCATTAATTAAATGGATCGTTTGTTTCGCTGCATAATAAGCCGAAGCTGCTTTACCCGCTAAAATAAATACACGCGGTTGCCAATCTTTTTCAGGATGAGCAAGCATTTCATTGTAGCGAGCAATAATATGCAATACGTTCAACATTTGACGTTTATATTCGTGAATACGTTTGACTTGAACATCAAATAACGCATGGGGATCAAGTTCAACACCTAATTCAGATTTCACGTATTCCGCCAATTTCACTTTGTTCGCAAATTTAATATCCGCAATCGCTTCTTTAAATGCTTTTTCTTGCGTAAATGGTTTAAGTTTTTCGATTTGACTTAAATCACAACGCCATTCTGAACCAATATATTTATCGAATAAGTCTGCCAATTGAGGATTCGCAACGGCTAACCAACGACGAGGGGTAATACCGTTTGTCACATTGGTAAAGCGTTCTGGGAAAATACGAGCAAAGTCTGCAAAGGTTGAAGTTACCATTAAATCAGAATGAATTTCTGCGACACCGTTGATTTTGTGTGAACCCACAACGGATAGCCATCCCATACGCACTTTGCGTTGGTAGCCTTCTTCGATAAGAGAAACACGGCGGATAAAATCGTTGTCAGTCGTTACATAAGTGCGGACATATTCTAAGAAGTAATCGTTAATTTCAAAAATCATTTGTAAATGACGTGGCAAGATTTTTGCCATCATTTCCACTGGCCAAGTTTCTAATGCTTCAGACATAAGAGTATGGCAAGTATAAGAGAAAATGTTACGCGTCATCTCCCAAGCTTTTTTCCATTCAAAACCTTCATCATCCACTAAAATTCGCATTAATTCAGGAATTGCTAATGCTGGGTGGGTATCGTTTAAGTGGATTGCCACTTTATCAACCAAGTTTTCAAGGCTATCGTGGGTGCGTTTGTGACGGCCTAAAATATCTTGAAGTGATGCAGAGACTAAGAAATACTCTTGACGTAAACGTAATTCGCGACCATTCCAAGTAGAATCATCAGGATAAAGTACGCGTGATAAGTTTTTATTTGCGGAGTGTTCTTCTAATGCTGCTAGGTGTTCACCGCGGTTAAAGTCTGCAAGATTAAATACTTCACCGGCATGAGCAGACCATAAGCGTAATGTTGCTGCAGAATTGTTTTGATAACCCGGGATCATTTGGTCGTAAGCAAGTGCGGTCACTTTTTCGGTATCTTGCCAAATACATTTTTTTCCTTCGAAATGAATGTTTCCACCAAATTCTACGGTAAAGCGTTTAGATGGACGAATGAACTCCCAAGGCGCACCTTTTTCAAGCCATGCATCTGGGCGCTCGACTTGCTGGCCATTTTCAATTTTTTGGCGGAACATACCATATTCATAACGAATACCGTAGCCCATACCTGGTAAACCAAGGGTCGCAATAGAATCCATAAAGCAAGCGGCTAAACGACCTAAACCGCCATTACCCAAGCCAGGATCAACTTCTTTTTCTAAAATTTCTTCTAAATCCACATTTAATTCAGATAAGGCTTCTTGTGCTAATCCATAAATACCTTCTGCAATCATGGCATTAGAAAGGGTACGGCCAATTAAGAATTCCATTGAAAGGTAGTAAACACGGCGAGAATCTTCCGCTCGAGTTTGGCGAGCTGTGGTAATCCAACCTTCTGTCACTAAATCTCGAACAGCATGCAAAGTCGCATTTAACCAGTCGCGTTGGCTCGCTTCACGCGGTGATCGACCAATTAAAAAAATAAGCTTATAAACAATTGATTTTTTGATTGCCTCAACAGTCATTTGTGGGCGATTGTATAGGAATGGAGAATCAAAATTATCCATTATCATAAGTAAAACCTCGGTTTGAATGTTAAAAAATTATCTATAATAAAAGAGATGTTGATTTAAAAATTCACGCACATTTCAAAAAATCAATCGAAATAGATCGCTCTTTGTATCCGAGAACCTTTATACCTCTAATAAATTCGTTCAAATTTTATGCTTATCTTGTCGAAAAACAAGCATAATCACAGAGCTTGCAACAATAATCTACAAACAGACTGTTGCTCTTAACGTTTATAAATAAAACTACAAACGTTCATAAAGTGCACGATATTGTTCTGCTGCTTTACGCCAGCTGAAATCTTGTGCCATCGCATTCGCTCGCAATGCTGACCAAACTCTCGGTTTTTGCCAAATATCAAACGCTTGTTGAATACTTCTGCGTAAATCTTCAGCGGTAGCTTGCTCAAACACAAAACCAGTTGCCGTGCGATCTTTAATATTTTTCGGTGTGCTATCCACCACCGTATCGGCTAAACCACCCGTTTTACGAACAAGAGGAAGTGTGCCATATTGCAAACCATAAAGTTGTGTTAAGCCACAAGGCTCAAAACGACTTGGCACTAAAATCACATCACCACCTGCCACTAATAAATGTGACAGTGTTTCATTGTAACCAATTTTGACTGCAACATTTTGTGGATAACGTTCAGCAAGCTCACGAATACCTTGTTCAAAGTGCGGTGCGCCAGAACCTAAAATCATCAACTGGCCACCTTGTTTTACAATTTCATCCGCACTTTCAATCAATAAATCCACGCCTTTTTGCTCGGTTAAGCGGGTTACCATCACAAATGCCAATGCATTTTCATCTTGCGGCAAATTAAAATAAGCTTGCAATTCAGCTTTATTCTGTTTTTTACCTGCCATATATTTCAATTTGTAATGATGCTGAATATATTGATCGGCATTTGGATGCCAAATATTTTCATCTACACCATTAAGAATCCCCACTAAACGCCCTTGAGATTTTAAACCAGAAAGTAAACCTTCTAAGCCATAGGCAAATTCAGGTGTTGTAATCTCTTTAGCATAAGTCGGGCTCACTGCCGTGCTGGCATCGGAGTAAAATAAGCCAGCTTTTAAATAGGAAATCTGTCCAAATAACTCTAAACCATCAACATTAAACATGCCTGCTGGTAAGCCAATTTCAAATAAATGCTGATAATGGAATTGCCCTTGATACGCTAAATTATGGATTGTAAATACCGATTTTGCTGGGCGACCTTTATTAAATAAGTAAGCGGCACATAAACCTGCATGCCAATCATGAGCATGAACGACGTCTGCACGCCACCAGCTATCTAAACCAGTAGATAATTCAGCGCCAACCCAACTAAGTAAGGCAAAACGTTTATAGTTATCACCATAATCATTATAGTAACAATCGTGATATGGATTCCCCTCACGCGCATATAAATGTGGCGCATCGATTAAATAAACGCCTACGCCATTATATTCGCCATAGCGCAACACCACATGTCCCGCAAAATTATCAAATTCAGCCACAACTTGTGTATTAGAAATACCTGCAGAAATCGCTGGATAAGCAGGCAATAAAATACGTGCATCAAGCCCTATTTGATTTTGAGCTTGCGGTAAAGCTCCTAAAACATCGGCTAAACCGCCTGTTTTGAGGAGCGGATAAAATTCTGAGCAAACGTGTAAAACTTTCATTTAATTTTTATTTTCCCTATAAAACATAAATAATGCTCGATCAACTCCCCTCTTTAGAAAAGAGGGGATTATAAAGTGCGGTCAAAATTTACCGCACTTTTTTCATCATTAATCTAAATGCTCTTCAGAGACGACTTCTTCCCCTTCTAATTTTTTCAGCATTTTCGGGGTAACTAGAATCACTTTACCAGTTGAACTGATACGGAAACGTTTTTTATCTTCTTCCATATTCACACCAATTTCCATGCCATCTGGAATAATACATTCACGGTCGAGAATACAGTTTTTCAATATACAATTCTTACCGATTTTAACTTGTGGCAATACCACGCAATGATCCACTTTTGAGAAAGCATCAATTTTAACGCGATCGAATAGCACGGAATTACTGATAGAGGCATCAGTAATCACACAACCACCGCCAATTAAAGAATTATCGACTGGATGAACGTTTGAATTTTTGTAGAAGAATTTTGACGGGTAAGCTTGAATTGGATTACCGCGGATTGGCCAACTTTGGTCATAAATATCAAGCTGTGGATTTTCAGATACTAAATCGATATTAGATTGCCAGAAGCTATCTAATGTACCCACATCACGCCAATAAATTTCACCTTCAGTATTACGTCCCATGCAAGAACGGCTGAAAGGATGCGCATAAAGGGTTTCTTCCGCTAAACATTTTGGTAATACATCTTTACCGAAATCGTGGCTAGTTTGTGGTGTATTGACCTCTCTCTCCAACATTTTGTAAAGATAATCCGCATCAAACACATAAATCCCCATTGATGCGAGTGAAACATCAGGTTTACCTACCATGGCTGGCGGATCTTTTGGTTTTTCAACAAAGGCTTTGACTTTTAAATTTTCGTTTACCGCCATTACACCAAATTCATGTGCTTCAGAGCGAGGTACTTCAATACAACCCACCGTACATTTTGCACCGCTGTTCACATGGTCCATCAACATGACGCTATAGTCTTGTTTATAAATATGGTCACCCGCCAAAATTAACACGTATTTAGGGCGATAGTGATCACGAATAATTGCCATATTTTGATAAACTGCATCTGCCGTACCACGATACCAAGTTGAATCATCAATTTGTTGACGAGCAGGAAGCATATCAACAAACTCCCCTTTTTCTTGTGGTAAGAAAGACCAACCAGTTTGCAAATGACGAAGTAAAGAGTGTGCCGCATATTGAGTCACTACCCCAATTCGGTTCAAACCAGAGTTAATACAATTAGAAAGTGCAAAGTCAATAATACGACGGTTACCACCAAAATAAAGGGCGGGTTTTGCACGTTTATCCGTAAGTTCATGCAAGCGTGAACCACGTCCACCCGCAAGAATAAGCACCAAAGTATTTTTAACTAAATCATATTTATTAAGGTCGCCAGCTTTCATAAGGATCTCCATAGTCTTATAGTTATTCGTCACTCAGCATACAAAAGCCCATTGAGCTAAGCTCTGCTTGTTGTGCATCGAGAGTTAAATTATGTGTGCCGATTTGAGGTGTCCATTTTCCGTCAGGTAAGTGAAAAACCTGTCCTTCGGCTTTGGCATTAATCAATAAAAGACAATGCTTATCTAAAACTACTTGTAATGCTTTGGTTTGTTGATTTTGCCAATCGTCAACTGTCATCTGGTTACCGTGAATGTTAAGCCATTGCACATTGTCACCTGACCACCATTGATTCCGATTTAAACTACCAATTTGCTTACGTGCTGCAATCGTTTGCTTGGTAAGTTCAAATAATTCCTTGTTAAAATTTGCCCATTTCAGCCAAGTAATTTCGTTATCTTGGCAATAGGCATTATTGTTACCATATTGAGTGTTGCCGAACTCATCGCCCGCCAAAAGCATAGGCGTGCCATTCGCCAGCAATAAACTCATTAATAATCCGCTTTGGGCAAAAGTGCGGTTCTTTTCCACCGCACTTTTTTGCTGTTCATAAAGGAATTCTGTAGAACCTTCTACCCCATGGTTATAACTGTAATTTTCATTGCGGCCATCACGATTTTCTTCGCCATTCGCTTCATTATGTTTTTGGTTATAACTCACCAAATCTTGCATGACAAAACCATCATGGGCGGTAATAAAATTAAGCGTTGTGTGTGGCAAGCGATCATTTTTCTTAAATAAATCGCTAGAACCTGCAAAGCGTTCTGCAAATGCGTCAATTTCACCACTTTTCCATAACCAAAAACGGCAAAGCTCATCACGAAAACGATCATTCCATTCCGCAAAATAATTTGGGAAATTCCCGACTTGATAGCCGTAATGTCCAATATCCCACGGCTCTGCAATCAATTTAATATTTTGTAAACTTGGCTCATTTTTTATGTCAGTAAAAAGCTGAGCTTGTGCATTAAAATCTGGTGTATCACGCCCAAGCACCGAAGCTAAATCAAATCGAAAACCATCAACATGACATTGTTCAGCCCAATAACGTAAACAATCTACGACCCATTTTCTCCCTACATCAGAGGATAAATTGAGCATATTGCCGCAGCCTGTCCAATTGATATAACGCCCTTGATCATTGCGCCAATAGTAAGTTTGATCATCAATGCCACGCTGGCAGAATGTTGGGTAGCTTTGCTCTGATTCTGCGGAATGGTTAAACACCACATCTAAAATAACTTCAATGCCCGCGTTGTGAAACGCCTTCACCATCACTTTAAATTCAGCTAATGGATTATTTGTTGCCGCATATTTAGGTTCCACCGCAAACATAGCTAAGGGATTGTATCCCCAATAATTTTGTAAACCTCGGGCTTGTAAGTGCGGCTCATTGATATGGAAATTTACAGGCAGCAATTCCACAGCAGTCACACCTAATTCTTTTAAATAAGCTAAATTAATAGGATGGCTTAAGCCCGCATAGGTGCCCCGTAATTCAGCGGGAATCTTGTCGTTAAGTTGGCTAAAACCTTTGACGTGCAATTCATACACAATGGTTTCAGCCCAAGGCGTATTGGGTGCGGTATCATTTTCCCAATCAAAATCTTCTGAAATAATCACCGCTCTTGGCGCAATATGAGCATTATCGCGATGATCATTCATTAAGAACCAAGAACGACTTTCTTCGATAGTTAAATCTGGTTTACCATTCACCACTTTTGCATAAGGATCGAGCATTAATTTATTTGGATTGGCATGTTCACCGTGAATGCGAAAACCATATTCCGTACCAGTTTTCACGCCAGTTACCGCCAAATGCCACACATTTTCAGTACGCACCATTGGCAAGCGTGTTTCTTGTTTTTTTTCGTCAAAAAGGCAAAGTTCTACGCCAGATGCCGCAGCGGAAAACAGGGCGAAATTGGTAATTTGCACATTGTTTTCGACCGCTTGTGAGTATCCCATTGGAATAGGATTGCCGTTGTTGTAGATTTTGAACATATTTTTTATCGCTTTTGTAAGGGCAAATTACATTTGCCCCAAAACATCGGTGATTTATCAGAGCGAATGTAATTCGCCCCTACAATTTATCTATTCGGATTATTTCGTCTTCAATCTCAAATAAACTGTTGCTAACGGCGGAATGGACACTGAAATCGAATTTTCTCGTCCGTGGCTTTCGATATTTTCACTTGCGACACAACCAAAATTACCCACGTTTGAGCCTTGATAGTACATTGAATCGGTATTCAAAATTTCTTCATATTCGCCCGCAATATTCACGCCGATACGGTAGTCGTGGCGAGGCACAGGGGTAAAGTTACTGACGACAATAATACGTTCTCCGTTTGAACTGCGACGTTCAAAGGCAAATACAGAATTTGCAGCATCATCAACGACAAGCCAATCAAAGCCTTCAGGTGAATAATCCAGTTCAAAGAGCGGTGAGTTTTCTCGGTAAATATGATTCAAATCTTTTACTAATTTCAAAACGCCTTTATGCCAGCCCTCACCGATATTTTCATCAAGCAAGAACCAGTCCAAACTTTCTTCGTAATTCCACTCACGACCTTGAGCAAATTCATTACCCATAAAGAGCAATTTTTTACCCGGGTGCCCCCACATATAACCGTAGTAAGCACGTAAGTTCGCAAACTTTTGCCATGCGTCTCCCGGCATTTTATCGAGGAGCGAATATTTGCCATGCACCACTTCATCATGCGAAAGCGGTAGCACAAAATTTTCACTGTATTGATACATCATCCCAAAAGTCATTTTATTATGATGATATTGGCGGTAAATTGGATCAAGCTGCATATAGGCGAGCGTATCGTTCATCCAGCCCATATTCCATTTAAAATTAAATCCCAATCCACCGTTTTCACTCGGGTGAGTCACACCAGCAAAAGAGGTCGATTCTTCCGCAATAGAAATCGCACCCGCCATTTCACTGTGAATTTTCCAGTTGGTATGTTTTAAAAATTCAATGGCTTCTAAGTTTTCACGACCGCCATATTGATTCGGAATCCATTCACCTTCTGCTCGGCTATAATCTCGATAAATCATTGATGCAACTGCATCCACACGAATACCGTCTAAACCAAAGCGTTCAAGCCAATACAGTGCATTGCTGGATAAGAAGTTTTTTACTTCATTACGACCATAGTTATAAATCAAGGTATTCCAGTCTTGGTGATAGCCCTCACGCGGGTCAGCATACTCATATAACGCCGTGCCATCGAATGCGACTAGACCATGTGTATCACTTGGGAAATGTCCCGGTACCCAGTCTAAAATCACATTTATGCCTGCTTTGTGGGCTTTTTCGACTAAACGTTTAAAGGCTTCTGGTTTACCGAAACGACTGGTCGGCGAATACAAGCCTATTGGTTGGTAGCCCCAGGAACCATCGAATGGAAATTCAGAGAGTGGTAAAAACTCAATATGGGTAAAGCCCATATGTTTGACATAAGGAATGAGTTCATCAGCAATTTGGTCATAATCAAGCCAGAAATTATTCTCTAAATTACGTCGCCATGATCCCAAATGCACTTCGTAAATCGAAATAGGTTGATTACGTTGGTTCGCTTTACGACGTTGCTCCGTCATTTCAACTACATCCGGTAACATGCTGATTTCTGATGCGGTATCAGGACGTAATTCCGATCTGAATGCATAAGGATCGGCTTTCAAACGAAGATTGCCATTGCAATCAATCAATTCAAATTTATAGCGTTGACCAAGGCTAGTTTTTGGTAAGAATAATTCCCAGACACAACTTGCGGGATGGAAACGCATTGGATGACGGCGACCGTCCCAATAGTTGAAATCACCTACCAATGAAACGCGTTTCGCATTTGGAGCCCATACACGGAAATTCACGCCTGGCACACCATCACATTCGGAGAAATGTGCACCTAATACGTCATAAGGACGTAATAATGAACCTTCTGCTAATAGCCATTGATCTAAATCATTAATCATCGGATGGAAACGATACGGATCTTCAATAATTTGGGCTTCTGCCCCCCAATACACTTTTAATTGGTAGACAAAGAAATGATGAATCTCTGGCACAATCGCAGTAAAAAATCCGCGATCATCCACTTTTTCAAGAACGACAACGATAGATTGACTTTCTTTATCAATCACTTCGACTTTATCTGCATCCGGTAATAAAGCGCGAACCTCAATACCATTATGAGTCTCATGCATGCCTAATACAGCAAAAGGATCGGCATGTTTGCCATCAAAAAATGAATTAATTACTGATTGCGCGACTAGTTTTGTCATGACATACTCCTTTATGCTTTGCGAGCTTGATTATTTACAATCGACAGTACTTTCTCGTTTGTTGGGCGATAAAAATCACCAAACGATAATAGCCAAAAGGAAGTGGAGGCAAGGAAAGTGCGGATAAATTTGAAAGTGTTTTTTCTAACAGAATGACATTAGATTCATCAATCAACTGATAACAATATTCATCGGCAGGGGGCAAATCTAGACGATTGAGTCGATAATTAATCGGTTCATTTTCAAATGCTGCCAGTACATCGTCAAACTGTCCTTTCGCTTTTGGCGGAGGCTGCAAAAGCTCAACAAAAGTTGAAACCGTCTTTTCATCTGCGAAAATAAGATGTCCATCAATATCATAATGAAAAAGTGCGATACCGCATTTTTCTGCTTTTTGTTTGAGAGAATCCGAGATTTGCATAGACACCACATGACAACTGCATAACTCTTGTTAGGTATTATAACCAAGCTGAAAGTGATGACAACCGGCTTTATTTAAAAGTGTGATCTTCGTCAATAATAAATTCAAACCAATCAATCACATCGCGTTCATGCACACCATTTTTGATTAAAACATCAGCATTTTTCAAGGAATCCGCATGGCCAGAAATGAGTGGATGCCATTCAGGGAGCGTTTTTCCTTCATAAAGCAAACGATAAGCGCAAGTGTCAGGCAACCAATGAAAATCAGGTAAATTCTTTTTGGTGAGCTTGGTGCAGTCGGTTTCAATTTTAAAACGCTCTGAATAATTACCGCACTTTCCAGTTTCCACATCTAATAGATTACAAGCAATGCGTGTGTAATAAAGTTTTTCACGCTTGCCTCGCCCTTGAATGTATTTTCGATAACAGCATTTTCCGCAGCCATCACATAAGGCTTCCCATTCGGATTCTGTCATTTCAAGCAGGGATTTTGTTTGCCAAAAATTAGGTTCAAGTTGCATAGTTGATACAAATAAAAAGTGCGGTCAAAATTTACATGATTTTTGACCGCACTTGGTTGATTAAAATTAGAAGCCTTCTTTTAAGCTTACTGTTAAATTAAATACCAAATGTTCAGGACGGCTATCTTTACTATCTGCACAGAAATAACCTTCACGTTCAAATTGATAACCTTTCTCTGCTTCTGCTTTAGCCAAGCTTTGTTCTACAAAACCGTGTTTTACCACTAAAGAGGTTGGATTTAGCACGCTTTCGATTTCTTCTGCTGCACCTGGGTTTGGTACGGTGAAAAGACGCTCGTATAAACGGAATTCAGCTGGATGGTTATGCACTGCAGAAACCCAGTGAATTACCCCTTTCACTTTACGACCATCTGCTGGATTTTTACCTAACGTTTCAGGATCGTAAGTACAGAAAATCGTGGTGATTTCACCATTTGCATCTTTTTCGACACGTTCAGCTTTAATCACATAAGCGTTACGTAAACGCACTTCTTTACCTAATACTAAACGTTTATATTGCTTGTTCGCTTCTTCACGGAAGTCTGCACGATCAATATAAAGCTCTTTCGTAAACGGTAATTGACGCTCACCTAATTCAGGGCGATTTGGGTGATTTGGTGCCGTTAAGATTTCTTCGCCTTCAAAGTTTTCAATCACTACGCGAACAGGATCAATCACCGCCATTGCGCGTGGTGCATTTTCGTTTAAATCTTCACGAATACACGCTTCAAGTGCAGAATATTCTACAACGTTATCTTGTTTAGTCACACCGATACGACGACAGAATTCACGTAACGAAGCCGGTGTATAACCACGACGACGTAAACCAGAAATCGTCGGCATACGCGGATCATTCCAACCATCCACTATGCCGTCGTTTACTAATTTCAATAATTTACGTTTAGAGGTTAACGTACCTTCTAAATTTAAACGAGAGAATTCATATTGATGCGGTAATGGACGTTCAATACTGATATTTTCCAACACCCAGTCATATAAACGACGGTTGTCTTGAAACTCTAATGTACATAGAGAATGTGTAATACGCTCAATGGCATCAGAAATACAGTGAGTGAAATCGTACATTGGGTAAATGCACCATTTATCACCGGTTTGGTGATGGCTTGCAAATTTAATACGATAAAGCACGGGATCACGCATGACCATAAATGGTGAAGCCATGTCGATTTTCGCACGAAGACTTAATGTCCCTTCGGCAAACTCTCCATTTTTCATTCTTTCAAATAGCGCTAAGTTTTCTTCGACACTACGATCACGATATGGGCTATTTTTACCTGGCTCAGTTAAGGTGCCGCGATACTCACGCATTTCATCTGGAGAAAGCTCATCTACATACGCTAAGCCTTTTTCTATTAATTCAATGGCATAGCCATAAAGTGCATCGAAATAATCGGAAGCATAACGTGGCTCACCTTCCCATTTAAAACCTAACCATTGCACATCTTCTTTGATGGAATCTACATATTCCACGTCTTCTTTCACAGGGTTGGTATCGTCAAAACGTAGGTTACATAAACCGTTATATTCTTTTGCCAAGCCGAAGTTTAAGCAAATCGATTTTGCGTGGCCGATATGTAAATAGCCGTTCGGCTCAGGTGGAAAACGAGTATGAACGCTTTTGTGTTTACCCGAAGCTAAATCTTCATCAATAATTTGAGTAATGAAATTGTGTGTGCGGGTATTTTCCGCATTTTCTAGAGTGTGTTCTGTATTGCTCATAAATTTCTCAATAAATTGAAAATAATTACTCCATTCTATACGAAAAGTCTGACGTTGTGAATTTGATCCCAAAACTAACCGCACTTTCATTAAATTAATACTGAATTTTTTAGGATTTTTAGGTCTAATTTGAAGATTTTTCGTGCAAACTGAAAAGTTTACCTTTAGAATACACTTTCACTGAACAAACGTTCATTTTTTTATTTGGAATGACAAAATCTCTATGAAAAAACGCTTTTTTATTTTACTCGGATTACTCATTGCTGCTGGTGCAGCTTATTATTTTTTCTCTAGCAATAGCAAACAAGAAACGACTTATCTTACTGAATCCGTTACCCGTGGCAATGTTGAAAAAACAGTTGTCGCTTCTGGTTCGATTGAAAGCGTGAATGAAGTCGATGTCGGCGCCCAAGCTTCGGGTAAAATCACCAAACTCTATGTCAAATTAGGGCAAGAAATCAAAAAAGGCGAAATGATCGCTGATATTGATTCCACAACCCAAATTAATACCTTAAATACCAAAAAGGCTGCATTGGTGAGCTATCAAGCACAATTGAAAGCGAAGAAAACCGCTTACGATGTTGCACTTTCAAGCTATAACCGCTTATCAAAACTTTATACGCAAAAAGCCACGTCTTTAGATAGTGTGAATACCGCAAAAAGCACCCTTGATAATGCAAAAGCCGAAATGGAAGCCATTGAAGCCAATATCAAACAAGCTGAAATTGAAGTGAATACCGCAGAAACCAATGTGGGCTACACCAAAATCACCGCACCAATGGATGGTACCGTTATTTCTGTGCCCGTTTCTGAAGGTCAAACCGTTAATGCCAACCAAACGACTCCAACGATTGTGACCATTGCTGATTTAAGCAAAATGAAAATTAAGCCTGAAATTTCAGAAGGCGACATTACCAAAGTGAAAGCAGGTCAAGAAGTGAGTTTTACTATTTTATCGGATAGCCAAACTGTATATCACTCGATCATTGATTCTGTTGATCCAGCCAATACCACGACAAGTGATAGTTCTTCAACATCATCTTCGACGATTTCAAGTAGCAGCTCAACGACCAGTGCGATCTACTATTACGCCAATGTTTTGATTGATAACCCAGATCGTACTTTACGCATCGGAATGACGACAGAAAACAACATCAAAATTGCCAACGCGAAAGATGTGTTATTGGTTTCCAATATGGCTATTCAAAAACGTGATGGCAAAAGCTTTGTAAATGTATTGAATGACAAAAATCAGCCAAAACCTCGCGAAGTTGAAACCGGTGTTCAAAATGATTTCAAAACTGAAATCAAATCGGGTTTAAATGAAGGTGAAAAAGTCATCGTGTCGCAAGTTGCGAATGGTGAACAAGTTGGCTCGATGCCTCGTGGTCCAAGAATGTTCTAAAAGTGCGGTAGAAAATTAATGAATATCATTGAAATTAAGGATCTCAACCGTTACTTCGGTGAAGGCGAAAATCGTGTTCATATTTTGAAGAATGTCTCTTTAAATATAGAAAAAGGCGATTTCGTCGCGATTATTGGGCAATCGGGTTCGGGTAAATCGACCTTGATGAACATCATCGGGGGTTTGGATACGGCAACCAGTGGTTCTTACAAAATCAATGGCAAAGAAACCATTGAATTAAGCAAAGATCAGCTTTCAGATTTACGTAGCCAAAAATTCGGCTTTATTTTCCAACGCTATAACTTATTGTCGAGCTTGACCGCTGCAGAAAACGTCGCCTTGCCTGCAATTTATGCGGGGATGTCGCAAGAAAAACGTCTTTCTCGTGCAAAACAACTTTTAGAAAAATTAGGTTTAGGCGATAAATGGCAAAATAAACCAAGCCAGCTTTCTGGTGGTCAGCAACAACGTGTGAGTATTGCGCGTGCGTTGATGAATGGCGGTGAAATTATTTTAGCCGATGAACCCACTGGTGCATTGGATTCACAAAGCGGTCAAAATGTGATGGAAATTCTGCGCCAATTACATGCAGAAGGCCACACTATTATTATGGTAACCCACGACCGAGAAATTGCCGCCAGTGCGAATCGCGTGATTGAAATTAAAGATGGCGAAATCATTGGCGATACGCAAAAAGAAGCAGTAAAAAGTGCGGTCGAAAATCCAACCAAATCTAAACCGCACTTTGGGTTCAGCAAAGATCAATTTGTTGAAGCCTTTCGTATGTCTGTGAGTGCCATTATTGCCCACAAAATGCGTTCTCTTTTAACCATGCTCGGGATTATTATCGGGATTACCTCCGTGGTTTCTGTCGTGGCATTGGGAAATGGTTCACAGCAAAAAATCTTGGAAAATATTCGAGGAATTGGGACGAGCACCATAACAATTTTTAATGGTACAGGCTTTGGTGATCGTCGTGCTGAACAAATGCAAAATCTGACGATTAATGATGCCACTGCCTTAAACCAACAAAGCTATGTACAAAGCGTCACGCCAAATAGCTCATCAAGTGGCACATTAATTTATGGTAACCAGACTTTCTCCTCGACCAGCTTAAAAGGTGTGGGCGAACAATATTTTGATGTAGATGGATTAAAACTAAAATCTGGTAATTTATTTTCAGCTCAAGATGTTGCTGATAACAATCAAGTGGCCTTAATCGATGAAAGTGCGAAAAAATCCATTTTCCCTGATGAAAATCCTATCGGCAAAATCTTAATGTTTAATAAACGTCCATTACGCATTATTGGCGTGGTATCTGATAAACAAATGGGCGGAGCAAGCAGTTCACTTAATCTCTATGCACCTTACACTACCGTGATGAATCGTATTTCGGGTAGCAAAAAAATTGCTTCAATTACCGTAAAAGTGGATGATTCCGTGAATACGACTGTCGCTGAAAAAGGAATTACTGAATTGCTCACCATACGTCATGGTAAAAAAGATTTCTTCATCATGAATAGCGATACCATTAAACAAACCATTGAAAGCACAACCGGCACGATGAAATTGCTCATTTCCTCTATCGCCTTTATTTCATTGATCGTTGGTGGTATTGGTGTAATGAATATTATGTTGGTTTCCGTAACAGAGCGAACTAAAGAGATTGGTGTGCGCATGGCTATTGGGGCAAGACAATTCAATATTCTACAACAATTTTTAATTGAAGCCGTGCTGATTTGTTTAATTGGCGGCATGACGGGTATTCTGCTTTCAGGTTTAATCGGTCTGCTATTTAACGTATTTATGACTGACTTTACGATGGCGTTCTCAACTGGCTCAATTGTTGCCGCAGTAGTCTTCTCTACCCTTATTGGTGTGATCTTCGGTTATATGCCGGCAAAACGCGCAGCACAATTAGATCCAATTACAGCACTTGCGAGAGAATAAAGAAATTTTGTAAAACTCAAAAGAGCGGTTAAAATTCTTACTAATTTTTGACCGCATTTTAATTAAAAGAAAGGAAAAAATCCATGTTAAAGATGAAAAAGTTAACCTTAGCAATCGCGATGGCAACTGCTCTGGCAGGTTGTGCTAACATCGGCTATTCTTATAAAGCGAGCCAGCAGGATTACCAAAATTATGCGGAAATCACCAAACAATTTAATGTAAAAGAAAACTGGTGGGCGCTTTACAATGATTCACAATTAAATCGAGTAGTAGAACAAGCATTAGTTAACAACAAAGATTTAGCCAAAGCGTCTGTCGCCGTAAACCGTGCTTTATACAATGCAAACCTTGCAGGCGCAAATTTAATTCCGGCATTTAGCGGTTCAACCCAATCTTCTGCAGGTAAAAATCTTAAAACTGGTGGTAACTCAACCATCAGTCATAAAGGTGCATTAAATGTGAGTTATACGTTAGATCTATGGCAACGTTTAGCAGATACTGCAGATGCCGCAGAATGGTCACATAAAGCAACAGCTGAAGATTTAGAAGCAACGAAACTTTCACTCATCAACTCTGTTGTGACAACCTATTATCAAATAGCCTACTTGAATGATGCGATCAGCACAACCGAAGAAACCATTAAATACTACAACGACATTAGCAGCATTATGCAACGCCGTTTATCACAAGGTGTGGCGGACAGTGCAAGTGTAGATCAAGCACAACAAGCGGTGTTAAACGCACGTAATAACTTGATCAACTACCAAACGCAGCGTAAAACAGCAGAACAAACTTTACGTAACTTACTGAACTTAAAACCGGAAGAAGCATTAAATATCAACTTCCCACACATTCTTAATGTAAAAAATGTGGGCGTAAATTTAAATGTGCCCGTTTCTGTGATTGCGAATCGCCCTGATGTAAAAGGCTATCAATATCGCTTAAGCAGTGCGTTCAAAAATGCCAAAGCAACTGAAAAAGGCTGGTTCCCTGAAGTCACTTTAGGCGGAAGCTTAACATCAAATGGTACTAAAGTCGGTAACGCATTGCACAATCCAGTTGGTACAGGTTTAATCGGCATTAGCCTACCATTCCTCAACTGGAATACGGTGAAATGGAACGTGAAAATCTCTGAAGCAGATTATGAAACCGCACGTTTAAACTATGAGCAAAGCATCACTAAAGCCTTGAATGATGTAGATACCAACTACTTTGCCTACACACAAGCACAAAGTGCCTTTGCCAACTTGCAAAAAACTCACAGTTATAACCAACGTATCACTAAATACTATCGAGATCGTTACAATGCAGGTGTATCTGAATTACGTGAATGGCTTGCTGCGGCAAATACAGAGAAAAGCTCTCAACTTTCTATCTTGAATGCGAAATACAACATCATTCAAGCAGAAAATGCCGTATATAGTTCAATGGCAGGTTATTACTCCCGTTAAAATCATGATTAAGGAAGTTTCGGCTTCCTTAATCTTTTTTATGGACATGAAAAATGAAAAAACAACTAACTTTTTATTTCATTCGCCACGGTAAAACCGTTTGGAATACGGATGGTTTAATGCAAGGTCATGGCGATTCCCCTTTAACCGAAGAAGGCATTAATGGTGCGAAAAAAACAGGCGTGGCACTTAATAACATTCCTTTCATTGCCGCTTATTCCAGCATATTGAAACGTACTATTGAGACCGCCTCTCACATTATCGGAGAACGTGATATTCCCCTTTTCCATCACCAAGGTTTAAACGAACAATATTTTGGTTCTTGGGAAGGCCTAGTTGTCGATACGTTAAGAGAACACCCTGAATTCAAGCAACTCATTAAAGATCCTGCTAATTACAAAGCTCAAGTAAATGGTGGCGAAACGTTTGAGCAATTAGGCGAACGTGCCATGAAAGCATTACAGGATATTATTAAGATCCACGATCAAGGTAATATTCTCATTGTATCGCATGGCCATACCTTGCGTTTATTGCTTGCCTTGTTAAACGGCGCAACGTGGCAAAATCACCGCGATGAAGATAAATCAGTATCACTCATCAACACCTCAATTAGTGTTGTTCATTATGATGATAAAAACGGTTTTTGCATTGAGAAAATGAATGATGCGGATCATTTAAAATAAGCAAATTTCGCTAAAAAATAACCGCACTTTGGATGACCTAAAGTGCGGTTAATTTTTATGATGTTTTTGTAATTATTTCACTTCGCGGAATAAAATCTCGCTTGGAATCACAGAACCTTGCCAGTAAAGCTCTGTTGACACTTTCTCTGCTAAATCTAAGAAAGATTTCGCAATTTCACTATCTGGTGCAGCAACCACAGTTGGTTTACCCGCATCCAAATCTTGACGAACTTGAATATTCAAAGGTAACTGGCCTAATACTTTCACATTGTATTTTTGTGCCATTTTTTCTGCACCACCAGTACCGAAAATCGGTTCGTGATGGCCGCAATTGCTACAAATATGCATAGACATATTTTCCACAATACCTAACACAGGTACAGACACACGTTCAAACATAGATACACCTTTCACCGCATCTAATAACGCGATGTCTTGTGGTGTTGTGACCACAACTGCCCCCGTTACAGGAATTTGCTGTGAAAGGGTCAATTGAATATCACCTGTACCAGGAGGCATATCAATCACTAAGTAATCTAAACTATCCCATAAGGTTTCATTTAAAAGCTGACTTAATGCACTACTTGCCATTGGACCACGCCAAATAGTCGCATTATCTTCATCCATTAAGAAACCGATCGAGTTTGCAGATAAACCATGTGCTTTAATCGGGGTGATATGTTGGTTATCTGGTGAGGTTGGGCGTTGATGTGGGGCGCCTAACATATGCGGAACAGATGGACCATAAATATCGGCATCTAAAATACCCACACGAGCACCTTGAGCTTGTAAAGCAAGCGCAAGATTCACCGAAACGGATGATTTCCCTACCCCTCCTTTACCTGAAGTCACCGCAATGATGTTCTTCACACCTTTTACAGCGGGTTGATTATTCGCACGTTTTAAAGTAGCAATTTGATAATTCACCACCCACTTGATTTCTTTGCTATCTGTTGCTTTTAATAATGCATCTGAAAGCTGTTGTTTCACTTGCTCCACGCCAGTGTTCCATGCAAAAGGCAATTGTAATTCAATACGTAATATGTCACCGCCTTTTTCAACTTTCTTCAAAGTCTTTAATTCGATTAAGTCTTTTTGTAACGTTGGGTGTTGAAATTGTTGGAAAAGTTGCAGAACCTGAGATTGTTGTTCTGCCGTTAAATTTTCAGAAAAAGCAGTTGCCATAGTATTCCTTTAATAGTAGTAGGTAGTAGAGTAAATTTGTCAGGGATATTCTACTCCTTTTACACCTCAAATGTTAAGCTAAAAGTATAACTAAACTAGAAAAAATCGCACTAATCGGGTAACATACTCGCAATTTTTGCAAAAAGAATAAGAGAAAAATAATGACAGCTCAACCTCGTAAAATTTTAGTCACTTGTGCATTACCTTATGCAAATGGCGCCATTCATTTAGGCCATATGTTAGAACATATTCAAGCGGATATTTGGGTACGTTTCCAACGTATGCGTGGCAATAAAATTCATTTTGTCTGTGCAGATGATGCACACGGTACACCAATTATGCTTAATGCCGATAAATTAGGCATTACACCAGAAGAACTAATCGCAAAAGCAAAAGCTGATCACATACGTGATTTTGCAGGTTTTAATATCAGTTTTGATAACTATCACTCTACTCACAGTGAAGAAAATAAACAACTCACCGCTGAGATTTACAATAAGTTAAAAGCGAAAGGCTTTATTAAAACCAAAATCATTTCTCAATTATTCGATCCTGAAAAGAATATGTTCTTACCGGATCGTTTCGTCAAAGGGACTTGCCCAAAATGTAAAGCCGAAGATCAATACGGTGATAACTGTGAAGTTTGTGCCTCTACTTATAGCCCAATGGATCTAATTAATCCACGTTCTGCAGTATCAGGTGCAACACCAATTGTTAAAGAGTCTGAACACTTTTTCTTTGATTTACCTGCTTTTGAAGGCATGTTAAAAGAATGGACTCGCTCTGGCTCACTTCAACCTGAAATTGCAAACAAAATGCAAGAATGGTTTGAAAGTGGCTTACAACAATGGGATATCTCTCGTGATGCACCTTATTTTGGTTTTGAAATTCCAGGTGCAAAAGATAAATTCTTCTATGTTTGGTTGGATGCGCCAATTGGCTACATGGCTTCTTTCAAAAATCTCTGCGATCGTGAAGGCATTGATTTTAATGAATTCTGGGGAGAAAACAGCGATGCAGAACTTTATCACTTTATCGGTAAAGATATCGTGTATTTCCACAGCCTATTCTGGCCAGCAATGTTAGAAGGGAGCGAATACCGCAAACCAACCAATGTGTTTGCTCATGGTTATGTCACCGTAGATGGCGCCAAAATGTCAAAATCACGCGGTACATTTATCCAAGCCAGCACCTATTTAAATCACATTGATCCGGAATGTTTACGTTATTACTACGCGGCAAAATTAAACGATCGTATCGAAGATCTTGATTTCAACTTGGAAGATTTCGTTCAACGTGTCAATACGGATATTGTTAATAAATTAGTCAATTTGGCTTCTCGTAATGCTGGATTTATTGCTAAACGTTTTGAAGGCAAATTAGCAGATAAATTAGAAGACGAAGCGCTTTTTGCAGAATTCACTGCACAAGCTGAACAAATCGCTGCTTATTATGAAAGCCGCGAATACAACAAAGCGATTCGTGAAATCATGACATTAACCGATAAGGCGAATAAATACATTGATGAAAAAGCCCCTTGGGTTATTGCTAAAGAAGCAGGCAAAGATGCCGAATTACAAGCGGTTTGCTCAATGGGTATCGAGCTTTTCCGTGTATTAATGTCTTACTTAAAACCGGTTCTTCCAAAACTGGCGGAACGCGCAGAAGCGTTCTTACAAACAGAACTAACATGGGATAATATTGCACAGCCACTATTAGGTCATCAACTTACTCCATTTAAAGCGCTTTTCTCGCGTTTAGAGAAAAAACAAATTGATGCTGTTGTAGAAGAAACTAAAGCACTTTTCGCTGAAGCAAATAAAGCGACAGAAAAAACAGCGGCAAAACTGGCCGCACTTTCAAGTGTTGAACCGATTGCTGACACCACTACCATTGACGATTTTACTAAAATTGATATGCGTGTGGCAAAAGTACTGAAGTGCGAAGCAGTACCAGAATCAAACAAACTCTTACGTTTTGAATTAGATTTAGGTGACCATACTCGCCAAGTGTTCTCTGGCATTAAAGCGGCTTACAACAAACCTGAAGAATTGGAAGGTCGTTTTGTTATAGTGGTTGCAAATCTTGCACCGCGTAAAATGAAATTCGGCGTATCGGAAGGGATGATTCTTTCTGCTGGTACTGGCGGAAGTGATTTATTCTTACTTTCAGCTGATAGAGGTGTCACTGCCGGTATGCAAGTAAAATAATTTAATATTTAGGCGACTTCGGTCGCCTTTTTCATTGCCAAATAGAATTAAATACCCTACCATATCAATCAGCTATTAATCATGCAATTAAAAGGAATTCATTATGACAAACGAACTTATCTGCTATAAACAAATGCCGGTTTGGACAAAAGATAAATTACCTAAAATGTTCCAAGAAAAACACAATACTAAAGTGGGAACTTGGGGCAAACTTACAGTGCTAAAAGGTAAACTTAAGTTTTATGAGCTAACTGAAAATGGCGATGTCATTGCTGAGCATATTTTCACGCCTGAAAGTGATATTCCATTTGTTGAGCCACAAGCCTGGCACCGAGTTGAAGCACTTTCTGATGACTTAGAATGTACGCTTGGTTTCTATTGCACAAAAGAAGATTACTTCAGCAAAAAATACAATATGACTGCAACGCATGGTGATGTGGTTGATGCAGCTAAAATTATCAAACCTTGTAAAGTGCTAGATTTAGGCTGCGGACAAGGTCGTAATTCACTTTATTTAAGTTTAAAAGGCTATGATGTAACCTCTTGGGATCACAACGAAAACAGCATAGCCTTCTTGAACGAAACTAAAGACAAAGAAAACTTGAATATTAAGACCGCTGTTTATGATATTAACACCGCCAATATTCAAGAAAACTACGACTTCATTTTATCTACCGTGGTATTTATGTTCTTAAACCGTGAGCGAATTCCAGCCATTATTAAGAATATGCAAGAACACACCAACCCAGGTGGTTATAATTTAATTGTAGCAGCCATGTCTACGCCTGAGGTGCCTTGCCCACTAGCCTTCTCATTTACGTTCTCGGAAGGTGAATTAAAAGAATATTACAAAGATTGGGAATTCTTAGAATACAACGAAAATATGGGCGAGTTACACAAAACCGATGAAAATGGCAATCGCATTAAATTAAAATTTGCGACAATGTTAGCAAGAAAAAAATAATTTGCTAATTTAGAAAAGAAAATGACCGCACTTTGTCAAATAAAGTGCGGTCATTTTTTATGGTATTTGAATTACTCTTCAATAGAGCGTAATAATTCGTTGATACCTACTTTACCTAAAGTTTTTGCATCAACTTTTTTCACGATCACTGCACAGTATAAGCTGTATTTACCACATTTTGATGGAAGACTACCTGAAACAACTACTGAGCCAGCTGGTACACGACCATAGAATACTTCACCTGTTTCACGATCGTAGATCTTCGTTGATTGACCGATGAATACGCCCATAGAAATCACACAACCATCTTCCACAATCACCCCTTCAACCACTTCAGAACGTGCACCGATAAAACAGTTATCGCCGATAATGGTTGGGTTTGCTTGTAATGGCTCTAATACACCACCGATGCCTACACCACCAGATAAGTGAACATTTTTACCAATTTGTGCACATGAACCTACAGTTGCCCATGTATCAACCATGGTACCTTCACCCACATATGCACCGATATTTACATAAGATGGCATTAATACACAGTTTTTAGAAATGTATGCCCCTTTACGTACTGTTGCAGAAGGTACGACACGGAAACCTTCTTGAGCAAAACGCTCTTCGGTATAGTCAGCAAACTTCAATGCCACTTTGTCATAGTATTTGGTTTCAGCGCCATCAATAATTTGGTTATCATTGATACGGAAAGATAATAATACTGCTTTTTTCAACCATTGGTGAGTAACCCATTCACCATCAATTTTTTCTGCAACACGGTATTTACCGCTATCTAATCCTTCGATCACTTCTTCGATTGCTGCACGAGTTTGTGCATCAACTGTTTTAGGGGTAATTTCTGCACGTTTTTCAAATGCAGCTTCAATAACTTGTTGTAAATTTGACATTTTGCTTCCTATTGTTGATGTGAAATAACGGTTGATAGTTTTATCATATTTTTGACTTTCAAGCAAAAAACAACCGCACTTTCTTTTGATTTAAAACATAAAAAAAGCGAACCTATCATGGCTCGCTTTTTCTATTTTAGTTCTAGTTAGTTGATAACAGAAACATTTAATGATGAACCGCCAACGATTCTTACGCGACGACCAGCTTTAAAGCTAGGATCTGCTTTTTGAACTACAACGATCTCTTCTCTATTATCTTTTCTGATAACAAGTTCTGCACCATTAACTTGACTCATTTTCTCTTCAATTTTGCTACCCGCGATGGCACCACCAATCGCACCAATAACACCTGCAATGGCTTGACCTGTACCGCCACCAATTGTACTACCAGCAATACCACCTAAAGCACCACCACCAACTGTACCAATTACACCATTATTATCAGCTTGGATTTTAACAGGACGAACTGATACGATTGTACCATAGCTAATTGAACGTGCTTCTTTTGCTTGACCAGCTGTATAAACATCACCGCTAAAAACATCAGTGTTCGCACAACCAGTCAAACCGATAGACATCATAAGTGCTAATGCAACTGTTACTTTTTTCATAAAACTAACCTTCTAAAAATAAATTAGATTGGGTTTCTTGGAGACCAAGTTGAAACGTTTTTCACGCCTTGACCGTTGTCAGATACTTTCACACAAGCACCAGTTACTAAAGTTGAATCGTATTTGTGAACGATCACTTCAGTTTCACCTTCTTGTTTGTATGAGCAGTCGTTTTTACGAACGGTTAATTTTACATTATCACCTTGTAATTCGGTGAAGATAACTTGGCCTTTATAAGCGCTTTCATCTTTCTGTGATTGAGATGAACAAGCTGATAAACCTAAACTTAATAAGACAGTTAATGCTAAGGTAATTTTTTTCATTACACTAAACCTCGAGTATTTTCTTTATTGTATAAGGATGAACCTTTATGCAAACATGATTTTCTGTTTTATCAACAAAACTCACTGCAATTGATGGATTCGGCAATTGCTCCCCTTCCACCTTAGGTTCGCTCACCTTCATGGTTAATTGAGTTAGTTCCTTCCATAAAAATGTATTGCAAATCCGATTAACCCAATCCTCAACAGATTCATGAGATAAAAACGGCATTACAATTTCAATATGTTCCCAAGTTTCTTGGGGATATTGTTTATTTTTAGGAAACGGTAATTCAATAACATCGACAGGCTGACCAATGAAATCAACTGGCTCATCTAATTCAACCAAATAGATAGAACGCCCATTAACGATATTATCGCTTAAAATTTTACCGCACTTTAATAATTCTGTCAGCCAATTTTTTGCTTTTTCTTCACTATTTGCTCTTAAAGCTAAATGATCGATTTGGTAATCACCCAAATTTACTTTCATGATGGAAGCTAATTGCTGAATTTTTTCCTGAAATAAAGGTAATTCTTGATAAAGTGCGGTCGATTTTTCCATTAAATTTGACATTTTCTCCTGCTCTTACTTTGAGAAATCTATAAACAACGGTATCATAGCCGATTATTTTCATTATTCAATTTCAAGATTAGGAAAAACCGTGAATATTCAATCTATTTTATCCGATAAAATTAAACAAGCGATGATTGCTGCTGGCGCAGATGAACAATGTGATGCGCTTATTCGTCAATCTGGTAAACCCCAATTTGGTGACTACCAAGCAAACGGCATCATGGCATCTGCTAAAAAGCTAGGTTTAAATCCACGTGAATTTGCACAAAAAGTATTAGAACATGCTGTCCTTTCTGATGTTGCGGAAAAAACTGAAATTGCCGGTCCAGGTTTTATCAATATTTTCTTAAATCCAACTTGGTTAGCGAATAATGTTTCTGCTGCATTAAAAGATCAAAATCTTGGTGTAAGCGCAAATGAAAAACAAACTATTGTGATTGATTATTCTTCACCAAACGTTGCGAAAGAAATGCACGTAGGTCACTTACGTTCTACCATTATCGGTGATGCCGTTGTTCGTACCCTTGAATTTTTAGGTCACAACGTTATTCGTGCGAACCACGTGGGGGACTGGGGAACGCAATTCGGTATGCTCATTGCTTATCTTGAAAAAATGGAAAATGAACATGCGAGCGAAATGGAACTTCAAGATCTGGAAGCGTTCTATCGCGAAGCGAAAAAACACTATGATGAAGATGAAGCCTTCGCTGAAAAAGCCCGTAACTATGTGGTGAAATTGCAAGGTGGAGATGAATATTGCCGCACGATGTGGAAAAAATTAGTCGATATCACCATGCAACAAAATCAACGCAACTATGATCGCTTAAATGTAACCTTAACCGAAAAAGATGTAATGGGTGAAAGTCTTTATAACCCAATGTTGCCTGCTATCGTTGAAGATCTGAAAAAACAAGGTTTAGCCGTTGAAGATGAAGGTGCATTAGTGGTTTATCTTGATGAATTCAAGAATAAAGAAGGCGAAGCAATGGGCGTTATCGTTCAGAAGAAAGATGGAGGTTTCCTTTATACTACTACTGATATCGCTGCAGCGAAATACCGTTATGAAACCTTAAAAGCGGATCGTGCATTAGTATTCTCTGATACACGCCAAAGTCAACACATGCAACAAGCGTGGTTAATTACGCGTAAAGCAGGTTATGTACCAGACAGCTTCTCACTTGAACATAAAAATTTTGGTATGATGTTGGGTAAAGATGGTAAACCATTCAAAACTCGTACTGGCGGCACCGTAAAATTAGCAGATTTATTAGATGAAGCGATTGAACGTGCAACTGTATTAATCAACGAAAAAAATACCAATTTATCTGATGATGAAAAAACAGCGGTTATTGAAGCGGTAGGTATTGGCTCGGTGAAATATGCAGATCTTTCTAAAAACCGCACGACTGACTATGTATTCGATTGGGACAATATGCTTAGCTTTGAAGGTAATACTGCGCCTTATATGCAATATGCTTACACGCGTATTCGTTCTATCTTCAATAAAGCAGATGTAAATCCAACCGCACTTGCAGAAGCTAAGATTCAGCTTTCTGATGAAAAAGAACGTGCATTAGCGATCAAATTGCTTCAATTTGAAGAAGCAGTTCAAACAGTGGGCAAAGAAGGCACACCTCATGTCCTCTGTGCTTATTTATATGAATTGGCTGGTGTGTTCTCCTCATTCTATGAACACTGTCCAATCTTAAATGCAGAAGATGAAAACGTAAAATTAAGCCGTTTAAAACTCGCTTCTCTTACAGAGAAAACCTTAAAACAAGGTCTAGAGTTATTAGGCATTAAGACAATAGAAAAAATGTAAAAAAGAGCGGTCAATTTGATCTGCCCCCAAAAAGTTAGACTGTTATTTAAAGGATTGTTTTCGATATTGTATCGGACTCAATCCTTTTAATTTTAGTTGAATCCGTCGGTGGTTATAGTAATCCAAATAATCCCTGACGGCATCAACTATCTCTTCTCTACTGTTAAATTCCCGGCCATAAAAACATTCTGTTTTTAATCACCCAAAGAAACTTTCCATCGCGGCATTGTCCAAGCAATTAGCGAGCTTAACAACCCTTGTTGGTGTAACGAGTGCTGCTGCTGACTATTTTTCAAAATTCTCTGTGCGTTTTTCTTACCCCTTCTGGGCCGCACTTTTTACCGCAATGACAATCACCGTTTCACAATATGGTTTAACGGATCTACTTCGCATTACGATCCCTGCTTTGTTATTAATTTATCCGGTAGCGATTGTACTTGTATTATTGCAATTCTTACGCAAAAAACTTCCATCAATAAAATTGACATACAACAGCACATTAATCGTAACTGTTTGTTTTAGTTTATGTGACAGCTTAAATAACGTTAAAATGTTACCAGAAAGCATTAATTCATTATTGGAACACTTCCCTCTTTCATCTGAAGGAATGGCCTGGTTGGTTCCGACTTTAGTGATGTTAGTTGCAAGCATTTTAATTGGAAAAGCATTGCCTAAAACAAGTCATTAATATTCAAAAAAATTAAAACTAATCTTCATCAGCCATCAAACATGGGACTATATAACCACTGTTTGATGGCTGATTTTTTATTCCAATCTAGAAACCTCACCCTAAAAAATACAAAATAAAAAGGACTGAATCCAATAAATATTGTCATCAGTCCTTAAAGCTAGTATTTATTTTGCTCTAAATTTCTACCGCACTTCTACCAAGTAAAGCCAACTTTTAATGAAGCAAATTTCTGTAGCGCAACATCAGAGCCCTTAAGCATTCCAATATTCGTGCTTATATTCCACTGTTTCATCTGAGCACTAAAACCAAGTTCATGAGTAAAATAACGTCCAAATTGTTGTTTTAATGCAACATCATTGACGCTTAATACCCCCTCAATGGCAAGTTTTCGTTGAGTGGCATCATAGTAATTGCTTGAGAAACTTGGGGTGAATTTTACACCATTGATATCAAACGTTTTATCTAACATTACACCAGCACGGTAAGTGGTTAAATGTAAGGTTTTACTGTTGATATTTGCACCGTCTAATTGGTAGTTTGTGCTAGATAGACGGTAGTAGCGCATACCAACTGAAGGTGTGACATTAATTCCCCAATCCAAAGAAGCCCCAATATTTCCACCGGCACTCAAAATATTACGGTGGAACGTTTTGTTTTCTTCGTCAAATTTTACATTGTTGCGGATACGCCCATAACCTAAGTCAAAACTTGCAAAGACTCCATTATTCCACTCGCCTTTAACAAAACCATTTATACCAGTTAGTCGGCTTGTACCTGATACATTTTCATCAAACTCATTATTCGCACGAGAATGAGAAAGCACCGCACCAATTTGCATGTTCGAATTTAATGCCTGAGCGACGCCAACTTGAGTCAATGTTAAATTTTGCTTATATGGACGGTTGTAGTCAGATCGATAAGTTCTCTGACTTGTTTCGGTATTCACCCAAACATTCGATTTATCTTGGCTTAATAAATGACGATCTAAATTCCGTCCAATTTGTAATACAGAATTAACACTTGCAGAAAGCTCTGATAAAGCCGTATTGGAATAACGGCTGATAAGCTGAGCCTGTACAGGAATTGCGACATCTTCAGGTATCACACCTAAGACATGATTGATATCACCTAAAGTTGTATAAGTATCTTTAAGCGCATTAACGAGAGATCGTATAGTTTGATCCAAATTTTCTTGCGCAAAATGAACCGCACTTTCATCACCAGATGCTTTAGCATGTTCTAATGCTTGTTGAGCAAATTCAACTTGATCAATATTTGCATCAAGCTCCGCTTCAAAAGCCGCTAGATCGCTATCATTTGCGACTTTAGCAACTTTTCGACATACATCAGATGAAATCCCTTGGGCTGTGCAAAGTTTTTGGGCTTGTGCAATTTTATTTGCATAACCCGCTTGTAAACGATTTAATTCTGCTTGCAAATTACCTTGTTGAGATGAAAGCGAATTCACTTCATTTTTTATCGAATTAACGCTACCGAGTACCGAAGACACTTGTTCCGCATAATAATTTGCTTGAGAATTAATATTACGATATTCATTACGTTGATTTTCTAACTTAGATTTATATTGCATGAATTGCTCATACAATTTACGGCGTTTAATAAAACGGATACGAGGCGTACGATTGTATTCATTAAAAGCATTATCAATTTGATTATTAGTTTGATTTATATCTGAAAGCAATCGTGCAACATGTGATTTATAAGTATTTTCTTTTGCTTTCACATCCTCATATTGAGAATTTAATCGATTTAGCTCTTGTTGCTTTTGATTAAGTGATTGATGCACTTTCTCAAATTCACGTTGACTATTTGCAATAAGTTGCTCACTACCTTGAAAAGACTGTTCGGCCTCACGCAACGGGTTATATAAGCGATAATCATTGTTGCGATTAGCTAAAATATAACGATATGCCCCTAAATCAACATAACCATTTTCAAGCACAAAACGAGCTTGCCCCATTCGCTGATTTGGATGATTTAATTTAACAAGGCTTAATGGATTTACTTCATTAGGTTCTTTACCCGTATTTTTTACAGAAAGGATGTAAGAACCTGAAGCAAGCCCATTTACTGTAATATGATCGCCTCTACGTTCCGCCACATTCGTTAAGAAACGGAAGTGACCATTCCCTGTCAATTTTCCATTAATTGTTAACTCATTAAATTGAACCCAGCCTCGATAATCTTTATTTAAGTCATCATAACCAGTATTTAATGTGATCTGGCTATTAGGTAAAAGATCTAAATTTCCTACCGCACTATTTCCATTTAATGTCCATTGACTATTAGGCTGTAAACGAATTTGTGTCATTGGCATCGCATTAATACGCCCAACTAAATGCGCTTTACCTAAATTAAGCTGGCTATTATCTTTTAAATCCACATTGCCACGCACAACAGTCACAGGCATACGATCAAAAGCCAAACGCCCTAAAGTCTTATTATCAGAACATGTGGTGTAACCTGTATAAGATGCACGAATACATTCACTGGATTTACCTTGAGTAAAACCTAGTTGAATTTGGGCTTGATGTCGAGCATTGAAATTCCCTTCTAACAAGCTTACATTACTACTACTTTCTAGTTTTGCATTGCCTGAAACATTAAATTCGCGCGCTTTGAATTGGCGATTAATCCAACTATTTTCATCTATAACTTCTTTTTTGTTTAAATGATCATAAGCATGAGGCGTAGGAATGCCAGAAAGCACTAGATGCCCCGCTGACACATTTAAATTACCATTTAAATTCGTACCGCCATTCAATACAAGTACGCTATTGTGATGGTTAGGATTGTAATTAAATGTTAATGCACCGTTATAACGTTGAGAATCATACTCGCCAAGGAAACCACTAAAGGTATCTAAACGTTTTTTCGCATTTTCTTTTGCGACTGCGTTTCCTACAACTTTTTGTTTGTCATTACCTAAAAATTCCCAATCATTGGTAGTTTCCATATCCAAAGGGAAATAAGCCCGTGGATTTTTTCCATCTTTTAAACGGAAATAATCGAATCGGTTATTTCTATGATTATTTTTATATTCATACAACGCAAACGAAGTGGTAGGCTCCTGCCCCCATTTTACCCATTCTATATTTTGAGCCGTTACATCATTACGACCAATTACATTAATTTCAGCGGCATAAGTGCGGTGATTATTAACAATTTTTGCACCGTCATCAGCATTTTGAATACGATGGAAAGTGAGCGAACTTCCATTAACATCTAATCGCCCACCTCTGAAACCAAAGTAAATGTTGTCTGGATTGACCTGCTTATTATTGGCAAGAATAACTGTTCCTCGGCCACTTGTTATCCCAACTTGATTAAAGGCTCGCTGCTGTCCATTAAACGACTTTTGATCAAGTACTACAGTTCCATCACCTACACTAATATCACCTAGGTTTTTGCCTTGGCCATCAACATAAAGTGTGCCCGTTCCTAATTTTGAAAGGCGATCATTAATAGGATTTTTTACGCGCCAATGAACCGTTTTATCACCGTTAACGACAATTCCCGCTCCTAGCCAAGTAGTATCATTATTTTCTGCGCGAACAATGGCATTTTGATTGAAGTATAAAGCCCCCGCACCTTGGTTAATACTATCTTTAAGAATGAGAGTTGATCCATCACCACCTTGGAAATGAATAGTCTTACCGTTATCTAAAGAAGGACGTTGCGTATTTTGATCTAATGATTTCTTAGATGAACTTTCTAATGCTACATGAATATTTTCAGCACCATTTTTTAATACACTATCGCCATTACCTAAATTCCGCCATTGGATCTCTTTAACACGAAGTGGAATCTGAATCTCATCGTTTTTAAAAGCTTGTGCTATGACATCAGGTTGAATAATCGTATAAATGTTCTCAGTCCGATCATAACCCGCAAAAGTAGATAGCACTGCGACTAATACCCAGCGTTTTTCCTTCGCATCATAAGCAAATAGCGGTGAGCCACTATCACCAGGCAAACCGTAAGTTACTAGCCCATCATAAATATCACCATTAAATGATATCCAATTGTCCATTGATCCTCGTGGTGTAAGCGGTATTCCACCAGTGAGATAATGATAGGCAGATGTTAAAGATGTTTTGTCTTTACCATCTTTACTTCTTAAATATTGACGTCCAGAGCCTACTCGTACAAAGTACGGATAACGATTTTTATCTAAAAAAGCGCCATTGCGTGGCCCTGTTTTTTTAGCATTATCAAATGCAATATTATTTAGTGGTATCGGAGCGACTTCGGTCACTAATTTATGTAACCGAGGGGCATGAAAATCCAACCGGCTATGATTATTTCGATCTGTAATAAGATAATTAAAAGAATGACTATCTGAATTATTATCACTATCGCCAAATTGTACAGAACCATAACCTAAGTTATGTTTTACACTGGCGATATACTGAGGATGAAACAAAGTTGCAATACCGCTTACCCTATTTGCCACATGTAAATCAGGCATCAGTAAATTGGGTAATACTGTTGCAATCTTCTGACCTTGTTTATTAAAAACGGGAATATTGCTAGATCCGACTGTAAATTGTCCTTTATTTTCAGCAAAATCACGGAAAAATTGGTAGTCCACATCATTACGGACCATTGAGGCTTGCGCGTAAGAATTCGCAAAAGCAAGACTTAATGTCAAAAGTGTTGGACGAAACAAATTGATTTGATGCATTATGGTTGCCTTATAACTTATAAATAGAAAAATATAAATTCGAGTAAAGTGCGGTAAAAATTACGCTAATCTTTAAAAATTAGAACCGTTAATAATACTCTATTTTAGTAAGTAATGCACGGCAACCTGATCATTTTTTCGTCCAAATAACACCTTATCCTTCAACCCTCTCAAAGGCTGCATATCGCTATTTTCTACAATGACACGACTTGAATCAGAACGTAGGCAAGTGCACCATAATGCCCTCCAACAATAAAAGTACAGATTTGCAAATATTGATCTTCCACTTGTGGTAAGCACCAAAGCTGTTGATAAATACTATCTTGCTGACCAAACTACCCATCGGTTGTGTCCAGCATGGAATTATTTTCACCAATCAATTTAACGTTATCACCTCGGCGACCTGCAATTGGTTTTTGTGCATAGCCATTCTGAATTAAGTTTGGTGTGAGATGAAAACTTGCCTCTAACAAATAACGATGATTAGGGAATAAAGACCAAAGCACAGGCAAAATCGCCTTATTGCTTGAAATTGCCATCCAAAATGGTTCATAAACCAACACTTCTGGGCGAAGTAGTATGTCAATTAACCGCACTTTATCTTCAGGATAACCTGTGCGAATAGGCGGAGCGACTTCCATTCCTGTTGCATCTTCACGAAGTTGTTCCAGCATGGTTTCCCATGCCCAAGTTTTCCAAACAGTTTGAACTTGATTATTTTCATCATCAATCAGGTGATCACGATTATCGGTGGCATTTTTGCATATTGGGGTTTCATCGGTGGTCGTCCTGATGGTTTACGGGGAATAAGTCCTTTTATGCCACTTTTTTCAAACCATTTCAACCATGTCCCGACTAAGGCGTTGGAAGGAATATTGTAAAAACGCGCAGCTTCTCTAATACTCATTTTTCCATCCAAAATAGGTTGAAGAACCTGTAATTTAAATTCAATTGTGTAGTGTTTACCCATAAAAAAATCTGCACCTCAATTGTTGGTTTGTTGAGTCCAACTTTTGGAATGCAGATCAATTTCGACCGCTCTTTTTCTTTATACATCCACTAAAATAAGTATCGCCGCTTCTCCGCCCCATTCTTTGGGAGCTTGGTGTAATGCACGTACTTTAGGGTGTTGAACTAACCAACGTGGAATTTGTTTTTTCAACGTAAAGGTGCCGTAGCCAGTCATAATGCTCGCACAATAAACATGCTCATCTTCACAAGCTAACAACAGTGCTGCCAATTCCATTTTGGCTTGCTCACGAGTTAAACCATGTAAATCCAAAAATAATTCGGGTGAAAAATCGCCACGACGAAGTTGTTTCAATAAATGGCTATCCTCCCCTTCGCGTAAATATTTGATGACACCATCATGTTCATTTAGCAATGGTTCATATTCATCGGAAAAATAGAAAAGCGTATCTTCTTTTTCTCGAATATCACGTAAATGGGATTTTTTTTGACCGCTCTTTTGACGCGGCGCCACAAAGGTATCTTGCTTGATGGGCTTGATCCCTTTTGTTTCCGCTCGAAAAAGATCAAAATCATCTGGTTCTGTCATTATTTTTCTCAATTTGTTATTTTGCTTAATGATAGCACATCTATTCTATGGTATAACTAGCCAAATTTTTTATTGAGGCACAAAATGGAAACCTTACACAATCAAGAACTTGTTGCGACAATTTTAGAAGATAATGTGGCAAGTGAATTAACAACCATTCAAGATTTTTTACGCTGGACATACAGCACATTCAATCGTTCTGATATTTACTACGGGCAAGGCCATGACAATGCGTGGGATGAAAGTCTTCAATTAGTGCTTGCAGGGCTTCAATTGCCACTCGACTTACCGCAAGATTTATTTAACAGTAAACTTACTCATTCAGAAAAAGAAACTTTAGTACAATTAGTTTTAAGTCGTATCAAACAACGTGTGCCAGTCGCTTATTTAACGAATAGTGCGTGGTTCTGCGGATTAGAGTTTTATGTAGATGAGCGTACGATTATTCCTCGCTCGCCAATTAGTGCATTAATCCAAGATAAATTTGCTCCGCTTTTAAAATCTGAACCAAAACGTATTTTAGATCTTTGTACTGGCAGTGGTTGTATCGCAATCGCGACGGCTGAAGCCTTTCCTGAAGCTGAAGTAGATGCGGTCGATCTTTCTGTGGATGCGTTAAATGTGGCAGAAATCAATATTGCTCGCCACCAATTAGAACATCGTGTTTTCCCGATTCAATCAGATTTATTCCAAAATCTCTTCGGTCAGCAATATGATTTAATCGTCACCAATCCGCCTTATGTGGATGAAGAAGATTTGGCTGATATGCCAGAAGAATTCCACTATGAACCTGAACTAGCTTTAGGTTCCGGTGTTGATGGTTTAGAGATTACAAAGCAAATTTTAAAACAAGCACCAGATTATTTAACACCAAATGGCATGCTCGTTTGTGAAGTGGGCAACAGCATGGTGAGCCTTATCGAGCAATATCCAGATGTACCATTTGAATGGGTTGAACTAAAAAATGGCGGTCTAGGCGTATTTGCCATTAGCCGCGAAGATTTAGTGAAATATCACGATTCTTTTTAATCACAAGTGCGGTTAAAAATCGTCGTGAATTTTGACCGCACTTACAAATTACTGGCGCGCGTTCTTAACGCGTGCTTTTCTTTTTTTAATAAAACAATGAATTTACAAAAACTTTTACTGACTCGTCGTTTCTTTTCTACCCTTGCATTCTTTTCCATGCAAACGGTATTTTTCATCTATTTACAAGGAAAAGGATTAAGCAACAGCGAAATTGCCTTTTCGCTCTCGTTGCTTTTTTTCTGCAACCAAGCATTGGCTATTTTAGCCGGTATCTGGGGTGACCGCTTTGGACTGGCAAAAATGATGTTGCTCGGATGCTTTTTAGATGTCATCGCCTATATTTTCTTTCTCTCTGCCGACAATTACATTCTACTTTTAATTGCTACTACCTGTTTTGGCTTAGGCAGCTGTTTGTTTGGTACCAATGCGAAAGCCTGTCTATTGGTGCTCGCGGGTGAAGAATACAAAGAAAAAAACCGATTACAGGGAAAATATTTGAAAGTCACTTCCATGTCGTCTATGTTTGCGCCTTTATTGGTGATTCCATTTATCAAATACAATCATATTGAATGGTTGATTTGGGTCTGCTTTGCAATGGAAGCGATTCTCTTTGCCTTAATGGTTAAACCGTTTTATCAAATCCAAACTTTGCAAACCTTAGTAAAATTTCGCTTTGCCCAAATTAAAGAAATCATCACCAAAGAATTTTTATTGGTGCATTTGATGTTGTTTATTCCACTTTCCATTGCAACCTCATTCTTTGTGATCTTCCCTTTCCTGTTTGACAACAAATTAGGCATGCCGGAACACTCACCCATTGCACTTTTTGTAAATGGTTTACTGACTGTTTCGCTGCAAAGTTATTTTTCTCGAAAAATCAATTTAACGATTAAACAAACCTTATGGGTGGCACCAATCTTGGCTATTGGCATTATCCTCCCTTGGTTTATTACGTTGAAATATATTTCTTTGGTTTCTGCTTATATTTACTTGGTCATTTTCACGGTGATTGAAGTCTATGCTTTAACCGCGATGGCAAATTTATTAGTAAAATTTGATAATGGTACCAATCGAGGTTTTATCTTTGGCTCATCACGATTATTGCTTTCTATCGCAACAGTTATCGTCATGAACTTAGTGCCACATTTGTTTTTATTGTAAAAAAGAAACGGTCAGAATTCACATTAAATTCTGACCGCGCTTTTATATTTTTCTATACTTATTTCACTTCTAATTCAACATTATCAAACAATTTCTTCACCGCGCTGTTATCACGCAATTTCTCAGCCTTTTCAACCATTGGTCGGGTTAAGTGTGGAGAGAAAAATTCAATAAAGTCATACATATAGTTGCGTAAGAAAGTGCTGTGTTTAAACGCAATTTGCGTCATACTCGCACGGAACAAATGCCCAGCATCAATCGCCACTAAATCCTTATCTGCTGGTGTATGAGCCATAGAGGCCATAATGCCCACACCTAATCCTAAACGCACATAAGTTTTAATCACGTCAGCATCCGTTGCGGTAAACACAATATTCGGCAGAATCCCCGCGCGGTTAAACGCATAATCCAAATCGGACACACCAGTAAAACCGAAGGTATAAGTGACTAACGGATATTTACCTAACTCCTCAACAGTAAGATTTTTCACTTTTGCTAAAGGATGGTCAGGTTTAACAATCACCGAACGATTCCACAAATAGCAAGGCAGTTGAATCAAATCATCAAAAAGATACGGCGCTTCTGTTGTGATCGCTAAATCTACTTCACCTGAAATCAATGCATCATGGATTTGCGTCGGTGAACCTTGATGAATATGTAAACTCACATCCGGATATTGTTTAGAGAAACGCTCCACCACAGCCGGCAACATATAACGCGCTTGTGTATTAGTTGTCGCAATACGTAACACACCATGATTCGGGCAAGTATATTCATTGGCCACTGATTTAATGCTTTGGGCTTTCACTAAAAGCTCACGAGCAATAGCGACGATCTTTTTACCCGCTGGCGTAATAGATTTAATGTGTTTACCATTACGCTCAAAAATCTCTAAACCTAATTCATCTTCTAACAAGCGAACCTGTTTACTGATACCAGGTTGAGAGGTATAAAGCGCATTCGCGGCTTCAGTCACATTTAAATTTTGGTTTACAATCTCAACAATGTAGCGGAGTTGCTGCATTTTCATCGCGAATACCACCTATTTTTTATAGCGTTTACTTAACTCAGTATAACGTTTTACTGCTTTACGAATTTGACCTGATTTTGGTCGACGACGAGGTTTCGTCACATCTAATTTAGTTTCTGTTTCAGGTGGCAAGCCCACTAATTCACGTAAATAGTTGACGTTTTCCAAATCCATTTCTTCCCAGCCACCTCGCGGTAAACCTTTCATCAGCTTAATGTTACCGTAACGAATACGAATCAAGCGGCTCACTTGAATGCCTTGTGATTCCCACAGACGGCGCACTTCACGGTTACGACCTTCCATTAAAGTCACATCGTACCATTGGTTAATCCCTACACCACCTGCAAATTTGATTTCTTTGAAATTGGCTGGGCCATCTTCCAACTGCACACCTTTACGTAAACGCGCTAACATGGCGTCGTCCACTTGACCAAATACACGCACAGAATACTCACGTTCAACTTCTCGGCTTGGGTGCATTAAACGATTCGCTAATTCGCCATCTGTCGTGAAAAGTAATAAGCCTGAAGTATTAATATCCAAACGGCCGACAGCAATCCATCTTGCACCATTTAAGCGTGGTAAACGATCGAATACAGTCGGGCGACCTTCAGGATCACTACGGGTACAAAGTTCGCCTTCTGGTTTGTAATACATTAATACACGGCATACTTCTTTTTGTGCTTGTTGAAGATTAATAATGCGACCATCAATACGCACTTTTACACCGGAATGTACATCGATACGATCGCCAAGGGTCGCCATTTTGCCATCGACACTCACACGATTTTCAGCAATCATTGCTTCAATTTCACGACGAGAGCCTTGTCCTGCACGCGCAAGCACTTTCTGTAATTTTTCACCTTCTACAGTAGATTGATGAGATGGCTTAGCTACCTTAGCTTTAGGAGTTGATTTGATGTCAGAATTGACCGCACTTTTACGATCTTTACGCTCAAAGTGCGGTTGTTTTCCCGCTTGTTTTTCACGTTCTTGTCTGACTGTTTTTTGAATAGGTTTCATTTGTTTTCCTTTGTCGCTTTCCCAAGCGTCTAAAATAAGTTAAATGAAAGGATCGGTACTACCACTTCCTTCACGTAAAATGACTGGCGATTCTTCCGTTAAATCTACCACCGTTGTTGGCTCTTGACCTAAATAGCCACCATGAATAATTAAATCCACTTGACGCTCTAAACATTCACGAATCTCTTCTGGATCGGAATAAGTCATATGCTCATTATCAGGCAACATCAGTGAGCAAGATAGAATCGGCTCACCTAATGCGTTCAATAAATCCAAAGCAATTTGGTTATCCGGCACACGCAATCCAATGGTCTTGCGTTTTGAGGTCATTAATCGACGTGGAAGTTCTTTCGTTGCCGTCAAAATAAAAGTATAACGCCCCGGTGTATTGTTTTTAATTAAACGATAAGCTGAATTGCTCACCGTTGCGTAGGTTGAAAGCTCAGATAAATCGCTACATACCAACGTAAAATTATGCCCTTCTGGCAATTTACGAATTGCAACAATACGATCCATCGCATGTTTATCGCCTATCATACAGCCTAAGGCATAGCCAGAATCTGTCGGGTACACAATGACACCACCTTGACGCAAGATTTCTACCGCGTGATTAATCAAACGCGCTTGCGGATTTTCAGGGTGGATATAGAAAAATTGGCTCATAATTTTGTCCTTAAAAAACTGACGAGATTATACACCGATTTAGATGTAGGTTATAAGAATTTGTTATAAAAAACGACCGCACTTTGAAAACTAATCCAAAGTGCGGTCCATTTTTTAAGTATTTTATTTCAATAATTCACGGAGGGCTGAACCGATTTCAGCAAGACTTCTCACCGTTTTCACGCCAGCTGCTTCAAGTGCAGCAATTTTATCTTCTGCCGTTCCTTTTCCACCACTGATAATCGCTCCAGCGTGTCCCATACGCTTACCTTTCGGTGCTGTCACACCTGCGATATAAGCCACCACAGGTTTTGTCACATAAGATTTAATGAATGCTGCCGCTTCTTCTTCCGCAGAGCCACCGATTTCACCAATCATCACGATAGCTTCAGTTTCAGGATCTTCTTGGAAACGTTTGAGAATATCAATGAAGTTAGATCCTGGAATAGGATCGCCGCCGATCCCTACGCAAGTAGATTGACCAAAACCTTCATCTGTTGTCTGTTGTACCGCCTCATAGGTTAAAGTACCTGAACGAGAAACAATCCCTACTCTGCCTTTTTTATGGATATTGCCTGGCATAATACCTATCTTACATTCATCCGGTGTAATCACGCCCGGGCAATTCGGCCCAATCATCACCACACCCTTTTCATTTAATTTTTGTTTTACCAACAGCATATCCAATGTTGGAATGCCTTCTGTAATACAGACTACCAACTGAATACCAGCATCAATAGCTTCTAAAATGGCATCTTTGCAAAATGGTGCGGGCACATAAATCATAGTTGCCGTAGCCCCTGTAGTTTGTACCGCTTCACGCACTGTATTAAATACCGGCAAACCTAAGTGAGTTGTTCCGCCTTTATTCGGTGAAACGCCACCCACTAACTTTGTGCCATAAGCCAATGCCTGTTCGCTGTGAAATGTCCCTTGCGCACCAGTGAAACCTTGGCAAATTACTTTTGTCTCTTTATTAATTAAAATCGCCATGATTATTCTCCTTTTGCCGCTTTCACTACTGCTTGTGCAGCTTCTTGTAAACTATGTGCTGCAATTAAACTCACACCACTTTCAGCTAAAATTGCTCTGCCTTGTGGGGCATTGGTTCCTTCTAATCGAACCACAACTGGCACTTTCACACCGACTTCTTGAATCGCCGCTACGACACCTTCAGCAATAAGATCACAACGTACGATTCCACCAAAAATATTCACTAAAACAGATTTCACATTTTTATCCGTGAGAATAATTTTGAAGGCTTCAGCTACACGCTCTTTCGTTGCACCGCCACCAACATCAAGGAAGTTTGCTGGATTACCGCCATATAATTTCACGATATCCATTGTACCCATAGCTAGTCCGGCGCCATTAACCATACAGCCGATATCCCCCTCTAAGGCGACATAATTAAGCTGATATTTTTCTGCTTCTGCTTCGCGTGAATCACTTTGACTTAAATCGCGTAAGGCTAACAAATCAGGATGACGATAAAGTGAATTATCATCAATGCCTACTTTCGCATCGAGACAAATTAAGTGACCTTCTTTCGTCACCACGAGTGGATTCACTTCAACTAAAGAGAAATCTTTTTCGACAAAAAGCTGCGACAATTTCACAAAAATAGCAGCAAATTGCTTATTTTGCTCGCCACTTAAACCTAGTTTAAAGGCTAATTCTCGACCTTGATATGGCATTCCACCAACCAAAGGATCAATAGCGACTTTATGGATTAGCTCAGGTGTTTCTCTTGCCACATCTTCAATATTCATGCCTCCAGCTGAAGACGCCATAAAAACAACTTTCTGTGAAGCACGATCAATCACCGCACCTAAATAAAGCTCCTTATCAATCTGACTGGTTTCTTCAATATAAATGCTATTAACGGGTTGGCCTTTTTTATCGGTTTGGAAGGTGACTAAATGTTGGCCAAGCCATTTATGTGCAAAAGCACGTGCTTCTTCTGCATTATGTACGAGCTTCACACCACCGGCTTTTCCGCGTCCCCCTGCGTGAACTTGACATTTCGCTATCCAAACATCGCCATTCAACTGAAAGAGTGCCATTTCAGCTTCATCTACCGTTTGGCACACGACACCTTCGCTCACAGGCAGATCATATTGCTTAAAAAGCTGCTTGGCTTGGTACTCATGTAAATTCATATTTCCTTCCTATTTTGATGTTGTTTAGCGAAATAAACAAAAATTTGACCGCACTTTGTTTTATTTTAAATTCTGGGCTTGCTCTTTACATATTGAGTTATATACTGAGCTAGAATAACCACAGTCCATGTTAAGGATAACAACATGCAAACAAAAAAATCAAGCAATCTTGCGATTGCACTCATTTGGTTTACTGCTGCTATTTCAATGGCAGAAATTCTCACTGGTACTTGGTTTGCTCCTCTAGGGTGGCAACAAGGTTTAATTGCTATCGTCGTTGGGCACTTTATTGGTGGTTCGATGTTTTTCTGTGCAGGTTACATCGGTGCGAAAACCCAAAAAAGTGCCATGCAAACGGTACAAATATCATTTGGTGAAAAAGGTTCTGCCCTTTTCTCTTTACTCAATGCCATGCAACTGATGGGATGGACTGCTGTCATGATTTATATGGGGGCTGAAGTCATTTCTATCTTAAATCAAACAGTTGATGATTCCATCTTTCCATTCCTTACACTTGGCTTAGGCATACTCATCATACTTTGGCTACTACTCGGCTTCACTAAATTAGGTATCTTCAAAAGCCTCTCACTTGTCACCATGTTTTTACTGATGCTGTGGCTAAGTATTCAAGTAGCTAATAAACCATTTATTGCCATGGACGTTGCACAAAATATTAAATTTGGTACTGCTGTAGAAATTGCTGCCGTCATGCCACTTTCTTGGTTACCAGTAGTATCTGACCACACGAAGAACAGCGAAACACCATTTAAAACGACCGCACTTTCAACGCTGACTTATACCGCGACCAGCTGCTGGATGTATGCTCTCGGCTTAGGTGCAGCATTAGTGACCGGTAAATCTGAAATCTCACAAATTCTTTCTCTTGCTGGTGTAAGTGTTATTGGTGTATTAATTGTCATCGCCTCTACCATGATTAACACTGCACTTCCCGCCTATTCCACCGGCATGAGTTTAAACAACATTTTCCCTCAATTAAAAGTCACGCCAATCTCCGTACTTACCGTGATTGTAGGCATTATATTAGCCTCAACCTTACCAGTGACAGAATACGAACATTTCTTGTTCTTTATTGGTTCAGTATTCGCGCCAATGATCGCTGTGCTTATCGCTGATTTCTTTGTGCTTAAACAGCATGATGTTAAAAAATCTGTTGATAGTATCGGACTCGGCGTTTGGTTTGTCGGCTTCGTACTCTATCGTTTCCTTATGACAAAAGGTTGGGAAACCGATTTAGGCCTGACTTTCCCTGTTATCATCATTACCTTTATCTTAGCAATCTTAGTACGCAAAATAGCTAAATAAAGATCGGATTTTAACTATAGAAAGGCGGGCATTGTTCCCGCCCTTTTATTCACATCAATGTAAAAAAGGCTTTTCCCCTTAAAAGAGAAAAGCCTATGTGATTAGATTTCTAATAATAAACGAGTTGGATCTTCTAATAAGTCTTTAATCGCCACTAAGAAACCGACTGATTCACGACCATCAATTAAGCGGTGGTCATAAGATAATGCCAAATACATCATCGGACGAATCACAACTTGGCCATCTACCGCAACCGGGCGCTCTTTGATGGCATGCATACCTAAAATTGCACTTTGTGGTGGATTGATAATTGGTGTGGACATTAAAGAACCAAATACGCCACCATTAGTAATGGTGAAGTTACCGCCTGTTAAATCTTCAACAGTTAATTTACCATCACGGCCTTTTTCTGCTAGTGATTTAATTTGTTTCTCAATATCCGCCATGCTGAGTTTGTCGCAGTTGCGTAATACAGGTGTTACCAAACCACGCGGCGTTGAAACGGCAATGCTAATATCAAAATAGTTGTGATACACAATGTCATCACCGTCAATTGAAGCATTCACCTCAGGATAACGTTTTAACGCTTCAACTACGGCTTTAATGTAGAAAGACATAAAGCCTAAACGCACACCATGTTGTTTCTCAAATTTCTCACCGTATGTTTTACGTAATTTCATAATCGGCTGCATATCCACTTCATTGAATGTAGTGAGCATTGCGGTGGTATTTTTTGCTTCTAATAAACGTTCTGCAATACGTTTACGTAAACGGGTCATCGGTACACGTTTTTCTGAACGAGAGCTATATGCCACAGTGCTAATAGTATTTTGCTCTGTCGCCACATCTTGTTTCGCTTTCTGTGCATCACGTTTTGCCACTTCACGCGCAATATCTTCACGGGTAATACGACCACCCACACCAGAGCCTTGAATTTTCTCTGCATCTAAATCGTGTTCAGCTAATAAACGACGAATAGCTGGACCTTGATCCGCTGAATTATTGTGACTATTTTCAATCGCGGATTTTTGACGATCGGCTGGTGTTGGCTCATTGCCTTTCACTGTTTCAGATGAAATATCCCCAGCCTGTTGGGTAGAAAGTTTACCTAAAAGCTGTTTACTTACTACGGTTGCACCTTCTTCTTGAAGAATTTCAGCTACTACGCCATCGCTTAAAGCTGGTACTTCAAGCACCACTTTATCTGTTTCGATTTCCACTAAAACTTCGTCACGTTTTACCGTCTCACCAACTTTTTTATGCCATGTTGCAACAGTTGCATCCGCAACGGATTCTGGTAAATCTGGAACAAGAATTTCGATTGTCATTTTATTTTCCTTTAAATTATTCTTTCTTTAAAAATTACTAAAATTTTGACCGCACTTTTACAGTGTCAGTGCATCTTCTACCAATTGTTTTTGCTGTTTGGTGTGTAAAGACATATAACCTACCGCTGGTGAAGCTGAGGCTGGACGTCCTGCGTATTTTAACTTCACATGCTCAGGAATTGAGCTGTCAAAGTTATGTTTACTGCAATACCAAGCCCCTTGGTTTAATGGCTCTTCTTGACACCATACATAATCCGTTACATGAGCATAAGGCTCTAACGCCTTCTTCACATCTTCGTGTGGATACGGATAAAGCTGCTCAATACGAATAATCGCCACATCTATTTGGTTATTTGCTCGACGTTGTTCCAAGAGATCGTAATACACTTTACCTGAGCATAGGACTACGCGTTTAACTTGTTTTGGATCGATATTATCAATTTCACCAATGACTGTTTGGAATGTACCATTTACTAATTCATCTAAACTTGACACGGCAAGTGGATGACGTAATAAAGATTTTGGTGAAATACCAATTAATGGACGACGCATTTTACGGATCGCTTGACGACGTAACATGTGGTAAACCTGTGCTGGTGTAGATGGGATACACACTTGCATATTCTGTTCTGCACAAAGTTGTAAATAACGTTCTAAACGAGCGGATGAGTGTTCTGGACCTTGGCCTTCATAACCATGTGGTAATAACATCACCAAGCCACACATTCTGCCCCATTTTTGTTCACCAGAACTGATAAATTGGTCAATCACGATTTGTGCGCCGTTTGCGAAGTCACCAAACTGAGCTTCCCAAATGGTTAATGTTTTTGGATCTGTTGTCGCATAACCATATTCAAAAGCCAATACGGCTTCTTCGGATAATACTGAATCCCACACCTCAAAACGACCTTGATTGGCGTGTAAATGTGTTAATGGCACATAACCTGTACCGTCATTTTGGTTATGCACAACTGCATGGCGATGGAAGAACGTACCACGTCCCGCATCTTCACCCGATAAACGAACATTAGTGCCTTCATCTAATAAGGTTGCGTATGCCATGGTTTCTGCCATACCCCAATCGAGCAATTTCTCGCCTTTTGCCATTTCACGGCGATCTGCATAGATTTTTTCTACACGAGGATGTGCACGCAAGGTTTCTGGATATTCACTGACACGCTCCGCTAAAGTTTGGAAACGTTCTTGTGGGAATTTACTTTCGTAAGGGGATGTCCAGTCATAGTTGAGATATTGCAACCAATCCATTTGGGCGGTATCCATTTCTCGCCATTCTTTCACTACGCGATCACCATTATCTAAGGCATCACGATAGAGATTCATCATTTCAATGGCTTCTTCTTCGGTAATCATCCCTTCAGCAATTAAACGATCTGCATAGACTTTACGTGGCGTTGGATGTTTTTTAATGATGCTATACATCATTGGTTGAGTGGCTAATGGTTCATCAGCCTCATTATGACCATGACGACGATAAGAAATCAGATCAATGAAGATATCGCGTTTGAATAAATTACGATATTCCACCGCCATTCTCGCGGCAAAAGCAACCGCCTCAGGATCATCACCATTCACATGAATAATCGGTGCCTGAATCATTTTTGCGATATCAGTACAATATTCTGTTGAACGGGTGTCATTTGGGTTAGAGGTGGTAAAGCCAATTTGGTTATTAATCACAATTCGGATTGTGCCACCAACGGTATAACCACGTGCATTAGACATATTCAAGGTTTCTTGTACGACACCTTGCCCCGCTACCGCGGAATCACCATGAACAGTAACCGCTAATACTTGATTACGTTCTGTATCATTCTTTTTGGTTTGACGAGAACGTACCGCACCAATAACTACTGGGCTAACAATTTCTAAATGGGATGGGTTAAATGCAAGGGTTAAATGCACGCGACGATCGCCGACCGCAAAGTCAGAAGAGAAACCTTGGTGGTATTTCACATCACCTGTACGCTCGCCTGAATGTTTACCCGCAAACTCATCGAAAAGATCTTCTGGTTTCTTACCAAGCACGTTTACTAACATGTTTAAACGACCACGGTGTGCCATACCAAACATCACATCTTTTACGCCTTGTTTGCTCGCATGGCGAATAATTTCTTTCATCAATGGAATAAAGGCATCACTTCCCTCTAAAGAGAAACGTTTTGCCCCTGGGAATTTTGCACCGAGATAACGTTCTAAGCCATCTGCAGCGGTCAATTCGCTTAATAAGTTAATTTTTTCTTCTTTGGTAAAGAGCGGTTTATTTAATTGGCTTTCTAATTTGCTTTGTAGCCAACTTTTTTGCTCCATATCCTGAACATGCATAAACTCAAGGCCAATTGAGCCACAATAGGTCTCTTTCAGCATTTCAGCTAAATCACCTAACTTGATGTTATCGCGATGATAGACGTAGTGATTAATATTGAAGGTTTCATTGAGATCCTGCTCGGTAAAACCGTGATAACGGTAATCCAATTCAGGTACGGTGGAGACTTTCCAACGATAATAATTGATTGGGTCTAGTTTTGCTTCTAAATGACCGCGGAAGCGATAAGCGTTGATAAATTGGAGGACTTTGACTAATTTTGCACTGGCTTCTGGATCGATAACCGTGACGGCTTCTGTTGTATTTTCTCGCGCTAAACGACGGAAATAATCACGGACTGGTGAATGTGGTTGCTCTACTGCGGTTGTTTTCGGCAATGCATCAAATGTGGCACGCCAGCTTTCATCGACTGAAGATGGATCTTCTAAATAACGTTCGTATAATTCCTCAATATACGATTGATTAGCCCCCCCCAAAGCGGTTGAAGCCAACCATTCATCAAAGGCATTGTAATGCTGCATATCTACCCCTTGTATTACATGATGTTGTCTGCCCATTATACATAGGATAAAAAAAGAAATAATCCTCAAATCACACTTTGTTACAATTTTGTGATCTACTTCAATAAAAAAACCGCACATAAAGTGCGGTCTGTTTTATCTGAGTTTTCTTAGAAACTTAAGAATGGCGTGATTTTTTCAATTGTAGCTTCACCGATACCATCAATATTAGAAAGCTCGGCAGCACTTTTGATTTTGCCCACTTTGTTACGGTAATCAATAATCGCTTGTGCTTTTTTCTCACCGATGCCAGAAAGTTTTTGTAATGTTTCTGCATCTGCTTTATTGATATTTACTTTAGCAGAAGAAGCCACTTTCTCTTTAGCTGGCTCTTTTGTTGAAGTCGCTTTTTCTTTCACTTCTTTTACTTTATCTGCCGCTTTTGTTTTTGCGTCAGACGCTTTTTCTTTCGCACTCTCTTTCACTGAATTTAATTTTTCAGTGGCTTTGTCTTTCATGGACGGTTGATTATTCTCTGTCGCTTTTTCTTTTAAAGCAGATGCTTTCTCTTTTACCGCATCTTTTGCAGAAGTTGCTTTATCTTTCACTGCATCTTTCGTGGAAGTCGCTTTTTCTTTAGCGGCATTAACTTTATCTAATGCGCTTGATTTCGTTGAGCTCGCACTATCACTCATTGATTTAAGCTTATCATTTGCCGCATTTTTCACGTCAGCTTTTGTACTTTCAACCATTGATTTTGAATTAGTTACGACTGATTCTTTTGTTGGTAATACAGATGTATTCGTTGCCAATGCAGAACCAGATACGGCTAATGCAAGTGATGTTAATGTTAAAAGTGATTTTAAAGATTTCATAAAAACTCCTGTTTTGTTATTAATGGGCTCGACAAGCGAACCTGTATGCTAAGACTTATCTTAAGAAAATTAGTTCAAAACAAAAAAACGCCCCTAATAAGGAGCGTCTTTAAATTTAATGCTGACTAATCATCGCTTGAGAAGATAGAAAGTAATCTTAATAAGCTAATGAATAAGTTGTAAATTGACACATAAATACTCACTGTTGCACGAATGTAGTTTGTTTCGCCACCGTGAATAATATTGCTGGTTTCATAGAGGATTGTCATTGTTGAGAATACCACAAACAATGCACTGATCCCTACCGCTAGTGCTGGAATTTGGAAGAAGAAGCTTGCCACAATCCCTAACAATAACACGATAAATAATGAGAAAATTGCGGTAGAAAGGAAAGACATATCTTTCTTCGTTGTTAGCACATAAGCTGAACACGCAAAGAAGACGATTGCTGTACCTGCGAATGCAAGCATAATTAAATCTTCCATTCCTCTCGCCACATACATGTTTAAAATTGGCCCGATGGTATAACCCATAAACCCAGTGAACGCGAATGCAGCCAAGATTCCCCATGCACTATTTGCTAAACGGTTTGTGACAAAAAGTAAACCGTAAAAACCTACAAGTAACACGATAAGATTTGGATAAGGCAAGTTTAAGCTCATAGAAATATAAGCAACAACTGCCGAAAATGCCATCGTTAATCCCAATAAGAAATAGGTATTACGTAGCACTTTATGTGTGCTAAGTAGTGATTCTTCCTGTGAATTAACCACAATGCGAGATTGCATAAAAGCTCCTTATTTTACAAAGAATAAAGTTGATGAAACATCAATACGTAAAGTAAGGACTATAGGTCAAAAAGTCAATGGTAAATCAAGAATTTGTTTTAATTTTTAAATTTAAGAAGGTAAAAGTGATCTCCCCCCAAAACCTGGACATCTAATTTGAGATGCAGATTATGTCCTACTCTTATCAATTTCGTTTGAAAATTATCAAACTCGTCACCGAACAGGATTATGGTATCCGTGAGGTGGCTAAACTTCATCAAATTTCCCATGCGCTCGTCATTTATTGGCTAAAAGCATTTCGGGAAAGAGGGCTTGATGGCGTAAAATCGCCTTATACAAACCTTCAAACACCGAAAGTAGTGAAGCCAAAGATGAAAAAGAAAGGCATTGAAATTCCAGAAACCACAGACTTTTCACCTAAAGCGGCTTAAAAATAAGCCGCTTGTCATCGTTATTTTTCAGCAAACACTCGGATTTGTTCAGCTCCTAAATGCCCTGGCACAGTTTTCTTCACATTTAAATCAGCATCCAAAAATAGATTAAACGGATAACCTCGAACATGAACACGATCAATAATTTCACCATTTTCATCTAGCAAGACTTTAATATTTTTATATTCTAGCCCTTTGTACCACTCAATAAAATCAGCAGTGCCTTTTTCGCCTTTGTGACCCGGCGAAACAATGGTTATTACTTCAAAATTGAGATCTTTTTCCGCACTTAAATCATCAATTTCAGCTAATCCAGCCAAGCAAATCGGACACCAAGATGCCCACATTTTTACATACACAGGTTTGCCTTTATATTGGCTTAAAGTAACTGGCTGATTGTTTAAATCTTTGAGTTGCACATCTGCTAAATTAGTTTGTGCAAAAGTGTTTAGGCTGAATGCCATTAGAAATATTGATAGTAGTTTTTTCATTGTTTTTTCCTTTTATAGATTTCTTTTGTTGAGATTATGCTTTACGAAAAATTATTCGTAATCAATAAAATGCCCATCACGATAATTAAAACACCGCCAGCGATTTTAAATTTGTCTAAGTGTTTATTTAACCCTTTAGCACGTTTAAGCAAGCTATCAGAGAAGAACGAAAACAGTACAAACGGAGTTGCAAGTCCCAAGACATAAATGAACATCATTGATGCACCGTAAAGTGCAGAGCCTTCATCGCCTGATAACGCTAATACGGAAGCCAGAATCGGACCAATACAAGGCGTCCAACCAAGACTAAACGTTAAACCAAGCACAAATGCCTCAAGTGCGGTTGATTTTCCTGATGTTTTTATTTCCACCAATTTCGTGCGTTCCAACAAACCAATTTTGAAAATGCCAAGTTGATGAATGCCCAAAATAATCACGATAACGCCAGCGATAATGCGGGTGGTGTTACTAAATAAAATATTCCCTAAAAAGCCAAAACTAAAGCCTAAACTTACAAATGTAAGGGAAAGCCCTAAAATAAATAAAAAAGTATTTAGGACTTTTTTACCCCCTTTACTCAAAATACCAAAATAAATTGGAATAATCGGGAAAATACAAGGCGACAGAAAAGAAGCAAGCCCCGCTAAAAATACAGTTCCAATAAGGAGTTGTTGATCTAACATCCTACATCTCCTTATTTTTTAATCGATTGAATCAAATATCCGTAGCCTGCCTTTTCTATTTCAGCTAATGGAATAAATTTAATTGATGCACTGTTAATGCAATAACGCAAACCACCTTTATCTTTCGGACCGTCATCAAAAACGTGACCCAAATGGGCATTGCCCGCACGACTTAACACTTCGGTGCGTTGCATATTAAAACTATTATCCGTTTGATAATGCACCACCTCTTTCGCTATTGGTTTCGTAAAACTCGGCCAGCCACAACCCGATTCAAATTTATCATTAGAAGAAAATACCGGTTCGCCTGTTGTAATATCTACATAAATACCTGGTTGGAAATTATCCCAATATTCATTACTAAAAGAGCGTTCAGTATGTTTATTTTGAGTGACGGAATATTGCAACGGTGTCAATTTCGCTTTGAGTTCTGTATCAGTCGGTTTCGGATAATCTTTCTCGTCAATCACAGGTTCATCTGCTTTGGTAATATCAATATGGCAATAACCATTTGGATTTTTCTTCAAATAATCCTGATGATATTCTTCCGCTACGATGTAATTTTTCAGCGGTTGCACCTCAATTTGCACTGGTTTTTTATATTTGATTTGAAGCTGGGCGAGTGCTTGTTCGATCACCGCTTTATCTGCCTCATCTTGATAATAAATCCCTGTGCGATATTGTCTGCCACGATCATTACCTTGTTTGTTTAAACTCGTTGGATCAATTACTTTAAAATAATATTTAAGCAATTTATCTAACGAAATTTGGTTTGCATCGTAAGTGACTTTTACCGTTTCTGCATGATCGGTTACCCCAATCATCTGATAACTAGTTTTATCCGTATTACCATTGGCATAGCCAGAAATCGCATCTTTCACACCGTGAATGCGCTCCATATATGCTTCCATACCCCAGAAACAGCCACCAGCAAGATAAATTTCACGAATATTTTGCGTATTTTCCATTGCCATTTTTTGTTCTCCAGATGATGATGTTGAATTTTGTATTGCTAAAGTTGGTGTAGCACAACAAAGTGCGGTAATAAATAGAAATTTTTTTGATAGTTTCATTGTTTTTCCTTATGATGTGAAAATTAACGTTACATAAGGTTAGACGGCGGATAATTCGATTTCTTACAGATTTTTGTAAAATTTTTAAAGAAATTGACTGAAATCCATTGTTATAACCAATAATAAAGAGCTAAAACACACTATTTCTCCCTCTTTTCTAAGGTAAAAAATCTATATGCAATCATATTCCACTCCTTCGCTTTATCACAAAGCGGTGCAAAGTATGAGCCGCCGAGGAAATTGCTATGATAATGCGGTGATTGAAAGTTTTTTGCGATACTAAAATCAGAGTGTTTTTACTCTCGGACTTATCATTCAATTGCTGGATTACAGGCTGAAATTGAAGAATATTTAGTGTATTACAACCAAAAACGCATTAAACTTGCTTTCAAAGGATTGAGCCCAGTGCAATACCGATCTCGATATTTAAGTTAACTAACCTGTCCAACTTTTGGGGGGCAGATCAAAGAGCGGTTAATTTCATCATTAAATTTGACCTCACTTTTCTTTTAACAAGGACAATCAAGGAACAATCATGCAACTCCCTACCCTACAATCCGCAAAATTAATTCGTCGCTATAAGCGTTTTTTGACTGATATTGAATTACCAAATGGTGAAGTGATCACGATTCATTGTGCAAATACTGGTGCAATGACTGGCTGTGGTGAAAAAGGCGATACCGTTTGGTACTCTCATTCTGATAGCCAAACTCGCAAATATCCACACAGTTGGGAATTAACGCAATTAGCAAATGGCCAACTTGTTTGCATTAATACTCACAGATCCAATCAGTTAGTCTTTGAAGCCTTGCAAAATAAACAAATCAAAGAACTCGCTATGTATGATGAAATTTATCCTGAAGTGAAATATGGTGAAGAAAATAGCCGTATCGACTTCTTACTTAAAGGTGAGGGCTTGCCAGATTGTTATGTTGAAGTGAAATCAATCACTTTTGTAAAAGGCACATTAGGGATGTTTCCCGATGCGGTGACTACTCGTGGACAAAAACATGTTCGTGAGCTTTTAGCCATGAAAAAACAAGGACATCGCGCCGTTGTTCTCTTTGCCGGATTACATGATGGCTTCGATCGTTTTAAAATCGCTGAGTTTGTAGATCCTGAATATGATCGCCTTTTAAAAGATGCCAAATCTCAGGGCGTTGAAGCTTATGCTTATACGGGAAAATTTGACATTTCAGATGGCATTCCGACCGCACTTTCTCTCACAGAAAGTGTACCTTGCATCGATTAAAAAATAATTGAGAATTATTTGCATTTTGTTGTTGACAAGGTATTTGATAATAGTTATCATCTAGCCATTCCAAAAACAAACAGATAATCACTCCAACTTCACGCCTATTTCCCCACAAATAGGCGTTTTTTTTCATCTCAATCTTTTCATTTCAGCCATATTCTCTATAATGTAGCCTTTAATATTAAAATAACATTAGGAAATAGAATGACTGATATTAATACCGTTCTCGCAGAACTAAAACGCGGTACTGATGAGATTCTTTCTGAAGCAGATTTAATCGAAAAACTAAAAGAAAATCGCCCACTTAAAATTAAACTTGGTGCAGACCCTACTGCTCCGGATATTCACTTAGGGCATACCGTGGTATTAAACAAACTTCGTCAATTCCAACAATTAGGCCACGAAGTCTATTTCTTAATCGGTGATTTCACGGGTATGGTCGGTGACCCATCTGGTAAAAATACCACTCGCCCACCGCTTAGCCGCGAAGATGTGCTTCGCAATGCGGAAACCTATAAAGAACAGATTTACAAAATTCTAGACCCACAAAAAACGAAAATCGTATTCAACTCTGAATGGTTGGGTAAATTGGGTACTGAAGGGATGATCCGTTTAGCAAGTAACTACACCGTAGCGCGTATGCTAGAACGTGATGACTTCAAAAAACGTTTTGGCAACAATCAACCTATCGCAATTCACGAATTTATTTATCCTTTATTACAAGGCCATGACTCTGTTGCTTTAGAAGCAGACGTGGAACTTGGTGGTACAGACCAAAAATTTAACTTACTTGTTGGTCGCGAGTTACAAAAATCAGCCGGTCAGAAACCACAGGTAGCGATTACGCTTCCATTACTTGTTGGTTTAGACGGTGAGAAGAAAATGTCTAAATCATTAGGCAACTACATCGGCGTGACAGATGCACCAAGCGATATGTTCGGTAAAATCATGTCGATCTCAGATGAATTAATGTGGGATTGGTATAACTTACTTTCTTTCCGTCCACTTGCTGAAATTGCTGAATTAAAAGCAGAAGTAGCAAATGGTAAAAACCCACGTGATGTGAAGATTTTATTAGCGAAAGAGATCATCGCACGTTTCCACGATGAAGCAGCGGCAGAGGCGGCTGAACAAGAATTTATTAACCGTTTCCAAAAAGGTGCAATGCCGGATGAAATGCCTGAATTCACCTTTGAAGGCGAAATTGGTTTAGCCACCTTATTAAAAGAAGCAGGACTGGTTCCTTCTACTTCTGAAGCGATTCGCTCAGCGAAGCAAGGTGGTGTGAAAATCAATGGCGAAAAAGTCGAAGACATGAAAGCCAATGCACCAAAAGGCACGAATGTTTACCAAGTCGGTAAACGTAAGTTTGCACGCGTAACCATCGCATAAAACACCTATGAAAATGACCGCTCTTTTTAAGTGCGGTTATTTTTTAACTGATATCCACAATAGAAGGAAAATAATATGAGCCAAAAAATCTGGGTAACCGGCGATGCGGTTGTCGATCTTATTCCTGACGGTGAAAATCATTATTTACGCTGTGCAGGTGGCGCCCCTGCAAATGTGGCTGTTGGCGTGGCACGATTAGGCAGCCCGAGTTCCTTTATTGGTCGCGTAGGTAACGATCCCCTTGGCCAATTTATGCAAGATACCTTAAATGCGGAAAATGTTAATACACAACATATGATTTTAGATCCGCAACATCGTACCTCTACAGTTGTAGTCGGCTTAGATAATGGCGAACGCAGCTTTACCTTTATGGTAAACCCAAGTGCGGATCAGTTCTTACAAGCAAGCGATTTACCGCCTTTCCAACAAGGTGAATGGCTACATTGCTGCTCTATCGCGCTGATTAATAATCCATCTCGCGAAGCAACTTTTGAAGCTATTCGTCGCATTAAAGCTGCTGGTGGTTTCTTCTCTTTCGATCCTAATTTACGTGAATCACTTTGGTCTAGCTTAGAAGAAATGAAAACCGTGGTAATGGAAGCGGTTGCGTTGGCTGACGTATTAAAATTCTCTGAAGAAGAATTAACGCTTTTAACCAATACTGACAGCCTTGAAAAAGCCTTTGAAAAAGTGACCGCACTTTATCCTGAAAAATTGATTATCGTGACTCTAGGCAAAGATGGCGCGCTCTATCACTTAGAAGGTAAAAAAGATGTAATTGCCGGAAAAGCCTTACAACCGGTTGATACAACAGGCGCAGGTGATGCCTTCGTTGGTGGTCTGCTTGCGGGGCTTTCACAGCATCCAAACTGGAAAGAAAATGATGTACTTGTGCAAATTATCCGTCAAGCCAATGCTTGTGGTGCCCTTGCTACGACAGCAAAAGGGGCAATGTCTGCGCTACCAAATAAAGCACAATTAGCAGCGTTCCTAGCCGACTAAGGATCAAAGGTGCAAATTATTGCACCTTTTACTTACCCGATCACATTAACGAGGCACGATCACGATGATTATTTTCAATAATGGCAAATACAAAAGCATCCTAGCTGCAGAAAAAGGCGAACTCGCAGAAATTGCTGAAACCGTGCAAAAAGACAAGGATTTTCGACCGCACTTTCATATTGCTCCACTAACGGGCTTAATGAATGATCCGAATGGTTTGATCTTTGATGGTGAAAAGTATCATCTGTTCTACCAATGGTTTCCATTCGATGCAATTCACGGGATGAAACATTGGAAGCATTTAATCACGAAAGATTTCCAACGTTATCAATCAGCAGATGATCTGATTCCTTGCGAGCTTTTTGAGTCTCACGGCTGTTATTCTGGTGGCGCTTTAAAAGTTGGTGACAAATTGGCCATGTTCTATACCGGCAATACTCGTCGACCAAGTGATAATCAACGCGTGCCTTATCAAAATTTAGCAATTTTCAATCTTAATGGGAAATTGCTTAGCAAACGTCCGTTAATTGAAAATGCACCAGAAGGTTATACAGAGCATGTTCGTGATCCTAAACCGTATTTTACTGAAGACGGAAAAATCCGTTTTATCTGTGGTGCACAGCGAGAAAACCTCACAGGAACAGCCATTATTTTTGAAATGGACAATCTTGAAGATACGCCTCGTTTATTAGGCGAGCTTTCCTTGCCTGCTTTTGACAACAAAAACGTGTTTATGTGGGAATGCCCTGACCTATTGAAACTCAGTGATAAAGATGTGTTTATTTGGTCGCCACAAGGTAAAGATAGAGAAGCACATCAATTCCAAAATAATTATCATGCGACTTATGCTGTGGGTAAATTAACGGATTTAACCTTTGAAGCAGAATATATCGGCGAATTAGATCAGGGTTTTGATTTCTACGCACCACAAACGTTTGGCGGCTTAGATAATCAAACTTGTACTGTGCTTTTCGGTTGGATTGGTTTGCCAGATTTAACTTACCCAACAGATAAATTTAAATGGCATTCTGCTTTAACCTTGCCAAGAGAATTGCGCTTAGAAGGGACAAAAATTTATCAACGTCCGATTGCTAAAATAGACGAAAATCTAACCGCACTTTCAGCGCTTCATCTTGATGAAAAAGCGGATATTGCTAATTTAGATCGTGCTTATGTAAAATTTGAGGCAAATAACCAAGCCTTTGACTTAACCTTCTTCCAAAATGAAAAAGGACAATCACTGCGCCTATCTTATGAAAATGGCTTGATCTGCTTAGATCGCAGTCAAAGCGAACAAACGGAATTAATGGAGAAATTCGATACAAAACGTTTCTGCGAAATTGAAAATCTGCAGACGGTTGAAATCTTCTTTGATCGCTCGATTATTGAAATTTTCTTGAATCATGGTGAAAAAGCCATGACATCAAGATTTTTCATTGAGAACAGAGAGAATACAATAGCCAGCAATCGTCCGTTAGATTTAATGATCGGTTATTTACCGGCTATTCAATATATTTAAAAGGTTTTTATGAAACAAACTCATTTCAATTTATACAAGATGAGCAAAAATGTCCTTTTTGCTTTAACAGCTTTTTCATTAGTCGCCTGTACGACAACACCAAGTGAACCGCCAAAAAATACAGAACATTGGGCAACGCTAATCAGCGAACAGGAAAATTTATATCAGATTGATAGTAAATTTTACCGTAGTGAGCAATTAGAGCCGCAATCTGAAACATTATTAAATAAGTTGAATATTCACACAATTGTGAATTTACGCTTTTTTGACCGTAATGATGATAAACAAGCATTTGGTCATACTAAGATCAACTTGATTAATACCCCATTACTTACTTGGTCAATCAGTCCAGATGAAGTGGCTGATATTCTGTGGCAAATCAAACAACACCAAAAAAATGGTGCGGTTTTAGTGCATTGTTATCATGGTGCTGACAGAACTGGCTTAATTGTTGCAAGCTACCGTGTGATTTATCAAAATTGGGATCTCAATGAAGCCAAACGTGAAATGCAACAAGGCCCTTACGGCTATCATTCTGTTTGGAAAAATATTGATAATTTCTTCACCCAAGAAAATATGGCTAAGATCAAAGCTGAATTAGATAAACGTTCTAACGCAACAAAATAAAACATGAAAGTGCGGTTAAAATTAACCGCACTTTTATTTCCAACTATGTTCTTTTATTAAAATTAATGACTATGTTTGTTCAACAACAAAACGCAACGCCATCCAATATTGTGGCGTTCAATTTTCTATTGATTGCCTTTTTAACGGGGATTGCATCTGCGTTTCAAACGCCGACCTTGAGTTTATATCTCTCTCAAGAGATTCAAGTTTCACCTTTTTTTGTGGGCTTGTTCTATTCAGTCAATGCCATTATTGGCATTATCTTGAGCCAAATTCTCGCAAAATATTCTGATAAGCAAGATGACCGTCGCAAAGTGATGATTGTTTGCTGTTTAATTGCTGTGCTTGGCTGTCTGATTTTTGCTTATAGCCGAAATTATTATGTGTTAATTATTATCGGTACCACGCTATTAGGGTTAGGTTCATCCGCTAATCCGCAATCTTTTGCTTTAGCGCGAGAATATGCTGAAAGCAGCCATCGTGAAGCGGTGATGTTCACCACAATTATGCGAACTCAAATCTCATTGGCTTGGATTGTTGGGCCACCGCTTTCTTTTTTCATTGCGTTAAACTGGGGCTTTAATTACATGTATTTGGTGGCAGGTTCTGCCTTTTTACTATGTGCAGGCGTCAGCAAATTATTACCGAAAATTCCTCGTCAAAGTGCGGCTAAAAATCAAGAGGTTTTAGACAATACGCCACCAAGAAAAAGTGTGATTTACTTGTTCATCGCTAATCTATTGCTTTGGACCTGTAACAGCATGTATCTCATTAATATGCCATTATTTGTAATTAATGAATTACATTTAGACAAAGAACTGGCAGGAACATTAATGGGGACGGCTGCAGGCTTGGAAATTCCTGTGATGATTTTGGCGGGCTATCTCACCAAATATTTCAGTAAAAAGCGCTTGATGATGATTGCTTTAGTTTCAGGTCTCGCCTTCTATTCAAGTTTATTATTCGCTGAGCAAACTTGGCAGCTTATCGGATTGCAAATGCTTAATGCGATTTTTATCGGTATTACCGCTACGATTGGCATGGTGTATTTCCAAGACTTAATGCCGACTAAAATGGGCACTGCCACCACCTTATTTAGTAATGCAGCAAAAAGCAGTTGGATTATCGGAGGACCTATTGCGGGCATTATTGCGGAAATTTGGCATTACAATTCTGTTTTTTATGTTGCTGTGGCATTAATTTTTATCAGCGTAGGCTGTATGTGGAAAGTCAAATCAGTTTAATGAAAATAAAAAAGTGCGGTCAATTTTGAACGCACTTTTTTACATTATTTTAGCGCCATGCTTTGAATTGGTTAATCAATCCATTGGTTGAGCTATCATGGCTTGTCACTTTCTCTTTGTCTGCCAATTCAGGAAGAATTCGATTCGCTAATTGTTTACCTAATTCCACGCCCCATTGGTCGAAACTAAAGATATTGAAAATCACACCTTGTGCAAAAATTTTGTGTTCATACATCGCAATTAATGCGCCAAGAACAAATGGTGTCATTTTTTGCACTAAAATAGAGTTGGTCGGTTTGTTACCTGTAAAGACTTTAAATGGCACAATGTCTTTTACCTCATCCAACGATTTACCGGCTTTCACAAACTCTGCTTCAACTTCTTCTTTGGTTTTACCGAAAGCAAGTGCTTCAGTTTGTGCAAAGAAGTTTGATAACAATTTGCTGTGATGGTCACCTAATGGGTTATGACTTTGTGCCGGTGCGATAAAGTCACAAGGGATTAATATCGTACCTTGGTGAATCAATTGGTAGAACGCATGTTGACCATTTGTACCCGGTTCCCCCCAAATAATTGGGCCAGTTTGATAATCACGGATAACATCGCCATTACGATCGACATATTTACCGTTTGATTCCATATTGCCTTGTTGGAAATAAGCCGCAAAACGGTGTAAATATTGGTCATAAGGTAAAATTGCCTCAGTTTGTGCACCGAGGAAATTGGTATTCCATAAACCGACTAACGCTAATGTTGCAGGAATATTTTTTTCTAATGGCGCAGTACGGAAATGTCTATCCATTTCATGCGCACCACTTAATAGTGCTTCAAAATTATCAAAGCCAATTGAAAGTGCGATTGAAAGACCGATTGCAGACCATAAAGAATAACGGCCACCAACCCAATCCCAGAATTCAAACATATTGTTTGTATCAATACCAAATTCTGCTACTGCTTTACCATTGGTCGAAAGTGCGGCAAAGTGTTTTGCCACCGCGCTGTTATCTTTCGCTGCCGCCAATAACCAATCACGTGCAGAATTCGCATTGGTCATGGTTTCTTGTGTGGTAAAGGTTTTAGATGCGACTAAGAAAAGTGTGGTTTCAGGATTTACTTTTTTCAACGTTTCAGCGATATGTGTACCATCTACGTTTGAAACGAAGTGCATATTCAAGTGATTTTTATAAGGACGAAGCGCTTCAGTCACCATATAAGGCCCCAAGTCTGAACCACCGATACCAATATTCACCACATCAGTAATCGCTTTTCCTGTATAACCTTTCCACTCACCTGAAATCACACGATCACAGAACGCGCTCATTTTCGCTAATACTGCATTCACTTCTGGCATCACATCTTTGCCATCTACATAGACAGGTGTATTTGAACGGTTACGAAGTGCGGTATGTAATACGGCTCGATTTTCTGTACGATTAATTTTCTCACCTGTAAACATAGCATTTATTGCTTCACCTAATGCAGACTCTTTGGCTAATTGACGAAGCAATTTGAGGGTTTCTTGGTTAATTTTATTTTTTGAAAAATCCAATAAGATTTGATTTTCAAAACTTAAAGAATAATCGTTAAAACGATTTTGTTCTTGTTTGAACAAATCAGCAATCGTGGTATTAGCCAGCTGAGATTGATGAGCTTCAAGTGCTTTCCAAGCTTGTGTATTGGTTGGGTTGATGTTTTTCATGAATATTTCCTTTAAAAAATTGAATTCTTTACATTTTTGCTTTCTTGCAAAAACAATTAATCAACATATTCTGTTATAACACGCGGCGTTAATTTTGTAATCAATTCATAGCTTAAAATACCACTGTATTTAGCTACCGTTTCAATTGGTAATTCCTTACCCCATAAAATCACTTCATCACCGACTTTATCTTGGCTATCTGGACCTAAATCCACCGTCAGCATATCCATTGAGACGCGACCGACAATAGGAACAATTCGACCATTTAGATAAACTGGCGTACCTTCTGGCACATCTCGCGGATATCCATCACCATAACCAATGGCAACCACGCCAATTTTAGTATCTTTCGGACTGGTCCAAATACCGCCATAGCCAACAGGCTCCCCTTTTTTATGCTCACGTACAGAAAGCAAAGATGACGTTAAATTCATCACGGGAGTTAAACCAAATTCAGCACTGACAGTATCCGTTGGTGAAATACCATACATAATAATCCCTGGGCGAATACAATCTAAATGGGCTTCTGGCCAGAATAAAATCCCGCCTGATGCGGCAATGGTTCGATCTCCTGCTTTATCTTTTGTCGCTTGAAGGAAACGGTCGAGCTGAACTTGAGTGTAATCTGAATCTAACTCATCAGCACGGCTAAAATGACTCACAAAACCTAAGTGCGGTTGAATTTGAGGCAGTTTTTTCAGCTCTTGATAAAAGTAATCCACTTCATCAAGCGACACACCTAAACGGTGCATACCGGTATCAATTTTTAACCAGACTTTAATTGGACTTGGTACTATAGCTCGTTTTAATGCTTCAAGCTGTTCACGGTTATGAACCACCGTCTCAATATTATTTACTGCAATAATAGGCAGATCTTTTTCATCAAAAAAGCCTTCTAGCAATAAGATCGGTTTAATAATACCGTTGGAGCGTAAAGATAACGCCTCTTCCAAACGTGCTACAGCAAAACAATCCACCATGCTTTCTAAAGCGGATGAGACAAACACCACACCATGACCATATGCGTTTGCTTTTACCACGGCAATAATTTTGCTGTGTGGTGCTTTTTCTTTAATAACTTGTAAATTATGTTTTAAGGCAAGCGAACTGATTTTCGCTGTTGCCGGTTTTACGTTCATTTTTCTAATCCGTTATCTCTTGCCTAATAATCATCTCTGTATTCACGCTGTTCGGCAAGGTTATCAAAGCGTGAGAATTGACCGTTAAATGCTAAACGTACACGACCAATCGGACCGTTACGTTGTTTACCGATAATGATTTCAGCAACACCTTTATCTTCAGAATTATCGTTATACACTTCGTCACGATAAATAAACATGATCAAGTCAGCATCCTGCTCAATAGAGCCTGATTCACGCAAGTCCGAGTTTACTGGGCGTTTATCTGCACGTTGTTCCAACGTACGGTTAAGCTGGGAAAGAGCTACAACGGGGACTTCTAATTCTTTCGCTAAGGCTTTTAAAGAACGTGAAATCTCAGCAATCTCTAAGGTTCGGTTATCTGAGAATGCCGGTGCACGCATTAACTGAAGGTAATCCACCATAATCATGCTCAAACCATTGTTTTCACGGTACACACGACGTGCTCGAGAGCGTAATTCTGTTGGGGTTAAACCTGAAGAATCATCGATATAAAGGTTATTTTTTTGCTTAAACATCCCAAATACGCTGGCAATTTTGCTCCATTCCGTTTCATCCAAATTTTGACCAGTACGAATTTTGGTTTGGTCCACGCGAGCAAGAGAGGCTATCATACGCATCATGATTTGTTCCGCAGGCATCTCTAAACTAAATACCAACACAGGCTTATCACTTGCCATGGCGGCATTTTCACAAAGGTTCATCGCAAACGTGGTTTTACCCATAGAAGGACGTGCAGCGACAATGATGAGGTCTGAAGGCTGTAAACCTGCTGTTTTCTTATCTAAGTCAACAAAGCCCGTTGTGACCCCTGTCACACCGCTATGATTTTCAAGCTTACTTAAGGTATCAATTCGAGCAATAGTACTTTCCAACACGCTGATCACATTTTGTGGCCCTTCAGTTGAAGAACTGCGTTTTTCAGCGATAGCAAACACTTCTCTCTCGGCTTCATCCAATACCATTTTGATGTCTTTGCCTTTTGGAGAATAGCTGTTTTCTGCGATACGATTTCCCACAGCAATAAGCTCACGCAAAATCGCTTTTTCACGTACGATTTCAGCATAAGCCAAAATATTAATGGCATTTGGCGTGTTATTAGAAAGATCCGCTAAATAAGCAAAACCGCCTACAGAATCGCTAATACCTTTCGCTTTAAGGGCTTGATCAAGGGTGATTAAATCAATCGGGCTTTGATTACGCATTAATTCTTCCATGGTTTGGAAGATTGCTTTATGCGCAAAAGTATAAAAATCCTCAGCGATCACTCTTTCTGCAATACCATCCCAATGTTGATTACTCAACATAATGCCGCCAAGTACGGCTTGTTCAGCTTCAGTGGAATGAGGCGGGATGCTAACTTGTTCAGTTTTCTGATCAGGTGATTGGATTTGTCTTTGTGAGGCCATAAGGATTTCAATTTAAACTAAAAACTGTGCTTATGATACCGCAAATACGAGGTGGTTTTAAGAAAAAAGTGCGGTCAATATTTTCAATATTTTAGATATAAAAAAACGGTGGAAAAATCCACCGCTCTTTTTTATTCATGAATGTTGATTATTCCACAGTTAAAGTACGACAAACGTTAGTTGTACCTTCTGACTCATCACCCTGTGTTAATAAAACAACATCACCAGAAACTAAATAACCTTTTTCTTTTAATAGGTTAATCGCTGCTTTTGCACCTGCAGCGCTACGAGATTCACCATCAAAATGAACTGGTGTCACACCGCGGTATAATGCACAACGGTTTAATGTTTCTTGAACACGAGAAAGTGCAAAGATTGGTAAACCTGAGCTGATACGTGACATTAATAATGGTGTACGACCAGAGTGGCTTAATGTAATGATTGCAGCGATACCGTTTAAGTGGTTTGCAGCATACATTGCTGACATCGCTACAGATTCTTCAATATCTCTGAACTCACGATCTAAACGGTGTTTAGAAACATTGATGCTTGGCATTTTTTCTGCACCTAAACATACGCGAGCCATTGTCGCCACAGTCTCAGCTGGATATTGCCCTGCTGCAGTTTCTGCTGAAAGCATTACCGCGTCAGTACCATCCAATACCGCATTTGCCACGTCCATCACTTCTGCACGAGTAGGCATTGGGTTGCTGATCATTGACTCCATCATTTGAGTTGCAGTAATAACCGCACGGTTTAATTGACGTGAACGACGAATTAATTTTTTCTGTACGCCAACTAATTCTGGGTCACCAATCTCAACACCTAAGTCACCACGCGCAACCATGATGACATCAGAAGCAAGGATGATATCATCCATTGCTGCTTCATCAACAACCGTTTCAGCACGTTCAACTTTAGCAACGATTTTCGCGTCTAAACCTGCTTGTTTTGCTAATTCACGCGCATAGTTTAAATCTGCACTTGAACGAGGGAACGATACAGCTAAGTAATCTACACCGATACGTGCAGCTGTGATGATATCTGCTTTATCTTTTTCAGTTAATGCATCTGCAGATAAACCACCGCCTAATTTGTTGATCCCTTTATTGTTTGATAATGGACCACCAACTGTCACTTCAGTAAATACTTTTGCACCATCAGTAGAAAGGACTTTTAATTGAACACGGCCATCATCTAATAAAAGAATATCGCCAGGAACAACATCTTGTGGAAGAGTTTTATAGTCTAGACCAACAGCTTCTTGATTACCCTCACCTTTTGGTAATTCCGCATCAAGAATAAATTTATCGCCAACATTTAAGAAAATTTTGCCATCTTTAAAAGTAGAAACACGAATTTTAGGGCCTTGTAAATCACCTAAAATTGCCACGGTTTTACCTAATTTTTTGGCGATCGAACGAACACGCTCAGCACGCTCAATATGATCATCTGGTGTACCGTGAGAAAAGTTCATACGTACAACATTAGCGCCTGCTGCGATAATTTTTTCAAGATTGTTATCGCGGTCTGTAGCTGGACCCATTGTACATACAATCTTCGTTCTTCTTAATTTTCTAGACATTATCTAAACTCCACAAATAGTTACAATTTAAAAAAGCTTTTTTAATTTCGGCTCATCCGAGATAAAAACCGTCGCGCATTATACGCTTAAACCACTGCAAAATCAAAACAAGCACTGAGAGTTTTTACAACAAATTTTGGTTATTTTTTTAGCAGCTAAATTTAACTTAAAACAAATCCCCTTGTTTTCATCATTAAAACTGTTTATCATCTGCCACATCTTTTACGCGACTATAGCTCAGTTGGTTAGAGCACCACCTTGACATGGTGGGGGTCACTGGTTCGAGTCCAGCTAGTCGCACCATTTACCCTAAACACAGCCCCGTGAAACTACTCGCGGGGTTTTGTTTTTCCTAGTATTTTCAAGGCTTCTCAGCCCTTTCACTTATCGCTACCAATCAGATTTAATTGTCTTTAACCGCATTTTTTAGTAACAAGTTTAGTAACAAGGTGATAAACTTCGAAAAATCTTGTTACTAAAACTAAGGAAAAACGATGCCTCGTGTTACTAAACCGCTTACAAATACCGAAGTAGATAAAGCGAAAACAAAGGATAAAGAATACAATCTAAGTGATGGTAACGGTCTTTTTTTACGCATTAAGCCTACTGGTGCTAAGGCTTGGATTTTTAATTATTATCACCCAGTAACAAATAAACGCACATCTTTTACTATTGGAACTTATCCAGCTATAACACTTGCGCAAGCTCGCCAAAAACGCGAAGAATATCGCGCCCTACTCGCTCAAAGCATCGATCCGCAAGAATACATAAGAGAACAAGAACTGATTAAAAACGGCCAGAACGACAATACTTTCTATAAAGTCGCTTTACTTTGGAAAGAAAAAAGAAACAAAGAAGTAAAACAAAGCACAATGAAAAAAAATTGGGCAAGATTAGAAAATCATCTATTCCCGATTATTGGGAATTACCCTATCGATCAGATTACTTCCCCTTTGCTGATTAAAGCCGTCAGAGCAGCAAATGAAAAAGATGTCAATGATACGCTGCACCGCTTATTAAATCTCTCTAATCAGATTTTAAATTATGCGGTAACAATCGGCTTAATTCCTTTTAACTCATGCTTAAAAGCCTCTGATGCTTACCATAAAAAACCTCAAAAACATCATCCAGCAATCAAACCGGAAGAATTGCCGAAACTATTGCGAGATTTTAAAAATTCAAGTAGAGATTATCTAACAAAGGTTTTGTTTCGCTGGCAATTACTTTCTATGGTTCGTCCGTCTGAGGCGGTTTCTGTTGAATGGTCTGAAATTGATTTTGATAAAAAGTTATGGACTATCCCAGCCGAAAAAATGAAAAAAACAAGACAAGGAGCATTTCCGCACATTGTTCCTCTTTCGTCTTTAATGATGGATATTCTGAAAGAATTGAAACCTATAACAGGTGATGACAAATTCGTATTTTCTCACTACCACAAACCTAACCAATCAGCTAGCAACGAACTAATATCTAACGCATTGAGAAAAATAGGTTACAAAGGAATTCAAAATGCGCACGGATTGAGATCGATAGCTAGAACGTTTTTAGAAGATAGACAAGTTGATTTCCGTATTGCTGAAAGTTGTCTTGCTCATAGCATTGGGAATAAAACAAGTCAGGCGTATAACCGTTACGATTATGTAGAACTCCGCCGCCCTGTGATGCAATTATGGAGTGATTTTGTGGAGCAATGCGAAAAAGAAAATGCGTAGAGAGAAAGATTAAAAGTTTTCTAAAGGGTGTTCACTCTGTTCACTTCTTCATTTTTATTTTAAAATCAATCATTTAGCCAGTGAACAGAATTTCCAAACCGTTCACTTTTTTAGTGAACATATAAAAAGGGGCTTTCGCCCCTTAACTCGTTTTATTACATTATTTATCACAGCCGAATTCTCTCTTGAATTCTTCCGCATTTTTGAAAATAACGTTTGTAATATATCCGCTATTAGTCTTTTTTCTGCGGTATTCGTTGATATTGTTATGCTGCGCTAATCCTTGCTTAACAGAATCCCGAAAAGAACTTAAGGATAATGGGTATTTTATTTTGCTAGCCTCTACAAAATCTAAATAAGCTTTATATAAATGCGTTCTCCAACTTCCAGTCATTGCATTACCAACATATAAGCCGCGGCATTCTGCTATTGTTTCGAAGTATCCGCAAAATTCAGTAATAGGATCTGACTTAGATTTAATCGCGATAGATTCTTCACTTTTCATTTGTCGAATCAGTGCTTTTTTTGCTAAATCAGGATTTTCAAACTTATGAATTAGCTTATATATAATCCCGCTAACTTCTGCTTTTAGCTTACTAAAGAATAATGGGTCTCGCTCATTTTGCGGCACAACTCTATTGAAAGCAAAACTAACGCGACGTCTTTCTATGCCTCCAGCTCGATCTGTGAAACTTGTCGGGTCATTATTAACTATCAAGACAATAGCTTTAATTACTGCCGTGTAAGCATTGCTATATAAAGTTCTAACGCTTACTTTATCACCGCCGCTAATACTCTTTAATCCGCTACCATCGCCACCGTAACGAGATTGCTCAGGGCATATAATCAACGTTTTAAATACAAAACGACCGCGCCCCAGCTCATCATCTAACTTAGCTAGCTCCCCTGTTTCGGTGTTACCTTCACCCGCTAAAAGTTCAGCAAGTTTAGCAAATACCGATTTTCCACTTCCTCCTTCGCCGGTGATTTCAAAAAACATTTGCCAGTCATGACGATTGGTTAAAATCGCATAAAGAGCGGCTAAAATGCTATCGGCTTTATCCTTATCCCCATTACAGACAAAATCCAGCCAGTTATCAAAGCAAGGTGTGCTTTCCTGTTGATTTCTATAATCATGCGGAATAAGCGTAGTTAGCCAGTTTTCCTTAACGTGTGGCGTAAATTCCAAAGTAGTGCGATTTAATACGCCATTTTGAAAAGCCAGTAACTCATTTTTTTGCTCACCGAATCTTTGCGTTTGAGCCTTCATAGTTTCAATTAAAGAATTAAGAGAATTAGCACTATAAGAAATGTTGAACTCGTCAAACAACTTAGTCGCACTCTCAAATAAATCATCATCTAACGGCTCCCATACTGCGCCATTATAATGACGGAATTTTTTGTCTTGTCGTCCAACCGTAAGATCTAAATTCAGCCATTTAGCGAAGGCACGTGCTTTCTTATTCGTAGCATCGCCATTTGACAATAGCGGTTCTGTTTTATCAATAAGTTTCCCGTGATAGCTTTCTCCCTGTCTAATTCGCTTAATATAGCGACTTACATCACTTATTAATCGACCGCTTTCATCACAATAAATAACGCTCTCTGCTACGGTATTTTGAGCAATATTCACATAAACTTTTTCTAATAATTCCTCTTTGATATTTTGCGCGTTATTCGCTCTTATCAATCGGATATATCGGCTATTCTTTGGCGCGATAAGTAAATTATCCACTTTGCTTAAGTCATCTACTACAACGCAAGGATATTTCCCATCCGCTTGAATAATTGAGTTTAAGATTTGCTCATCTCTGCTTAGCGTGCTTTCTTCGATATGTTTTGCTATATCCCACGCTTGAACACCTAAGCAGATGATTACTTCACTTTCCCCAGATTGATCTTGTTTTTTAAAATTTGGGGCTTTAATTAAGTTTGTCATCTTTTCCCCCTACATCTACATACTTATAACCATTCGGCATTGATTCAGCTAATCGGGCGTCTGCCGCATTTTGTAAAGTTGAGAGAATTTCAAACAGTCCATCCATAGCCGCCAAAGATAATCCTTTAATTACAGCATCTTCATCACTCATAGCACTTACTGGCGGCTGACATACTGATGCTTTAGATATCATTTCATCAAGATAAATACGAAGGAAGAAGAGTTCATTTCTTACCCGCATCAATGCCGCACACTGTTCTGGGGTGAAAGTTCTGAAAACATCAGCTAATTCAACAACGCAAGCCATAGTGTAAGGAATAGTGCTTACTTCTTCCCCTTGTCGTTGTCTTACTCTCGAGGTGATTGCGGTGAATTCTGTTTCGTTTAAGCGATTAATATCGATTTTCATGTTATTTACTCCCTTTTTGTAATTCAATTCTTTCAATCTGTAACTGTTCAATCTGCTCTACTACTTCAACAAACTTATGGATTAAGTAGTTATTTGCTTGATTAAACCCCTTTAACGCTCCGTACTTATCTTTAATTTCCGCACCTTGCGACTTAGCCATTTCATTAAGTAACTTTGAGCCAGCTTTTAATCTAATTACTAAATCGGCTAGTTCATTACGGAATTTCACTTTGTGATGAAACTCGTCCGGATAAACTTCAAGGCATCGTTTGTTACTATCTAGGATTAGTTGAAATTGGCGCGAAAGTTGAGAATATTTCGTCATTAACGGATTGAATGGCTCTTTACCTTTAACTTTTCTTTTTAATGTTTGTTTACGCATTTACTTTCCCCCTTCTGATTGTCGCTGCTTTCTTAATTTGCTCGATTGAAGCCTCTAGTCCTTTGTAGTGTCCTGTGTGTAGATAATCCTCTGCGAAGGCTAAGAATTGTCTAATACGTTTACAGGCTTTTTCTAATTGCTCCGGTGTCGGTACATATGGCTCTTTAAATGATTTGATTTGCTTAGATTTCATTGCCGTTACCCCATAAAATTGTGATAGTTTTTAAAATACGCCCATTACTATGGCGGGTTCCTATCTCGCTTTCATATTTTTTCTTATCTTGTTCAGCACATTCTAAAGAGCCATAAACTCCTTGATTAACCTTGCTGCCATCGTCATAGACAAAATACAACTTATAAGGCAAATTTAACGGTAAAGCTTTTTTCTCAATAAACTCAATGCGTTCTTCCATATCAACCTTGATATAACTCAATAGTTTTTTGATGCCTTTGATAGTGTTTGCGATATCAAAAGAATCCATCTCATTGAATAAATCAGGGTTAATTGATAATGCTAAGAGCGTGCTTTCTACTTGTCCTAGTCCATCAATATGGAGCTTTAACATTTCAAGCTGACATTGTTCTACTTGGATAATGCAGTTAGTCATGAGCCACCTCCCAAAGTACATTCACTGCGTCTTTAGTCCGCACAATCAGATCTCGCACCGCCCAAAGTGAATCGCTTAATGCTTTCTCCCTTGTGTTGTTATCCACCATAAGCAAAATGGCTTCCGCTTGGGCAAGATTTTTTGTGATTTCGTCCATTGCGTCTAATTGCTTCATCATTCGCCCCCTTTCGTGAAATAAAAATCTACTGTTGAGGATTGCTCCGCTTGCTCTAAATAATCATCAATCGCAGATAAGGCGGCTCGGATAATTTCTTCGCTTGTATAAAAGCCTTCTAAATCCATATCCGCCCCATCGTTCCGAATTAATGCCAAAATTGCTTTCGCTCTGCGGATAGAACTATGAAGTTTGCCCACTTTGGCCATCGGAATGGCGCAATGTGTAGGAGTTTTGTTAGTCATGAGCCACCTCCGCGAAAGAGATTGAAGGGAAAGTATTTGCTGATAAAGTGCGGTCTGATTGAAGATTGATTCTTCCAGCAAGAACTAAGACGAACTCGCGGGCAAGCTTAGCGCGTGCGTTGCGTTCGCTATCAGCGGTGATACGGATTTTTTGAAGGTGATTTGATAAATCAGTACGGCGAATGGCCGCGAAGATGAATTGATACATTTGCGTAAGTTCCAATGTTATATTTTCAGGAACTACCGCTAGACTTTCCACGGTCGGGCGGTAGAACGTAACAAGGTGGAAAACTGCCAACATTGGAAGACAGCCCGTCATAGACGGCTTATTACGCTCTACCATTGAGAGAATGATTGGATTTATATGTAAAACAAAATCCGCATATTCTTTTGGTGTGCGAATGTCACGAACAAAAAAAGCACGGTTCTGTGGCGTGCTGTCGTTCGCCAATGTTGAATAGTTCAGCTTTCCACGGCTGGCAATCACTTTTTCTGATTGCGTGTTCATGATGCCAAAATTAACTGTGGTTTGTAAAGCAATTTCAATCAAAAACAACTTGAAAAATATTTCATATTGATTAAAATATACATGATTTAAATTCATGGTGATTTTCTTCATGTTTTTAAGTCCTCGTATTGATTTTGAGATTTACCTTTTGAGAGATTCTTAAGGTTGAATACGCCGCTTGGGAGAGCCTTGCGGCGTTTGTCTTTTCTATTGCTTAAAATGCGCATCAATAACTTGATTTATTTGCGCGGGTGAAATGGGATATTCATCAAGAAGTTTCCCTTTAGCTTGTTTTGCTGCTAGTTTTTGGTTGTATAAACTGGCAACTCTTTCCACCTGTTCCGCATTAGCAAGCATATAGCGGGTAAACAGTTTTCCAGTCTGACTAACCTCACGTTCTCGGTTCAATTCAATCCCTAAAATTCTTTCAATCTCATTGACCTCATTGCGAGCATTGAGGAAATGAACGTTGAAATAACTTTCTTTCTCACTAATACCTGTTTTCGGTTTTAAAATAAGTTCTTTAGCGATTGTCATTAGTCTTGTAGTCATTATTTCCTCCATTAATTAAGCACGTGCTGCCTTTTGTTCTTCAATCCATTGATTCACTTCATCTAAATCCCAGCGGACAAAGTTTTGTGAAAAGCGGATTGGTTGAGGAAATTTTTTAGCTTTTACAAGCTCATTGAGTTTGGTGCGACCAAAGCCAACAATATGGCAAGCGATTTCACCAGAGATTAGTTTTTGTTGAGGATTTAAGTTTTCTGTTTTGTTCATAAGATAATTCCTATCGTTTGTTTAACACTGTGGAGTATCGTCATATTCCGTGGTTGTTCGAACGATAGGAATTTTAGAATGGGAGGTTTGATTAACCGGAAAATTCCAGATTTTTCCAGTATTTTCCGGTTTTGTGGTTTATTAGTTATCTAATTCAACTGAACTTACCCAGTTTTTTAATGTTTTACCACTAGGAAGATGTTTTGTTAGCCCACTTAGTTCAAAATCTTTTTGTATTACGCCATCTTTGCCTTTGTCGCTATCATTTGGATCGTAAACGTGCGGGCGAGGGTTTTCGGCAACTGCTGCCCCGTATTTGATTTGAAGTAGAGCCTTAATAAATTCATTTTTCTTGTTTTCTGATGCGGTTGATACTTTTATATTGCGAGAACTTTCTATTTGCTCTTTTAATTCATCAATTTGTTTATCTTTGAAATCAAGCTGGTTCTTAAGATTTTGTACTTCTTCAATTTGAGCATAGCCAGTATCTATTACAGAAAATAATTTTAAAAAATCAATCAAATGTTCATGTAATATACATATATCATCTAAATATAAAGGAGTTTTATTTTTATCTATATATAAAAAACAAATTATGTCTTTATAAATTGCCATCATATATTTTGGAAAACTTTCTAAAAAGCCTTTATCTATTAGATAATCAACATTGAATGAGTTTAATTCTGCCCCACTAATTTGAAAGTATCCTTCAAAGTCTATAGCTTCAACTTTTCCAACGTTTCCATCATATATGCTTAAACGCTCTGTTTTTCTTAAGGATTCAATACTATAGCTTTTTTTAGGCAAACAAATGTAGAAATCCAAAAAACTATCTTTTTTATGTAGCCATGAACAATCTTCATGTTCTTGGATTTCAAATTTTTGTGGATTTAATCGAAAGTATAATGAACACTCTGAATAATATGGTCTCAGCTCTCTATATTTATCCGAGTTCTTTATAAAATTAACTTCCTTTCTATTGACGTAATCTATATTTACTTTATTTCCACTCAAATAAACTGATGCATTTAATTCACCATTTTGAATATATTCCAATAAATCACGTACAGATATGTTTATTTGATGATTTAAAGAAATATATTTAGCAGCATCTTCTAATGAATAAGATTTTTTAGGTAAGAACTTTTGATTCGACATAAACGCCCCTTTCGCATTTAGTCCTTATTTGAGAGAGCGCACCAGCAAAGTAAGGTTCTTTGTTTTCGGGGATCAGCCTAGATGCGCTATATTTGGTTGGTTTTTAGGAAATGTTAGCCGTTAGCTATATTCTTTGGTTCAAGGGCTTGAAGTTTGTTTAGTAAAGGCGGATAATTGAATTGCCTTTAGAAACTCCCCTTTGAGTGATAAAGGTTATTACATACGACTTTAATTTAAGCCATCGTTCGTGCGGTGGCTTTTCTGTTCCTAAAACTCTAATTATTAATCAATAAAGCCGATTAATTTTTGTTCATTATAACAAATTTAATTATAAAGTTTAACTACGTTTAGTTACGACTCTTTCATATCTAATCTATTGATATTATAATAATTATGTTACATTTTAATTTGAAGTGTAACAGGGATTCCCAGTGAATCGGGAATATTAATTAAAATGGGTAATCGATTGTCAAATAGTCAAATTTTAAAGCTCTAATCCCCACGTTGTGAAACGCGGGATTTTTTTTACCTAACGTTTGCTATTTCCGTTTAACTTTCTTCATTTCTTTGAGTTGCTTAGCGGCTATAAAGTAAATCGTATTCTGAAATATTGATATTGTAATTTAACGATATGTATTTGACTGCATCGATAATTGAATATGCCTTTTTAGGTAAGAATTTTTGACTAACCATAAACGCCCCTTTCGCATTCGTCCTTATTGGTAGGAGCGCACCAACAAGATAAGGTTTCTTGCTTTCGGGGATCAGCCTAGGTGCGTTGAATTATTTCTGAAAAAAAACACGCCAATATCAAACAATATAGGCGTGTTTTGATTGATTAAGCACGTTTAGAATCTATAGTAGATAAATCCGGCTTATTTATATTAAATAAAGGTTTAAATATTTTAGGGACTTTTCCTAATAATCCAAGAGCCAATAAAATTGGAATAGTAAAAATAAGAAAGAACACCATTATAATAATATCTAGTAGACTATTAAATATAAAAGCTGCGTGAACAATATTTGCTGACGAATCAAAAATATTATGAAACTCATTTAAGGTTGCATTTTCAAGAATATTCTGGTTTTCATCAATATTTTTTCTATAAGCAAATCTAGCTTCTTCATTGGAATTGATATATCGTATAAATTTCCAACGAATTTTTATATTATCAAGAGCTATTCTACTAAAATGAGATCTTAGTAGTTTTTCCAATACCTCTTTAGCTTTAACATCAACATCTTTTTCAACTAAAATAGCTGATAACTGTTTCTGTATAGCTGAATGTTTTTTCTGATACTTATAGATTATGAGAGGTAAGATAATTTTTTTATATACCCATTCAATAAGGAAAACAACGCATAGTATAGATAAAAATGTTAGTAGTAGATTATCCATCTTTGTCCTCCGTTATCTTTAGTTTGATGTATAAACGAACATTACAAGCTACGCTGGCAAGCAATAACCCAACTAATATAATATATGCCATGTAACTTTTTGTGGGTTCTTGTATATACTCCAATATCACCTGTAGAATCTGATCTTTTTGCTCTTGGCTAGATTGAGCAAAAATTAAAAGTAAAATTAAAGAAAACATTGACTGTAACGGTTTTTCAGCTAACTTAGTAAAAACGCTACTAATACAATTATAAAAGTGTTCCATAATGTTTATGGTTAGAATTTGTATATATGAATAGAATTGTGCTGATTCTAGCATTAGATTTGGGAATAGGCAAGCAATCGTTAAGCCCCGTTAAGCTACGGCTGCTTTAGGGTTATTTATTCTGCGTTATAATTAATGCGCTACATATTGGAAACGGTTTGTAGTAGGTGCTTCCGCAGTTCGGGGGCTTATATTTAAATACTGTCAATGATGGCTTGGGCTGTATTTTTCTTATTAAATAAAAATCCCCACGTTGTGAAGCGTAGGGATTTTTTTACATCTCATAAATCAATACCATTAAATTGCTCTAATGCCTGTTTATGCTCTTCCGATAGCTCAAAAATCAGATCGCCATATTCAAGCTGATAGGTGCCGAATGACATCAAGAAAGCTACTGCCGGATCGATTTTGTTTGCGGCTTTCTTCTTGTTTGGTTTAATGTTGGCGTTCGCATCAGTTTCCATAACTACATTTGATAAAGCCCACGCAAGCACCGGATCGCCATTGTGTTCTATCATCTGTCTGTTTATTAAAACTTCCGCACTTTTCGCCACTGGGCTAAATCGTTGGTATGTTTGCGGGAATGGTTCTACTTCAAGCCCCGCCGCTTGTAACTGTGTTCGTAAATGGGTTGCGTTCCATACATCAAAGCCTGTCATCTTGATATTGAAACGTTCAGCATCTTTCAGAATATCGTCTCTGATTTTGTCGTAGTCGATACAGTCGCCCTCTGTGGCAATTAGCCAACCACTGCGCACCCAGTTTCGATACATTGCGCGGTTTTTATTTGCCACGTTGTTAAGTTGAAATTCGGGAATGTAGTGCCGTGTAAGCAAGCGCACTTTGTTTCCGTGTGGGAATGTATAACAAAGGCTTGTTAAGTCGTTGGTACTTGATAAATCCAGCCCTAAATAGCAATCTTGATGAAGTAAATCGCTTTCAGTGTACTTCCGTTCACATTGCGCCCAGTTTCCATCACCTAGCCACGGCATAGAGCCTTGACACCATACATTAAAGCGTTTAGTTAGCATTTCTACCCATTCGGACGGAATCCCTCTGGCCTTCTTGATAGTGTTCTCAAAATCAAGGTAAGGAATGGATTTACCTATATTCGGATTTGCTTTTATCCAGTTCTCTTGATTGTCGATTTCGTTTTCTTCATCTAACTCAAAAATCAACACAAATAAGCTGTCGTTCTGCTCATTCCCTTCAAGGATTTGAGCGCAATAATCATAATGCTGTTTACAGGCTGAAATAACGTTACTTCCGGCTGTGGTAATAGCAAAGAGTAAACCTTCAGGGCGTGCGCCTTGCCCTAGCTCTAACGCGCTATATACGCTGTTGTCCGTGTGTAGGTGATATTCATCAACAATCGCTAAACTAGGGTTAGTTCCTTCAATGGTTGAAGATTTAGCGGCAAGCGGCCGCATAATGCTATTGTTCTTCGGATTGATTAGCTTGTGTTGTTGAATGTTAAGGCGTTTTTTTAATGGAGATGAAAGTAAGCACATTTGACGAGCATCATCAAAAACAATCCTTGCTTGATCTCGGCTAACGGCTGCGGTGTATATATCCTGTTGTCCGCCTTCCATCACTAGAAACCAATTAGCTAAAACGGCCGCTATCGTTGATTTAGCATTCTTTCTTGCTACTTGAACGTAAGCGGAACGATATTTTCTTAATCCTGTGTCTTTACGCTTAAAGCCTAGAATGTTGGCAAAAAGAAAGACTTGCCAATCTGAAAGAATAATAGGCTGTCCGCGTAAGTGTCCTTTAACATGCGGGCATAGTTTCGAGAAAGCTAAAAACTTTTCAACTACGCTTTTATCAAAGAAATAATCGGGATTGTTTAAATCGTTAAAATAACGCTCTACGGCTTGTTTTATCTTCTTACAAGCCACTAACTCACCCGATTTGATATTCTCTGCGTATGCGTGCCAGATTTCCATATTTCGCCTACATAGTTAGGATTTCATCTATCGCATCTTCTTCATCTACTTCAATAGGATTTTTTCTGCGGCTCACAGGGTCAAAACCTAGTAAAGCTGACATCTTGATCATGACTTTTTCGGCATCTGCTTTCGCGGACAATGCTGGGTTTCTTGATTGCGTACCTTGACTATTTACGATAATGAAGCCATTTTTGGCTAAATCTGCTACGGAATGACGCCAAATTGCGTAGTTTTCGCAATAAATTTCAAGGTTCGTTAAATCTTCTGCTTTAATATCGCCACGCTCTGAAAGTTGTTTAATTCGGCTTTTCCATTGGGTTTTAGCGATACCATCTAAAAAATCAGGGGTTTTATAGTTTCTTCTCTTACTCATACATTTCCTTATTTTCAAAAAAATTGCCTTGCGTAAAAATTGAGTTGGGAGGGCGGTTCTGACGGCTTGAGCCTTTCTTTTTTAAACTGCCCCCACCCATCTAATCACTTTTCTTTGCTCCATATCCGCGTTGGTCTATTACTCGTGTTTTGTAACTGTGACAATTTCGGCATAAAGCTTGATGATTAGATTCAATCCAGAATAGCGGGTCTGCCTGTCCATTCTCTACGGGCTTAATATGGTCTATCACCGTTGCGGGTGTGTAGATTCCTTTCTCTAAACACATTACACAAAGCGGGTGAAAGCGTAAGTATTGCGCGCGGTACTTGCTCCACTTATGGTCATATCCTCGCGCGCTACTGCTTGCTCTTGTGTCTTTTGGCTTATGTTCTTCGCATCTACCGGACTTTACTTTGTTTTTACAGTTAGGATAGCTGCATCGTCTTAGTGGTTGATAAGGCATATCGATTACTAAATTCTTAGTAAGCGCACGGCTCACGGTAAACATCCCATAGAGATTTAACAGTCATAGGGATTAGCGTTTGAGGGGCATCCGTTGTTATTTCTCGGTTACTGTATAAATGCCCGATATACATTAAGCAGCCCACTTTTATAGCTGGGGTAAAAGGAACGGTGTTTTCTGTTTCTTCATTACCAAAGGTTTTGCCTATATGCTTTTGGCATACTTCAAAGGCTGCTACCTTATAGCTTTCAATTAAGTCATCATCTAAATCATGATCTACGTTTAAATGCTGCTTAATTTCTTCAAGCGTTAAATCAGTTTTTTCCATTGCTTACCTCTTTACAAATAAGTTGTAATTCCCTGTGTGATTCCTTGCTATCAATGATGCTGGTTATTTCTAAGTTACGATTACCGTATTTCACGCGCATTGTGTTATCCACATTCGTTCCGTATCTAATACGGATTCGCACAATGTTTTCATTCGTTACGCTTGCGCTAGCAAAGAACTCTCTACCCTGTAACGGTTCAACCGCTGCGCGTATATTCGCAACGGTTTTCCACTTACTTACAAATCCGCCATAATCATTAGTTTCGTTTACTTGTTTTTGTAAACTTATCGCCTTGTTATATTTGCCGGCTCTAATCATTCTAGGCATCGTTCACCTCGTTTTCGTTTACGCTGTCATTGCGTTTAACTTCTACGGTTTGTTTCCATGCTTGGCTGAATTCATCACCGCCAGCATAAGGCGGCAAGCCTTCACGTCTGCGAACTTCGTTAGGTGACATTACGCCCGCTTTAATCGCCACATCATAACTATTGAAACGTTCGTTTTGACTGGTGCGGAGTAAGTCGCTTGTGTCAAATTCGATTAAGTGACGTTTCTTGCTACTGCTTGTTAAGTCAATCATTAAGGCATCTTTAAGCTGTTGTTCAAAGTTAGTTAGCCATGGGCGCAAGGTTTGTGATAAGAACGCTCTACTAGCCTCACTGAAATTCGCATAGCTACTATTGGAATAATCTTGTAGGAAAATCGGGCTTATGTTGTAGATTCGGGCTATATCGGAAATTGTGAAGGTTCGACTTTGTAACCATTCGGCATCTTGGTTTGTCATGCCTAATTGTTTGTATTCCATTGAGCCTTCAAGGATTGGTGTTTTCCCCGCGTTCTTCGCGCCTTTGTAACGCTCTAAGGCTTTCACTGCTTTCTGTGCTTTCGCATCGTCTAACCATTCAGCCGTTGAAATTAGTCCGCTTGCCATCAATCCGTTTTTCATGATTGCTGCACCGTGTCGTTGTTGCGCTAAACCTAGTCCAATCGTTTCACGGCAAACAGTCACAGGTGAACGCCCCATAAATCCATCAAGGGAACTATGGCGTAAGTGTAAGATTTCATCTTGAAGATAGTTTCTAGTAACTCCGTTTAAGTCCGTTACTTGGTAAATATGTTCGCCTGTTACTTTACGGAAGATATTTACTGCACTCGGCTGGTAAGGTGTAAGGCTTACAGGTTCGCCCTTGTTATTCCACTCAATCACTGCGTAAGCATTACCAGTTAGCAAACAATGGCGCATCATCGTATATTTGAACTGGTAAGGCGTTTGATTTCGGTTAGGCATTTCATTTAAAAGATATTCAACGGGGTGACGGTAGATTCTTTCTCGCCCATCTTCTTTCAGTGCGTACAGATAACAAGGCATAGATGCTACCGACTCGGCAATCACTGTTACTGCGTTCATAACCGCTGGTAGAGCCTCTGCCGTTTGTGGGCTGACATATTCGCCCGCGCCTGTATTATTTACGCCCATGTAAGATAGGAATTCATCAATAGTGATTGGCTCGCTGCGTTGTTCTTTTCGTCTAAAAGGATTCCACATATTAAGCCCCCATTACATCAACCCACTTGCTTAAAAGTGCGGTAGATTTATCTTCCATTTTTTCTTTAGCGGCCACCATTGAACGCTTAGCGATTTCTACGCTGCTTTCCGGATAGGCTGGAATACTTGTTACAGTAACTTCAAAGAGATCTGCTTTAGTCACTGTTCTTTGGCAAGGCTCTACATCAAATTTCCATTCTTCTTCAATAGCTCTGAATCCGAAAGACATCCCTGTAATATCACCGCGAGAAACGCTAACTAATAAATCTTTTCCGATTGTTGTATCGGGCGGAGTTATTTCAAAGCGTAAGCCGATTGAATCTTCTTCTAGCTTTAATGTTCCCGCACTTGTTCGGCCTAGTAACTTGGTGTAGTCATGTTCAAAGAGTGCGCGCACATCTTCGCCACTTGCTAGGCTGTCACTGAAAGCTTTAGGCGCAAAGGATTCCACAAAATCACAGTAAAGTACTTGTGAAGGGCTATTCCATTTCACCGCATAACCGACTAGCTTTTGATTTTCTTCATCGGCTGAAAGTGTTGCGGAGCGGATTTCAAATTCTTTATTCATATTTCACCTATTAAGCAAAAAAAGGGGCTTTCGCCCCTCTATGATTTATGCTGTTGTTTCAATCACTTTGATTGCGTTTGAATCTACTACGCCACCGCCTAAATATTTATCGGTGTGTACTTTATAGAATCCAGGTTCGGTTAAGTTGTCCGGACGGGTTCGCACGCCTGTTTCGTGGTCGATAATGAAATATCCGCGTTTGAAGTCACCGAAGGCAATTACTGCTTTGTTTGCTCCGCCTGTCGGCATTGTTTCTAAGAAGTGGACTGGGCGACCTAATAATGTTGCTGGTGCATCGGCTGTTAAACCATCGCGCCAGATATAATCGCCGTTTTTGTTTTTAAGTTTTTGTAATGCTGCTGCAATCGTTGATGACATCACCCAAACCGCATTTTTACGGTATTTGCTATGAAGTGTATAGAACGCATCGATTAAAGTATCTGCATCAATCTTCGCTACACCTGCTACTTCAATTTTTTGAAGTTTGCCAAATTGGCGTACTTTGTCATCTTCGGTTGTGCGTTGGTAGGTTAAGAAGCCTTTTGATTTTTTGTTACCATCACCGGAAGTTAAATCAGTTTCTTCTGTTTCTGTGAAGGTTTCAGAAATTTCATCAGTTAGCCAACCTAAAACATCAATGCTTGAGAAGTCTAAGATTTCTTGTGTAGTCTTAGGATAAGCATAGATTGAATTCAAAGCGATTGTTACTTCATGAAGTTTCGGGCTTGCTGTGCCGTTGCGTGCTGTGCCTTCTGTTCCGTGTTCTACTGCTGCGCCGCCAGCCGATACTAATTTTTTGTATTCTTTCGCTCCAACCGGTAAGCGTACTACGTTACAAAGTTGGCGCATTACGCTATCGTCTGTTAAGCGTTTCATTACATCTTTGTCTAACTGTGGGATAACTGAATATCCGCCATCTTCACCGTTAGCCGTAGTTAAATTGCGAAGTTCACCAGTTTTCACATAATGGCGTAACTCATCATTTGAAAGTTGTTTCATGTTGCGTTGTTCTACCTGTTGAGATTGTTCGTTAAGGCTACGTTCTTCATCTGTTACAGTTTCATATTTACTGATTTCTGCACTAATCTGCTTGCTTAAATCTTTTAGCTTTTCAAATTCCACTGATTCAGATTCATTCAATGAACGGTTTTCTTTTTCTGCTTTTTCAAGCATTGAACGCATTTCTGCGACTTTTTCCGCCTTTTGTTGGCGTAACTCAATTAGTTTTTTAAACATATTCATCTATTCCTTATGAGATTTCTCAGTCTAAATTTAGATGACTTTTATTAAGTCAAAATATAATATATAGTGTTTTGATTATTAAATAAACACCTTATTTTTCAATAGTTTAGTTGCGTTTAGATACGATAAGTTAAGATTGTTTGATTGCTTAAATTTTGAACAGATAGAGAGTAAATATTCTGTATTTAGATATCTTTTTTTGATTGGTGAACAAAGGTGAACAATGGTGAACAATGGTGAACAGTTGGTGAACAATAGAAAAGAATATAACTATATAATAAATAAAGAGTTTTAAGGATTGGTGAACAAGGTGAACAGTTTTTCTATAAAATTTTTAACACGCGGCTTATTAGTGGTATTATGGCATCAGAAACTATCATTGATTTGTAGTGAATTTGAATTTTAGTAACAAGCTTAGTAACAAGATTTTAGCCTTTTAAAAATAAACATTTAAAATCAATACTCTACAAATGAATTCGGGTTCAGCTAGTCTATCAAAGCCAGTAAATTTCTACTGGCTTTTTTCTTTTTCTAAAATAAACTTTAAACTCAATAAGTTAAATACTTAAATCAAGTAAATTAATCAATTCTTTGAAACTGAAATATTGCCAACTTCTAGCGATTTTTGTATATTTTTAGTCATAAGTTACGCCCAAATTACGCCAAATTTTAAGCAATTACACCAAGAAAAATACCCAAACGAAATATTAGAACTACAGGACATTTCAGTACTTGGTAAAGCTGTTGGGCATTCTGTCTTGTTATAGAAGCTAACATTGGCTATTGTTAACCTTTAATGCTTCAATAAAGCAAATGAGATTCTTAAATAAATGGATAACATAGTTTTTATCAAAGAAAGAATGGAGATGGGGATTACTCACCCTTTTATCTGCCAAACAGAAAATAATGAGTGGTATATTGTTAAAACTCTTAACATGATGCCTATTTCACAATTATTAGCCGAGGTTATAGGTTCTAAGCTCGTAGCTGAAATAGGTTTACCTTGCCCACCAGTGAAATTTATTTACATCCCACTACAAGCAACTTTGTACGTTAAACCTGATTGGAAGGATGATTTATTGATAGGACCGGCCTTTGGATCTAATTATATTTCATATGCTAAAGTTGCCAAAACTGCACAAGCAAAAAATACTGTCTATTTATCCGAACAGGAGCAAAAATGGCTTTACATGTTTGATCGATGGATTTTGAATTCTGATAGGACAGCATCACTGATTGGAACTGGAAATATTAATTTGCTTTTTGATGAAGAGCAAAAAAAAATTTTAGTGATAGATCATAATCTTGCGTTTGATGAAAATGCTGATTTTTCAGAACACATTTTTGCGCCACCGAACAGAACATGGCGACTTGACTGGGTTGACAAGCAAACCTTTACAGAAAAAGCTATTGACATACTCAGAAATTTTGACGATATTTATAAATCCATCCCTGACGATTGGTTCGCTAGAGATGAACAATTTCAAGAAATTGAAACACAAATAAATCGAATTAGATCAATTTTAAATCGAATCACTGAAGATTGCTACTGGGACAACATAGAATGAAACAACCTATTTTATACAGTTTTGTACGGTTCCGCCCGTATGTTGAAACAGGCGAATTCGTCAATGTTGGCTTATTAATGTGTGAGCCTGAAAAGAAAAAATTGACTTATCGCCTTGTTCCTAAAAACAACAAACGCGTGAATGATTTTTTCTATAAAAGCAAGATGTTTGAGACTGTTCGCGAAACAATTAATGATGAACTACAATATATCGTTAATCGGCTATTCACTGGTAGCGCACAAGAAATGGCGACTTTCTTTCATCATTATATTGATATAAAAGAAGGGATTGTGCAGTATAGTAATGCTGCAGTTGGTATTGTAGATAATCCACAAGATTATTTTGAGCGTCTATACGCTCAATTTATCCAAAAGGCCGGTGTGAAAGAGGAAAGCCAAGAGCAAACAATTTTAAGACACTATAAGGCATTATTTAAACAAGAAAATGATCGTGTTCTTAGCCAGTATAAACAGTATATGGTAAATGGCGATTATGCTAAATTCTCACTACCATTAGCATTAAAAAATCAACAAGATAAACAAATTTTAAAAGCGGTAAAACCACTAGTATTTGATCAAATTGAAAGTCCAAGCATGATTGAGCATTGCGATAACTGGGTGGCTAAAATTAATCGAGCAGAAGAAGAAGGGTTAATTAAGAGAGATAATATACTATTTGCACTAGATACTCCTAGCACAGCACACAAAGCAAATATTTTAGATACCATCAAGAGAACATTCGATAGGTTCAATTTGCCGCATATTAGCTGGAATGAGGATAGGCAAATCCTAGATTTTGCTAAAAGTATCTAATGAAACCGCCCTTGTGGCGGTTTATTTATTAGGTTTTCATCCACTAATTTAAAGAAATCATTTTCTGATAGTCGTCTTATGCCATGACCTTTAGAAATTAACTCTCGCTCCTTTATTTCCTTATTGCTTAATTCTTTTCCATCTAATCGGCCCTTATCTTAAATATCTTTGAGCTACATAACAAATAACTGAAGCTACTTTTATTGTTTACTATTTACTGTTTACAATGACTACGCCAAGATTACACCAAAATCATGTTATCCAACTGATTTATAACAAATTTCAACTGCAAGCTAGTCACACTATATTGCAATCCCAAGCTTTTTAGCTTGGGATTTTTTCTTTGTATACCAGCCTCGCACAAGTACCTAGAACTTGCACAATGCTTGCTACACACCCCAATCCCCCCTATAATTCCCCCAATTTTTCTAATTTCATTTTCACAATGTCAAATAAAACCATTGCTAAAAATACGCTATTTCTTTACATCCGAATGCTTTTCAACATGGGAGCGATGCTGTATATCTCTCGTGTGGTATTACAGGTTTTGGGGGTGGAAGATTTTGGTATCTACAACATTGTGATGGGTGTCGTTGTCTTATTTTCCTTTTTTAATGGCACAATGACCGCCACCACTCAGCGTTTTATTAATGTAGAAAAAGCCTCGAATAACATCCAATGTGTCAATAAAGTCTTTAATATTAGTATCTTAAATCACCTACTCATTATTTTTATCGTATTAGTGTTAGCTGAAACCGTCGGTTTATGGTTTTTAAATCACAAATTAGTTATCCCCGCTGAACGCTTGCAAGCTGCAAATATCGTTTACCAATTGGCATTAATTATTGCCCTTGTTGAAATCATCAAGGTTCCATTCAATGCCATGATTGTTGCCCATGAAAAAATGGGATTCTATGCGTGGTTAGGATTAGGTGAAACCATTTTAAAACTAACTTCTGTTTTTATCTTAAGTCATATCACACATTACGATAAGTTGATTACTTATGGCGGCTTATTGCTTTCAGTCAGCTTAATTGTGCTCTCTCTTTATGTGTTATTCACTAAATATTATTTCAAAGAAGCCGCACGTTTCCGCTTATATAAAGATTTAAGCAAAACTAAAGAAATGGTGAGTTTTTCCGGTTGGATGCTCATGGGGCAAATTGCCTATGTGGGTTCGACCCAAGGCTTAAATATGGTATCTAACTTATTCTTTGGTGTCGCAGTCAACGCCGCTGTCGCCATTGCGACACAAGTAGAAGGTGCCGTTTATAGCTTTGTGAATAATTTCCAAATGGCAGCTAATCCGCAGTTGGTTCAGTCTTATGCAGCAAAAGATTACGATCGCAATCGTCAATTAATTCTTGGTATTTCAAAATATTCACTTTATTTAATGGCGATTCTCTCTGCGCCTGTATTGTATTTCACCCATACCTTACTGACATTTTGGCTAGGCGATCATCTTCCGCAATATACTGAACAACTTGTACAAGCTATTATCGCTTGCTTATTGATCAGTGCAATGGCTGGCGCCTTTTGGATGAGTGCATTAGCCATTGGTACATCTACCGTAAAACAATACAATATCATCGTAGCGTTAATTGATCTTTGTACGGTACCATTGGCTTATTATTTGTTCACACTAGGTTATAATCCAGTATTTGCCTTTGTGGGTAAATTTAGTACGATGGTCATCTCACAAATCTATCGATTATATTTTATTAATAAAAAAATTAAATTTAACCAAAAAGAATTTGTCTCATATTTAGTGAATGTCAGCGTGGTGTTTGGCCTGCTATTAGGTATCATCTATATATCAGATATCAGCCGCAGTTATTCTTTATTGGAATTTATTGGACAATCCATCATCTTAGAAATGGTATTAATCTGTGTCATTTTAATCTTCGGATTAAACACAGCAGAAAAAAATTTCTTGTTTAGCTATTTAAAGAAAAGAGTAAAAAATGAATCAACTCCTTATTGATTTAAAAAACAAACTGAATCCTATTGTTGAACTAATCAAAGATAAAAACGACGTATTTTATTTCGACTACCCTCTTCATTTGAACGTAGGCGATTTACTGATTTATCACGGAACTGAGCAATTTTTTAAAGATCACCACATTAACGTGACTTTAAAACGCTGTGAATACGATTTAGATCTTGAAGAAGTCAAAGCAAAAATCACACCAAACACCACCATCCTTTTACATGGTGGCGGTAACTTTGGCGATCTTTATCCGCAGCATCAAAAGATCCGTGAAGAAATGGTGACGCATTTCCCGAATAATCGCATTATTGTGTTGCCACAAACTGCTTATTTTAAGCACGAAGAAAATCTACAAAAATCAGCCGCACTTTTCCGTAACCACAGTGATTGTCATTTACTGGCTCGCGATGAAAGAACAGCAAATCTATTTGCAAAATTTTCTGATCATGTTTATTTATCACCCGATATGGCACATCAACTTTATGGCACAATGGAAACTAAGCAAGGAAAAACAGGAAAAAAACTTTACTTCTTACGTAAAGATATTGAAGCGAGTGATGTAGAAAAGAATATTTTAACACAAATTCCAATCAACAGTACTGTAAAAGATTGGGATGATATTCTCTCCAAGACTGACGACATTGTTTTAGCATTTAGTTGGAGAATGAATAAAATTGCAAATAAATTTAATTTAGATTGTTTGAAAAATCTTTCTCATCAATTTTGGTACACATATACTCATAAAATTGTAAAACGTGTTGCCAGAGTATTCTTAGATAATGATAAAGTGATTACTACTCGTTTACACGGTCATATTTTTTCCTGCTTGTTAGAAATACCAAATGTTGTTTGTGATAACTCTTATGGAAAAAATAGTAGCTATGCAAAACTATGGACTCAAAACTTAAACTTCGTTGAATTGGATAAATCATGTTTGAATTAAAAAAGCTCATCACGGCCATGATTCTTCCCCCATTTAATATTTTAATTTTATGGGGGCTTTCACTTATTCTAGCTAAATTCAATTTCAAAAAATTAAGCCGAATTTCGACCGCACTTGGCTTCTCACTACTCTATCTTTTAAGTATCCCTTACACTGCACAAGTACTTAAAGATAGTCTAATCACTGAAGATCATTTAACACTGCAAGATTACCAACAAGCTCAAGCGATCGTTTTACTTGGCGGTGGCTTGCGTGATAGCAAAGAACTTTACGCACCATTAGCTTCAACCGCAATTCAACTTGAACGTTTACGCTATGCAGCATTCTTGCAAAAAGAAACACACTTGCCATTATTAATTACAGGGGCAAGTCCAACAGGCGCCATTGAAGCAAAAATCGCTGCCGAAGAACTCCAAAACTTCTTTAATGTGCCAACCAAATGGATTGAACCTAAAGCCCTTACTACTAAAGAAAATGCACTTTTCACCAAACAAATATTAGAAAAAGAAGGTATTCATAAAATTATTTTAGTCACTAATGAATGGCATATGCAACGTGCAAAATTATTGTTCCAACAACAAGGCTTTGATGTGTTACCTGGGAGCGTAGGTGAAGGTATTACACCAGACAGTTATGGACTTAATATGATGCATTTTATTCCACAAGGTGGCGCGATTACCAAAAATATGCAATTACTCAAAGAGTGGATTGGATATTGGAAAGAACGCTAAAGTGCGGTTAAAAGATCACAAATTAGATAATGTTAAGAGGAAGAAAACATGAGTCAAATCACACGCGAACAAATGCTTCAAGTATTCGAAAATCGCTGTTCCACACGTTATTACGATCCGAATAAAAAAATTAGCCAAGAAGATTTCGCAGCAATTTTAGAATTTGCTCATTTATCACCAAGCTCAGTCGGTTCTGAACCATGGAAGTTCTTAGTTATTCAAAATAAAGCATTACGCGATAAACTCAAACCTTTTAGCTGGGGCATGCAATATCAATTAGATGATTGTAGTCATTTAGTGATCATTCTTGCGAAGAAAAATGCTCGATATGATACGCCTTTCTTCCGTGATGTTGCGGTGCGTAGAGGTTTACAAGGCGAGCAATTAGAAAAAGCCTTGGAAAAATATAAAGGCTTACAAGAAGTTGAAATGAAAACCGCAGAAAGCGAGCGTGCATTATTTGACTGGACAAGCAAACAAACCTACATTGCATTAGCGAATATGCTAACGGGTGCTGCAGCTATCGGTGTAAATTCTTGCCCTATTGAAGGCTTTAACTATGATAAAATGAATGAAGTTTTAGCCGCTGAAGGTCTCTTTGATCCAAGTGAATGGGGCGTATCCGTGGCAGCAACATTTGGTTATCGTGCGAGAGACATTACCAAAAAATCTCGTAGACCAATTGAAGAAATCGTCACTTGGGTTGAATAATCTATTTTCAAAGAAAGGGGTAGCAAACGCTGCCCTTTTCTTTATCCACCAAATAAGACTGCCCCACCTGTTACAGCCCCCATCGTGCCATATAACAAGCTTAGTGCAAAAAAGAGCATAATTGCACCCGCAATACATTTGATCATGGCTTCGCCTTTTTGATTAGAACCAGCTAAACCATACCAATGGCCTAAGCGAGTCGCGACATTTCTCGCATAGCGTACTAACGCTGCAAAAAGCGAAAGCATTAAACCCGACCCCAAAGACATGGCAAAAGTAGCTAAAATTCCCCACCAATAAAGATCCAGCATATAAGCGAGAAAAAGCACAAAAATGGCACCACTACACGGTCGCATACCAATGGTTAAAATCACTAAGAGTTGAGATTTTAAATCACCCGATTGCTTAAGCTGTTGATGATTGGGTAGATGTTGATGTCCACAACTACATTGCGCTTGGCTTGCTTTTCCTTGCTCATATCGAAATGGCGAAGCTGTTCCAATCTGTTTCGGTAATGATTGGATTGATGTGATACGAAAAGATTGTTTTTTCTTTAAACCTTTCAAACCTTGAGCCATCCAATAAAGCCCTAACAACAATAATAAAATGAGTGCGCTACGCTCCAGCCATAACTGACTAAGTTTAAAATATTTTGAGGAAAGATTAAGTATCACCACCACAATGGAGGTTGCTGCAACTGCGACAAAACCTTGCATGAGAGAGGAAAGTAAACTTAAGCGTACGCTGGTTTTAAGCTGACTTTCGTGAGTGGAAAGATAACCAGCAATAATAAATTTCCCATGCCCAGGCCCTAATGCATGTAATACACCATAAGAAAAGGCGGCAAAAATCAACCATAATCCTGCCGTTGATGAATGTGCTTGAATCTGATGTAGATTTTCAGAAATCAGCTGATTAAAGGCTTTTTGCCAATCGGCCACTTGCACAAAAAGCCAAGGTAGCAAGGCGAAAATAATCGCTAATAAACCGATAAAGAGTGCGGTCAGTTTTAACTTCATTTTTTATTCACATTTAATTTTTACTTTCTGTGCAAACAATACACCAAGAGAATCATCTTCATTTTTTTGAGATTTATCCAATGATGAAGCGTAGGATTTAATTTTTTCATCCACATTAGGTTCGAGCACTTCCCCTTTGCAATTCTTAGGAAGCTCCGAAAAATCAACCGCTCTTTTTCCAGTTTCTACATAACGCATTGCCACATAATAAGTGCTGTCATAAGTCATCAGCGTAAATTCATTATTTTGCAAAGCCTGTGGTTGTGCCAAAAGAAAATCAAAATAATATTCCACCTCATTCCCTTTAACACGCATACCATAATTTTCAGGCTGTTTTTTATATTTAATTTTGTGATTTTCTTTATCAAAGGCATAACTAAAGTAATGTTCATTCACAACGTTTGTCATTACCTCATCAACTAATTTCTGTTTAGCAGCTTTATCCCCTTTCGTCTGCATCATGTCATACAATACGGCTGAAGAGCTAGCTTCATCCAGTAACCATTGGGTCGAAAAACCAATTAATTGATTATCTTTCACTAACGGTTTGGTTTGCATATCAATAAAGGCGTGAGGATGTGCAAGAACCGAAAAAGGAGAAATTAGCGATAATCCTAGGAGTAATTTTTTAAACATAAATAAGAATAAAGTGGGCTAAATAATTGAATAGACAGATTTTATCACAAGCAGTTCCTAATCAAAATCGAATAAAAATCGATCTAAACGAAAAAAATCCTGTGATTTTCTTGATTTGTATCAACAAATTATTCATTCACATTTCCATTATAACTGAAATTTATGTACTATTTGCCTCGTCAAGTGATTGCTTGATATTCATAAAGTTCCTAAATAAAATAATCATAAATATAGCTAAACTACTTTCCTACCACCCTATATGGGTGGTTTTTTTTGCCTTTCAAATAGCTTATTCCCTAAACATCAAGTAAAATAACCGCACTTTTATTCATAACATCGAGAAAATTATGTCAACGCAATTTGTATATACGATGCACCGTGTCGGCAAAGTGGTGCCACCGAAGCGTCATATTTTGAAAGATATTTCTTTAAGCTTCTTCCCTGGTGCAAAAATCGGGGTTCTAGGCTTAAATGGTGCGGGTAAATCAACCCTCTTACGCATTATGGCGGGCGTGGATAAAGAGTTCGAAGGTGAAGCTCGTCCACAACCGGGTATCAAAATTGGTTACCTTCCACAAGAACCAAAACTTGATCCTCAACAAACTGTACGCGAAGCGATAGAAGAAGCTGTTTCTGAAGTAAAAAATGCACTGACTCGTTTAGATGAAGTTTATGCGCTTTATGCGGATCCTGATGCGGATTTTGATAAATTAGCGGCAGAACAAGCCAATCTTGAAGCAATCATTCAAGCGAATGATGGGCATAATTTAGATAATCAATTAGAGCGCGCAGCAGATGCATTACGTTTACCTGATTGGGATGCCAAAATTGAGCATTTATCCGGGGGCGAACGTCGTCGTGTCGCACTTTGTCGCTTATTACTCGAAAAACCAGACATGCTCCTATTAGACGAGCCGACCAACCACTTAGATGCGGAATCTGTAGCATGGTTAGAGCGTTTCTTACATGACTACGAAGGTACCGTTGTGGCGATTACCCACGACCGTTATTTCTTAGATAACGTGGCTGGTTGGATCTTAGAGCTTGACCGTGGTGAGGGTATTCCTTGGGAAGGTAACTATTCTTCTTGGTTAGAGCAAAAAGAGAAACGTTTAGAGCAAGAACAAGCGGCTGAAAATGCGCGTCAAAAATCTATTGCGAAAGAGTTGGAATGGGTGCGTCAAAATCCTAAAGGTCGCCAAGCGAAAAGCAAAGCACGTATGGCGCGCTTTGATGAATTAAACTCTGGCGAATATCAAAAACGTAACGAGACTAACGAACTCTTTATTCCACCTGGTCCACGTTTAGGTGATAAAGTGATTGAGGTAGAACATCTCACTAAATCTTACGGCGATCGCACTTTAATTGATGATTTATCATTCAACATTCCAAAAGGTGCTATCGTGGGTATTATCGGCGCGAATGGTGCGGGTAAATCTACCCTATTCCGTATGCTTTCAGGTCAAGAACAACCGGATAGCGGCTCAATTACGATGGGTGAAACTGTGGTACTTGCTTCTGTCGATCAGTTCCGTGACTCAATGGATGATAAAAAAACCGTATGGGAAGAAGTGTCTAACGGACAAGATATTCTCACTATTGGTAACTTTGAAATTCCAAGCCGCGCGTATGTTGGACGCTTCAACTTCAAAGGCGTAGATCAACAAAAACGTGTGGGCGAATTATCGGGTGGTGAGCGCGGTCGTTTACACTTGGCTAAACTTCTACAACGTGGTGGTAACGTACTGTTATTGGACGAACCGACCAATGACTTAGACGTTGAAACCTTACGTGCGTTAGAAAATGCGATCTTAGAATTCCCTGGTTGTGCAATGGTGATTTCCCATGACCGTTGGTTCTTAGACCGTATTGCAACGCATATTTTAGATTACGGTGATGAAGGTAAAGTGACGTTCTACGAAGGTAACTTCTCAGACTACGAAGAGTGGAAAAAGAAAACCTTAGGTGAAGCCGCAACACAACCACATCGTATTAAATATAAGCGTATTGCAAAATAAGAAATTAAAGTGCGGTCACTTTTGACCGCACTTTCCTTTTACATCAGGAGTGATTATGTTAGTTTATTTGCATATTGTTTGTGCATTTTTAAGTTTAGGATTATTAATAATCCGTGGGGGAATGCAATTAAGTGGGAAAGATTGGCGAGCAATTAAACTGCTAAAAATTTTACCGCACTTAGTTGATACACTTTTAATTGCAAGCGGTTTATCGATGTTTTTCTTGTTCGGCTATCAGTTACAAAGCTGGTTGGTCATGAAAATCATCATGCTTGTGCTTTATATCTTCTTCTCGGCTAAATATTTTAATCGTAAAGCAGTCAATCCAAACAGTGCATTTTTAGCATTTGCCTTGTTAAGTTTCTTAGGTGCAATGTTCTTTGCTTACCAACCAAACTTTATGGAAGGCTAATTATGAAAAAATCCATCTTCAATTGAAGATGGATTTTTTGTCTTATCTTAACCACCGGCTAATTTTACTTTAAACCCTTTTTGTTCTAAAAGTTGTTTAAGTAAATCGCGTTTTTCGCCTTGAATCTCAATATTGCCGTCTTTAACTGAACCACCACAACCACAACGTTTTTTAAGTTCAGTGGCTAATTTTTTTAATTCATCATCGGATAAATCTAGCCCAGTAATCACTGAGACGCCCGCACCTTTTCGACCACTGGTCTGTTTTTGGATGCGAACCACACCATCACCCTTAGGGCGTTGTACCGGCTCTTTTTGCGCTTTAATTCGACCAATTTCGGTAGAATAAACTAATGTACTCTCAGTCATATTACTCAATTGATGCATTAATTGAACGAAGCACTTCAGCTGGGTTTTCAGCTTGAGTAATTGGACGACCGATTACTAAATAATCAGAACCAGAACGAATAGCTGCTGCTGGTGTCATGACGCGACGCTGATCACCAAAATCACTACCAATTGGACGAATCCCTGGGGTGACTAATTTAAAATCAGGACCACAAGTATTACGTAAAATCTCCACTTCTTGTGGCGAACAAACAACTCCATCTAATCCCGCACGCTGTGTTAAATTTGCAAGACGCAAAACGTGTTCAAGTGGCGAGGAATTAATACCAATTTGCAACAAATCTAAATCTTCCATACTTGTTAATACGGTTACCGCGATTAATAACGGCGCATCTTTTCCATAAGGCTCGAGAATTTTCTTCGCCTCTTCCATCATTTTCAGACCACCGCTAGCATGGACATCAACCATCCATACCCCTAAATCAGCCGCAGAACGCACTGCTCTTGCCACAGTATTCGGAATATCATGAAATTTAAGATCGAGGAAAACATCAAATTGACGCTCGTGCAATTGCTTAACGAAACTGGTTCCTAGTGTAGTAAACATTTCTTTACCCACTTTTAAACGGCATAAGCTTGGATCAATTTGATCCACGAGGGATAGCGCTTGTGCTTCCGTTTCGTAATCCAATGCAACGATTACTTTGCTATTCATAATTTTACCTCACTGTGTCAATTAATTATGTTCTGGTTTGATGGATTCCCACTGTTTGCAAGAAGGACAATTCCACATTAATTTATGGGTCTGATAACCGCAATTTGAGCAACGGTAGCCAAAGCCTTGCTTAATTCTCTCACCGACCATTTTATGTAGCAAAATTAAGCTTTCTTTACCTCGTCCTTCCTCTGCATCATCAATTTGGAATTGAATAAAACGATGGAAAATAGATGTACTTGGATGTTTTGTGAGTTGTTGATAAAGCTTTGATTGCGCTGCACTCTTACCATCTTTCTCTTCAATCACACTCGCTAACATTAAATCGACTTTTGTATTGTTAATCTGCTGACTGGCTCGAATCAAGAATAACTCAAAGTTATCTCTTTCTCCTAATTCATCATAACAATATTTGAGTGTTTTCAACACTTCTCCAATGTAAATTGGATTTTGATTAAGAATATTCTCCAAAAAATGAATGGCTTGACGGTAGTTTTTATCTGCCATTTCTAAGTCAGCAAGAAGCATTGATGCTCTCACACTCGTTGGAGATACATTCAACGCTTTTTGTAAAATGCTGCGTTTTTCGACTGCACTTTCAAGTTCACCACTTAAGGCATATTCACAATAACATTGTGCTAATTCCACATTATTTTCTTTAGGGGAAATTTTAGCTAGTTTCTCTGCAATATTAACGGCTTTTTTCCATTCTTTTGTCTTTTGGTAAATCACTAAAAGCTGTTGGAGTGCATTTTCAGCAAACTCTGGTTCATCCACCATAATGATGTAAAGGGCTTCCGCACGGTCGTAAAAACCCACCGCCATGAAATCCTTAGCGAGTTGCTGTTTAGCTAATAACTTTTGTTCGAAAGAATAATTGGGACTACGATCAAGGGCTTGATGGATTCTTAAAGCACGATCCACTTCGCCTCGAGAACGGAAAAGGTTACCGAGCGTTAGCTCAGCTTCAAATTGAGAGTTGCTTTCAATTTCATTTTCTGTTTCTTGTTTTTGCAACATATCAAGAAACAAATCAACGGCTTTATCCGTTTGATTAGAAAGCAAAAAATTGACCCCCGTGACATAATCACGGGAGAGTTTATTACTCATATCTTCCTGATCTTTCTTGGCACTCCGATGCCCCATATACCAACCATAAGCGGCGGCTATTGGCAGAAGCAGAAAGAGTAATTCGAGCATTATACTGCCTTATCGCGAGTAGTCGTTAATTCGTTAATCTGTAATGTTTGACGTTTAACTTGACGCGCTAACGACATATTTTTGAATTTTAATTTTAAGTAAAAGAATCCGGTAATTAACCAACCTAAAATTAATCCAAAGCCAAATAAAATGGCAACTAATGTTGAAAGTTGGAATTGGCTTTCAGCAACAATGTAGTTAAAGGTGATTACTTGATCATTATTTGCTCCTATAGTTACCGCAACAAGTACGATAGCCAATACAATAATGAGCCCAAGAATATATTTAATCATCACAATCTCCTTTGTTAAGAATAGGTTCATTATGCCAAAATTTGTAATAAAAAACGACACCTAAGTGTCGTTTTATTGATATCGATTGAATGTTTAAGCAAAAACATTTACGCGATCTTTTAATTCTTTACCCGCTTTAAAGTGCGGTACAGATTTAGCATCTAATTTTACAGAATCACCGGTTTTAGGATTACGACCTACTCGAGGTTGACGATGGTGTAAAGAGAAGCTACCAAAACCACGAACTTCAATACGATTACCCTCTTCTAAAGATTGTGCAATGAGTTCAAGAATATCCTTTACAATACCTTCTACTTCTTTTGCGGATAAAGTTGGGTGCTTTGTTGATAGATTTTCAATTAGTTCAGATTTCGTCATCGTCAACTCTCCTTTAAATTTATACTTAAACTTGTTATTAAGACTTACAGGTAATGCATTAGTTCATAATAAATTACCGCTAAATCCTTGTTAATTATAGCTGGTAGTAATAAGGCTGAGTCAATGACCCAGCCTTATTGATGTGAATTAATTATTCACCTTTAGCCGCTTTGAAAGCTTCAGCCATTGCGTTTGGAATAGCAACATCTTCTTGTTTGTTATTCACATTTGCAACTGCAGCTGCTTCTTCAGCTTGATCTTTCGCTTTTACAGATAAGTGAACGATACGTGCTTTACGATCAACACCGGTATATTTCGCTTCAACTACATCACCTGCTGCAACTTCATTTGTTAAGTCTGCTGCACGGATATAACCTTCAACGCCACCTGCTAATTCAACTTTAGCACCTTTAGCATCAGCTTCAACAACAGTTGCAGAAACTACTGCGCCCTTCTTGTTAACAGCTACGAAGTTGTTGAATGGATCATCTTCAAGTTGTTTGATACCTAAAGAAATACGTTCTTTCACTGCATCTACTGCTAATACTACTGCAGAAACTTCGTCACCTTTTTTGTAGTTACGAACTGCTTCTTCACCTGCTACATTCCAAGAAATGTCAGATAAGTGAACTAAACCGTCGATACCACCTTCAAGACCGATGAAGATACCGAAATCAGTGATTGATTTGATTTTACCAGTAACTTTGTCGCCTTTGTTGTGAGTTTCAGCGAATTGAGTCCATGGGTTAGGTTTGCATTGTTTTAAACCTAAAGAAATACGACGACGTTCTTCGTCAACTTCTAATACCATTACTTCAACAGTATCGCCAAGGCTTACAACTTTAGATGGGTGGATGTTTTTGTTAGTCCAATCCATTTCAGAAACGTGAACTAAACCTTCAACACCATCTAAGATTTCAACGAAACAGCCGTAGTCTGTTAAGTTAGTTACTTTACCTGTTAATTTGCTGTTTACTGGGTGGTTTTCAGCAATAGCAACCCAAGGATCTTGACCTAATTGTTTTAAGCCTAAAGATACGCGAGTACGATCTTTGTCAAATTTTAATACTTTAACAGTTACTTCGTCGCCTACATTCACGATTTCGCTTGGGTGTTTAACACGTTTCCAAGCCATATCAGTGATGTGTAATAAACCGTCAACGCCACCTAAATCTACGAATGCACCGTAGTCAGTTAAGTTTTTAACGATACCTTTAACTTCTGAACCTTCAGCTAGGTTCTCAAGGATTTGTTCACGTTCTTGGCTGTTTTCAGATTCGATCACTGCACGACGAGAAACAACAACGTTGTTACGTTTTTGATCTAATTTGATTACTTTGAATTCTAATTCTTTACCAAGTAAGTGATCTGCTTCACGTGCTGGACGAGTGTCAACTAATGAACCTGGTAAGAATGCACGAACACCGTTTAACTCAACTGTGAAACCGCCTTTCACTTTACCGTTGATTAAACCGATAACGGTCGCTTTATCTTCGTAAGCTTTTTCTAATTCAATCCAAGATTCGTGACGAACAGCTTTCTCACGAGAAAGTTTAGTTTCGCCGTAACCATCTTCAACTGCATCTAAAGCTACGTTTACTGTGTCGCCAACTTTAACTTCAAGTTCACCTTGAGCGTTTTGGAATTCAGCAACAGGAATTGCAGATTCAGATTTTAAGCCTGCATCAACAAGTACAAAGCCTTTTTGAATAGCAACAACAGTACCGCTAACGATTGAACCTTGACGGGTTTCAAGGCCTTTTAATGATTCTTCAAAGAGTTGAGCAAAAGATTCTGACATATAAATAATCTTCTTAATTTAAGTTAATAACATCCACATTAAGATCCATAAAATGCGGGGTTGAGGATAAATGTCTATTCTTCCTTGAATAAACAGTTAAATCGAAATTGACGTTTTTTGTTGAATATAAACTAACGCTTGAGCAATAACCTCATCAATACTCAATGTTGTACTATCTAACAATAAAGCATCATCAGCCGGCTTCAATGGCGCAACCTCACGATTTCTATCACGAAAATCACGTTCTTGTATCTCGGCTAAAATCTGTGCAAAGTTACCATTAATTCCCTTATTTTGCAACTGTTTATAACGTCTTTTTGCACGTTCTTCCGCACTTGCATCTAAAAACAGTTTAACTTGTGCATTTGGGAAAACCACGGTTCCCATATCTCGCCCATCCGCAATCAGTCCATCATTTTTGCCAAAATCCTGCTGAAGTTGCAGTAAAGCTGACCGCACTTTTGGAAAAACCGCTATTTTTGATGCAGCTTCCGCTACTTCTTGCGTACGGATTAAATGGCTCACATCCATCCCTCCAAGAAGTACATTGAGCTCACCATTTTTCGGGATGAACTGGATATCTAAATGACGTGCTAACTCCGCTAATCCTTCTTCATCGGTTAAATCTGCATGACGTTTCAGCGCAGCCAATGCCGTCACGCGATAAATGGCACCACTATCCAACAAGGTAAAACCCAACTTTTCAGCCAAGGCGTAACAAAGTGTTCCTTTCCCTGCTCCGCTTGGACCATCAACGGTGATAATTATCCCCATCATCTCTATCCTTTTACTTTTCAAAAACCGATATATTATAGACACAAATAATTTATTTCACTAAAGATTCTTTTGCCAAATGTTAAAAATAATCACCTATCACAATTCTAAATAAACATTGATAATTCATATAAAATTTAAAGAAAAAATATCAGCTCTTAATCCTCTCCTATAATGTCAAGGCAAACGCCACCGATAAAAAGAAAAACCTCAATAATCGTTATTATGTTTTCAACAAAAAAAGAAGAATTAAAAATTTCATCATATATAACATGAAAATTATTCTTTAATTCTTATATAAATTTCATGATCTCATCCCTTGAATTCTCTCACACCAAAGAGGATAATAAGAATCTTTCTCAAAAAAGAAGGGGATAACAAATGAAGAAAGAAATAAAATTAAACTTAGTTACATTTTGCCTAATAAATGCAATGAATATTAATATTGCTGAAGCTCAAACAGAAGAAATACTCGATCAAATAAATGTGGTCGAAAAAAATGTGGCTAATGATAAAAAACCTTTTACGGAAGCGAAAGCAAAAAGCACCCGAGAGCATATTTTTAAAGAAACCCAAACTATCGATCAAGTTATTCGAAGTATCCCAGGTGCTTTTACTCAACAAGATAAAGGCTCTGGCGTAGTTTCTGTGAATATTCGTGGCGAAAATGGGTTAGGTCGAGTCAATACTATGGTTGATGGCGTAACGCAAACTTTTTATTCTACCTCAATGGATTCAGGTCAATCAGGCGGTAACTCTCAATTTGGTGCCGCGATAGATCCTAATTTCATTGCTGGTGTCGATATCAATAAAAGCAATTTCTCAGGTTCCAGCGGTATAAACACATTGTCTGGTAGTGCTAATTTTAGAACATTGGGGGTTAACGATATTATCACGGATGATAGACCTTTTGGTTTAGTTGTTAAAGGTATGGCTGGTAGCAATGAAACTAAGTCGAATTTTATGACCACAGCTGCAGGCAGAAAATGGCTTGATAATGGAGGGTATGTCGGTGTGGCATATGGCTATAGTCAACGTGAAGTCTCACAAGATTATCGTATCGGTGGAGGAGAACGATTAGCTACACTTGGGCAAGATATTCTTGCCAAAGAAAAAGAAGCTTATTTCCATAATGCCGGTTATACTTTAAATTCTACAGGACAATGGACTCCCGATTTAAACAAAAATCATTGGTCTTGCAATGCGCCAACCCCAACATTTAACGGAAATACAGATCCAATTACAACTACAGATGAATTGACTGGAGTGACTGAAACAAGAACACCAGGATGTATTACTCGAGTAGAAAGAAAAGAAGAAAATTATGATTATATTAGTGAAGAAGATACGCCTAACGAACCTCGTTACAATACATCTAGCTATCAACTTAATACTTATAAAAATGAAACTAGAAAAAAAATTCTGAGAGAATTAGAAAATGGTGTGCCTCCCAAAGATATCCCCGAATTACAAAATGATGTGGATTCAACAAATAACTCATTTGAACGTAATAAGGATCAATACAGTGTTGCCCCTATTGAGCCTGGCAGTTTGCAATCTCGTTCTCGTAGCCATTTATTAAAATTTGAATATGGTGATGATCGCCATAATTTAGGTGCACAAATTCGTACCCTCGATAATAAAATTGGTTCTCGAAAAATTGAAAATCGTAATTATCAATTAAATTATAATTTTAATAATAATCGCTATCTTGATCTCAATTTGATGGTAGCACACAACTTGGGTAAAACCATTTATCCTAAAGGTGCATTCTTTTCTGGTTGGCAAGTAGAAGATAAATTAATTACGAAGAATGTGGCAAATATTATTGATATTAACAATAGCTATACTTTTTTATTGCCAAAAGAAATCGATTTAAAAACCACATTGGGCTTTAACTACTTTATTAATGAGTATAGTAAAAACCGTTTTCCAGAAGAATTAAGTTTGTTTTATAACAATGAATCACACTCCCAAGGAAACTATAGTTATTTAGGTCGCTTCCAAGGAAGCAAAAGCGGATTACCACAACGTTCAGTGATCTTACAACCTTCTGGTAAACAACAATTTAAAACTGTTTATTTTGATACCGCACTTTCTAAAGGAATTTACCATTTAGACTATAGTGTCAATTTTACGCATTATGCATTTAACGGTGAGTATGTAGGTTATGAAAATACACCAACACAAATTAATGAACCGATTTTGCATAAATCAGGACATAAAACAGCGATAAACCACTCAGCAACGCTTAGCGCGGATATCAATGATTATTTTATGCCGTTTTTCACCTATTCGCGCACACATAGAATGCCAAATATTCAAGAAATGTTCTTCTCTCAAGTATCTGATGTTGGCGTAAATACGGCATTAAAACCTGAGCGAGCAGAAACTTATCAACTAGGGTTTAACACCTATAAAAAAGCTGTTTTTACAGAAGAAGATGTTCTAGGTTTAAAACTAGTGGGATATCGTAGTTTCATCAAAAATTATATTCATAATGTATATGGTGTATGGTGGAGAGATGGCGTTGTTCCTGACTGGGCTGCTGATAATGGATTTAGATTTACCATTGCTCATCAAAATTATAAGCCTATTGTGAAAAAGAGCGGCGTCGAGTTAGAAATTAACTATGACATGGGACGTTTCTTTGCAAATCTGTCTTATGCATACCAACGAACAAATCAACCAACCAATTATGCAGATGCAAGTCCACGTCCTAACAACGCATCAAAAGATGACATTCTAAAACAAGGTTATGGTCTATCTCGTATCTCAATGTTACCTAAAGATTATGGAAGATTAGAACTTGGCTCTCGCTGGTTTGATCAAAAATTAACTGTTGGTATCGCAGCTCGTTACTATGGGAAAAGCAAACGAGCAACCATTCAAGAAGAATATATTAACGGCTCTGAATTTGAATTAAATACTAGTCATGAAAGAACTTATTATGCAATTAAGAAAACAGAAGAAATTAATAAACAACCAATTATTTTAGATTTGCATATAAGTTACGAACCTATCAAAGATTTGATTATCAAAGCTGAAGTACAAAACCTACTAGATAAACGTTATGTTGATCCTTTAGATTCTGGCAACGATGCGGCATCTCAACGCTATTATTCAAGCTTAAATGATTCCATTTGTAGCAAAAATGATACTTGCGATAACGGAATAAAAGATAAATCTGTGCTTTACAATTTTGCACGAGGAAGAACTTATATTTTTAGTTTAAACTATAAATTCTAATGGGTTTATATAAAAAGGCATAGTCAATTAACTATGCCTTTTTAAATAATGTTTATGATTCAATTTTAGAATTTATTATCTTATTAAAAGATTATTACTACAGTCTGTCTATCATCCCTAATACTAATGCCGAAGACTGTTTTGCAGCTAACGGTAAGAACTCTTCAAAAGACATACTCGCTTCGCCATCGCCTGCATCCGAAATTGCCCGAACGACCACAAAAGGTACGTTAAAGGCATGACAAACTTGCGCAATCGCCGTGGCTTCCATTTCTACTGCAGTCACATTTGGGAAATCAACTTTAATTTGAGCAATTTTTTCTTCGCTATTAATAAAACTATCACCAGAGCAAATTAAACCGCGTTTTACATTTTGTCCTTGTGATTGGGCAATTTCATCGGCTAAATCTGCTAATTGTTTATCTGAAAGAAAAGCAGCTGGATTTGCAGGTAATTGACCTTTTTCATAGCCAAAAGCTGTCACATCGGCATCGTGATATCGGGTTTCATCTGAAATAACGATATCCCCCACTTTTAAGCCTTTCGCAACACCACCCGCTGAGCCCGTATTTAAAACCACATCCGGTTTAGCCAATTGTAATAAAGCTGTGGTACCAATAGCTGCCGCGACTTTACCAATCCCAGATTGCAATAACGCGATCTCTTTGCCATTAATTTTGCCTTCAAAAATGACCGCACTTGCAACTTTTGTCTCTTTTTTATCTGTCATTAATTGGGATAAAATCTCCACTTCTTGTGCCATTGCACCAACAATCCCGATTTTCATTAATTTTTCCTTTCTTGTTCGAGTTTATTCACTAAGAAATCTAATACTGCCACTCCATAATCATCGTTATACAGCGTACTTGCGGTGAGAACATATTTCCCACCTATAACTACATAAGGAAAAGTAAAAACACCATATTCTTCCGTCAAATTAATAGCGTTACTTACATCCTTTTTCACTTCTGAAGAATGCACAACTTTGTTAAATTCAACTTTACTAATTCCTTGCGAGATTACCCATTCACGCATCTTATCTAATGTAGATAATTCGGTATAACGCGCCTTTTCAGAAGTTTCAAATAACAGCGTATCCGATAACTCGCCCACTTTTAAACGCTGTAATGTATAGAATATTGTCGCTGAAAATCTAGCCTCATTCGTGGCGACAGGATATTCTTCTAATTCCACCTTATTAGGGCGAATTTGGCTATAAAGTTGCAAGATATCTTGAGCTGAAGAACAAACCCGACAGTCGTAATCAAAGAAAAATTGGATAGGAATTCTACTATCACTTCTTCTAATCTGCTCAATAGGTTCTTGATATGAAAAATAATCTCTACCGTCTTCAAACTGTACGACATTCTCTGGCGGCAAGTGTGGTGGATTTTTAGCAGAAAAATCCTTTGCACTGATATTGCCGAATGCGACATTCGTCACACTCAGCAATATCATTGCAAAGGATCCTTTTAATAATTTATTCTGCCAAACTTTTTTCATAAATTAACCAATTGGTTCAATATAATCGACTAATAATTGGACGTTTCGATTTCCACGAAACTCATTAATTTCTAACTTATAAGCAAATTTTGCCTGCTTAATCGACAAATCGGGATAATACCGAGTATCGATATTAAACGCAATGGCATCTAATAATGGACCACCATTTTTAGGCTCTACAAGCATTTTTAAGTGATTTTGATTTTGCCCGATCGCGCGTTGCTCAAAAATTTTAAATTCACCATCAAAAACAGGCTCAGGAAAAGCTTGTCCCCAAGGCCCGCCAGATTTTATCACTTTTGCTGTTTCAATACTAAATTCATTTGATTGAAGTTCGCCATCCGTCCAAATCACACCTTGTAATTGATCTTCATTTAACCAATCTTGCACCGTTTGATTAAAAATCTTTTGAAAATCAGGGAAAAAGCTTTCTTTAATGCTTAATCCTGCAGCCATGGCATGACCGCCAAATTTTAAAATCATATCAGGATGTTGGGAATGAATACGCTCTAATACATCGCGCATATGCAAGCCTTCAATTGAACGCGCCGAACCTTTTAAAATGCCTTCTTGATCTTGTGCAAAAGCAATAACGGGTCGATGATATTGATCTTTGATTCGAGAAGCTACAATGCCTAATACGCCTTGATGCCAATCTGGCTGAAATAAGGCTATCCCCATCGGTAATTCATCAGAAAGTGCAGTTAGATTTCGGCAAATTTCTAAGGCCTCTAACTTCATGCCTTGCTCAATTTCTTTTCGAGCCTGATTTAAACTGTCTAAATCCAAGGCTTGAGCTCTTGCTTCTTGCATACTTTCTGCAAGTAATAACTCCACACCGACAGACATATTATCTAATCGACCCGCTGCATTTAAACGGGGTGCAATCGCAAAGCCCAAATCAGCCGAGCAAAGTTTTTCGACTTCTCGATTAGCCACTTCAGCGAGAGCAATAATTCCTGGTCGACAACGTTTCGCACGAATTCTCATCAACCCTTGATGGGCTAAAATGCGGTTATTTTGATCAAGGGGAACGACATCTGCAATTGTACCGAGCGCGACTAAATCCAGTAGCTCAGTAAAATTAGGTTGTGTTTCTGCCGTAAAAATGCCCAACTCGCGAAATTTGGCACGTAAAGCGAGCATTAAATAGAATGCTACGCCTACGCCGGCTAAACATTTTGAGGGGAAATCACATTGTTGCAAATTTGGATTAACAATGGCATCTGCATTCGGCAATATTTCTGGTGGCAAGTGATGATCGGTAATTAACACCTTCACCCCCTGCTCTTTTAAATACGCCACGCCCTCAAAAGACGATACCCCGTTATCCACCGTCATCAATAACTGCACACCTTTTTCCATTGCCATCTCAGCAACAGGTACACTCAAACCATAGCCTTGCTCAAAACGATTTGGCACTAGGTATTCCACATCAGTAAAGCCAAGCATACATAAAGCTAACACTGAAAGCGCCGTACTGGTTGCCCCATCAGCATCAAAATCGCCGACGATAACAATCTTTTGTTGCTGTTGATAAGTATCAACCAATAAATTCACGGCTTGTTGAATACCGTATAATTGATTGGGATTTAGCATTGATTGCAAAGTGCGGTCTAATTCTTGACTATTTTTTATATGACGAGAACGATAGAGACGATCGAGTAATGTATTATCTGAAACAGGATTTCCGCCAGGAATTTCACGACGTTTAATGAGTTTTTTCACGGTGTTTCGTTATTTAAAATTACATTAAAGGAACATTCGATATGTACTTTGATGACATGAATATTTTAAGGGCGCATACAATACGCCCTCACTACTAATAATTATTGTGCTGATTCTTGTAACACAGCTAATAAATCTTGAGGCTTTAAATACCCGCCAAGCATTTCACCTGTTGAAGTCACAATACTTGGCGTACCTTTCACTCCAAGTTGTACACCTAAATCATAGTGTTTTTTTACAATATTAGGGGTTTTCAATTCTTTCGGTAAGTTACCTTTTTCTGCTTCATTCAATGCAAATACAGGATCTTTTGCCGTCCAAATTGCTTCCATTTGACGAGCGGTTTCATTCATTCCACCACGTGGGAATGCAAGATAACGAACAGTAATACCTAAATCATTATATTCTTTCAGTTGTTGATGAAGAATATGGCAATAATGACAAGTGATATCCATGAATACAGTCACAACATATTTTTCATTTTTTGCAGGATAAATGATCATTTCGTTTTTTAACGCATTCACTTTATCCGCTAAAAACTTACCCGCTACATCAACCGGGCCTTTATTTGTTAATTCATACATTTTGCCTTGCAAAACATATTGACCATTTTCGCTCACATATAAAATGCCTTGATCAGTCACGGCTGTTTTAAGGCCTTTTACCGGTGAATCTTTCACTTCAATATTTTTTGCACCTAACGCCTGTAACTTCGATTTAATCTCAGCATCACTCGCCATAGCTGTGGCTGAAACAGTGATTAAAAGTGCGGTTAATAATTTCTTCATTTTTATTCCTAAATATATCTAAACAACGAAGAGTAGAATTATAAATGGATCGATAATTTGTGCAAGCTAAACTACCCAAAAAACTGAAAATGACTTATACTTCTACCGTTTATAGAGGTTTATTTATTATGTTTGAAATCAATCCAATCAAAAACAAAATCACCGAACTTTCCGAGCGCACTTCTGTGCTTCGGGGGTATCTTTGACTTTGACGCAAAAGTTGAGCGTTTAGAAGAAGTGAATGCCGAATTAGAACAACCCGATATATGGAACGAACCTGAAAAAGCTCAAGCGCTTGGGAAAGAGCGCGTTTCACTTGAACAAGTAGTTGATACCATCAAGAATTTAGAACAAGGTTTAGAAGATGTTGAAGGACTACTTGAATTAGCAGTTGAAGCGGAAGATGAAGAGACCTTCAATGAAGCCGTTGCTGAATTAAATGAGCTTGAACAACAACTCGCAAAATTAGAATTCAGACGCATGTTTAGCGGTGAACACGATGCGTGTGATTGTTATGTCGATTTACAAGCTGGATCTGGTGGTACAGAAGCACAAGACTGGACGGAAATGTTACTTCGCATGTACCTTCGTTGGGCTGAAAGTAAAGGCTTTAAAACAGAATTAATGGAAGTCTCGGATGGCGATGTCGCAGGTTTAAAATCAGCGACGATTCGTGTCAGTGGCGAATATGCTTTCGGTTGGTTACGTACGGAAACCGGTATTCATCGTTTAGTACGCAAAAGTCCATTCGACTCTAATAACCGTCGCCATACATCATTTTCAGCGGCTTTCGTTTACCCTGAAATTGATGATGATATTGATATTGAAATCAATCCGGCTGATTTACGTATTGACGTTTATCGTGCATCTGGTGCGGGAGGTCAGCACGTCAATAAAACTGAAAGTGCGGTGCGTATTACTCACATGCCAAGTGGGATTGTCGTGCAATGTCAAAACGATCGTTCTCAACACAAAAATAAAGATCAAGCCATGAAGCAGTTAAAAGCGAAATTGTATGAGCTTGAGTTACAAAAGAAAAATGCAGACAAACAAGCGATGGAAGATAATAAATCTGATATCGGTTGGGGTAGCCAAATTCGTTCTTATGTGTTAGATGATGCACGTATTAAGGATCTCCGCACAGGCGTTGAAAATCGTAATACACAAGCCGTACTGGATGGCGATCTCGATCGCTTTATTGAAGCAAGCTTGAAAGCGGGACTTTAATCATATCCTTTATACAACAAGTGCGGTCAATTTTAACCGCACTTTTTTATTACACTTCTTCTTTTTCTTTCACTTTATTCTTGCCTAGCACCGTATCTTTCATCACCGTGAGCAATTCTTTTTGCACATGAGAAAGCTTTGGTTTTTCCGACTTTTCAAATGCCAGTGGGCGACAAAACTCCATAGCCTTAATGCCCAATCGAGCCGTCAATAATCCCACGCCGATCCCCTGTGCTGCTCGTGCAGAAAGCTTCGCGGTAATATCTTGTGAAAGCCAATCCATGCCTAAATCCTGCACAATCTCCGTTGCACCAGCAAAAGCAAGATTCACGAACACCATTCTGAGCAAACGAAGACGAGTAAAATATCCTAGCTCAATCCCATAAATCGCTGCAATTTTATTGATTAAACGAATATTGCGCCACGCAATAAAAAACATATCAATAAGGGCTAAAGGACTGATTGCCACAATCACTGCGGATTCTGCTGCCATTTTAGTAATCAGTTTTTTCGCTTTTTTATCAAAAGACTGTAACACTGTCTTACTAAATAAATAGGTAACTTCACGAGCTGAATAACTTTCATTCAACTGTTTTTCCCATTGGACTATTGCGGGATGTTGCGAATCCAATTTTAAGGTATAGGCAATCGATAAACACAAGGCTCTTCCTTTCTCGCTATCCTGTTCAGAAAAAACTTGATGATTTTTAACCGCACTTTCACCTATTAATCGCTGACTTTGTTCTTGTAAATTCAAACGCTTTTTGAGTTTCACCAAACGTCGCCATTCTGCGATGATTTCAGATAAACCAAACACAACCACCACAAAACTCACCAAGGCAAAAGCAAGGTAAATCCATTGCTGATTTTGATAACTATCCCAAATCCATTGAACAGATTGCGCAACCGTTGCCCCTAAAAATAAAAGTACGGTCAATTTCAAAGCCGTTTTCCAACCACTCCATTTAGGCTTCACAATTTGCTCAAATTGCTCGTTCAACAACTCCCCTTCTAAAGGTTCATTATCGATAGTTGTTTCAACATTATAAAATTCCTGCTTAGGCAGAATTTCTTCCTCTTCGACTTGTTGGGATTGTGTGAAAATTTGTTTTGTCATTATTCTGTCCAATAAAAATAGAAACGGTATTTTACTTCGAATTTCTTTAGCAAATCTTAAATGGCTGAAATAAAAAAGCAATATTGACTAGAAAATAAAATGAGCTACTATAACCATTGTCCACAATTAGTTTATCTAATGTGTTAAGTTTTAACTGTTAACTAACTAGAAGGATCTTTTCATGAAGAAACTTATCGCCACTGCGGTGCTCTCCGCATGTTCCATGGCTTACGCCAATACCGACATTCCAAACTACAATACCGATTCTCATCTGTATGAATTTACTCAAACTTATGACTTAGTTGCACCCAAAGGTTCGCAAGGACAAGCGAATCTGTGGGTGCCTTTACCGTTTAATGGCGAGTATCAGCAGGTAAAATCTATCCATTTTGAAGGTAACTATTTGGATGCCTATGTGACAGAAAACAACAAATATGGTGCGAAAACGCTCTTTGCAACTTGGGATAAAGATGCACAAAAACGCGATTTAAAAATCACAATGGTGATTGAAACCAAAGATCGTGAACCTATGGTTAAAGGTGCATTAGAAAATTACAAGCCACCAAAAGATGTTCACTATTCTGTTGATGTACAAGAATATTTAAAACCAACTCAACATATTAAAACTGATGGTATTGTGAAACAGTTCGCCGATAAAATTGTAGGCACTGAAACTAATCCATTGAAAAAAGCAGAGTTGATTCACCAATGGATCGTCAACAATATGGAACGTGATAATTCTGTTTTGGGCTGTGGCGATGGTGATGTAGAAAAAATTCTGACCACTGGTGTGTTAAAAGGCAAATGTACTGATATTAACTCTGTTTTCGTTGCACTTGCTCGAGCCAGCGGTATTCCTGCCCGTGAAATTTTTGGTATTCGTTTAGGTGCGGCGGATAAAATGGGCAAATATTCCAAAGGTGCATTCGGTAGTGCGGACGAACATGGCGTAGCAAACGTAAGTGGTGGTCAGCACTGTCGTGCTGAATTCTATCTTGCAGGATTCGGCTGGGTACCTGTTGATTCTGCAGACGTAGCAAAAATGCGTTTAGCAGAGAAAAAATCTGTTGACGATAAGGATACACAAGCCGTTGCCAAATACTTATTCGGTAACTGGGAAGCAAACTGGGTTGGCTTTAACCATGCTCGTGACTTCGATTTATATCCGCAACCAGAACTTGCCCCACTCAATAACTTTGGCTATCCGTATGCCGAAATCGGTGGTGACCCGTTAAATTCATTTGATCCAAAAGAATTTAAATATGACTACGTCTCTAAAAAGCTCTAATAAATCTTTTTGGGTTGCGATTGCCACCGCGCTAAGTGCTGCGGTGGCATCAACCTTGTGCTGTATTGCGCCTTTAATCTATTTAGTATTTGGCGTGTCATCCACATGGTTAATTGGCTTAGGTGAATATGATTATTTACGCATTCCTATGCTTATCGTTTCATTATGCGCCTTTGCCTACGGCTTTTGGTTGCTAATGTTTTCCAAAAAAATCATTTGCAGCAAATACATTTCCCGTAAAAAGCTCATTGTTTTATATTGGATTGTCTTTATCGTGATGATTTTTTTCTTAACTTATCCAACAATTTTGCCTTGGATTTTAGAGTTAGCTAATTAGGAATAAAAATGAAGAAATTATGTACCGCACTTTTACTTTCGCTGTTTGCCATTTCTTTCGCTCATGCGAATGAAACCAAACAAATTGTGCTAAAAGTAAAAGAAATGAATTGCCAGCTTTGCGCTTACTTAGTGAATAAAGAGTTACGAAATATTGATGGCGTGATTTCCACTAAAGCCTCCATTAAAGATAGAACTGTGACTGTTGTAGAAGATCCAAAAGTTCCTGATGAGCAATTGATTAATGCAATTCATAAATTGGAATATACAGCGGAAGTGGTTAAATAAATTATACACTTATCTAAAAAGTATGAAAAATTATCTCATTTTATTTTTAAGCTTTCTTATCATTGGCTGTGCTGAAATTGTAACTAGACCACCTATAACTCAATACAACCCACAAAAACATGCAAGAATTAGAGTCATTCTCGAACGAGAAAAAGGGGAGCAACGACAATCATATACGAATTTCAAAGTAGTAGAGAATGGAAAATATAAAGAATATGGCTTTAAAGTATTTCTACTTGATGGATATGTAGCAGATAAGGAGATTATTTCTCTTGGCATGCCAAATAAACCTAAGCTTTACAAAAAATATGCAGAAAAAAGTTATCGGGAATTTATTATACCAGCTGAGAGTGAAGTAATCTTACCAAATACAAAAAGTATATATTGTGATGAGGCATGGTTTTTTAAAACTTGTTACGAACATGTAAGTTCAAGTAAGTTTGTAGCTCATGCAGGAAAAGATTATGAGATTATTAATTCATATCACGTTTATGAAATTTTAAATGAACAAGAAAGTAAAGAAATTGAAAGAAACAGTGAGAGCCTTGGCAGTCGGAGAATACCATAAAAAAATGCGGTGAAAATTCACCGCACTTTTCGTTTAGAACAATCGAATTATTTAATCACGCCACAAGCCATACGTGGACCGCCACCACCAAGTGGAGCTGGATGATCTGAGTGGTTGTCACCACCCGCGTGAATCATAATAGAGTGACCACGAACTTCATCTAATTTTTTAAGACGTGGAGCTAAAACAGGGTTAGTTGCAGTGCCATCATGTAATACAGTTAATGCAGGTAAATCACCTAAGTGTGCATCATCTTGCCATGGGTAACCGTGTTGTTTTGCACCTTTAGGATCCCAGTGACCGCCAGCCGCTAAACCTGCTGTTAATTTACCGTCTTTTTCTTTTGGATCACAGCTTGGATTTTCATGAATGTGGAAACCATGTAAACCTTCAGCTAAACCTTGTAGATTTGGTGTAAACACTAAACCATAATTTGATTCAGTAATGGTTACAGTCCCTACATCTTTGTTACCATTTGCAGGATCTAATTGTTGTACTTTTACTTCGATTGAAGGACCTGCTGGTTTTGCCATATGGTCATGTGCATTTGCCACGCCAGCAGCACAAATTCCGCTGATAGCTAATGCTAAGAGAGTTTTCATTTTCATCATAAGCTCCTTTACTTTAGAAAGACTCAAATTAATTCTACCTAAATACCAATAAAAAAATAGTATTTATATTAAATATTTGACAATTAAATTGATTTAATTTTTCTATCAATCAAATCTGTCCGCCAATAAAAACTGCAATACTGCATCCATTCTTAAATGCGGGATGCTTTCACCCTGTTGTAAAACTTGAGGTTCAAAGGAATCAAAATCAAAAGATTGTTTTGACCAGTACTCTGCATTAGGTAGTTTACTTGGTACTGTTCCCGGATAAAGCGTAATCAGTTGTTTATCTACAGAACGTACCCCTTGAATAGCTTTGATTTGTTTACCGTTTTGATTAACTAAAACTTGTTTTGTCGCTCGAATCGCAGCAATTGCCGTGTATTCTGTATCAATCCCTTCAAACTCAACATGACGACCGCCCTCTTGTACCAATTGGCGCATCAGACTAATTAAGTTTTGAATTTGATCTGTCGTGATATGATCGGCTTTTGTTGCCACAAACATGAGCTTATCAATATTCGGGGAAAACAAACGATTGAGTAAATTGCGTTTGCCATAATGGAAATTTTTGAAAAGCTGATTAAGCCCTGTTTGCATATCGATAAAGGCTTGTTGACTATGATTTAGTGGCGTTAAGCAATCCGCTAAAATTACTTGGCGATCAAAAGTAGAAAAATAATTTTCATAAAAGCCTTTCACCACCTTATTACGATAATAATCATATCTCTTATTCAACACGGCAAAATAGCTATTAGATTTCGCTTCTCTTTTCAGTTTTTGCCATTGTTCTTCCGACAAATGCAATAACGGAAAAAATTGCAAAACAGGTGCACCTTCTAATTCTCCAGGCAAGACAAATCGTCCTGGTTGAATAAATTGCATTCCTTCTGCTTTGCAAACAAGTAAATAATCGGTGTAAGATTTTGCAATCTGCGCTAAAACATCTTCATTGACGACCGCACTTAGGTCTAGCTTTTTCAATTCATCCAACCAATCTTGAGCAAACTGTTGACGAATACCTGATGTAATTTTGGCTTGTTCAAGTGACCATTGTTGAAAATCTAAATTCAGCAAAGGTAAATCCAATAGCCATTCACCAGGATAATCAAAAATATCCAAGTATAATGTGCCACGTTCTTTAAAATGGCGAAGTAAGCCAGATTGGCGTTCAAAACGAATAGCAAGACGTGTTTCACTCACGCCTCGAGTAGATTGGCACCATTGTGGAGGATTATTCATTAAATCATTGAGATTCGCTTCATAATCAAAACGTGGAATACTTAAATCCTGCTGAGGCACACGTTTTACCGCTAAAATAGATTGATTTCGGGCAGCCTCAAATAAAGGAAGATGTGTATTTTTCTCTTGATTAATATGTAACAATTGATTGATTAAGCTCGTAATAAACGCTGTTTTACCGCTTCGACTTAGCCCTGTCACAGCCAAACGTAAAGTGCGGTCAAATCCACGATTGATTATTTGATTAATTTCCCGATTAATTGATTTAAACATATCCTAAAAATCCAATAACTAGCCATTTTTGCCAAGATATTTTACAATTCACTCAATTTATCACAAAACGGTCTTTAATAATAAAGCTATGTTACGTCGAAATGTCACTTTTTGTTTTTTATTGTGTGGGTTGAGCCAAATTAATCTGGCACAAGCCGCGCCAAGCATACCCAAAATGCTGACAGAAAACGGCTTAACATACTGCACGAATGCATCGGGTTTTTCCTTTAACCCGCAAACTGCCGATGCTGGTACCAGTATGAATGTAGTAACGGAGCAAATTTATAACAAATTGTTTGATATTAAAGACCATAGTGCTGCACTTGTTCCAGTATTAGCACAATCCTATTCAATTTCATCTGATGGCAAAGAAATTCTTATTAATCTTCGTAAAGGAGTGAAATTTCATCGTACTCCGTGGTTTACACCAACTCGTGACTTTAATGCAGAAGATGTGGTCTTTTCGATTAATCGTGTTTTAGGACATGATACTTATCTGCCAACACTCTCAGATGATGTGGTAACTTATAAAAATCCACAATATAGAATCTTCCACGAGCAAGCCAAAAAGGTACACTTTCCGTATTTTGAAAGTATTAAGCTGAATCAAAAAATTAAAAGCATCACGGCAACAAACCCTTATCAGGTCAAGATTGAGCTATTTGAACCCGATGCCTCAATTCTGTCGCATCTTGCCAGTCAATATTCCATTATTTTCTCGCAAGAATATGCGTATCAATTAAGTGCCGATGATAACCTTACCCAATTGGACACTCACCCCGTTGGCACGGGCCCTTATCAAGTGAAAGATTACGTTTATAACCAATATGTTCGCTTGATACGCAATGAAGCTTATTGGGAAAAGAAAGCCAAAATTGAAAATATTATTGTGGATCTTTCTGCGGATCGCACAGGACGTTTAATTAAATTCTTTAATAATGAATGTCAAATCGCGTCTTATCCCGAAGTCAGCCAACTCGGCTTGTTAAGTGAAAAAGATGATCGCTACTATCTGCAATCTACGGATGGAATGAACTTGGCCTATTTGGCTTTCAATTTCCAAAAGCCATTAATGCAGAATAAAACTATTCGTCAAGCCATTTCGCAAAGCTTAAACCGTTTTAGAATTGTGAGAAATATTTACCACAATACAGCAACCGTAGCGAATAATATTATTCCTGATATTTCTTGGGCTTCTGCGATTAATACGCCTGATTTTTCTTATGATTATCAGCCCTCTGAAGCGGAAAAAACGTTACGTGATAAAAAACTTGTGTTAAAAATGTGGGTAATAAACGAAGAGCAAGTATATAACCCTGCACCAATTAAAATGGCAGAGCTCATCAAATGGGATTTAGCCAAAGCGGGAGTGGATGTTAAAGTGCGGTCAGTAACACGCACGTTTTTAATCGAACAATTACGCAAAGGGACTGAAGATTACGATTTAATCTTAACGGGTTGGCTTGCTGGAAATCTTGATCCTGACGGTTTTATGCGCCCGATTTTAAGTTGTGATACACAAAAGGAAATCACTAATCTATCCAATTGGTGTAACCCTGAATTCGATAATATGATGGATCGCGCACTATCCACCAATCATTTATATGAACGGTCTAAAGCGTATAACAATGCGCAAGAGCTCATTTTAAACGAATTACCTATTGTGCCAATTGCAAACGTAAAACGACTTTTAGTCGCACGTGGTAATGTAAAAGGAATTGAGATGACCCCATTTGGTAGCATCAATTTTTCTACCTTGTATTTCATGAAAAATAAGGAGAAAAAATAATGCTCTTTTCAGCAATTCGTTATGTTATTTGGGTAAGCATTTTATTATTGATTTTATCCATATTAAGTTTTGTGATTTTAATGCGAGATCCACTCAATGCTGATCTTATCACAAACAACATTTATAGTGCTTATTATCATTACCTTACATCATTGTTACAGGGCGATTTAGGGATTACCTATAACGGCGGAGAATCGTTAAAAGATTTAATTTTTACTGTATTACCACCCACATTAGAACTCTGTTTTACCGCACTTTTATTGGCTTGCATCTTAGGTATTCCTCTCGGCGTATTAAATGCGGTCTATAATCATCGTCCTTGTGCACGCGCATTGCAAAGTATCTCTAATGTTGGTTTGTCTATTCCTATTTTCTGGTTTGCCCCGATTTTACTCTATGTGGCCGCAATTCAAAGCTGGGAGATTGCAGCCATCGGGCAGTATAATTTACTCTATGAAATCAAACCTATCACAGGCTTCCCTAGCATTGACATGTGGTTTGTTGATGTCCCTTACCGAACCAAAATCATACAAAACGTTTTACAGCATTTAGCCTTACCGACATTAGTGCTTTGTATTCTGCCGACAATGGAATTTATCCGAATCATTCAGCAACGAGCTGATTATTTACTTCAACAAGAATATGCAAAAGCAGCAGTAACACGTGGATGGTCTAAATGGACGATTTTAAAACGTTACGTTTTTCGTAATACATTTCCATTATTGATTCCACAGCTTACTCGCGTATTTACCTTAGTATTAACACAATGTATGTTGGTAGAAAACGTTTTAGGTTGGCCAGGAATCGGGCGTTGGCTGATTGATGCCGTAACCCAACAAGATTACAACAGTATTTCGGCTGGTGTCGTAGTGATCGGTGTTTGCATCATCATTATTGATACCTTAGCCAAGTCGCTGATGTTTATGTTAGATCCATTTAATAAGAAGGGCTGGTATGCAAGATAGAGAACCTGATGAATTTCGTGAAAGCACCTCCCTCTTGCAAATTTGGTTGCTTTTCCGCCAAAATCGTGTGGCATTATTTAGTTTCTACTTATTTTTTATCCTGATTTTGGTCGCTCTTTTCCCGAAGCTAATCATGCCTTATAGCGAAAGCATGGAGTTTGTAGGAGAAGAATTAATGCCACCATCTTGGGTAGAAAAAGGTCGTATAGCCTTTTTCTTTGGTACGGATGATCTTGGTCGAGATGTACTCAGTCGATTAATCATGGGGACACAATACACTCTTGGTTCATCCCTTTTGGTGGTTATCGCTGTGGCAATTATTGGGGGCGCACTAGGTATTCTTGCGGGTATGTCTGACGGGATTAAAGCGCGTTTTTTAGGCCATTTTTTTGATGCTTTTTTATCTATCCCTATTTTGCTGATTGCCATTATCATTTCCACGTTAATGGAACCAAGCTTAATGAATGCGATGTTTGCTACTCTACTAGCCATTTTGCCGTATTTTGTGCATGCCATTTATCAAGCCATCCAACAAGAGCTGAAGAAAGACTATGTTCTCTTACTAAGATTAGATGGGATTTCAAACTGGGAGCTATTAAAAACCACAATTTTGCCGAATATTAGTGCCATCTATACGCAAGAAATCGCTCGCGCATTTGTGGTCGCAATTTTAGATATCACAGCACTAAGTTTTATTTCTCTTGGTGCGCAACGCCCTATGCCAGAATGGGGGGCAATGATAAAAGACTCACTGGAGTTAATTTATCTTGCGCCTTGGACTGTTTTATTACCTGGTTTTGCTATTATTTTTACCATTTTATTAAGCATTATTTTTACTAACGGATTGTGTCAAGCAATCAATAAATATTACGAGTAACCCATGGCGCTGTTAGATATTCGCAATCTTAATATTGAAATTCAAACAACAAACGGCCGCATAAAAATTGTGGACGGCGTCAATCTTTCGCTTAATGAAGGGGAAATTCTAGGGCTTGTCGGTGAATCAGGCTCCGGTAAAAGTTTAATCGCTAAAGTGATCAGTAATTCCATCAAAGAAAACTGGATTGTCACCGCTGACCGTTTTCGTTTTAATGATGTTGAATTACTAAAACTGACGCCTAATCAACGCCGAAAAATCGTTGGAAAAGAAATTTCAATGATCTTCCAAAATCCATTAAGCAGCCTCGATCCAAGTCGAAAAATTGGTAAACAGCTGATCCAAAGTATTCCAAACTGGACCTTTAAAGGTCGTTGGTGGCAATGGTTTGGTTGGAAAAAACGTCGCGCAATTGAATTACTACACCGTGTAGGGATTAAAGACCACAAAGATATTATGGCAAGTTATCCAGATGATCTCACTGAAGGTGAAGGGCAAAAAGTGATGATCGCCGTGGCAGTGGCGAATCAACCACGCCTATTAATTGCGGATGAGCCCACTAATTCTTTGGAATCTATCACAGCCTTGCAAATTTTCCGCTTGCTTTCAAGTATGAATCAAAACCAAGGTATGACAATTTTATTAGCCAGTAATGATCTTAAAAGTGTCAGCGAATGGTGTGATAGCATTTCCGTCCTTTATTGTGGGCAAAATACCGAGTCTGGTCCGACTGACCAAATATTAGAAATGCCCCATCATCCTTATACGCAAGCATTGCTTTATTCTGTTCCAGATTTTAGTCGTCCCCTAGGTTTTAAAAGCAAATTAGGGACTCTAGAAGGCACTGTGCCAATTTTAGAACAAATGCCTATTGGTTGTCGTTTAGGGCCACGTTGTCCTTTTGCTCAGCGTGAATGTATTCAAAAACCAAGCCGATATCGCATTAAACAGCATGAGTTTTCCTGCCATCATCCGATTAATCTCCGAGAACGGCAGTTTAAAGATAAAATTGCAACTTCACCGCTTACGCTTAATACTGAATCAAAAGGAAACGAATAATGCCATTATTAAAAGTGGAAAATCTCAATAAAACCTTTGATGAACCAGCCAAGCTTTTTGGCTCCGAGCAGTTTTATTCGGTAAAAGACGTCAGCTTTACGCTTAACCATAAAGAAACGCTTGCAATTATCGGGAAAAATGGCTCAGGTAAATCGACCTTAGTTAAAATGATTGCAGGGATTACTCTCCCAACTTCGGGAAAAATCTTATTTAATGATTTACCGTTACAATTTGAAGATTTTCACTATCGTGCGCAGCACATCAGAATGGTTTTCCAAGATGCTAATTCAGCGTTTAATCCGCGTCTAAATATTGGACAAGCCTTAGATGCACCACTGCGATTAATTACCGATTGGGATGAGGAGACTCGTAATGAAAAGATCTTTGAAACACTTTCGCTGGTAGGGCTTTATCCTGATTACACGAATCTGAAAATCAAACATCTTTCGGTCAGTCAAAAACAACGGATCGCCTTAGCTCGTGCACTGATTCTTCAACCTGAGATCATTATTATTGATGATGCATTGAGTGCCTTAGATGCCTCAGTGCGTATTCAATTGCTTAATCTAATTTTAGATTTGCAAGAACATTTAGGTATTTCCTATATTTATGTTGGACAAAATTTAGGGATTATCAAACATATTGCGGATCAGGTGCTAGTTATGGATGAAGGTGAAATTATCGAATCAGGTACACCAAGAGAGATTTTCACCAATCCTCAAAACAATATTACTCGCCTTCTTGTAGAAAGCCATTTTGGTCAATTGCTTGATGAAAATGCTTGGCAAACCACCACTTCCTAATTCTCTATCAAACAAGTTTGGCATAGACATCTCAAAAAAACGTCTTTAAAATTGACCGCTCTTTCATTCTTTTTAACAAAATAGGAAAGCAACTATGCAAGCATTATTAAAACTCACTAACTTTGTGAGCAAAACTTTCGCACTATGGGCGATTGTTTTTGCTCTTCTCGCCTTTCTATTCCCGGCGCAATTTAAAATTTTTGCCCCCTACATTCCTTACCTTTTAGGTTTGGTAATGTTTGGCATGGGGATTACCTTAACTTTTGCTGATTTCAGTGAAGTGGCTAAACATCCTAAATCTGTATTTATTGGTGTAGCGGGTCAATTTATCATTATGCCTGCTATTGCATTTGGATTAGCCAAAGCCTTTGATTTGCCTGCTGATTTAGCAGTTGGTGTGATTCTTGTGGGTTCTTGCCCAGGCGGGACCTCATCAAACGTAATGACTTATTTAGCGAAAGGTAACACCGCGCTTTCTGTTGCTTGTACCACTATCTCAACCTTACTTTCACCAGTATTAACCCCTGCCATTTTCTATGTATTAGCAAGCCAATGGTTAGATATTGATGCAGGTGCAATGTTTATGTCTGTATTAAAAATGGTATTGTTCCCAATTTTCTTAGGTTTAGTTGTTCGTGCACTCTTCAAAAAACAAGTGGAGCAAGCAAGCCAAACTATGCCATTAGTCTCTGTTATCTCTATCGTCTTAATCCTGGCAGCGGTAGTAGCAGTAAGTAAAGATAAAATCGTAGAATCAGGCCTATTAATTTTCAGCGTAGTGGTTTTACATAACTGCTTAGGCTATTTAATTGGTTACTTTGCAGCGAAATTATTTAAACTTAATACTGCAGATAGCAAAGCGGTGGCAATTGAAGTGGGTATGCAAAACTCAGGTTTAGGAGCCGCACTGGCTGCCGCACATTTCAACCCAATTGCAGCGGTACCAAGTGCTTTATTTAGTTTCTGGCACAATGTATCAGGTCCAATTTTGGCAAATATTTTCTCCAATATCAAAAATGAAAAATAAGCGATTTGGGCAAAAAATAAGGGCGGAAATTATATTCTGCCCTTTTTACATTTTATTGTTTTACTTAACCGAACCACAATTTAAACAATATAAATACTGCCCTTTTGGATCATTAAATTTGGTTAACACATTCAGTTGTTTTTTCACTTGATGCACTTCCTGTGGTAATCCTAACCAATTTGTCAGTAACGCTTGGCCTTTTTGTTTAAGCTTGCGATCTAATTTAGCTAAGAAGCTATTATCTTCATCAACCAACCATTGCACACTAAAATTATCCATGTATTTATCAGGATGTTGATTGACTAGCGCGACCACTTTATCAATGGCTATATCAATATCACCTAATTCGTCGACTAAGCCATTTTTCTGTGCATCTTGTCCTAACCAAACTTGGCCTTGAGCAATTTTATCCACTTTATCTTTTGATAATTGACGCCCACGGCTTACTACATCTAAGAAACGATCATAACCATTTTCAATACTAAGTTGGTAAATATCCTGAGTATTTTTACCCAATGGACTCAACGCTGACGTTTCTGCGAGATCTGTTGTCGCTACGCCATCGGTACTCATTCCCATTTTTTTGATTGTATTTTCAAAGGTTGGGAATAGTGCAAAAATCCCGATTGAGCCTGTAATCGTATTTTTATCAGCCACGATATAGTCGGCAGTTGAAGAAATCCAATAACCACCAGAAGCTGCCATGCCCCCCATTGATACTACAACAGGTTTGCCTGCTTTTTGAAGATTTTCAGTTTCCTGGCGAATAATTTCAGAGGCAAATGCACTGCCACCCGGTGAGTTAACACGGAGAACAACAGCCTTCACTTTCTCGTTATCGTAGGCCTGTCTTAATAACTTCGCAATAGTATCGCCACCTGCAGATTCTTCATCACTTTCACCATCAATAATTGTCCCTTCGACATTCACTACCGCAACAATATTTTTTTCATTTGGATCAACAGAGAAACGATCGCCTAAATCAGATAAATAATCTTCAAAATCCACTAATTTGGCTTTGCCTTCTTCACCTTGCCCAAAAAGCGCGGTCAATTTTTTATCTAAATCCAATCTTGTCGCAAACTGTGTCACTAACTGACGTTTCTTCACATAAGCCGTTTCATCACCTTTTAATGCTTTTAAATCACTAATGTATTTTTGAGCATTCGGTAATACATCATTGGCAGTAATATGACGATTAACCATTAATGTTTGCATATAGTTTTGCCACATGCCACCAAGCCATTTTTGCATATTCGCTTTTGCTTCTGGCGACATATCATCACGCAAGAATGGTTCTACCGCGGACTTATAAGTCCCTACACGGAAAATATGAGGTGTAATTTCAAGTTTTTCGAGCATAGATTTAAAGTAAAGATTTTCCTGACGCAAACCTTGAATACCAACTTGCCCAATTGGATTGAGATAAATGTCATCCGCAAAACTCGCAAGGAAATATTGTGCCTGCGTGTAATTGTCGGCATAAGCAATAACCGGCTTTTCTGACTCTTTGAAACTTTGAATCGCTTTTCCTACATACTCTAATGATGGAAGATCGCCCCCTTCAAAGTCATTTAAATTCAACACTAAACCACGAATTCGTTCATCGTCTTTCGCAGATAAAATACTTTGCACCACATCAAAAGTGGAATATTTATAAGAGACTTTTTCATTATTTAAACGTTGAAATTCCTCTTGCCAACTCAGCATATCTTCCGTGTTATCTGCAAGATAGCCTGTTAAATTTAAATATAATGCGCCTTGATCGCCCGATAAAACTTGGTTTTTCTTACCATCACTAAAAAGGCTGACAAGCACAATCAACGATAAAACAAATAGTAAGAACACAAAATTCATCACAAGATTTCGGATAAAATTGAGTGCTTTACAACAAAATTTCAATACGCTTAAAATGACATTCATGCGAAATTAAACCTTTAAAACAGAAATAAAAATTGTGCGTAGCCTATCATAAAGTCCTATGAAAAACTATGTTATAATCAACCGCACTTAACTAGAAGAAGGAAAATACTATGGATGCATTAACCCTTTTAACACAACGTAAATCGAATAAAAAATTAACCGCTCCTGCACCTAGCCAAGTGCAATTAGAACAAATGTTTCAAGCAGCTTTACATGCCCCTGATCATGGTAAACTTGAACCTTATCATTTCGTGGTAATCCAAGGCACAGGTTTAAGTAAATTGGAAAGCTTGCTCAAAGCAGCGGTGACTGAATTTGATTTAGGTGAAGAACGATTAAAAAAAGCAGAAAATTTTGCACGCCGTGCGCCGATGGTCATTGCGGTGATTGCTAAAATTAATCATGAAGTGAAAAAAGTACCGGGTTGGGAACAAATGCTTACTGCGGGTGCGGCTACTTATGCAATTCAACTTGCGGGTAATGCACTTGGTTTTGAAAGTTTTTGGGCAACTGGTCCTCTCGTTGAGGGACGTGAATTACGTGAAGCATTTGGCTGTGGTAAAAATGATAAGATTGTTGCCTTATTACAAATTGGTACAGCTGCTGAAAAATTAGAAAGAGACTGTAAACCAAAAGATTTATCACGTTTCGTGAGCCATCTATAAAGAAAAAATCAAAAAAGGCGGAAATTTCCGCCTTTTCTATTGTTATTATTCAGACTCGCCTTCTATCCCACTTCGGATTTTATGTTCAAACGCCGTATAATCAACTAAAAAGGCATCATGACCATAATCCGACGGAAACTCGTAAAATTTTAAATCGACTCCCGCTTGTTCTAAAAGCTGTTTACTTTTATGTAAATCAATGGATTTAAATAGTTGATCTGTCGTGACGGATACTAACGTATAACGTGCTTTAATTCGAGATAAAGCTTCTTTTACATCCGCATAACCAACACTTGGGTCATATAAATCCAGTGCACGTAATAAATGCAAATAAGTGTTGGCATCAAAACGATCTAAGAATTTTTTGCCTTGATAACTCAAATAGGATTCTACTTGAAAGTGGTCGCCCCAAAATTGCCCTTCAGATTTAGTTGCACGACCAAATGCCTTAGCCAACTGCACATCGGTACGATACGTTAACATTCCTAACATTCGCGCAATGGAAAGGCCTTGATTAGGTGGCGTGCCATCATAATAGTCACCATTATTGAAATTCGGATCATTAATCACCGCTTGACGCATGACATGGTTAAAACCTATGGCTTCCGCACTAAAGAAGATAGAAGAACAAAGATTCACAATGTTATCCATAAAATCTGGATAATCAATTGCCCATTGTGTGGCTTGCATACCGCCAAAAGAGCCCCCCACTATTGCTTTTAAATGCGCTATGCCAAGATAGTCAAGTAAAGCTTTTTGTACTTTGATAATATCTTGAACAATAATATTCGGGAACTGGCTACCATAAGGCTTTCCAGTAGTGGGATTCATTGAGCTTGGTCCTGTTGTTCCTTTGCACCCGCCTAATACATTTGAACAAATAAAAAAGTATTTAGATGTATCAAATGCGAGGCCCTCCCCCATAAAATTTTGCCACCAACCATCTTTATTCGGTTCATCAAAATAAGGTTCGGCATCTCCTGTTAAGGCATGACAAATTAATACAGCATTACTTTTATCTGCATTTAAAGTCCCGTAAGTTTGATACGCGACATTAATAGGAGAAAGCTGTCCACCCAATGTTAATTGGAGGAGATTGTCTTGAAAAAGCACGACATTTTGCACAGCCATTAAAATGATAACCTTTTACGTTGATGATTTACCAATTATCAACAGCTCATATTTTTTGTCAAGAAATTTTAGACGTTTAGACGTCTAAATATTCCCTTATTAATTTAATAACCAAATTACACTTGAAATTATTTTGATTTTTCAGTATGTTAGCTATATGCAACTATCTAAAATGCTGTCAAAAAAGACCTTACTTTCATGGCCCTCACGCCCTCCTCTGAAAAAACTCCTTGGCTACGCCTTGGGGTTAGGGTTATTTGTGTTGATTGGTTGCTTCACCATTGATCGCGCTGTGAGTTTCTATGTACAGGATCGCGTTTATGAAGACATTAAAACGCTCCCACATCGTCACTATGCATTAGTATTGGGCACATCAAAATATATAGCCAAAGGTAAAACCAACAAATATTACGACTACCGTTTAGAAGCATCAAAAAGCTTAATCGATCAAAATAAAGTTGATTATTTATTGCTAAGTGGCGATAACCGAACGATTCAATATAACGAGCCACGTACCATGTTTCTGGATCTCCGCAAAATGGGCGTGTCTGAAAGTGTCATGTTTAAAGATTTTGCAGGATTCCGCACCTTAGATTCTGTTGTGCGAGCCAATAAAGTTTTCCAAGTTCCATCCTTTACGATCATCAGTCAAAAATTCCATTGTGAACGTGCTCTGCTTATTGCGAAACATTACGATATTGATGCTATTTGTTTCACTGCGAAACAGCCTGAAGTTTATTTTGGAACGCGTGTCCGCGAAATGTTTGCTCGCGTAAAAGCCGTATTAGACTTAATTATTGGTGTAAAACCTTATTTTCTTGGCGCCCCAGAACCCTTGCCTATGCCGGCTGAATAGTTAATGATTCTTTAATTTTTACCCTGTTTAATCAAAAAAGATCTAAATTAAAAGATTTTTATACCATTTTTTATTATATTTATTTGACAATTTTTACTTAAATCGCTATTTCTAATAGCCATCATAAAACACAACATCTTACTTTTTTCATTTTAGAGGATTATCTTATGTCTCATTTATCGGTAGCAAAATTTGGCGGTACATCTGTTGCAAACTATTCGGCCATGCAGGCCTGTGCCAAAATCATCATTGCAGATCCTAATACTCGCGTTGTGGTACTTTCTGCATCCGCTGGTGTCACAAACTTATTAGTAGCCTTAGCCAATGGCGTAGAAGCTGAAGAACGCGCAAAATTAATTGGTGAAGTCCGCCAAATTCAAGAAAATATTTTAAATGAATTAAAAGACGACAGCCGTGTGCGTCCTGTCATTGAAAAATACTTAGAAAATATTACCGCACTTTCTGAAGCGGCTAGCCTTGCAACATCACTTGCTTTAACTGATGAACTCATTAGTCATGGTGAAATGATGTCAACGCAAATTTTCATTGAGGTATTAAGAGAATTACAAACCACCGCAACTTGGGTCGATGTGCGTACTTTAGTCGCAACCAATGATAACTTTGGTAAAGCGGCACCAGACGATGCTCAAACTCAAGCAAATTGCGATAATTTATTAAAACCATTAATCGACCGAGGTGAATTAGTCATCACCCAAGGTTTTATCGGTCGTGAACCAGGCGGTAAAACGACCACTTTAGGTCGTGGTGGTAGTGACTACTCTGCTGCACTTTTAGCAGAAGTATTAAACGCAAAAGATGTCTTAATTTGGACTGATGTAGCGGGAATTTATACGACCGATCCACGTATCGTACCAAATGCACAACGTATTGATACCATGAGCTTTGCTGAAGCAGCTGAAATGGCAACCTTTGGAGCGAAAGTATTACACCCTGCGACATTGCTTCCTGCTGTGCGCAGTAATATCCCGGTTTATGTAGGTTCAAGTAAAGCACCTGAAGCTGGCGGTACTTGGGTTACTCGTGATCCGCAACCTCGCCCAACATTCCGTGCAATTGCATTACGTCGCGATCAAACCCTACTAACGCTTTCAAGTCTCAGTATGCTACATGCACAGGGCTTCCTGGCGAATGTATTCACTATCTTAGCGAAATATAAAATTTCAGTGGATACGATCACAACCTCTGAAGTAAGCATTGCATTAACCTTAGATAAAACTGGTTCTGCATCATCAGGTGTCGAATTACTTTCTCCGGAATTATTAGAAGAATTAAGTCAATACTGCACCGTGAAAGTCGATACAGGCTTATCGCTTGTCGCATTAATTGGCAATGACTTACATCTCGCTTCTGGCGTAGCAAAACGTATTTTTGACACCCTTGAAGGCTATAACATCCGCATGATTAGCTATGGAGCAAGCACCAATAATATTTGTATGCTCGCGCAAAGTGACAAAGCAGATGATGTTGTTCGTTCATTACACAAATCTTTATTTGAATAAAAAATTTACAGAAAGTGCGGTTAAAAATAACCGCACTTTTTACGTTTAAGATTTGAGATTACAGCCAAAAAAGAGTAAAGTAATCGTTTGTCTGATTTATAAACTTACGCAAACTTAAGGCGGAAATTATGGGAAAAAGTGTTGTTGTTCTTGGTGCTCAGTGGGGCGATGAAGGAAAAGGCAAGATCGTTGATTTATTAACAGATCGTGTTAAATATGTGGTGCGTTACCAAGGTGGCCACAACGCAGGTCACACGTTAATTATTAATGGTGAAAAAACTGTATTACGTTTAATTCCATCAGGTATTTTACGTGATAACGTGACCTGTTTAATCGGTAACGGTGTGGTACTTTCTCCTGCTGCATTAATGCAAGAAATGGGCGAATTAGAAAGCCGTGGCGTAAAAGTACGTGAACGTTTATTAATTTCAGAAGCTTGTCCATTAATCCTACCTTATCACGTTGCAATGGATCACGCTCGTGAAGCCGCGTTAGGCAAAAAAGCTATTGGTACAACCGGTCGTGGTATCGGCCCAGCTTATGAAGATAAAGTGGCTCGTCGTGGTTTACGCGTGGGTGATTTATTCAATCGCGAAGCCTTTGCTGAAAAATTAAAAAATATCCTTGAATACTATAATTTCCAATTGGTGAACTACTACAAAGTAGAACCTGTTGATTATCAAAAAACATTAGACGATGTATTCGCGGTAGCTGATATTATTACTAGCATGGTGGCAGATATCACAACCATCTTAGATACTGCTCGCAAAAATGGCGACAACATCCTATTCGAAGGTGCACAAGGTACGATGCTTGATATCGACCACGGCACCTATCCGTATGTAACCAGTTCTAACACCACGGCAGGCGGCGTAGCAACAGGTTCTGGTTTCGGTCCTCGTAACCTTGATTATGTGTTAGGTATCATCAAAGCATACTGTACACGTGTTGGTGGCGGGCCATTCACCACAGAATTATTCGATGAAACTGGTGCTGAAATTGCACGTAAAGGTAACGAATTTGGTGCTGTAACTGGTCGTCCTCGTCGTTGTGGTTGGTTTGATGCAGTAGCCATTCGCCGTGCAATTCAACTTAACTCGATTTCTGGTTTCTGTATGACTAAATTAGACGTATTAGATGGCTTTGATGAAGTGAAAATCTGTACGGCTTACAAAATGCCAAATGGCGAAATCGTTGAATATGCACCATTAGCAGCGAAAGATTGGGAAGGCGTAGAGCCAATTTACGAGACTTTACCTGGCTGGAAAGAAAATACCTTTGGTGTGACTGATATAAATAAATTACCACAAACTTGCCGTAATTACATCAAACGTATCGAAGAAGTAACTGGCGTGCCAGTGGCTATCCTTTCAACGGGTCCAGATCGTATTCAAACAATGATTTTACGCGATCCATTTGCGGCCTAAAACAGCATAAAAATAAACCGCACTTTGGCACAACCAAGTGCGGTTATTTTTTAAGGAGTTTTTGATGACTGAGCAAGATATTGTTGACTATCTAAAAAATCACCCTGATTTTTTTACCCATCGCCCTGAATTACTCCAACAGCTTACTATACCTCACAGGCATGAAGAAGGGACGATTTCGTTAGTCGAAGCACAGCTTGCGCAGCAACGAGAACAAATCAAAACGCTTACTCAACTCCTCGAAAAATTTCATCAGCTTGCTCATCAAGAAGCCGATATCTTCTTTGCTCTTTTGCCTTTGCAGAAAAAACTATTTCAAACAGAAGACTTTATCACCATCAATGAAAAGTTAGATGACTGGGCAAAAGGCTATGAGCTAGAAGGTGCCAAAATCTTACTTTTCACAGATAGCTGGCAAAAAAATACGACTATTCCTGAACAATATTGGTTAGACCGAAAAGCCTTTGAACTCATTCGCTTAGAGCGCATGGGATTACGCCAATTCTATTTAGGTGATCTCTCCAATAAAGAAAAAGCCCTCATGTTCCTTCCTGAAGAACTCCCTATCGGCTCTGTGGCGATTTGCCGTTTGGGTGGAGCACCGCAAAAACCAACCGCACTTTTACTCTTCAAATCTCGAGACACAGACCGTTTTCACAATGACCAAGACACCACATTTCTTCGACATTTAGTCGATATTGTGGAATTGCATTTGGGAAGATGGCTTTAAACGTTATTAATATCAAATTATTGATCCTGCTCACAATTTCAAAAAAAATAAACTTTCTTTATTTTTCAACTCTTTCTACAATACCTTTGTTTTTATTATTAAAAACACACAATTCAATTTAACTTCAGATATCACAAGGGTCTAATTATGAAAATTTTAACTTGGCCTGTGGTTACAGGTGCTGCACTTGGTATCGTTGCGCCACTTCTCACTTACAATGGCAATCCTGGTAATATGGGATTTTGTGCGGCTTGTTTCTTACGCGATACAGCCGGATCGCTTGGATTACATCACGCAGCCCCATTACAATACCTTCGCCCAGAACTCATAGGATTAGTTTTAGGTACACTCGCCAGTGCATTCTTATCTAAGGAATTTAAACCTCGTGGTGGCTCTGCCCCACTCGCTCGTATTAGCTTAGGCTTCTTTGCGATGCTTGGTGCACTCATTTTCTTAGGTTGTCCATGGCGTGCTTATTTACGATTAGGTGGCGGTGATCTCACTGCAATTGCCGGTATCGTAGGATTATTTGCTGGCGTATTGGGTGGCATTTTCTTCGCTAATCGAGGATTCTCATTAGGTAAATCTAAGGAACAAAGCCAATCTTCGGGTTTAATTGGTCCTATTTTTGCCGTAATTTTGCTTGTTTTAGCCTTAACCCAATTTAAATTTGGTGAAAATCTAGCGATTTACACCTCTGAAAAAGGGCCAGGAGCACAACATGCGGCTATTTGGATGTCACTTGCTGGCGGATTACTTCTCGGTGTGCTGATGCAAAAATCACGTTTTTGCACAATTGGAGCATTCCGAAACTTTGTCCTCTTCCGTGATGCACACTTATTAAACGGTGTGATTGCATTGATTGTCTTTGCGGCAATAACTAATGCCTTATTAGGTCAATTCCATTTAGGCTTTGAAAAACAACCTATCGCGCATAATGACTATCTCTACAATTTCCTTTCTATGGCGCCTTGTGGTCTTTGCTTTGCATTAGGCGGCGGTTGCCCTGGTAAGCAATTAGTCAATATTGGTGAAGGGAACAATGACTCAGCATTATTTGTACTCGGTATGCTACTAGGTGCAGCTGCAGCACATAACTTTGGCTTAGCTGCTGCCCCTTCAGGTGTTGCAGCCTTTACGCCTCATCTTTTAGTTGCCGGCTTTGCGGTTTGCTTATATATCGCATTAACTAATAAATCTGAAGCCTAATATCCATTCAGAATAAACAAAAAGGAAGTCCATTATAACTTCCTTTCTTTTTTAGTTTTAAAAAGTGCGGTCATTTTTAACCGAACTTTCTTTAATCACTAAAGAATATTCTTCTCACCACGAGAAAGACTGATTAAGCCTGAACGAACAATTTCAAGTAATGTGCTTTCTTCTTTCACAGCCTCAACAAAAGCATCTAATTTGTCTTTTGTACCCGTTAACTGAATGGTATAAGATTTTGTTGTTACATCGACAATCTGACCACGGAAGATATCGGCTAAACGTTTTAACTCATCACGTGATGAACCCGTTGCACGTACTTTCACTAGCAACACTTCACGCTCAACGTGCTCATGTTCACTCAAGTTAATAACTTTAAACACATCCACTAATTTGTGAAGCTGCTTTTCGATTTGTTCGAGCACTTGCTCATCACCCACTGCTTCAATCGTCATACGAGAAAGGGTTGGGTCGTCCGTAGGTGCTACGGTTAAGCTTTCAATGTTAAATGCACGTTGGGAAAATAAGCCGACCACTCGAGATAATGCACCGGATTCATTTTCTAATAAAACAGATAAAATTCTACGCATTATTCGTTCTCCTCTTGTGGTTTGCTTAAAATCATCTCATTCATCGCCCCGCCGCGAACTTGCATTGGGTAAACGTGTTCGGTTTCATCAACGTTAATATCAACAAAGACCAATTTATTTTTAATGCTGAAGGCTTCTTGTAATTTGCTTTCTAATTCATCTGGTGTCGAAATTTGAATCCCCACATGGCCATAAGATTCGGCTAACTTCACGAAATCTGGTAAAGAATTCATATAAGTTTGAGAATGGCGGCCTGAGTAAATCAAATCCTGCCATTGTTTCACCATGCCTAAGAAGTGGTTGTTCAAACAAATCACTACAACTGGAATACCATATTGTGTTGCCGTTGAAAGCTCTTGGATATTCATTTGAATACTGCCATCACCCGTTACACAAACTACAGTTGCGTCAGGATGTGCAAGTTTCACCCCTAATGCAGCAGGTAAACCGAAGCCCATCGTACCCGCACCACCTGAATTGATCCAACGACGCGGTAAATCAAACGGATAATGTAATGCAGCAAACATTTGGTGTTGCCCTACATCCGATGCCACATAAGCTTGGCCTTTTGTAATACGATATACCGCTTCCATCACTTGCTGTGGTTTGATGACGCCTGAAGTGCGGTCGAAATCCAAGCATTTTTTTGCTTTCCATTCATCGATTTGTTTCCACCAATCTTCTAAATGATTTTGTGGACGTGAACCGATTTCTTCACCTAATAAGCTTAAGAATTCATCCAATACATTTTTCGCGTTACCTACAATTGGAATGGCCGCAGGTACGTTTTTAGAAATAGAGGTTGGGTCAATATCAATCTGAATCACTTTTGCATTCGGACAATATTTATCTAAGTTGTTAGTGGTACGGTCATCAAAACGCACTCCAACACCAAGAATTAAATCACTTTCATGCATCGCTGTATTGGCTTCATAAGTCCCGTGCATCCCAAGCATGCCTAAAAATTGTTTGTCCGTACTTGGGTACACGCCTAAACCCATTAACGATGAGGTGACCGGTAAATTTAAACGTTGTGCGAATTGTGTTAATTCTTTATGACAGCCTGCCGCAATTGCACCACCACCCACGAATAAAACCGGTTTTTTAGCCACTAATAATGCTTTTAATGCTTTCTTAATTTGACCTTTATGACCATTTACGGTTGGATTATAAGAACGAAGCTCAACAGATTTTGGATATTCGTAAGGATATTTTAAAGTCGGGTTTACGGTATCTTTTGGAATATCTACAACAACAGGACCAGGACGGCCTGTTGAAGCAATATAAAAGGCTTTTTTCAAGATGCCTGGAATGTCTTCTGTTTTTTTAACGATAAAGCTATGTTTAACCACTGGGCGAGAAATTCCCACCATATCACATTCTTGGAACGCATCACGACCGATTAAGCTACTCATTACCTGACCTGAAATGATCACCATTGGTACCGAATCAGTATAAGCGGTCAAAATACCCGTAATCGCATTAGTTGCACCTGGTCCTGATGTTACTAACACACAACCCACTTTACCTGTTGCACGTGCGTAACCATCAGCCATATGCACCGCTGCTTGCTCATGACGGACTAAAATATGCTCAATCCCACCAAGGGTATGGATTGCATCATAAATATCCAATACGGCACCGCCTGGATAACCAAATAAATACTCAACGCCTTCATCACGCAAAGACTGAACCACCATTTCCGCACCGGATAATTTCTTCATATTTTACTCCTAAAACTGACCGCACTTTTATTTGTTACGATTCGTGTCAAAACAATGGAAACATCATACCGAAAGAAAACGGCTTGTCCAGCATTGCAAAAGTCTAAAAAAACAAATTTAAAAGAATTAAAGTCTGGAAAAATATAAAAATAAAGTTTTAAATAAAGATTAGAGTCAAAAAATAAAAAGAATTGTATTTTTATATAGAGTTTTATAAAAAATAAAAAAATTTTATTCTTTTGTTAAGAAATTTGAACTAGATCACATTTTAAATGTTGTGTTCTCTTATGAGTGGAAGGAAAAGAATCAATGACAAGAAAAAACCGCACTTGGAAGCCCAAAAGTGCGGTTAGATTTTAAGACGTTTTAATTAGCCGTTATAGCGTTTGAACACTAAAGTTGCGTTTGTACCACCGAAACCAAAGCTGTTTGACATGACAGTTTGTAAGCCTGCATTTTCTTTTGTTTCAGTCACGATATTGCAGCCTTCTGCCGCTTCGTCTAATGTTTCGATATTAATGCTTGGTGCAATAAAGTCATTATGTAACATTAATAAGGTATAGATTGCTTCGTGTGCACCTGCTGCACCTAAAGAGTGACCGGTCATTGATTTGGTTGAAGAGATCGCTGGAATTTTGTCACCAAATACATTTTTGATTGCACCTAATTCTTTTACGTCACCAACTGGTGTTGATGTACCGTGTACGTTGATGTAATCAATTGGAGTATCCACAGTTGCCATCGCTTGTTTCATACAACGCTCAGCACCTTCACCGCTTGGCGCTACCATGTCGTAACCATCAGAGGTTGCACCATAACCTACAATTTCTGCGTAGATTTTTGCGCCACGTGCTAATGCGTGTTCTAATTCTTCAACCACTACAACAGCACCACCACCTGCGATAACAAAACCATCACGGTTTGCATCGTAAGCACGAGACGCTTTTTCTGGAGTATCATTGTATTTAGTTGAAACCGCACCCATTGCATCGAATTCAGTCGCACATTCCCAAGATAATTCTTCCGCACCACCAGCGAAAACCACATCTTGTTTACCTAATTGAATTAATTCAACTGCGTGACCGATACAGTGTGCAGACGTTGCACAAGCAGAACTCATTGAGTAGTTCACGCCACGGATTTTGTAAGGGGTTGCTAAACAAGCTGACACACTTGATGCCATGGTTTTAGTTACCGCATAAGGACCAATCGCTTTCACACCACGTGGACCACGTACTGCATCACAAGCCACTAATTGGTTGTGCGCAGAACCAGTACCTGCACCGATTACAAGACCTGTACGGTCATTTGAAACTTGATCTTCTGTTAAACCTGAATCTTCAATCGCCTCACGCATAGAAAGGTATGCATAAGCTGCCGCATCACCCATAAAACGATATACTTTACGATCGATATGCTCGCTTGGATCAAGTTTGATTGTACCCGCAACATGGCTACGCATTTTCATTTCAACAAACTCAGGTACGACTTCAATACCAGATTTACCTGCTTTTAATGAAGCCAAAACTTCTTCTTTGTTGTTACCGATACTTGAAATAATACCAAAACCAGTAATTACAGCTCTTTTCATTCTTTATTCCTTATGAGTTAGGGGAAATTTAATTCAACTTACAGTTGTTAGCTGAACGCAATTTACTATGAAATGAAAATATTGCAAGCAATAATTCATTTGTTCGACCAGTTAAGTTTTAACCGACTCAAAATTTCCATGTTATTATAAAAGAATTTGATAAGGCAAAAAAGGGCTAACACATGTTCACCATTCAGCACGCAAAAATTCATTTTAACGAAGAGAATACCCCCGTTTCAGATAAGTTTGATGACGTGTATTTTTCCAATCCAGATGGTTTAGCAGAAACCCATTATGTGTTTTTAGAAGGTAATCAGTTGTGGGAACGTTGGGTTCATTACCAAGAGGCCCATTTTGTTATTGCTGAAACAGGATTTGGCACAGGATTAAATTTCTTTGCGGTGACCTCGCTATTCCGTGAATTTCGTCAGAAATATCCAGATTCACCTCTAAAACGCCTTTATTTTATCTCTTTTGAAAAATACCCTTTGCCACTTGATGCATTACAACAAGGCCATTTAGCCTATCCGCAATTTTCTCGTCTTGCTCAGCATTTACAACAGCATTGGCTTAATCCTATTCAAGGTTGCTATCGTTTTCATTTTGATGAAACCACGTTAGATCTTTGGTTTGGCGATGTCGCTGAAAATCTGCCGCAACTGGGCGATTATATGAATGGTAAAATTGATGCGTGGTTTTTAGATGGTTTTGCACCGAGTAAAAACCCCGACATGTGGAATGAACAGCTTTATCAGCAAATGTTTCGTTTTACCAAGCCTCAAGGCACTTTGGCTACCTTTACCGCGGCAAGTGCAGTTAGAAAAGGCTTAGAAAATGCAGGCTTTAATATTAAGAAACGCAAAGGCTTTGGTAAAAAACGGGAATGTCTTTCTGGTCAAAAAACGCAGGAAAAACTGACCGCACTTTCTGCTCCCTGGTTTCATAGTCAGCCAGCCAATCTAAACAAGCAAGATATTGCCATTATTGGTGATGGAATTGCCTCTCTTTGCACGGCTATCTCCTTGCTTAAACGCGGCGCGAAAATTACGATTTATTGCGAAGATGAACAAACTGCCCTGAATGCATCCGGCAATAAACAAGGCGCTTTTTATCCGCAACTGAGCGATGATAACGAACGCAATATTTGTTTTTATATTCATGCTTTTGCCTATGGCCATCAATTTCTACAATGGGCAATTCAACAACAAATCGAATTTGAACATGAGTTCTGTGGTGTCGCACTTTGTGCTTACAATGAGAAAGCTGAAAGTAAATTAAATAAAATCGCTGAGCTGAATTTGCCTTCTGATTTATATCAGTCACTAAACCAAACTGAATTAAGCGAAAAAGTAGGTTTACCGCTACCTTTTGGTGGCGGTTTTATTCCTCAAGGCGCTTGGCTTGCACCACGTCAGTTAGTTCAGCATGCTTTTGCCTTTTTAGAAAAACAAGGTGTCCAGATTAAAACATCACAAAAAGTAACCGCTCTTTCTCAAACAGAAAATAGTTGGCAAATCACTACAGCTGAAAATAAAACTTTCTGCCATGAAGTGGTTGTTTTAGCAAACGGGCATAAACTCACTGAGTTTGAACAAACGCAAAAACTGCCACTCTACCCAGTTCGCGGACAAGTGAGCCAAACTCCGACATCGGAAAACTTACTTAAACTCAAAACCGTGTTGTGCTATGACGGCTATTTGACTCCTGTAGATCAAGCGAAAACCAGTCATTGTATTGGTGCCAGTCATGTTCGTGATAATGCGACTCGTGAATTTAGCCTAACAGAACAACAAGAAAATCAACAAAAAATTCAGCAAAATATACCTGAAGAGTGGACAAAAGAAGTAGATACATCGGGTAATCTTGCTCGAATCGGTGTACGTTGTTCGGTACGTGATCTTACGCCAATGATGGGCGCTGTTCCTCATTTTCCAGCACAGCAAGTGCAATATCAAAATTTGTTTAATTTACGCCGCCGTAAACAGCCAATAGAACAAGCTGAAAACTACCCTAATCTCTATTTAATCGGTGCATTAGGCTCACGAGGATTAACCTCTGCGCCGTTTTTAGGAGAAACACTTGCTTCTTTAATTTATGGCGAACCCTTACCGATGAGTGAAGATCTGATTCACAACTTAATGCCAAACCGCAGTTGGGTCAGACGCTGGTTGAAAGGGGCGGACGTGAAATAAAAAAAGTGCGGTTAAAATTCAACCGCACTTTTTTAATACAAGCTTAAACGTTGTAATCGCTGTCTGGCGATTTCTTTAGTTTCTTCTTTTTTTGCTGTATTCATAATTTCTAAATAGAGCAACTTGGCTAAACCAATATTGACTTGTGTTCCAATCCCTTCTTCATACAAACGAGCTAAACGGAATTTTCCTTCATTACTACCCGCATTTGCTGCCTTTTGAAACCATTCAAAGGCTTTGGTAAATTCTTTCTGATTGGTATAGATTTCCCCTAATGTAAGCATGGCATCAGGATCTTTTGTCGCACTGGTTTCAAATAATTTAATCGCTTGAGCGGTATCTTGTTTCACATAGTTGTTGCCGTTGAAATACATGACAGCCAAATTATTGATGGCTTTAATACTGCCTCGCTCAGCGGCTTCGCTAAACCACCAATAAGCCAACTCTTTATTTTCATCTACTCCGCGACCTAAATTATAAAGCATCCCTAAATTGCTTTGCGCTTGTAAATTACCTTCCAAAGCTAAAGGATACATAATTTCAAAAACGGCTTTCCAATCTTGTTTCTCAGCCAGTTTTTGCGCCAGATCCATTTTTTGCTGCTCCGTCATTTGCGCTTTATCCACCAAATCAATAGTTTTCATCGCAAATGCTGAACTGCTTAAGGTGAGCGTGGTGAGGAGTAAAAGTTTGGCTAATGTCTTCATCTTATAATGTCGCTATCAATAAAATAATCAAAAAAATGGCGGATGTTCCGAATTCTATTAGACCGACTTGCTTAACCGAAAGTTTCTTGGTGGGCAAATAAATGGCACGAATTAACGCTGGTACAAAAGCAAGTGATAAGACATATTGTTGGGTAAACAAGCAACCGAGCACACAAAGTATATGAAAAATAATAGAGGCTTTGAGATAAAGCGGATTTTTGCGTTCACGCATCATTGATTTGACGTAAAGCGTTGTGCCAATAAAGAATAAGCTTGGATACAGTGCTACCCACCAGATTTTTTCGTCAAAAGTGCGGTCGGAAAAATAATAGGATCCCATACCTGCAAGGGCAAAAATTGCAATACCTGCTAAATCATTGAGAAGATTGCGTTCATCTTTTTTCTTGGTGTAATAGATACTCACCAACACAAAAGGAAACATGGCGGCAATAAAGAAAAGAATTTGCCAGTTATAAAAAATGGCAGGAAGCGCAAATAAAAAAGCTGCGACACCATAGATGATTGTCCACTTTTTATATTCCGCCATATTTTTGCCTTTAAAGAGACTCAGCATTGGGTAACTCAGCAAATACATCGTGAACCAAGCTAAAAGCAAAAAGAAATGCGCCCAAACAGGTGAAGCTAATAACATACCGTAAACAAAAGGCAATAATGCCATCACAATGGCGCCATATTGATTCGAAATCAGGAGTTTCATAGTTTCCTTTAGTTGATAAAAATTCTCAATTATTTTATCTCACAATTTCTTGATTTACAAAGTCTAAAACCACCTTTAGAATGGAATTATCTTCATCAAAAAGGAGCCATTATGTCTATTCAACGCATTCAACCAAGCAAACGCTTTTCTGAAGTGGTCATTCATAATAATACTGCCTATTTTGCAGGCCAAGTACCGGAAAAAACCGTTAAGCAAAATGCTTACGAGCAAACCAAAGAAGTCCTTTCACTGACCGATAAATTATTGGCTGAAATTGGTTCTGAAAAAAGCAAAATTCTTACCACGCAAATCTTCCTTGCTGATATGGCAGATTATGCTCAACTCAACCAAGCATGGGATGAATGGGTTGATAGCCAAAATCCACCAAGCCGAGCAACGGTAGAAGCGAAACTTGCCGATCCTGATTGGAAGGTTGAGATCGTGATTATTGCAGCCGTGTAAGCACAGTTTTTTCAAAATGTGATCAACCGCAAAGAAACTTTTTTGTTTTTCCTTTACACTAAACACTGAATTCAAAATAAGGAGTAATGTATGCAATCATGGATACCAGAAATATGGCAAGCTGCGGTGATCGGGCTTGTAGTTGGCGTAATCTTAGGATATTTGCTATTACGTTTAACAAAAGGTTCTGTTAAAAAACAAGTTCAGACCGAAGCTGAACTGAAAGAAGTGAAAACACAATTAAGCGATAAACAAGCACAACTTGAAAAACATTTTGCTGAAAGTGCCGAATTATTTAAAACCTTAATTGGTGATTATCAAAAACTCTATCGTCACTATGCAGTTTCATCTGAAACCTTGCTTGGCAGTAAACCAGCCGACAAAGGTTTATTTACCCAGCAATTAGTGACCGCCTCATCAGAAAGTAAATCAGAAGAACCACCTCGCGATTATTCCGAAGGTTCATCTGGCTTATTAAAAACAGATAAAGAAAACCAATAATAATTAACGGTTGAATAATAAAAAATCGGGGATTAAATACTTAATCCCTGATTTTTTATTAGTGATTACTCAATACTTGAGCCGGTTGTAACTTCGCGGCTCGACTGGCTGGATAAAGACTGGCGAGTAAACTCAATACCAATGCCGCCACGAGAACTAATACAACATCGAACCAATGTAATTCACTTGGCAAGAAATCAACGAAATAGATGCCATCTGATAACAATTTTTTACCGAGTAGTGCCTCGATGCCTTGAATAATCGGCGTGAGATTCAGTGCGAGTACGACACCTAATACGATACCAATCAAACACCCTTTCATCCCTGCAAGTAAACCATACCAAATAAAGATTTGTTTAATAAAACCATTATTTGCCCCTAGGGTTCGCATAATCGCAATATCACCTTGCTTATCTTTTACCGCCATAATTAAGGTTGAAACGATATTAAAACACGCCACCCCAATGACAAGCACCATCGCGATATACATCACGGTACGGATAAGCTGAATATCTCGATACATATAGCCAAATTTTGCCACCCAGTTTTGAATATAAAGCAGTTGCGGATAATCATTTAGCATCGAATAATCCATTTCTTGTACTTTGAATGGATCATCAACTTTTAATTCAACACCAGTAATTTGATCTTCACGATATCCCATTAATTCTTGCGCTTGAGGTAATGCCAGTAAGGCATAACTGTGGTCTAACTGACCATCTAAACGTAAAATAGCGGTCACTTGAACACGCTCACGATTAGGCTGAGCCATTTGATCTTCACCATTAGGTTGAGAAATCAATAACGACACCCAATCACCTGCTTTAACATCTAACTCTTTGGCAATACCAGAGCCCAGCACCAATCCACCTTCTTCTGCGAATTTCTGCCAGCCATCACCTTCCACAAACTTACCAAGAGAACTCACTTGATCTTCAGCTTGTTTATCGACCCCTTTCACTTGTACAACTTTAAGTTTATTGCCATTTTCGACTAAGGCTGTAAAACTCACAAAAGGTGAAAGTGCGGTAATTTTTTTGTTTGTTTTTAGACGTTCCGCAAGGTTCTGCCAATGGTTTAATGTGGCTTCATTAGCATGTGGATTAACGGTGATTTCCGTGTGTGGCACGACAGCCAAAATACGTGAATTCAATTCACGCTCAAAACCATTCATCGCACTTAATCCCACAATCAACACTGCCACACCCAGCGCGATACCGATAGCAGAGAATTTTGAAATTAACGCCACCAACGGATTCTTTTGCTTACCCTGTTGATAACGCCAACTAATGAAAAAAGGCGTATTCATTATGCACCTTCCTTCAAAATGCCGTCTTGCATGGTTAAGCAACGAGCCAGTTTTTGCGCTAACAACATATCATGTGTAACCAATAAAAATGCAATGTTTTGTTCCGCATTCAAGGTTTGAATCAACTCAAAAATACTTTCTGTGGTTTTATGATCCAAGTTACCAGTTGGTTCATCAGCCAAGACAAGAGCAGGGTTATTCACCAATGCACGAGCAATCGCAACACGTTGACGTTCACCTCCCGAAAGTGCAGATGGACGATGAGTAATGCGGTGACTTAAGCCAACTGCGCCTAATATTTTTTCAGCACGATCTTTTGCTTCTGTTTTATTCTGACGACCAATTAACATCGGCATCATCACATTTTCTAACGCTGTAAAATCCGCCATTAAATGATGAAATTGATATACAAAACCGAGATTTTGGTTACGTAATTTAGCCAATTCACTTTCAGACGCTTTTTGCAAAGATTGCCCTTTAATAAAGACTTCCCCACTACTTGGCTGATCTAAACCACCCAAAGTGTGCAATAAAGTACTTTTTCCTGAACCAGAACTCCCCACAATCGCAACCAACTCTGCAGGTTCCATAGAAAAAGAAACGCCTTTTAACACTTGCGTTTGATTTTCACCTTCTTGATAAAATTTATTGATATTTTCGCATTTTAATAAATAGTTATTCATTTTTTACTCTTTTTAACCGCACTTTAGCAGCAAATCATCTCATTAAAAACTTGCGCGAGTCTATCACACTTTTCCCTGAGCTTAAATTTCAATGCGCCCAAAGTATTCAAATCCCGTTTCAGGAAAATATTTTTTAAGATAACCCTTTAAATAATCTTGCGTCTCTTGACTAATGATAGGATCGTATTCAGGATAACCGTTATACATTACGCTTAGCACTGACACACCATGAGAACGACAAGCCTCTAAACTTAATAATGTATGGTTTATGCTACCTAATTTTCCCGATGTCACTAAAATCAAAGGGTAATTATTTGACTGGATATAATCTAACGTCGTCGCATCGTCACAATAAGGCACCATTAACCCACCGGCCCCCTCCAACAATACATAATCATATTTTTCTGCCAAAAGTGCGGTGGATTTTTCAATCATTTTTTCATTAATTTCTTGCCCTTCGAGCTTTGCCGCTAAATGAGGAGAACAAGGATATTCAAAAAGATAAGGGCAGGTATCACCTTGTAAATCTTCTTTCGTCAAATCAATTCCTTGAATCTTTCGATGTACAAGCAAATCATCAGCAATATTTTTACAGCCTGTTTGAATCATTTTTTGTGTAATAACGGAAAAGCCTTGTTCCATCAACTTTTTAGCATAAATGCCCGTTGCAACTGTTTTACCTACATCGGTATCAATGCCCGATACAAAAATAACCTTGCCCATAAATACGCCTTACTAATTTCCAACACGAGAATAACGTGCGATAAAAAACAATGGATGATAAGTTAACCGCACTTTACCCGATGGCAACCTAAAAGCCTGTAAGTAGTCATCAATAAATTTGTTGAGATTTTTTCTTGTCCAATTTTTCTGGTTAGTCGCTGTTACACCGGTATATTTCAGATGTTTGAGTACATCCAATGGTGTATCAAACTCTAGTATTACATTAAAATCCTCACACCATAAAAGCTCAAAATCATTGGCTAACCAATTTTGCCATTGAGATAAATTCGGATAACTTAACCCCACATTCGTCATTTGGCGAATCTCTTTTAAATTATCTTCACCAAAGCTCGTAATCGCCAATAAACCATTAGGTTTCAATCCTGTTTTACAATGGGAAATAAAATTGTCAGGATGATGGAACCACTGTAAAGCTGATGCACTTGCAATCAAGTCAAATTGTCGTTGAAAAGGAAAGTTCTCTGCATCACCACAATAAAAATCAAAGGGTTGAATCAGCTTTTCAGCGAGTAGAGAGCACACATCGCACAAATCATTAAATAACCAATAATTGGCTGAAATCTGTTTCTGCAACAACGTACTCAACATACCAGACCCGCAACCAAGCTCCAAAACACTATCTAGTGACCCATTTGGTAAATAGTCTTGCAAATGCATCATTAACTTAATATTCATTTTTTGTTGAATTAACGCATGTTCATCATAGCTATTTAAGGCTTTTTGGAAGGCGTGTTGAATGCGCGATTTATTTACGGAAGTTAATGATTCCATAATGCCGACCAGTGGCTAAATCTTGAAAACACATAATGTTCACCTTCTATTTCCTGAACCGAACAACGCAATGCCCAATATTGGTGCTGATTAGCTGGCATAAAAATTTTATCGCGAGAACTAATCAATGCATTTGTCCAGTGAATAAGATCTGTGCGTTTATCCTGCTGAATCATCGCAAAAAGTGCGGTGAGTTCTTGATGAATTTCGTTAAATGGTCGTGCAGAAAATTGCTGATAACGTTCAAAAGATACTTTATCACCACAGATTCTACGTTCAAACTTTGAACGAGTATTTTCTGTGAGATTCTCTAGCGTACCTTTAAAAATAGCGTAAGGAATACCGAAGCTATCATCACAAGGTAAACCTGTGCCATTCACTGTGGTTGCTGATTGTAAGGTGATTCCTTGTAATACTCGCTCAGCCGCCCAAACACCCATTGACCATGCCACTACACGAATTTGCTGATAGGCAGAAAAATCAAAATCTAACGTCAAATCTTGATAATCGTAGCAAATTAATAAATTGTGATTTGTTGGCAAAATCAAATGAGCTACAGCATCAAGAGGTGTCCCCCAACCAGCAAAATAAACTATTAAATGCTCACCTTGATGATCATAAAATTTCGTTTTCACATTATTTCCTTATAAGCATGCCACAAACTGTTTTACTTCATCCATTGTCATATCTGCCGTCAAAGATAATCGTATTCTGGATGTACCTTTTGGTACTGTCGGTGGTCTAATCGGCAAGCAATAATAACCTTGCTCTTGCAGAGCTTTCGCCTTAGCAAGGGTTGCTTCATTCTCGCCTAAAATATAAGGAACGATGCAAGTTTGGCTTGGCATTATTTGCGTTCTATGCTCCACTTCTTGGCGTAAAAATGTACTTAACTGCTCAAGATGCGTTCTTTCTTTTGAAAATTGTGGCAATCGTTCAAAAATAAAATGAGTCCACGCCACATTAAACGGCGGAAGTGCGGTTGAAAAAATCAATGGACGCATTTGATTAATCAAACACTCTTTTAATATTTGATCACAGACGACATAAGCCCCCATTGAAGCTAAGGCTTTGCCAAAAGTGCCAACCAATAAATCTATATCAGCTATCACATTAGCTCGCTCAGCAATACCTAATCCGTTTTTACCATAAACGCCTATTGCATGGGCTTCATCCACATAAAGATAAGTATTTGGAAACTGTTTTTTTAATTGAACAAGATAGTTCAAATCAGCTACATCGCCATCCATACTAAAAACCGACTCTGTCACAATAAAAGTGCGGTCAAATTTTCCGGCATTTTTCTCGAGCAGATTCTTTAGATGTTGATAATCATTATGACGATAACGAAAGAACTCACATTGGCTTAAACGAATGCCATCAATCATGCTGGCATGCACTAATTTATCTGCCAAAATTAAACTTTTTGTTGTCGTCAACGCCGGTAAAATACCAAGATTGGCGTGATAGCCACTGTTAAATAATAAAGCGCTTTCTCGTTGGAAACGTTGAGCAATGAGCTGCTCGAGATCGGTATAAATAGGAAAATTTCCCGTTAATAAACGAGACGAAGAACTGGTAAAAGAAGGGAAATTATCACCATATTGCTGTAAAAAAGACTGGCGCAAGTTTTCATTCGATGCCAAACCTAAATAATCATTAGATGATATATTCAGCATTTTGCGATTTTCTCGCGTAATATATCGTCCTTGATGAACTAAGTCTGGAATTGAACGATATTGATTTTGCGCGCTAAGCTTTTCCAGTTGCTGTTTAAAAGCATCCATTTTTTATCCTAATGTTCATATTCCTGCGTTAAAGCCAGAATCATGCCTTCCGTTAATTTATGAAGTTCATCATCTTTAATCACAAATGGTGGCATCACATAAACCAGTTTACCGAAAGGTCGAATCCAAACACCTTGTTCCACAAAACGCGGAACTAAAGTTTTCATATTTACCGCACTTTTCATTTCAACCACTCCAATCGCCCCTAATACGCGAACTTCTTTGACGTAATCTTTTTCAGCTAAAGGCAAAAGCTGTTGTTTTAAGGAAGACTCAATTCGCTGAATATTTTGCTGCCAAGGACTTTCCAACAATAAACGGATAGATTCTGCCGCAACCGCACAAGCCAACGGATTTGCCATAAAAGTGGGCCCGTGCATAAAGCATTTAGCCTCACCGCTACAAATAATTTGCGCAATTTCAGTGGTCGTAATGGTTGCCGATAAAGTTAAATAACCACCTGTTAAGGCTTTACCGATACACATAATATCTGGCGAAATCCCAGCATGCTCGGCAGCAAATAATTTCCCTGTGCGGCCAAAACCTGTAGCAATTTCATCAAAAATTAGCAATACACCATATTGTTTACAAAGCGCTTGCGCTTTCACTAAATAAGTTGGCGAATAAAAATACATACCACCCGCACCTTGCACGACAGGCTCTAAAATAAGTGCGGCGATTTCGCGACCTTTTTTCTTAAGTAAATCAGCTAAAGGCTCCATCACACAATCATTCCAAGATTCATTAAATGGAATATTGGGTTGAGGAAGGAAATATTGTACGGGCAGGCTATGATGAAATAAATAATGCATCCCTGTGGTTGGATCACACACCGACATCGCATTCCAAGTATCACCATGATAACCAGAACGAATAGTGGCGAATTTTTGCCTTTGTACTTCCCCTTTAGAGTGCTGATATTGAATAGCCATTTTCATCGCTACTTCCACAGCAACAGAACCACTATCAGCAAAAAAGATCTTATCTAATCCATTTGGTAAAATTTGTACCAATAATTGGGCTAATTCCACCGCGGGTTCATGGGTAAAACCGCCAAACATAATATGACTCATTTTTGCTAACTGATTCTGCGCAGCTGCATTTAAACGAGGGTGATTATAACCATGCAACGCTGCCCACCAAGAAGACATGCCATCAATCAAACGACGGCCATCTTTTAAGGTTATCATCACGCCATCAGCACGTTCTACCGCATAAAGCGGCATATCAGAAGAAACTGAAGAATAAGGATGCCAAATATGTTGTGTATCAAAAGCTAAAAGTGATTGTTCATCCATCATTCATTTACCATTAAAAACTTATTCGTATCGCAAGGCAGCGGCAGGTTCTACTTTCGCCACTCGATAAGCGGGATAAAGTGTAGAAAGTAAAGAAAGCAACAAGGAAAATCCAACGACAAAAATCATTTGAACAAAGGATAATTCTGTCGGTAAAAAAACACCTTGTGGATTTACCGCACTTACAATCTCTGTTAAGTTCAAGGTGACTAAAATACCTAAAATAGCACCGAGCAATGTGCCAACAAATCCCACCAGTAATCCTTGATAAATAAACACTGAACAAACTTGGGATTTTGTTAAGCCCTGAGTTTGTAAGATCGCAATTTCCCCTTGTTTATCCACCACCATTAAACTTAATGAGGTGACAATATTGGAAATCGCCACGACAATGATCAAACTAATCAGCAATCCCATCATATTTTTTTCCATTCTCACCGCTTGGAAAAATTCACCTTTTTGTACGCGCCAATCCGTGATTTTTTGTGTTGGGAAATATTGTGGGAGCTCTGTAATTTGGAACGGATCATCTAGGAATAAACGATAGCCTTGTGCCTCACCTGGCTGAATACGCATTAGGCGACCAATATCGGCTAAATTAGCAAAAACTTCATAGCCTGATGCTTCGCCATAATCATAGTAAAGCTCGCTCACCGTAAATAAACGCTGCATCGGCACGCGACCAAATGGTGTGTATTGGCTGTTTTCCGTAATCATTAAACGAACCTTATCGCCCACTATTAAGCCTAATTTTTGTGCCAACTTATCACCCATAATTAACTTAAACTCACCTTGCGGTAAAAGTTGGTTAAACTGACTAGGATCGATGCCTACTAATAAAGGATCATCTGAAAAAGACTGAATACCAATCACTTGTCCTGCACTTACGCCTTTTGCTGTTTGAAACACGACATTAGTCGTATTAATCGGCACGGCTTTTTGTACAAAGTGCGGTGTATTTTCAAGCGGTTTTTCAGCCGAAATAGGTGCTTCTTGGCTAATAATAGCGTGTGGAATGCTCGAAAGCACCTGTTGTTTTTGGTAACCTTCTAATCCATTCATCACCGAAAGCACGATGATCAATGCCATCACACCTAGCACAATCCCCAGGCTTGCAAGATTAGTCACTAATCGCCCAAAACGATCCGCACTTTTCGCACGCCAATAACGTAGCGCGATATATAGAGAAATAGGAAAATTCATTATTTTTGATTTAATTGTTGTACAAATTCTTCGATGTTTTGCATCACTTTGCCAACTAATGTTGTCACTGCACTATCACTCGCCCAAGCAATATGCGGGGTGATAATTAAATTAGGCATAGTTTTTGCAGCTAAAATTAACGGATTATCTTTTTCTGGTGGCTCTTTTACCATTACATCCAAAGCCGCTCCGCCTAAATGCCCCGTTTTTAACGCATCAACTAATGCAAGTTCATCAATCAAAGGCCCACGCCCTGTATTAATCAAAAATGCACCTTTTTTCATTTTGGATAAGGTGTCTGTATTAATTAAATTCTTGGTTGTTTCGGTTAAGGGACAATGCAACGTCACAATATCCGCTTGTCTTAATACTTCCTCAAAGGGCGTATAACCTTCACGGCAAACAGTGGCGTCTTTATGTTCAGCATAAAGAACTTTCATTCCCACGGCATTAGCCAAACGCCCCACTTCTGTCCCTAAGCAACCTTTACCAAATACGCCTAATGTGGAACCGCACACATCTGTAATGGGATAATCAAAATAACAGAACTGTTTACTCTCAGTCCATTTGCCAGTGATTTGATCGCGCTGCCAACCTGCTAGACTATGTTTTAACGCAAAAATCATCCCCAACACATGCTCAGGTACCGTTGTGACAGAATAACCCGTCACATTTTTAACTGTCACACCTAATTCTTTTGCTGCATCTAAATCCACGTTATTGGTGCCTGTTGCGGTGAGAGCAATGAGTTTTAATTTCGGTAATTGTTGCAACACCTCACGGCTTAAAATCACTTTACTGGTGATAATAATATCCGCGTCTTTTGCTCGCTCAATAGTTTGCTTCTCAGAAGTATATTCATACTCTACCCAGTTATGAGGAAAGCTTGGGCGAGGAATAGGAATATGTTTTGGAATTGCAGTGCTGTCTAAAAATACGATATTCATTGTTATCTCCTTTTACAGAACAAAAGTGCGGTCAAAAACAACACTATTTTCAACCGCACTTATCTATTAAATAGACGTATCTAATTCAGGGAAAGACTTCACTAAATCATCAATGGCTTTCATCTGTGAGACAAAACCTTCTAATGCTGAAAGTGGCAATGCAGATGGGCCATCACATTTCGCTTGATTTGGACTTGGATGCGCTTCTAAGAATAAACCTGCAATGCCTACAGCTAAACCTGAACGTGCTAATTCGGTTACTTGTGCGCGACGGCCACCTGATGCAGCACCAAATGGATCACGGCATTGAAGTGAATGGGTTACATCAAAAATAACCGGGCTGCCCTTAGAGGCTTTTTTCATGATGCTAAAGCCAAGCATATCTACGATTAAGTTATCATAGCCAAAGTTTGTTCCACGATCACAAAGAATGATTTTATCGTTACCACATTCTTCAAATTTATCGACGATATTACCCATTTGACCTGGGCTTAAGAATTGTGGTTTTTTCACATTAATCACTGCGTCTGTTTTTGCCATGGCTTCAACTAAATCAGTTTGACGAGCTAAGAATGCCGGTAACTGAATCACATCCACCACATCAGCAACAGGCTGGCATTGATAGATTTCGTGCACATCGGTAATCACTTTCACGCCAAAGGTTTCTTTTATCTCTTGGAAAATTTTTAAGCCTTCTTCCATGCCTGGGCCACGGTAAGAATGAATAGACGAACGATTCGCTTTGTCAAAAGAAGCTTTAAACACATAAGGCACACCCAACTTTTCAGTCACTTTCACGTAAGCTTCACAAACTTGCATCGCCATATCGCGACTTTCAAGCACGTTCATTCCGCCGAAAAGCACAAAGGGTTTGTCATTTGCGACATCAATATTGCCAATTTTTACAATTTTATTTTGCATAATATTTCCTTTTTAATGGATGGCATTGGCATCTTTCAATGCTTCGCCTTTCAGTTCTAAAAGTTGAGTTTTTAACAGAGATGAAGTGGGATCATTCGGACATTGATCCACAAAATATTCTAAATCCTCAATGGCGGAAGAATAAGCGCCCATTTGCGCCAACACTAAGCCACGATCGCGAATATCGTAAGGATCTTTTCTTACCGCTAACAAGAATTGGATATAATTAAAAGCAAAATCGTTTTGTTCTTCACGAATTAAGGCATTTTTGGCGAGCTGACGAAAACGTGTGGTCAGCATCGGAATATCTGCTCGGGCTAAATCCTCAGGTTGAATTTGAGCGCCAAAACCAAAGGCACCTTCATAGAGCTTTTTCAATTCATCCACTGAAATATATTTTCCGCTCCAAGGATCAATAAATGCTACTTCACCGTCTACTTCTGCACGTAAAATCAGCTGGGTCGGGAAATTCACCGGATAAATCGGCAATTTTAAACTTGCAGCTAAATAAAGTATTAAGGCACCAAGACTCACCGGCATGCCTTCACGCTCTTCTAAAATATACGGAAGATATAAATTGCGGGCATAGAAATAATTGTCCGCATCACAATGAAAGCCCCAATCACCGTAAAATAGCTGTAGTAATTGATGAATTTTAGCTTTATCATCCCATTCTTCTGGAATAGCTTGGCGAGCTCTACGCACTAAGCCACCCACAAGCCCTCTTATACGAGGCTCATCAACTTGCTCTTTCTCATAAACACTCAGATAAAAATGAGTCATTTCAGCATATAAAGCTTTTTGATCGTATTTCATTACCGCTTCCAATATCCCAACGTTACGCGCTCATTGTCGCCATAATCCCGTATGGTTGCAACCCCTTGCCAATGATTTTGCCAGAAAATTGACCGCACTTCTTCACCCTGTTTCCAGCCGTGTTCTAACAATAAATAGCCGTTATCTTTTAAATATACTGGCGCATACTCAATAAGATGACGTAAATCAGCTAAACCGTTTTCACCTGCTACCAACGCCGAACGAGGCTCAAAACGCACATCACCTTGCGAAAGGTGCTCATCGGTTTCATCAATATAAGGCGGATTACTAACGATAATATCAAACTGCCCTTCAACATGTTCAAACCAACGACTCTGAAAAAATTGTACCTTGAGCTGATTTTTTTCTGCATTGGATTGCGCTAATTTGACGACTTCAGGCATTAAATCCACACCGATGACATCTAATTGAATAGCTTTTTTTTGACAAATAGGAGAGAGCTCAGAAGCCAACGCCAACGCAATAGCACCCGTGCCAGTGCCAAGATCAAGAATACGAAAGTGCGGTGAATTTTCTTCCAGTTTTTCTAAGGCAATTTGTAATGCTTTTTCTACGAGAATTTCGGTATCGGGGCGAGGAATTAATGTTCCTTCAGACACATTTAAAGGCAAGGACCAGAATTCTTTTTCACCGAGGATATAAGCGATAGGTTCGCCTTTTAGACGACGATCTAAAAGTGCGGTCAATTTTAACCGCACTTTTTCATCAATCTCAGTATCATCAAAAGCAAGGATTTGCGTACGCGATTTGCCAGCAGCATGTTGAAGAAGCACAAGCGCATCAATTTTACTATTTTCAGTGGGATTTTTTGGTGCTAAATCCGTAATCGCTTGTGCCAGCCATTCTTTATAATTCATTATTTTTCGTCTTTTAACACAATTGTGCCAGCCACTAAATCAGTTAAAGAACGACGATCATCGCGCACAAGTGCAACAATACCGCTAATAATCAATAAGAAACTCGTCCACGCCAATAAAATATCAATAATCTCACGACCGATGTATTTACCAAATTCAACGGGTTGATTGGTATGATAATTAAATACTCGCAAGCCTAACCAGCGTTTTGCCATGGTTTGGCCATAAGTTTTCATGAAATATAACTGAAAACCAGCATATACAATCGTCCCCACTACACCGGCAAAATCACCCAATGCAAAACCGAGACCAACCATCACCCAAAGTACAAGCCCATTAATCATACTCGCAAGCCAACGTTTAAAACGGCTGGCTTGAGCAGGTTGAGAAGGTTTGAAAGCAGACGAAAATTCAGCATCTTTTTGATTTTCAATGATCATTTTATTTCCCTGTAAAGTTAAAAAGGACATCTGAAATCAGATGTCCCTATCATTAATTCTGTTCAGACAATGCCGCCAACTGATCCGCTTGATATTCGGTAATAATCGGCTGAATCAGTTCATCAATTTTACCATTCATTACTTCATCCAAACGGTAAATAGTGAGATTGATACGGTGATCTGTAACTCGACCTTGCGGATAATTATATGTACGAATTTTATCAGAACGATCGCCCGAACCTAATAAGTTACGGCGCATATCTGTTTGTTCTGCAGCTTGGCGTTCTTGCTCTGCTTGAACAATACGTGACGCTAATACTGACATTGCTTTCGCTTTATTTTTGTGCTGTGAACGCTCATCCTGACATTCTACCACAATACCCGTTGGAATGTGGGTAATACGTACTGCTGAGTCTGTTGTATTAACGTGCTGACCACCAGCTCCTGATGAGCGATAAGTATCAATACGCAAATCTGCTGGATTAATTTCTGGCATTTCAGATTCAGGCAATTCCGGCATTACCGCAACGGTACAAGCAGACGTGTGGATACGTCCTTGCGATTCAGTTTTTGGTACACGTTGCACACGATGACCACCTGATTCAAATTTTAACTGACCGTACACGCCATCACCACTTACTTTAACGATCACTTCTTTATAACCGCCCTGCTCGCTTTCATTTGCACTGAGCATTTCAACACGCCAGCGTTTACTTTCAGCATAGCGACTATACATACGGAATAAATCTCCGGCAAAAATACCCGCTTCATCCCCACCTGTACCCGCACGAATCTCTAAATAGCAGTTATATTCATCATTTGGATCTTTTGGTAATAAAAGAATTTGAAGTTGTTGCTCCACTTCTTCAATTTCGGCTTTGGATTCTTCGATTTCCATTTGCGCCATTTCTTTCATTTCAGGATCGTCGAACAATATTTCAGCTTCTTCAATATTTTGATTTAATTGCGTCCAACGATTAAAACATTTCACTACTTCTTCAAGTTGCGAATATTCTTTAGAATACGCACGGAATTTATCCTGATCCGAAATCACTGACACATCGCCTAGCAATGCCTCTAATTCTTCATAACGTTCTTTTAAACTTTCAAGTTTTGCAATAATAGAATCTTTCATATTTTTATAAAGTTAAAGCCAAAAATAAAATCGGCCTATTCTAGCCGATTTTAAGGAAAATTGACAGACGCAAAATCTGCCTAAAAATGACTGCACTTTAGATGCGAGTAACATCAAATTTCGCTAAATCAATTCGATCTTCTGTGCCATAAAATTGAGCCAAGGCATGACGCAAGGTTTCGGCACGTTTTGGTAAGCCTTTTTCTGCATAGGTTTTTACTTGTTCATATACCGCTTGCTTAAATGGTTGCGTATCTCCTGGATTGCCATTCAAATTATCCGCACTAGCGAAATATCGGAAACCGGCAGCAGTGGCTAAAATCCATTCCAATGCTTGAGGCTTCACTTCAACCTTTTCAAAATCACGCTGACGATCTTCTGAACGGCCATCCGGCTCATACCAATAGCCAAAATCTTCTAATTTACGGCGTTCTTTCCCCGCCACTAACCAATGGGCAATTTCATGTAATGCACTGCTGTAAAAGCCTCTCGCAAAGTAAATGGCGTTATAAGGCACCTCATCATTTGCAGGAATGTAAATCGGCTCATCCCCACCTTTAACCAATCGCGTATTATATTCTTCTTCAAAACATTGATTAAAAATCGCAATGATATCCTCAAGTTTGTGTTCCATGCTTTCTCCAAATATTTTTATAAATAAAGCCTCTTAAAAGGTTTGAGAATTATCTCATTTTTAATGTTTTTCACAAAATCTTGGTTAAATAAAAAACGTCTGAAATTAACGTTTCAGATTTTTTTCATCATAAAGTGCGGTCAAATTTTTAGGTGTTTTTAAACCTATCTTTAAGCCCCATCTATTTAATATCCCCCTTGGGCGCATGCCCGAAATACCGTTTGTATTCACGGCTGAATTGGCTAGGTGACTCGTAGCCGACTTGGTAAGCGCTTTCGGTTATAGCTCTTCCTTCTTGAGCAATTAGGCGTCTGGCTTCCATCAAACGTAAGGATTTTTGATATTGCAGCGGTGAAAGGCTGGTTATCTTCTTGAAATGGCTATGAAAGCCAGATAATGACATACCACTTAAATTTGCCAAGGTTTCCACGGTGATGGTTTCACTAAAATGTTGTTGCAGATAGTAAGTGGCTTGGGCGATTTTTTTGGTGTGAGATCCATTGCTTACCATGGCTTTAAATTTGCCACCTTGTTCGCCTGTAAGGAGTCGATAATATATTTCTTGTTGGATAAGCGGTGCAAGAAACCCAATATCTTTTGGATTTTCGTGCAAGAATAATAAGCGTTCAACAGCATTTTTGAGAGATTCATCCAAATGCCATTGTGCAAAACCTTCGTCGCCCTTTTGGACATCATCTGCAAGGTTTGGATTTGCTAATAAAATCTTGCTAACGCTCTCAATATCAATTTTCATCGAAATCACTAAAAACGGCTTTTGCGGCTCTGCATATTTAATCTCACCACGCATCGGTACATTGACTGGGCAGAACATAAAGTGTTGATTGTCAAATCGATAGCATTGTTCGCCTAGCTGCACTTCACGTTCTCCGCTTAACACGATGCAAATGCTCGGCTCTTGAATAATACCTTCGTAACAAAATGGTTGATCTGAATGGCGAAGAAATAAGCCTTTAATCGGTGATGAATAGAGTTCGTTATGTGGAATAACTTTTAATAAGCGTTCTATCGTTTCAGTTGAGAACATAATTTTGTAGGAATAGGCAAATAATTTGGGTGAATCATATAACACTTCATATTGCCGTTCAATATAATGAACTCACTTTCAACGGCAGTACGCCAAAACATTTAACCAATATTGAATTGAGGACAATATCATGAAAATTTTCTACAAAACATCAGCAACAGCAACCGGCGAACGTGATGGTCGTACCCAAGTGGACGGTGATTCAATCGGCTTTGATTTGGTTTCATTTCAAAATGACGGCACCGGAGCTGATGAAAAACACCAACGCGCCGAGTATGGCAAGCACCGCCGCACCGACGAAAAACGGCCGCATGGGGTGGGTGAAAAACTTATTCATGGTTTGGCTTAATTCTGCATGAAGATGCTTTCGGATATGGATTTATTGGGCGGACAGGGTTGTATCTTGTATTGAAGAAGCAAGCCGAAGGTTTGTCAGATACTCAAATGCCCGTATCATTCATATTATTGATATTATTGTTTGAATTGTATTATTTTCAATAATAATAAATAACCCTAAACCAATATAAATAACAGCCATTATCCAACGACTAAACTTCTCTACAATTTCACCAACACCTGAAATATTAGCCAATCTTTGTGCTGTATATACTAAAACAAAAATCAATATTAAAAATACAAGAAGAGTAACTAATAAGTCGACAAGATCTAAAGTCACAAAGTAAGGAACAAAAAGTCCAATATTATCTGCACCACAACTAGCAACTGTAACCAAAGCAACAATACCGACTAATTTTGACAACCCTTTTTCATCCAATTCTTTTTTAGCTCTTTTTTCGCCCTCACAATCGTCGTAAATAGCAACTTTAATACCTAAGTAAATCGGTATTAAACCTAATAAACCCAACACCCATTTTTCCGGAACATAATTCAAAACAAAAGCTAGAAATAAACTAACTAATATTAAAATTACAGAACCTAAATATTGTCCGATATAAATATCTCGATATTCTTTTCTAGTATTTGCTCTAGCAAAAAATATTAATAGTATTACCAACAAATCTACTGCTGTAGCAATATATAAAACAGCAGCAGTAATCACAGTCGAAAACATAAAGCACCTCATAATGAATCCCCTGCCCCCTTGGCACCACGGCTTTTTCAAAAACCGAATCGCGTTCGGATAACAGATTCGTATCTTTCGCTGAAGAGGCAAGCCTGCGGCTTGCTTACCCTCTCCCTAGCCCTCTCCCACGGGGAGAGGGAATTGGGCTGTCGAGCCTGAACATTTTCAGGTTTACCTGACATCTGATTCCCAATTCTACGGCTCTCTGATTTTGAGAAACCTGATCCCCTTTCCCCGTGGGAGAGGGTTAGGGAGAGGGCAACGAACCGCAAGGTTTGTCAGAAATTTAAATTCCTATCACTCATAATAATGAATCCCCTGAAACTCTCTTGCCACCACGGCTTCTTCAAAAGCCGAATCGCGTTTGGACAGCAGCGTAGGCAGGGTAATCACGTTTTGCACGTTCATGCCCTTAGTGGAAAGCAGCATGATTTCATGGCTCAGGCGTGCGGCTTTGAAGCGGTCGTGCGTTACCAGCATACACGTCATGCCCTGCCGCTCGATTTTTTCCACCAGCATGGCGACCAAAATATCGCGCAAATCGCGGTCCAAACCGACGAACGGCTCGTCCAGCAAGGCAAGGTCGCAGCCGCACAGCAGCAGGCGCAAAAATGCTACCCGTTTCGCCATGCCGCCGGACAATTCGGTCGGATATTTGTTCAAATCGCCCGCAGTCAGCCCGACTTTCGCCGCCAGCGCGATGATTTCGCCTTCATCGGGTTTGTCCATAAAAATAGCGATATTCTGCATCGCGGTCAAGTTTTCCGGCAGGCGGTTTTCCTGAAACAGAAAACCCGTTTTGCGGAAAGTATTGCGTATCGTGCCCGATTTCGGCGTTTCCAAGCCCGCAATCAAACGCAAAACCGTCGTCTTGCCACAGCCGCTCGGCCCGAACAAAGCTTTCACTTCGCCATGTTGCTGGTTCAAACTGAAATCGTGCACGATGGGGTCACGGAGAATTTCAAAACGCACGTTTTCAAGACAGAGCATCACCTTCTCCACGGCATAAACAAAATTTCCAAAGGCTTGGTAATCAGGTATTCAAACAGTGACACAAACACGATAACCAACACCACATAAGCCATCACCGTCGAAGTCCCCCTGATAGCGCAAGCGTCCTCGCTTGTGCCATTACAATCTATTGTGGTTTCGGAGTTAGCAAAATCCCGAGGCAAGCTCACGAATAAAGTTTACCGGAAAAGTGATATTTGGCGATAAAGTGATTACCTGTTTAAGTTCTTCATTTTCTTCTAATGACAAAAAAGTGCGGTCATAAAATCAAAAGGATTCTGAACGTTGGCTTTGCCAACGGCTCCCCAGATAGCCCCCCCTTCTGACGCGTAGTTTTATCTATCTAAAAAATAAGCAAATTGAAGTTATTCATGAAAATAGTAAAAATCTGAATCAAACGAAATTGATTTTCAGGCACGCGTTAGGAAACGCGCGCTATCGTGGGACAGCATTGTTTACACGGATAGTCTGAGCAGCTATAACAAGTTAGACGTGAGCGGTTTCACCATTACCGCATCAACCATTCCAAGGAATTTGCCGACCGTCAGAACCACATTAACGGCATTGAGAACTTTTGGAATCAGGCAAAACGCGTCTTACGCAAATACAATGGAATCGATCGCAAATCGTTCCCGCTGTTCTTGAAAGAATGCGAATTTCGATTTAACTTCGGCACATCGTCTCAACAGCTTAAAATCCTGCAAAAATGGTGTGGAATTTAGGGCTAATCTACTAGTACAGCCCCTTAAAAAATTTTGATGGCGGTTGCTGCTGAAAAAGTAGGAATTGGATTTGAGAGAAGGTTTTTGCATATGCTGGTTTCGTGAAGGCCTACGCAGGATCAGCGTTGTCAGCGTTTTCGGGTATATGTTAATATTCTGCAAGGTATCTGTTTAATTATATTCGAACTTAGTTATCAAGCATAATTATCAGTATCCGAAATTCCAGTTAATTAAATATTCAGAGACAATCGTTAAGATTGATTTAAGGATGAAAATGCAAGACCAAGAAAACATTAAAAACCAAGAAGAACAAGAAAACCAGCTAAAAGAAGACAATAGTGCCATGACCAAGTTGCAAAATGTGTTCAATCTTGAGCATGACCAGGCCCATCCCGATAAAATTGATGCCGTCATCCGCGCCAATACTCGGGTGACCGGAACCAATATGTGGGTATTGATGTTTGCCATTGCCGTGTCGAGTATCGGTCTGAATGTAAACAGCACGGCGGTAGTGATCGGCGCGATGTTGATTTCGCCGTTGATGGGGCCGATTGTAGGTATGGGTTACGGTTTGGCGGTAGGGGATACTGCGCTGATCCGTCAAGCCATGCGCAATATTATTATATTCGTCGTCATCAGCGTGATTACCGCTACGTTGTATTTCCTGTTAACCCCGCTTGAAGATGCGCAAAGCGAGCTTTTGGCGCGTACTCAGCCGACCCTTTGGGATGTGTTGATTGCCTTCTTCGGCGGTAGTGCGGGTATTGTGGCGCTGACCCGAAAAGAGGGAGGCAATGCCATACCGGGTGTGGCGATTGCTACCGCATTGATGCCGCCCCTGTGTACTGCGGGCTACGGACTGGCACATGGCAACTGGCACTACTTTCTCGGTGCTTCATATCTTTTTGCCATCAACTGCGTGTTCATCGCTTTTTCGACCTTGTTGTTTTCCAAGCTGCTCAAGCTGCCGCGCAGGGGGTTGGTAAAGGAATCCAAACGCCGGTTGCACAGCATCATTATTACTGCCGTCGTGTTGGCTGTGATGATTCCGAGCGGCTATATGGCATCAGGACTGGTGCGTCAGGAAATCTTCAAAACCAGAGCCAATGCCGCCATCGCCACTGTGCAGCAACAGGAAGGTTTTTTCGTGCTGCGTAAGATGTTGAACCATAGAGAAAATAAAGTCAGTCTGGTTGTCAATGGAACGGGCAATGCCGAGAAAATTTCCGCCTTGCTGGTGAAAAGCCTTGAAGCGTCGGGGGTGAAAGAGCCGAAGGTCAACGTGATCTATGCGGGAGGGAACAATGCCAAAATCAAAGAATTGCTGGCAAGCCAAAACAACCCGGTTCAGCAGCAAAATGAGCTGAAAGAGCAACAGGCCTATATCGATACCGTACTGGCAGGCAAAGCCTCCGATATCGACGATGCAGCGGTACTTAAGGAATTAAAAGCCCAATATCCGGAAGCGGAAAAAATCGTTGTCGGACGCGGCTTGGCTTGGGATAAAGCGCAAACAACGCCTGTTTCCGAACAGTCTGAAAGCCAAAAAAACGCAGAACCGAAGACAGATACATATGACGATATCGTCGTTGTCTCTCTCGAATTGGAGCAGCCACTACCTGCCAAAGATTACGAGCGGATACAGGCGTGGTTACGCCAGCGTTATGAGGGTAAGGTAGTGCGCATATTGCAAACGCACAAGTCTCAGACAGATAAACCGTCTAACGAATAATCGCCTTCAGGCTTTATACATTTCCGAGAAATCATTGATTGTTCCTAGTACACCAAATCCGCCTCAAACACGCCTCTCAAGGCGTTGGAGAGGCGGATTTTTTCTGCGCGTTCGAGCATGTCGCGGGTGATGTGTGTTTCGATGATGGTGTCCGCGCCCAAGTAGGTTTGCAGCTGCTGCAACACGGCTTGGCGCATGATGCCGTTGAGGATATCCAAATCCAGAGACGGGGTGAGACGGGTGTTTTTGTGCATGTTCATGTTTCAGTATTCTCCTGGAAATACTGTAAACAACGCTACTAGTTTCTACAGCATCGAGTTGATAACGTTCGCCCACACCGGCAAGGTTTTCTGCGCCAAGGACGAGTTTGAGTTTCTCAAAGTCGATTTGGTCTTCGCAAAAGACTTCAGGAAAGATTTGTTTGAGTTTTAATATATTGTTTTGTTTGAAATTATTTTCTAAATCGTGTATAATTTTTCGGTTCAGTTGCCATAATTGCGTCTTCCATCAATGATCACTTACAAAGTGTCCATTTTATCGGGATATGTTGAAAGTTAAAAGAAAAGAAGGCCGTCTGAAAAACTTTAATATTCGTTTTTCAGACGGCCTTCTTTTCACTTGCCGAAACAAGAGTATTTTGAGACCTTTGCAAAATTCCCCAAAATCCCCTAAATTCCCACCAAGACATTTAGGGGATTTCCCCCCTGATAGCGCAAGCGTCCTCGCTTGTGCCATTACAATCCATTGTGGTTTCGAAATTAGCAAAATCCCGAGGCAAGCTCACGAATAAAGTTTACCGGAAAAGTGATATTTGGCGATAAAGTGATTACCTGTTTAAGTTCTTCATTTTCTTCTAATGACAAAAAAGTGCGGTTATAAAATCAAAAGGATTCTGAACGTTGGCTTTGCCAACGGCTCCCCAGATAGCCCCTCCTTCTGACGCGTAGTTTTATCTATCTAAAAAATAAGCAAATTGAAGTTATTCATGAAAATAGTAAAAATCTGAATCAAACGAAATTGATTTTCAGGCACGCGTTAGGAAACGCGCGCTATCGTGGGGTCCAGGTTTTGGGGTGCAGATCAAAGTGCGGTCAATCTTAAGTGAATTTTATATTAATTTTGATATTCCATAATTCACTAAAAATCCACCAACCACTAGCCATAAATAAATTAGTATTCCTAAAATCAGAGGTTTTAATCCTGCTTTCTTGATTGCGCTTGCTTGTGTAGTTAAGCCGAGCGCAGCCATCGCTGAAATTAATAAGAAAGAATCGATTTCAACTAATAAGTTTACAAGTTCTTTTGGTAATAAATCAAAAGAATTAAAAATCGCAACGCCAATAAAAAGTACAGCAAACCAAGGAATTGTAATTTTGTGTGAGGTATTTTCTGATACCCCATCACTACGTGTTAATAACCAAGAAAGCATTAATAAAAATGGTGCGAGCATCATCACTCGGATCATTTTGGAAATGACGGCAGTATTCGCCACGATAGGATCAATATTTTCCCCAATCGCATACACTTGAGCCACTTCGTGTACACTAGAACCAACATAAATACCGAATTGATGGGCGTTAATTAAATCTTGTGACCACGTGTAGAACAAGGGGTAAGTAAAAATAGCAAGCGTCCCGAAAATGACCACTACGGCAATCGCCACTGAAACTTTATGAGATTCTGCTTTGGTAACAGGCTCTGCCGCCATAACCGCTGCCGCACCACAAATACTACATCCTGCTCCAGTGAGATAAACCAATTGTTTATCCATTTTTAGATAACGAATGCCTAAAAGTGCGGTAAAAAAGAAGGTTGAAATTAGCATAATCGCATCAGTGACAACAGCATTTAATCCTACATCGGCAATATCGCCAAAAGTGAGGCAGAAACCATACAGCACAATGCCAGTGCGAAGAAGCGTGCCTTTGGCAAACAAAACGCCTTTTTCCACTCGTGTTGAAAATTGCGGATAAATGGTATTGCCGATTGCCATTCCCAGCAAGATGGCAATAATTAAAGCACTGATATGATAATGATGGGAAAAATCAGTGTTTCCTAAATAGTTAGCAAGTATAGCGATAATCGCAATAAATATAAGTCCGAAATAAAAGGGACGAGTGTTCATTTTTCCTTTCCTTAGTGAGTGTTTTTGTCTTTTACCCAAGCGGTTTTATCTAAAATTTTGCCAAAATAGCTTTCGACTAAGCGACGAGTAACATCAGTTTGTGGATTAAATGAAAAACCTGAAGCGTGGGTGCAATAAGTTAAGCCATTTTCAGTTAAAAATGTTGGAATACTTGGCGCAGCCTGTAATTCAGCAATTGAATGATAAGTCCGAGAGTAAAAGCACTCTGATTTTAGTATCGCAAAAAAACTTTCAATCACCGCATTATCGTAGCAATTTCCTCGGCGACTCATACTTTGCACCCTTTACCCTCCAACATCTTTACCCATTCCGCCGTGCCATACAATACACCTTGGTCGCTGTGAATAATCGGGCATTCTGTCGGTTTAAGAATTGTAGCGTGCAACTTGTTGCACGAAATCGTGAATGCCCGAAAGGGTTAAATAACGTTCCGTGCGTGATTCGGTCGTGCATCAAGATGCACGCTACGAGGGGTAAATAATCCTCCTATATGTTGAAGTTTGGTTGTCAGCCTTGTTCATTATATAGCGAGGATTTTTTTCTGTTCATCGCTTAAGCTATTTGTCTCCATACGCATAGCGTATGGTTTTTATAGCCTGACTTTGCCTGGCTATAATCAAAGGCCGTCTGAAAATTCAGACGGCTTTTTTATAACAAAGTGCGGTCAAATTTTTAGGTGTTTTGCAAATCTCCATCAAAACTTGACCGCTTGTTTTTAAAACTTCACTGTTTCACCATCTTCTGGAATTGCTATATTTTCAAGCTTGTTTGCTTGGACAAATTGGCGTAAATCCTTACGGTACACAGACATATGGTTTACCGCATCCATGTGCACCGTGATAAGTTTTGTATTCGGTAGCATTTGACGAGCATGAGCAACATCTTGTAACCCCATAATAATGCCATCATTTGGAAAAGCTAAGGTACGCGCATCACCAGTGTTCATAATCATTACATCAGGTTTATAACGATTAATGGTTTTGTTTACTTCAGCAGTCCAAATTGTGTCACCAACTAAGTAAACAGTTGGATGACCTTTCGCTTGGAATATTACGCCCATTGCCTCATCTAGAATCTCAGCCAATTGTGGCACAGCGTACATTTCCGTTGTACCGTGAGAACCACCGGTTTTATTTAAAATAATACCTTCAAACTCCACCGGTTTTTCCAACGATAAACTGGTTATGTTTGTAAAACCTTGCGCTTTGAGTAGATCGCCATCCCGTTCATGCTGCACAAAAATTTTGATGGATTTAGGTAAAATTTTTTGTGCAACCTCATCCCAATGATCTTCATGTGTATGAGTCAAAATAATGGCATCAATATCTTTGAAAGTATCTTCTACTTTCATCGGCAATTCCACAAGTGGATTACGCAAATGGCTATTTAATGTCCCCTTAAAGCCTGCATAACGTCCTTTTTCAGCAAGCATCGGATCAATTAAAAAAGTTTTCCCTGCGTAGTTCAGGCGACCAGTGGCATTGCGGATATGTTGATAGCTATCAGTGTTTTTAGAGGCAAGATCTACAGCGAAAGTATTTGCGCTAATTAAGGTTTTTAAGTTCATTGTTTTTCCTTTTCTATATACGTTATTGAATGAATAAACATATTATAGTGAGAACAAAACTGCTCAAAAATAGATAAAAAATCAATAAACGTAATAATCGGGTCATTTCTGTGTTATGCTCATATCAAAGTAGGAGAAATAAAATGAATAAACCCAGAGTTGCTTTGATTGTGTATGAACAAATGATGCCCATTCACTTTGCGATGGCATATTCCGTTTTTTCTATGTCGGATTTAAACGGCAAGCCGTTATTTGAGTGTAAAATCGTTAGCGATTCGGACAACCTGACAAACTCGCTATTTCACATACATTTAGATGGTGGTTTAGAATGGTTAGAGAATGCCGATATTGTTGTGATGACTGGATGGCATGATACTCAAGTGATGCCGAGTGAGGCTTTATTAACAGCGTTACGGCAAGCGTATCAACGTGGTGCGACAATAGTGGGTTTATGTTATGGCGCCTATGTGTTAGCGTGCAGTGGTCTACTTAACGGCAAAAAAGCAACTACACATTGGTTGGGAGATAGTGATTTTACTAGTCGCTTTCCGCAGGTGAAATGGGATTTAAATCCCATTTATTTAGAACAAGATAGACTGATTACCTCAGCAGGAACGGCAGCTTCCATGGATTGTTGCCTTTCTATTGTCCGTAAATTATATGGTGTGAAAATTGCCAATCATATTGCCCGAATACTGGTTATCCCCCCTCATCGTGAAGGCGGACAAGCACAATTTATCGAACGCCCTATTTCTCGTTCCACACCTAATCATAATATCAATGCGTTGCTTGCTTATTTAAATGAAAATCTGACCGCACTTCATTCGACTGATAGCCTTGCCGAACGTTTGTCAATGAGCCGTAGCACTTTCACCCGACATTTTCGCAAAGCAACCGGAATGTCATTAAATCAATGGTTAATTGAAGCAAGGCTACAACGAGCAAGAGAGCTTTTGGAAAGCACAGATTTATCTATTACTGATATTGCAGAACAAAGTGGATTTCATAGCGATACCGCCTTGCGTCAGCACTTCTTGAAAAAACATAAGATTTCACCGAATCGCTGGCGTAAGCAGTTTCAAATTGAGGATGTTTAGATCTTTTTATTTTAAAGTGCGGTCAGATTTTTAGATGTTTTTGCAAATTCAATTCAAAATTAGACCGCTTGTGTGATCTAAACTCAGTCTATTCCTCTTCCCTCTCCCCGTTAGGAAATTTGATTAGATAAAAATAAAAAAGGTGGGCTAAAATGCTCACCTTCTAAACTCATATTTTGTAATTATCCGAACACTTTTTCCAAATGTGCTTGGTAGTCTGCTAAGTATTGTTCTACTTGTGGATTTTTAATCACATCGTTACATAAGAATGTCGGCAGACGGGTCAAGCCGATGAACTCGTTGAGTTTGTGAAAGTGCATGTATAACGCATCCACGCCTTTTCCTTCGAAGAAGTCACCTTCGCGGGTGAACGCTTCAATAGGCGCATTCCACGTAAGCGAAAGCATGTGTTTTTTGCCTTGCAACAAGCCACCTGTGCCGTAGCCTTCAGTCGGATTGACACGATGGCGTCCATCACTGTGGTAAAGCTTGCCGTGTCCCGCGGTTAATACTTCGTCTATGTATTTTTTCACTGTCCAAGGTTCGTGCATCCACCAACCTGGCATCTGCCAAATCACGGCATCCATCCACAAGAATTTTTCGATTTCTGCTTCAACATCATAGCCGGCATCAATCACGGTTTCTTGTACATTGTGTCCAAGTACGGTCAAAACTTCTTTCGCTTTTTTGTGAAGTGTGTGGTTCAACTCGCCATGTGAATGACCAAACTCTTTTCCACCGTCTAATAATAAAATATTCATTTTTTCTCCTTTAGCTGATAATTTACCAATTACGAAGCACTTTACTAATGCAACAATTTAACCAATCAATAAGCGCCAACTATTAAACTTACTACTCAAGTTCGAGAGTTTGATAGAAGTTAAAAGCGCAATAAAAAAGCCTTGAAGTCATTATTTTCAAGGCTTTAAAGTCTTTAATAGGACTTGATAGGTTTATTTTATGGTGGAGCTGGCGGGAGTTGAACCCGCGTCCGAAATTACTCTACCTTCAGTACTACACGTTTAGTCTCGTCTTTAATTTCACTTAAGCATGCGGACAGACACGCTAAACTTAAGCTAGTTTGATTCAATTTAGTGCTTCGATCCTCAAACAGCGGCTTCCACACGATCTCGTTTTGGTTTGACTCCGCTTTATCCCCGTCTTACGAGCGGAAGCTGGGGAGCGAAGGCTATGAGCAGGTTATTAAGCTGCTAAAGCGTATTGTTCGTCGTTTGCGACTATTTTTTTGCGGTTTATTTACGAGGCCTACCGCACCTCGACGTGCACCTTGGGCTTCGCTAATCCCGTCGAATCCAGAATCAGCCCCAAAATTATGTGCTAGTCTAACAAAAAACAAGCAGAAGAAAAAGAGCGGTATTTATTAAATGCGTGAGTTAGGGTAAAATTTCGGCGTTTTTTTATAGGAGAAAATAATGTCATTTTTTAAATATTTAGTACTGGCTTTGTTTGTAGCTAGTTGTTCAATTTCTTCTGCAATTGCAAAAGAAAATGTTTCAAAGGAAAAACCTAAAAGTGTAGAAAAAACTGCAACTGTAGAAAAAACTGCAACTGTAGAAAAAAGCTACCCTAAGTATGTTAACTATACGATTTCTATTGATGTTGGCGATAGAGATATTGTGGTAGGTGAGGATGGTCAGGCGCTTTCTCGCTTTAAATATACCATTACGAATAAAAGTGAATTCCCGATTCAAAATATTCAATGGATGAGTGTGTATGTGCATAATCGTCAAGTTGTGCATAGCCAAGATATGCAAATAGAATTAGAAAATACCTTGTTGCCAGGGAAGACACTGACAATTAATTTGCAAATTCCATTTACTCAAATTGATGAAAAATACCGTTCAATTTTTATGAATACGCAAGAACCTATTCATGTTTATAAAGTTGAACGTTCAGTCATGTTTAAAGATAAGAAAGTCGTTTCTGATAATTAAATATGTATGCTTGAACAGTAATTAAAGTGCGGTTATACTAAATAAAATTTAACCGCACTTTTTTTATGTCACAAGATAAAAAAATTATTCACATTGATATGGATTGTTTTTACGCATCGATTGAGATTCGTGAAAATCCTAATTTGCAGGGAAAGCCTGTTGCTGTAGGTGGTTCTTCTCGTCAACGTGGTGTATTAACAACTTGTAATTATGAGGCGAGAAAATTTGGTTTGCATAGTGCAATGCCAACGGCTCAAGCCATAAAAAAGTGTCCTAATCTCATTCTTGTGCCTGTGAATATGACGTTGTATAAACAAGTTTCGGCACAAATTCATCAAATCTTCCAGCGCTATACTTCTATCATCGAGCCACTTTCCTTAGATGAAGCTTATTTAGATGTTACGGATTGTACACAATGTTCAGGATCCGCCACGTGGATCGCACAAGAAATTCGCCAAGCCATTTTTGATGAATTAAAGCTGACCGCTTCTGCCGGTGTGGCGCCCCTTAAATTTCTCTCCAAAATTGCCTCCGATATGAATAAACCAAATGGGCAATTTGTAATTCAACCTCATGAAGTTGAACAGTTTGTAAAAACACTGCCATTGAAGAAAATCCCTGGTGTGGGAAAAGTCACTTCTGAACGTTTATTGAAAATGGGCTTAGAAACTTGTGAAGATGTGCAAAAACTCGATCAATCTATTCTGTTAAATATCTTCGGGAAAATGGGTAAGCGAATTTGGGATTTTAGCCATGGCATCGATGATCGTGAAGTCCAAGCTCATCGAGAACGAAAATCTATCGGTGTAGAACGCACTTTATCCGAAAATATTAGCCATCTCGAACAAGGCATAGCATTGTTAGATAATCTCTATGCCGAGCTTATTCGTCGCATTGAACGAAGTACGCCGAATATCCCTTTAACCGCTTTTCGCAAAATTGGGGTGAAATTAAAATTTGAAGATTTTCAGGTGACGACCTTAGAAAAAACAGGCTTGCCTTTATCACTAAAAAGCTTTCAACAATTACTAGAACAAATTTGGCAACGTAGCCATGGGAAGTCCATTCGTCTCGTTGGATTACACGTGAATTTACCGGAAGAAAGCCATTTAGAACAAATGAGCTTGTGGTAAAACACAAAAGAAAATGACCACACTTTTATTCATTCCATCCCGAGTAGGATAATGAAAAAACAAAAGTGCGGTCATTTTTTGATGAATTTATTGAGTTGGTCGATAAGCCGAGTTCTGTCGTGGACAATCATTCCTCTAGGCGACAAATTACTCTGTCGCTCAAGCAACCTACCCGAACTCTGGACGGGCCACCCATTGAGTTCCTATTTGGTCTTGCTACGAGTGGAGTTTACCTTGCTGCACGTTGTTACCAACGGCACGGTGTGCTCTTACCACACCCTTTCACCCTTACCGTTTTCACGGCGGTCTGCTCTCTGTTGCACTGGTCGTCGGCTCACGCCGCCCGGACGTTATCCGGCACTCTGCCCTTTGTAGCTCGGACTTTCCTCTCGTTTACTTGTCCCACTAGGTCGTGCGAACACGGTTAAGGGCTTCAATAAACCAGCGATTGTCTAACCAACTCGCGGCGTAGTATAGGGGGAATTCAAAGAGCGGTCAAATTTTCATTCTTATTTTTAATAACTTCCGTTAGAATAGCCCTACAAAACACGGTTATTTTCAACCGCACTTTTATCATAAGGATTTCCTATGAATTATTTACAAATCGCACGAGAAACGCTTTCTGTTGAAAGCCAAGCACTCGCACAACTAAGCCAACGCTTGGATGATGAGTTTTCTCAAGTTGTGGATCTTATCCTTGCTTGCGAAGGTCGTTTAGTCATCGGTGGTATTGGTAAATCGGGGCTAATTGGCAAAAAAATGGTGGCGACTTTTGCCTCTACAGGGACACCAAGTTTCTTCCTGCACCCGACTGAAGCCTTTCATGGCGATTTAGGTATGCTAAAACCCATCGACATTGTGATGCTGATTTCTTATAGCGGTGAAACTGATGACGTAAATAAACTCATTCCAAGTTTGAAAAACTTTGGTAATAAAATTATTGCCCTAACCAGCAATAAAAACTCAACGCTTGCTCGCCATGCGGATTATGTTTTAGATATCACTGTCGAACGCGAAGTCTGTCCAAACAATCTCGCACCAACCACTTCTGCGTTAGTCACTTTAGCCTTAGGTGATGCTCTTGCGGTTTCATTGATTACGGCACGTCATTTCCAACCTGCTGACTTTGCGAAATTCCATCCAGGTGGCAGCCTTGGTCGTCGTTTGTTATGCAAAGTAAAAGATCAAATGCAAACTCGATTACCGATTACCACACCAGACACCAGCTTCACTGATTGCTTAACTATTATGAATGAAGGTCGTATGGGTGTGGCATTAGTCATGGAAAACCAACAACTTAAAGGCATTATTACCGATGGTGATGTGCGCCGAGCATTAACGGCTAACGGTGCCGATACACTTAACAAGACCGCGAAAGAGCTTATGACCTCTTCACCGAAAACTATTCATGAAAATGAATTTTTAGCGAAAGCAGAAGACTTGATGAAAGAGAAGAAAATTCACTCTCTTGTTGTGGTCAATGATGAAAATAATGTTGTGGGCTTAGTGGAGTTCTCAAGCTAATGATTAACGAAAAATTAAAGAAAATTAAATTGGTCATCACCGATGTCGATGGCGTATTAACTGACGGACTACTCCATTATGATGCAAATGGCGAAGCAATTAAAAGTTTCCATGTGCGCGATGGACTTGGTGTCAAAATGTTGATGGATGCAGGTATTCAAGTAGCCGTATTATCGGGCAGAGATTCGGCGATCCTGCGTAAGCGAATTAGCGATCTAGGTATTAAGTTGTTCTTCCTTGGTAAACTTGAAAAAGAAAGTGCTTGTTTGGATCTCATGAAACAAGCAGGTGTTACTGCAGAACAAACGGCCTATATTGGTGATGACAGCGTAGATCTCCCCGCTTTTGCAACCTGTGGCCTTTCTTTTGCCGTGGCAGATTCTGCACCTTATGTGCAAAATGCCGTGGATTATGTGCTTGCCCTTGGTGGTGGAAAAGGGGCTTTTCGTGAAATGTCCGATATGATTTTACATGCTCAGGGCAAAGATGAAGTCTATACTTCAGCTAAGGGCTTTTTAAAATCAGTCAAAAATATGGGCCAATAGCACTCCTCAAAATACCTAAAAAATAACCGCACTTTGATGATTCAAAAGTGCGGTTATTTCTTTTTATGTTTTATTGATTTGCTGGTAATGCACCTGAATTCCAAGTCGGTGCTTCAGCTGGTTTCTTCACTTGTAACATAAAGCGCTGATTTGCCGTTGCTTGTGGTTGAACGATCGTACCCGATGGAGTCGAGAATGAAATACCGCCTTTCAACAATTGTTGTACACTACCGGTATTAAACTCTGCGCCTTTCCAACCAAGATTGAAATCATAACCCGATGAAACCCAGAACTCTGAATTTTTACGTACCAAATGTTGATACTTTGGTGTAATCGCAATATGTACCAACACTCGATCGCCTAAAGAATTTAATTCAAATTTACGAATGGTTCCCACTTCAACACCGCGATAAAGTACAGGTGATCCTTCCGTTAAATTCATCGCATCACTGGTTTCCAAAATAAATGGCACACCATTGCTGTATTTATTTCGAGGTTGTGCGGTTTGCGCTAAATTAAACTGTGTTTTGGGTTGACCTTTGCCTAACTCAATATCAATGTAAGGCTGTAAAAGGCTATCTAAGTTTTCAATTCCACCCGCTGAGATTTGTGGGGAAATCACTTTAAATACAGTACCCTCTTTTGCAATCATCCCCATATAACTTGGGTTAATTAATGCTTTCGCTGTAATACGGTTTGTCTTTTGATCAAGAGAAATCTGCTCAACTTCACCTACATTCATACCAAGATAACGCAAGCTCATTCCTTTACTTAAAGCCGTTGCATCATCTGTTATTAACGTAATCACTTGTCCTGCTGATTTAGCTCGCAGTTCACTTGGATAAAGCGTTTTATTTTTGCCTGATCCTGTATTATCAAAACTAATCGCCCCTTTTAATGAACGAGCAACCGGGGAAGCCTGAATACTAATGCCTTTCGGCGTAATATCAATCTGCGCTGCACTTTCTACCCAAAATACACTTTTATCTGTCAGAAGATCTTGATAAGCCGGATAAATATAGACATCAATATCAAAATTATTGGCTTTCGGTCTTACATTAATAATTTTACCTACTTCAAACTGACGATAAAGCACAACAGAACCTTTACTAATACTTGGTAAATTAGTGGAATGTAACACAATCGTTGGATTCACTAAGTTGCCTGTAACACCTGTTTCGGCACTGCTAATATCCTTATAAAGTGGATAGGTAGAATGTGGTTCGCCACTTCCTTTTTTGGGTAATACTCTCACCCCACCTTGTAGCCATTTTGATGGCGTTGCTGATTCAAAACGCAATCCGTCGATACCAAAACTTACATCAAAATTAGAGGCAGCCACAAATTGAGTGTTCTCATGAATAAGATTGCGATATTCCGCTGCAATTGCCGCTTCAAATTTCACACCATCAACATTTAAGTGCTGCTTCACAATTTGACCAATAGCAATATTGTTATAAAACACCGATTGCCCTTCTGCAATCCCATAAGTCTCTGGCGCTGTTAAGGTTAAAACCAACGTATTTGGTGCCTTGAGCAATAACTCATTTTCTCGAATGACTTCGAATTGCGTTTTGCTTTCTCCACTTCCTGGAATAATTTCGAAATAATCACCACGGAAGAATTTCTGAGGATTAGCAATATCGCCTAAGTCTAACTTACGATTTTTCAATACAATATGTGTATTAGTTTTTAAGAGATTAGCCTGACTTGGCTCAATTAATAATGTCCCTTGTAAAATATCTTCATTGTTTTCAACTGTTCTTAAAGAGGAAAGCAAACCAACTTGCTCATCACCATAATAAACTGAAGTTTGTCCTGCTTGTAAACCGGCTGAAACAGGCAGTGTTACCTCAACTTCTATCCCACGTTTAGCCGCTTGTAGATTAGAATAAAGGATATAGTTGCTGTTCATCACTGCTTGAGGACTATCTGATGGCGAGTCAAATGATACGGCACCTTGCACCACAGCATTTAAACTCTCCACCGCTACATTCATACCCGATGAATTAATATTGGCGTTAATACCGCTAATATTCCAGAAACGTGAATCTTTCTTCACAAAATGCGCAAAAGCTTTATCAATTACCACATCAATTTCAACTTTATTGTCTTTATTGAATCGATAATCATAAATTTTCCCGACTGGCATTTTTTTGAAATACACAGAAGCACCAATCGAAATTGAACCTAAATCATCAGAAATTAAATGAATTAATAAATCCCCCGGATTGACTTGTGCAATAGGACCTTGCTCTTCCGCAATAAATTCATCTTCTGAATCACCATCACCTGGTTGGAGCGTAATGTAATTTCCTGAAACCAAAGAGTCTAAACCTGAAATCCCTGCAAGAGACACACTTGGTTGAACAAGCCAGAACTTGGTATTTTCTTTTAACACATCTGTCGCTTCAGAATAAATATTTGCCTCAACTTTCACTTTTTGCATATTGTCGGTAAAGTTCACCTTCTTCACGACACCAATTTGCAAACCTTGATAGCGAATAGGGGTTTTATCTGCAACGAGCCCAGCCCCATTAGAGAACGTGATCGTAATAGTCTTTCCTCGTTCTTGTACAATTTGGAAAAATAAAATAGCACCAACACATAATGCAATAAAAGGTAACAACCAAAACGGTGAGATGCGTTTATTCTTACGTAATAACGCTTCTACATTGTTATATTGCTCATCAATAGATTGAGATTCTGTTTTATTGTTTTCTGTCATAAATTTTCCAAATTAATCGACTATCAAACTGAGAAGTTGAAATCATAGTTAAAAACACTGCTGCACCAAAATAAAATGCGGCAGGGCCTACAGTAAAATTAATAATCTGTCCGCGTGTTACTAGAGACATCATCAAAGCTAACACAAAAAGATCTAGCATTGACCAACGTCCTACAAAGTGAACAATATGCAATAATCGCATTTGCCATTTAATTGAATGTCGCCATTTAAAATGCACGCTTGCCAGTAAATACAACATAATCAGGATTTTACTTACTGGCACAAAAATACTGGCGAAGAATACCACGAAAGCAACAAAATAGCTGCCCATGCTTATAAACGACATCACACCCGACATCAAGGTATCTTGTGACAAATTTCCTGTTAAATAAACACCAGATATTGGGAGTAAGTTTGCGGGAAAAAGCATGATAATCCCCGCCACTAATGTCGCCCAAACGCGTTGCAATTTTATACTATCTGGTGTTTCAATAAGCGATGAACAACGTGGACAAATGGCTCGATGACAGCGATCGTATTTTTGATCTTCTTTTAAAAAAGTGTAATCACAGGCAGTACAAAGTTCTAACGGTCGATCGCTTTTGGTAACCGGTTTCTGATCGGGATAAAAATCATGCCACAAGTCATCTAAATTAATTTTAATGAACAATAAAGTGGTTAAAAGTGCAGTAAAAACAAAAGCAATTAAATACACATCTACTTCTAATGTGGCATATTCGCGTACTTTAAACATGGTGACACCCAGTGCAACTAAATATACGTCAAACATGACCCAAGGCTTAATATATCCCACAAATAATAAGACATTACGAGGCTTAATTTTGAGCAATTTAGAAAGCTGCAACATAATGACTAAAATCGCAAAAGAGACAGGCATTAAAATTGCACAGATAAAAATCATAAATGCAGTATAGGAATATCCCTCTACTGCCATTTTCCAAATACCTTTCCAAACAGAAGCATCAATTTTAGTACCTAGTAAATCTAAACTCAATAAAGGATAGCCCAAAGCAAATGGCATTAAAATTAGGATAGAAAGGGCGATTAATGAGCAACGCTTAAGTGACCAACGACTACCTGATTGTAATTTGTGATGGCAACGCGGACATTGTGCATACTCCCCCGCCTGCGGGCGACAAACAGACACCGTTGCATCGCATTCTATGCAACGCACTAGTCTATAAGTGGCATGAGTAAAATCAGGTGTTTTTGTCATTATGTTTTCAGAAATTATAAAAGTGGACTATTTTAGCCTGAATTAAGGGAATTTGTGAAGTTATTCATTAGAATTAGAAACGGAATTATTCTGTCCAACCATTGTCAATCCTTATAAAAGTGCGGTAAACTGTGCAGGTTTTTATTTTTTTATCCTAGGAAAACTCAGAAATGACAGATTCTCAAGTTGAAGCCCAAGTTGAAAATAATGCTGAAGGCGTTCAAAAATTAACTGATACAAAAGCGATCATTGCATATCTTGTGGAAAAATTCCCACTTTGCTTTATTGCAGAAGGTGAAGCTAAACCATTAAAAATTGGTCTTTTCCAAGATCTTGCTGAAGCATTAAAAGATGATGAACGTGTCAGCAAAACTCAATTACGTCAGGCTTTACGTCAATACACCTCCAACTGGCGCTATTTACACGGCTGTCGCGAAGGTGCTGAGCGTGTGGATTTATACGGCAACCCTGCTGGTGTATTAGACGCAGAACATGTTTCTCATGCGACTCAACAATTAGCAGATGCAAAAGCTAAATTTGCAGAAAAACGCAAAGCAGAATTAGCAGCCAAAAAAGCACAACAAAAACGACCTGCTCGTAAACCAAATTCAAATCAAGCAACTCGCAAACCAAAAGCCCCGCAAATAAAACTAAGTGCGGTTGATTTCACAACACTTTCTGCAGGTAGCAAAGTGAAAGTGAAAGTAGCAGAACAAGCGAAAAATGCGACCGTATTAAATGTGGAAAAAGATGGCGCACGCGTAGAACTTGAAAATGGTTTAGTGATGACAGTCACCGCAGATCGTTTATTTGCCTAATAATTTATTTCTTATCGGGATAAGGTTAAATGAAATTACATACAACCAAAAGTCTTATTGCAACAGCAATTTTAGGTGCGTTATTTCTTCATTCGTCTGACACATTTGCCGTGCAGCCGAAATTAAAGCAAAGTGATATTACGATTCCTTCGGCAACAGACGCAAACCAGTTAGCAACGAAGCGTGCAACAACGCGTTTAACACAATCACATTATCGTAAATTCCAGCTTGATGACGCCTTTTCCGAAAAGATTTTTGATCGTTATATTAAAAGCTTAGATTACAGCCATAATACCTTTTTAAAATCAGATATTGATGATTTACGTGCTAAATATGGTTCTAAATTAGATGATCAACTTAATGAGGGCGATCTTTCAGCTGCATTTGCGATTTACGATCTGATGATGAAACGTCGCTATGAACGTTATGCTTATGCATTATCTTTATTAGATCAAGAACCTGATTTAAAAGGTAATGATCAAATTGAGATCGATCGTGAAAAAGCACCTTTCCCTGCAAGCGAAGAAGAAGTAAACAAGCTCTGGGAACAACGTGTCAAAAATGATGTAATCAGTCTGAAGTTAAAAGATAAAAAATGGCCTGAAATTAAGGAAAAACTGACTAAACGTTACAATTTAGCCATTCGTCGATTAACTCAAACCAAAGCTGATGACATTGTTCAGATTTATATTAATGCCTTTGCTCGAGAAATCGATCCGCATACAAGCTATCTTGCGCCGCGTACGGCAAAAAGCTTTAATGAAAGTATGAATCTTTCCTTAGAAGGAATTGGTGCGACATTACAATCTGAAGATGACGAAACCAGCATCAAGTCTTTAGTGCCAGGTGCGCCGGCTGAACGCAGTAAAAAATTACAAGCAGGCGATAAAATCATTGGTGTTGGCCAAGAAAAAGGCGAAATCGAAGATATTATCGGTTGGCGTTTAGAAGATATCGTTGACAAAATCAAAGGTAAAAAAGGAACAAAAGTTCGTCTTGAAATTGAACCTGCAAAAGGTGGAAAAAGTCGTATTGTCACTTTAGTTCGCGATAAAGTACGTATTGAAGATCAAGCAGCAAAACTCACTGTTTCTAAAGTTGAGGGTGAAACGGTTGGTGTCATTAAAATCCCAAGTTTCTATATTGGTTTAACTGATGATGTGAAAAAATTATTAGTAGATGCTGAGAAGAAGAAAATTGGCGCTTTAATTGTGGATCTTCGTGAAAATGGCGGTGGTGCATTAACAGAAGCCGTAGCATTAAGTGGTTTATTTATTACAGATGGTCCGGTGGTACAGGTACGTGATGCATATCAGCGTATTCGTGTACACGAAGATGACGACAATGCCCAGCAATATAAAGGTCCATTATTGGTGATGATTAATCGTTTCAGTGCGTCTGCTTCTGAAATTTTTGCTGCAACAATGCAAGATTACAATCGCGGTATCATTATTGGGCAAAATACCTTTGGTAAAGGTACGGTACAACAAAGTCGTTCATTAAACTTTGTTTATGATTTAGACCAAACACCACTTGGTGTATTGCAATATACTATCCAAAAATTCTACCGAATTAATGGTGGTTCAACCCAATTAAAAGGTGTAGCAGCAGATATTAATTTCCCTGAAATTATTGATGCTAAAGAAATTGGTGAAGAAAAAGAAGATAACGCCTTAGCTTGGGATAAAATTCCGCCGGCGACTTATTCTGAAAACAATAAAGCGCGTAAAGATGTTGAAGCATTAAATGAAAAACATCTAGAGCGTATTGCAAAAGATCCTGAATTTATTGCTTTAAATGAAGATCTTAAGATCCGTGATGAACGCCGTGAGCGTAAATTCTTATCATTGAATTTCCAAGAGCGTAAAGCGGAAAATGATAAAGATGATGCGAGACGTTTAAAAGCTCTCAATGACCGTTTTAAACGTGAAGGTAAAAAAGCATTAAAAGACATTGATGATTTGCCAAAAGACTATGAAGCACCTGATTTCTTCTTAAAAGAAGCGGAAAAAATGGCAGCTGATTTAGTTAAACTTAACACGAATCAACAAAAAGTGGATGCTGAAATAAAACAAGAAGCGGCAAAAGCAACAAAATAACGATTATTTTGACCGCACTTTAGCAGATGAAAAAAACTGAAGTGCGGTTATTTTTTATGAATATTTTTAAAGGTACAGCAATGTTAAAAGGAACAATGAAATTAAGCGCATTAGTCTTATCATTATCAATGATGACGTCAGGTTGTGCGTTAGCTGAATGGGCTAAAACAGTTGGGCAACCTCAACAAGCCGAAAATAAAGGCGTTGATATGTCTAAATTAAGCCCTGAAGAGCGTGCAACACTTGAAGCGGAAATCAAAGAAGACCAAGCTCGCCTAGCAGCTGAAAAGCAAACCATACTAGAGATGTCATTAACGCATGAAATTGGCGAACAGAATCTACAGTTCAAACCAATTTTGGCAAAATTATATGCTGATAATAAATATGAGTTGATGTGGAAAGACAAGGCTGCAGAAAAACAATTCCTACGCGAATATGCAGCAATGGTAGCGTCTGGTATTTCTAAACGTTCGGCGCAATCATTAATCAATTTACATAACGCTGAAAAAACTGGAGGCCTCACCTACGATGTGTTGTTAAGTGATGCTTTCCTTGATTACTTGTATTACAGCAAGAACGTTAATCAACAAGCACAACGTTGGTTATATGCAACGAATGCTTACAAACCGGAATTACCAAATCAAGAAATTATTGACCAATGGCAAAGTGCGGTTAAAAACGATGCTGTTTCTGGTTTTGTAAACGGATTATCTAACCATAATCGTTTATACCGTGAAACCGTACAAGCACTCCCATCAATGATTTCAGCTTCAGGTATTTCTGCAATGGGTAAAAAACTTGCCCTTAATGCACAACGTTTACGTGTTATTCCAGATTTTGAAAATGGAATCTTTGTTAATATTCCAAGCTATCAATTGAAATATTATCGTGATGGTAAAGCAATTTTAGAATCACGCGTTATTGTAGGGAAAAATGAACGTCGTACACCAGTAATGTACAGCCGTTTGAGCAATGTGGTTGTTAATCCGCCTTGGAATGCCCCTACACGCTTAATTAATGAAGATATTTTACCGAAATTAAAACGTGACCCTGGCTATGCAGCAGCACACAACTACTCTATTTTAGATAGCAAAGGTAACACTATTGATCCTTACTCAATTAATTGGAGTAGTATTGGTGATAAATTCCCGTATCGTATCCGTCAAGCAGCTGGTGACAGTGCATTAGGTAACTATAAATTTAATATGCCAAGCTCTGATGCAATTTATCTTCACGATACACCAAATCATAACTTATTCAGCAAAAAAGATCGTGCATTAAGCTCAGGTTGTGTGCGTGTAGAAAAATCTGATCAACTTGCCTCTATTCTGTTACAAGAAGCCGGCTGGACAGAAGATAAAAAACGCGGTGTTTTAGAAAGTAAGAAAACAACGTCTGCGAACATTCGCACAAATGACCCCGTATTCTTATATTATGTAACTGCATGGGTGGAAAACGGTCAAACACAAGTTTTACCAGATATTTATAAATACGATGATGCAGCGATTTTTAATGATATTGACTGGGCGGTTGTAAAAAAATACCTTTAAAAATGGTTTACACTAGAACTTTTTAATACAAAAATTGTCTAGGATGAAAGATAGGTAATAAAAGAAACTATAAAATGGGTAATATTGATAAAAATCGTCGTAAATGGCTTTCATTAGGCGGCATCGTTTTAGGCGCAAGTATGATACCGAGTACAGTGTTAGCGATGGTCTCTACCCCTAAACCTCGCATTCTCAGTTTCTATAATGTCAACACCAATGAACGATTAAGCGGTGAGTTCTCTGCTACAACTGGATTTAATCGTTCACTACTTGGTAAACTTGATTACTTCATGAGAGATCGCCGTACAGACCAAGTACGCCGAATGGATCCGAATCTCTTTATGAAGTTTTATCATTTACAAAGTAATTTAGGTTTACGCACTGCACAGATTGATGTAATTTGTGGCTATCGTAGTGCTGAGACAAATGCCATGCGCCGTAGACAAAGTCGGGACGTAGCAAGCAACAGCTATCATATTAAAGGCCAAGCGATTGATTTTAAAATCCCTGGTGTACCTTTAGCAAGGTTACGCCAAGCGGCTGAAAATCTTAATAGCGGTGGTGTAGGATATTATCCGTATAGTAATTTTATTCACGTGGATACTGGCCCTGTAAGAACATGGCGTGGTGCATGAAAAACAGTTTAATTTTAGACCGCACTTTAGTGCGGTTTTTTGTTATCAACAATAAGGAAAAAAGATGAATATTGAAATTATTCCTGTTACAGCCTTTCAGCAAAATTGCTCTCTTATTTGGGATGATGAAAAAAATGCAGCGATTATCGATCCTGGTGGCAATGCGGAAAAACTTATTCAACGTATTGAGGAATTAGAATTAAACCTAAAAGCAGTCTTATTAACTCATGGACATCTTGATCATGTAGGGGCTGCTGAAGCGATTCGTGATCATTTTAATATTGAAATATGGGGCTCACAGGAAAAAGATCGCTTTCTGTTTGAAAGTCTACCACAACAAGCTCAGCAGTTTGGTTTACCTTATATTTCTGCGTTTACACCTGATCGCTGGTTTAATCAAGAAGGTGAAAAAATTCAAATTGGTACATTTACCTTTGAAATTCTTCATCTTCCTGGTCATACACCTGGCCACATTGGTTTGATTGAACATGAAAAAAATATTGCTTTTACTGGCGATGTCCTTTTCCAAAACAGTATTGGTCGTACAAACTTCCCTCATGGAGATTTTGATACACTGATCTCATCAATCAAGAATAAATTATTTACATTAAATGATGATATGGTAGTTATTGCAGGACATGGCCCTTACACAACTATTGGACAAGAAAAACGAAGCAATCCGTTTTTGAAGTAAAGATCTGAATTTGGGGTAAAAAAAAGCTCCTAATTTCTTAGGAGCACCAAAAAGGAATTTATGAATAAAATCTCTAAAGTTTAGCTTTATCAAAGGAATCTCGATAAAACGCTAACGATTATATTGACATATTCTGACAAATGCAAGCTTCTTCTTTACAATAATTTACAAATCTTTACAGTTTGCTATTTTTATAACCACTTCGACAGCTTTTTCCATCCCTTCAAGTGTCACTAATTCATGTTTACTATGGAAATTATAGCCACCGGTAAAGATATTTGGACAAGCTAATCCTTTTTCTGCTAAAAATGCCCCATCCGTTCCACCACGTATTGGTTTATGATTTGGTGTAATACCACAAGCTTTCATTGCAGCATCAGCTAACTTAATCGCCTGTGGGACATTTTTGACTGTGGCATACATATTTTTGTAACTGTCTTCAATAACACATTCCACCGGCTCTTTCAGGCTTTTCTCTCTATTAAATTTTTCTACAAGCTGATAAATAAATGCCTTACGTTGCTCAAAACTAGCTTGGTCAAAATCTCGAATGAGATAATGTAATTCAACTTTCTCAATATCCCCCTTAAAATCATCTAAATGGAAAAAACCTTCTTTTCCTGATGTTTTTTCGGGAACATCATCTTTTGGAAAACCTTGTTGAAACTCACAAGCTAACGTCAGCGCATTCACTAATTTGTTTTTAGCATAACCAGGATGAATGCTCCGACCTTTAAAGGTAATTTTTGCCGTCGCGGCATTAAAATTCTCATACTCCAATTCACCCACTTCTCCACCATCAATGGTATATGCCCAATCACAAGGAAAATCGTCTAATGGGAAATAATGCATTCCTAAACCAATTTCTTCGTCAGGCGTAAATGCCACTCGAATATTACAATGCGGGATATTTTTCTGTTGTAATACAGAAAGTGCGGTCATAATTTCTGCGATTCCGGCTTTATTATCCGCACCAAGTAAAGTAGTTCCATCTGTCACAATCAAGGTTTTGCCAATAAGCTGATGTAAAAATGGATAATACACAGGACTAATAAACTCCTCTCCTAAACCTAACGCAATATCTCCTCCCCGATAATTTTCAATCACTTCAGGTTGAACATTTTTACCGCTGCATTGTGGTGATGTATCAAGGTGGGAAATAAAACCAATAGTGTGTGTTAAATCAGGATGATTTGAGGGTAAATAAGCCGTGACAACGGCATGCTTAGTCACATTGACATCTTGTAAACCAAGTTCAATTAATTCTTGCTGCAAATGCAAAGCCAGCTTCATTTGCCCTGCTGAACTTGGCGAATGTTTTGCAGACAATTTAGATTGCGTATCAAATGCGACATAAGTTAAAAATCGCTGTAATAATTCATTATAATGTTCTTCCATTTTAAAATTCTCCTTTATATCAGCGTTAGTCTAATCCCAAAATTCGTTACAGTTCTTGATATATAACAAGAAAGTGAAGAGTTATAAAATTTTCTGAAAAAAGTGCGGTCAAGTTTTAGATAAATTTTTCCTAAAAACTCGATTAAATCCTTTTCATCATTAACAATTCGCTATATCATATCGGTTCAATTTTATGTCGCCCCTGCATCATTTTTGCAGGTTCATTTCTACTCAGTACCGATTAAATTGGTGAAATTAGGGAGAAAACCAAAGCTAGTGGAAAATCTGGTTCAAAAGCCTATTATTGAGCTTCGTTCAATCAAAAAATCCTATGGTTCTAATACAATTATTAATGATTTTAATCTAACCATTAATAACGGTGAATTCGTCACAATTCTTGGCCCATCCGGCTGTGGTAAAACTACAGTATTGCGTTTATTAGCGGGTTTAGAAGAGTTAGATGAAGGTAATATTATTTTGGACGGTGAAGATATTACTAATGTTCCGGCAGAAAAACGCCACATTAACACCGTATTCCAAAGTTATGCGTTATTCCCGCATATGACTATTTTTGATAACGTGGCTTTTGGTTTGCGTATGCAAAAAGTGGCAGAAAGCGAAATTAAACCTCGCGTTCTGGATGCATTGCGTATGGTGCAATTAGAAGAAATGGCCGATCGTAAACCAGCTCAACTTTCTGGTGGTCAGCAACAACGTATCGCGATTGCTCGTGCTGTTGTGAATAAGCCAAAAGTGTTGCTACTTGATGAATCTTTATCGGCGTTGGATTATAAGTTACGTAAACAAATGCAAAATGAACTTAAACAATTACAGCGTCAACTTGGTATCACCTTTATTTTCGTTACTCATGATCAAGAAGAAGCAATCACCATGTCTGATCGCATCGTTTTATTACGTAAAGGTAAAATTGCACAAGATGGTTCACCACGTGAAATCTATGAAGATCCAGCCAACTTATTCGTTGCTCGCTTCATCGGTGAAATTAACGTATTTGATGCCACTGTGATTGAACGTAAATCTGACGATGAATTACTTGCTAACGTAGAAGGTCGTGTATGTGATATTCACACCAGTATCTCTGCTGAAAAAGGTCAAAAATTGCAAGTATTATTACGTCCTGAAGATATTGTGATTGAAGAGCTTGACGAAAATGAGCACTCAAATGCCATTATTGGTCGCATTGTGGATCGTACCTATAAAGGGATGACACTTGAGTCTACAGTAGAATTTGATCACAACGGTAAACGCGTATTAGTGAGTGAATTCTTTAACGAAGATGACCCACATATGGATCACAGCGTTGGTCAACGTGTAGGTATTACATGGCACGAAGGTTGGGAGGTTGTACTCAACGATGAAGATAATCAATAATAAATTCCAGAAAATTACTGTTGCAATTATCTTCAGTTGGTTAATCTTCTTTGTGCTAATTCCAAACTTATTGGTTTTAACCGTAAGTTTTTTAACCCGAGATGGTAGTGACTTTTATGCTTTGCCATTTACTTTAGATAACTACACGAACCTGTTTAATCCACTTTATGCCCAGGTAGTGTGGAACTCATTGTATATGTCTGGCATCGCGACGATTATTTGCTTACTCATTGGCTATCCATTTGCCTTTATGGTCAGCAAAATTAATCCGAAATATCGTCCATTTTTGTTGTTCCTCGTGGTATTACCATTCTGGACAAACTCACTTATTCGTATCTATGGGATGAAAGTATTCCTTGGTGTGAAAGGTGTGTTAAATACCATGTTAATGGATATGGGCATTTTGAGTGAGCCTATTCGTATTTTAAATACCGAAGTAGCTGTAATCATTGGTTTAGTGTATCTCCTTTTACCATTTATGATTCTACCGCTCTACTCTGCTATCGAAAAATTAGACGGACGTTTATTAGAAGCGGCAAGAGACTTAGGTGCTAATGCTGTTCAACGTTTCTTCCGCGTTATTTTGCCATTAACCATGCCGGGTATTGTTGCAGGTTGTTTATTAGTATTACTACCAGCAATGGGGATGTTCTATGTAGCAGACTTACTTGGTGGTGCGAAAGTGTTATTAGTTGGTAACGTAATTAAGAGTGAATTCTTAATTTCCCGTAACTGGCCATTCGGTTCGGCAATCAGCATCGGTTTAACCATTTTAATGGCATTGTTGATTTTCGTTTACTATCGTGCAAATAAATTGTTGAATAAGAAAGTGGAGTTAGAATAATGAGTCGTTTACTGCGTAATATTTTTATGTTTGTGGTATACGCTTATTTGTATATCCCAATTATTATTTTGGTGACTAACTCCTTCAACGAGGACCGTTATGGTTTAAGTTGGAAAGGTTTTAGTTGGAACTGGTATGAGCGTTTATTTAATAACGATACCTTAATCCAAGCTGCATTCCACTCTGTCACTATTGCTTTCTTTGCCGCAACCTTAGCAACTATTGTGGGTGGTTTAACTGCTATCGCGCTTTACCGCTATCGTTTCCGCGGTAAACAAGCCGTAAGCGGTATGTTATTTATCGTCATGATGTCACCAGATATCGTTATGGCGGTTTCTTTACTAGCCTTATTCATGGTTGTAGGGATTTCGTTAGGTTTCTGGTCATTATTATTGGCACACGTAACATTCTGTTTACCTTATGTTACCGTAACGATTTTCTCGCGTTTAAATGGCTTTGATGCAAGAATGCTTGAAGCTGCGAAAGATTTAGGTGCGAGCGAAGTCACTATTTTGCGTAGAATTATCCTACCACTTGCTTTACCAGCAGTGGTATCTGGTTGGTTATTAAGCTTTACTATTTCATTAGATGATGTTGTCGTATCTTCTTTCGTAAGTGGTGTAAGCTATGAAATCCTACCATTGCGTATCTTCTCACTTGTAAAAACAGGGGTAACACCGGAAGTAAATGCGTTAGCAACGATTATGATCGTGCTTTCATTAGGATTAGTAATTTTAAGTCAATTAGTTACACGCAAAAATAATCATTAAACATTGATATAAAAAGGTTTCACAAATCTTTTAAGATCAAATAAAATACGCCTTGACGCACAATCAAGGCGTATTTTTATACCTGCATTAATGCAGGTGGTTTTTTAGCCCCCTCTTTTACGGAGAACAAAGAAAAATGAAAAAATTTGCAGGTTTGCTTACTGCCGGTTTAGTTGCCGCTACATTAACTGCTTGTAACGATAAAGAAGCCAAGTCTGATGCAACAAAAGCACAGGCTCCAGCAAATGATACTGTGTACTTATATACTTGGACTGAATACGTACCAGATGGTCTTTTAGATGACTTCACAAAAGAAACTGGTATCAAAGTTATTGTAGCAAGTCTTGAATCTAATGAGACGATGTATGCCAAAATGAAAACCCAAGGTGATGCAGGCGGTTATGATGTTATTGCACCATCTAACTACTTCGTATCTAAAATGGCACGCGAAGGCATGCTACAAGAATTAGATCACAGTAAATTACCTGTTATCAAAGAATTAGACCCTGATTGGCTCAACAAACCTTATGATAAAGGCAATAAATACTCACTTCCTCAGTTGTTAGGTGCGCCAGGTATTGCATTTAATACCAATACCTATAAAGGTTCTGACTTCACTTCTTGGGGCGATTTCTGGAAACCAGAATATGCAAACAAAATCCAATTATTGGATGATGCGCGTGAAGTATTCAATATTGCATTATTAAAAATTGGTCAAGATCCAAACACCAAAGATCCTGCAATTATCAAGCAAGCTTATGAAGAGTTATTGAAATTACGTCCAAACGTACTTTCTTTCAATTCTGATAACCCTGCAAACTCATTCATCTCTGGTGAAGTAGAATTAGGTCAGTTATGGAATGGTTCTGTGCGTATCGCGAAAAAAGAACAAGCTCCATTAAATATGGTATTCCCAAAAGAAGGGCCTGTTCTTTGGGTTGATACTTTAGCTATTCCTAAAACCTCTAAAAACCCAGATGGTGCACACAAGTTAATTAACTACTTGCTAGGTACAAAAGCGGCGGAAAAATTGACTTTAGCGATTGGTTACCCAACAGCTAACCTTGAAGCGAAAAAAGCGCTTCCAAAAGAAATTACAGAAGATCCTTCAATTTATCCACCAGCAGAAATCCTTCAAAAAAGCTACTGGCAAGATGATGTAGGTGATGCTATTCAATACTATGAACAGTATTACCAGGAGTTAAAAGCAGCAAAATAATGCGTTTTTAAGTGATAACAAAAAGTGTGGCCAAATTTAGCCGCACTTTTTTATATTTACCATACTAGAAAAATTATTTATAGCGTTTTTTTAATGCGTTTTTATCTTGCTCTTGTAAGCGCTCAATCTTTTCTTTAATTTGAATTTCCATACCACGATTAGTTGGGAAATAATATTGAGTATCTTTCAGTTCTGGTGGGAAGTAATTTTCTCCAGCGGCATAAGCATTAGGTTCATCATGTGCATAACGATATTCAGCGCCATAGCCCAATTCTTTCATTAAAGCCGTTGGCGCATTACGTAAATGAGGCGGTACATCAAAATCAGAAAACTCTTTTGCATGTTGTTTTGCCGCATTAAATGCGTTGTAAACCGCATTACTCTTCGGTGCTACAGCCAAATAAATAATGGCTTGCGCAATAGCTCGCTCTCCTTCATAAGCGCCCACTCTCGTGAAACAATCCCAAGCCGCTAGAGCAACTTGCATTGCTCTTGGGTCAGCATTACCTACATCTTCTGAGGCAATCGCTAATAAACGTCGTGCTACATAAAGGGGATCTCCACCGGCTGTGATAATTCGTGCATACCAATAAAGTGCTGCATCTGCTGCTGAACCTCGAATTGATTTATGTAAAGCAGAAATCAAATCATAAAAACGATCGCCTTGTTTATCAAAACGCGCTTGTCGTTCACCTAATACTTCTTTCAACAAAGTGCGGTCTAATTTCTTACCGTTTTCTGTGTCAGAAGCCATATCAACCATCAGTTCAAGACAATTTAAAGCCAGGCGAGCATCACCATTCACATATTCAGCTAAACCCTGTAGCAAATCCTCTTCTAAAACTAAACGCTCTTTACCTAATCCTCGCTCAGGATCAGAAATGGCTTGTTGCAGAACTTGTTCGATTTCAGCCACTGTCAATGACTTAAGTAGGTAGACTCTCGCACGAGAAAGCAATGCATTATTTAATTCAAAGGAAGGATTTTCCGTTGTGGCGCCAATAAAAATAATCGTCCCATCTTCAATATGGGGTAAAAACGCATCTTGTTGGCTTTTGTTAAAGCGATGCACTTCATCCACAAATAAAATCGTTTGGCGATCTGCAAGTCGATTTTGTTTCGCTCGGTCAATTGATTCTCGAATTTCTTTCACGCCGCTTGTCACCGCTGAAATTCGTTCAACTTCTGCATTAATACGGTGAGCAATAATTTCCGCCAGTGTTGTTTTACCTGTACCCGGCGGTCCCCACAGAATCATCGAATGAATATGCCCCGCTTGAATAGCTTTACGAAGTGGCTTTCCCTCTCCAATTAAATGCGTCTGCCCATAATATTGTTCCAAATTAGTTGGGCGCATACGAGCAGCTAAAGGGCGAAAGTCATTTTCAGCAAAATCAAAATTAAGATTAGACATATTCTTTCCTTAATAAGCAAAAGGTGTGAAGATTATCATTCACACCTTATGGATTATTTTTTACCTTTACGTTGGTCATCCAATTCCACGCCTTTTGGTACGCTAAATTGGAATAAGCTATCAGCTAGTGTTTGATTTGTAATGTTACGCAACACATAAAGATTGGTTTGACCATCTTTTTCTGTAGTGCTGAAATTTTTTAACACACCATTTGTATCTACACGGATATCAAATTGTTTAATATTGCTATTTTTCGCCTTCGGTTTTAACACAAACGTATCCGCATTTTGCGTTACTGAATACTGATTCCAGTGGCTTTTATCGTTACTGGTTAAAAGGACGAAAGGGGTATTATTTACCGCGTCCTTCACCCATTGAGCTGTCACTTGTTGTACGAATGGATCGTAATACCAAAGGGTTTTACCATCTGCAATAATTTGTGTTTCTTGCGGTGATTTGGTATCCATACGGAAAAGATTTGGACGTTTAATTTGAAGTTTTCCACTTCCTTGTTGAACGTTTTTACCGCCGGCAGAAGTCACGGTTTGAGAGAAATCAGCGCTCAATACTGTCACTTGATTTAAGCGATTTTGCAGCTCATCAGCAGCATCGGCAAAAGCAAAATTACTCGCACTTAATAGCGCAGTAAGTGCGGTTATTTTTAATAATGTTTTTTTCATTCTACTTTCCTTTTTGTAAAGTGAAACTTAGGAGAATTAATATTCGGAACGTCGAGCTAAAATTTCTCGTTTTCCATTTTTCATTGGGCCTAAAATACCTTGTTCTTCGAGCTGATCCATAATTCGAGCCGCTCGGTTAAACCCAACACTAAATTTACGTTGAATATAAGAAGTCGAGGTATTGCCTGTGCTTAATACAAACTCAACGACTTCATCAAATAATGCATCAAGATCGCCACTGCTTGCCGTTGATTTTTCACCAGAATCTTCATCATCCGCGCCGTTTAAAATGCCATCAATATAATTTGGTTTACCGCGTGCACGCCAATCATCTGCTACACGCGCCACCTCATCATCACTCATAAAGGCACCATGTACACGAACAAGATCCGAAGAGCCTTGTCCTGAATATAACATATCACCACGGCCCAATAAGGCTTCTGCACCACCTTGATCCAGAATCGTTCTAGAGTCAATTTTACTTGCCACTGTAAAGGCGATACGACTTGGAATGTTAGCTTTAATTAACCCCGTAATCACATCTACTGAAGGGCGTTGTGTTGCTAAAATCAAGTGGATACCAATTGCACGAGCTTTTTGTGCTAAGCGAGCAATTAACTCTTCTATTTGTTTGCCTGCAACCATCATTAAGTCAGCAAACTCATCAACGATCACAACAATATAACTCAATTTTTCTAATGGAGGCGGCATCTTATCCATTGTATCACCAGGTTTCCAAATTGGATTTGGAATTGGCATATTGAGTTTTTCATATTCTTCAATTTTTTCGTTATACCCTTCAATGTTACGCACACGTAAGGCTGACAATAATTGATAACGACGTTCCATTTCATCTACGCACCAACGCAATGCATTCGCCGCTTTTTTCATATCCGTCACCACAGGGGTAAGCAAGTGCGGGATATCGTTATAAATAGAAAGTTCAACCACTTTCGGGTCAATCATAATAAATTTCACTTCATCTGGTGTCACACGGAAAAGCAAGCTTAAAATCATGGTATTCACACCAACAGATTTACCCGAGCCTGTTGAACCCGCAACAAGCAAGTGAGGCATTTTAGCCAAATCAACCACAACGGGTTTTCCGCTAATATCTTTACCCAAAGCCATTGAAAGCAATGATGTTGATGAACGGAATTCATTGCTATCGAGCACATCACGCAATGGCACCATTTGACGGTGCGCATTTGGCGTTTCAATGCCAATATAAGGTTTGCCTGGAATCACTTCTGCCACACGGATCGCACGGAACATCAATGCACGTGCTAAATCGGTATCTATACTTGTTACTTTGGATGCTTTTACACCCGGTTGTAATTCAAGCTCATAACGAGTCACCACTGGCCCTACTAACACATCTTGTACCGTAGCTTTGACATTAAAATTCTTTAATTGTTGTTCTATGCGTGCGGATGTGTCTAAAATTTCTTCACGCGTAATGTCTTGAGCCTGCGTTGGACGATGCTCAAGTAAATCTAAACTTGGTAATGGTGTTGTTGGTTTTTCACGTTTATTCGTTGGTTGTTGGAATGCTGGGTGAATAAGCGTATCGGAATACGGCTTATAGGTTGTTTCAGTTCCATTCTCAATATGAATTTCACGCGCTTTAACTGGCGAAGCTGTCGGCTCATTCAAGATCACTTTTAATGCATCTTCAGCATTTGAGGCTTTTGCTCGCACTTCCATTTCTTGCATACGAGCTTGCTCTTGCGCAGCAAACTGACGCGCTAGTTCATCTTCTAAAGCATCACTTTCTGATTCTAAAGGTTCATCATAAGTTGGATAAAGTGCGGTCGTATTTTCAGGTGTTTTTAGTGACACTTTTGGTATGACATTTTCCTCAAAAATATCATCTGAATCATCCGTACTTTGAGAATTCACTGGTGAGTTTTTCCATGTTGCTGAAAAATCTTCTTTTGTTGGTAATTCAACGGAAGAAGAGGCAGAAATAGACACATTCGGCAAATTCTCAGATTCAACCGTGAAGCCTTTAAACTTATCTTCTAATTTTTCAACATCTGCTGGCTCTGAAGCACTCGGTGAGGATAACCCACTGATATTAATGAGTTGCTCAGGCTTAACAAAGGTATTTTCAGAACCCTCCTCTTTTTCATCTTCTGTAGATTCAGTTTCCAATTGAGAATCAGAGAAGGCAAGTTGTTGAGGTGCCTCAATCACAATTTGTTCAAGATCATCTACAGAAGTATGTTCTGCATGCTCCTCTTCTGCCGGCTGATTTTTCATTGTCAGCCAATGATAGAATTTTACAATTAAACGAATTAATGATGCACCGGAACAGAAAATAAAGCCTACAACTGCACAGATAAAGCCCACTAAAATACAGCCAAACTTACCGAGTGTAGGATATAAATTCACCACGAGGCTACCACCAAATACGCCTCCAGCTAAATAGTAGTTCGTATTTGAAAGCAACAATGTTGCCATCATGGTTAAACCAATGATGAGAGCAATAAAGCCAAAGGAACGTAATGCAATACGGGTTGCTGATAGAGAATGAACCGCTTTGGTTTTTAGTAAATAAATCGGTACGATGAAAATGACAAATGGAATGAGATGACCTACATAGCCGAGAAAAACAAAAAACGCATCAATTAACCAAGCGCCAAAAGCACCGGCTTTATTGATGGTTTCAGTTTGAAAACTTGCTGTAGACCAAGAGTTATCTAATGGCGTATAGCTTGACCATGCCACGATTAAATATAAACCTAAAAGCGCGGTCAATCCGAGTAATAATTCTGCTAAATATTGTTTCGGTGTAAATCGTTTTGTAATTCGTTTAATCATTTTTATTTTAGTACGAGATAATTAGTTTGTTTCACTTCTTCCATTACAACATAAGTTCGGGTGTCATTCACACCTGGTAAGCGCAATAATGTGGTACCCAATAATTTTCGATATGCCGCCATATCTGCTACACGTGTTTTGAGTAAATAATCGAAATCACCTGATACCAAATGACATTCGAGAATTTCATCAAGCGCTTGAATCGCTGCATTAAACTCTTCGAAAACATCAGGTTTACCACGCACGAGCGTAATTTCAACGATCACCAATAAAGGCGCATCCAGTAATTCAGGATTTAATAGCGCCCGATAGCCCATAATCACACCTTGTTTTTCTAAGCGTTTTACCCTTTCTAAACAAGGCGTTGGCGATAACCCCACTTTCTTTGATAAATCGATATTAGAGATTTTACCGTTGCGTTGTAATTCATTTAAGATTTTGATATCAATGCTATCCAACGCTTTATTTAATTTCTTTTCCATAACCTTTCCTTATGTGTGGCGCATATTCTATCTAATTTATCAAAAACTTTCAGTAATCAGACAACAATAGGACAACGTTTTTTTAGAAATTATCCAATATGGCAAGTGCATCAGCGAGTTTTTTCACCGTAAAAACTTCCATATTCTCAACCGCACTTTTCGGCTTATTGGCGAAAGGGACAATCGCACGTTTAAAACCATGTTTTGCGGCTTCACTAATGCGTTCTTGACCGCTGGTTACAGGTCTAATTTCACCAGCTAACCCGACTTCACCAAAGACAACTAAATCTTGTGGCAATGGACGATTACGGAAACTGGAAATTAATGCAAGCAATAACGCAAGATCTGCTCCAGTTTCCCCGACTTTTACACCGCCAACGACATTCACGAAAACATCTTGATCCGACATTTGTAGTCCACCATGACGATGTAATACCGCAAGCAATAAAGCTAAACGATTTTGCTCTAACCCCACCGCCACACGGCGCGGATTTGCAAGCATGGAATGATCCACCAACGCTTGAATTTCCACCAAAAGCGGACGAGTCCCTTCCCAAAGTACCATGACCGAGCTACCTGGTGTTTGTTCATCTCCTCGACTTAAGAAAATTGCCGATGGATTTTTCACTTCGCGCAATCCTTGCTCTGTCATACCGAATACCCCTAGCTCATTCACTGCGCCAAAACGGTTTTTATGACTACGTAACGTACGGAAACGGGAATCCGCCTCCCCTTCCAGCAATAACGAACAGTCAATGGCATGTTCCAATACTTTTGGCCCCGCAAGGGTGCCGTCTTTGGTGACATGCCCAACCATAATGATGGCAACCTGTCGGGTTTTCGCATAACGAGTAAGAAAAGAGGCACATTCACGCACTTGTGCCACACTTCCTGGGGAGGATTGAATATCTGAAAGATGCATAACCTGAATCGAGTCTACTACGATAATTTGCGGTTTTAATTGATCCGCCAAATTACAAATTTGCTCAACTGAGGTTTCAGATAACATATTTAATTTATCTGTCGGCAGATTTAAGCGATTAGCTCGCATAGCCACTTGTTGAAGTGACTCTTCCCCTGTTACATAAAGTGCGGTCATATTTTTCGCTAATCCGCACATGACTTGAAGTAACAAGGTACTTTTCCCCGCACCAGGATGCCCACCAATTAAAATAGCACTCCCTGGTACGATCCCACCACCTAATACGCGATCTAACTCTTTAAATCCACTGGTGAAACGCGGTGTTTCTTGTAAGCTAATTTCAGAAAGCGTTTGGATTTTTGCTCGAGTTTCTCCTGCATAACCACTAAAACGATCATTTTTTGTGGAATTTGAGGCTGAAAGTAACCGCACTTCACTAATCGTATTCCAGGCTTTACAGGCTGAACATTGCCCTTGCCAGCGCGAAAATTCAGCGCCACAATCATTACATACATAAGCTGTTTTCGGGGCTTTAGCCATTTTTTATCCTTCTCATCTTTTAACCGAGTATTCATATACCTACGGCGAAATATCGTTATATTGTTCAGGGCAAACTTACATAATGCCTAGAAGTATAGCTTCCCCCCTTTGCACGGTTGATTCGCATTATGCCGAAAATCTCATTAATTTGATCATTCGCTCAAAATAAACTCGACTTTTCAAAAGTGCGGTCAATTTTTCAATAGTTTTTTCATTGTCTTTCGTTTCACTATGAAAACGAATCAAATCCCGGATTTCAACAAAGATTTTCTGATTGCTTTCTAACAAAGCTGGTAAGAGCGTTTCTTTTTGTTTTTCTGTTGCCACCGCTTCTAGGATTTTTCCATTTTCATCATAATAATGATAAAGATTAAAAAATGCCCCAACTCGCTCCACTGTTTTCATAAAATCTTGGCTAAAAAGTGCGGGAGAAAAGGATAAGGTTTCTTCCAAAAGTTTCTGTTCCATTTTCAACAAGGAATTAAATTTTGCACCAAAATCTACCGCACTTTCTTCTCGTTCTTCTTTTAAAAAATCACGCCATTTATTTAACCAATCTGTTAAAAATTGTTTTGAGCCCAGCAAATAACCACGCTTCGCTTTACTTGCGCTACTAAAATAAATATCTCTTTCGAAAGGAAAAGTTTCCACAAAATCAAAAAGATCCTGCACATTGCCAGATTTCAATTCAAACTCAATTTCACAAATCGGTTGCTCAGATTCGTCTGCAATAATTTTGCCTTGATCGAAAGCCACTTCAATTTTGGATTGTTGAAATTCAACTAACCAAAAAGTGCGGTTAAAATCTGTGGAGAAAATAGGTTGTAGTGTAGAGCTAGGTAATTGTTCAAAAGGATAAAGTTCTCTTAATTGGGCATTGGTTGGCGTTTCTTTTTCGGTTAGTGGTAAATTATATTCTGGACGACTATGCAATCCACCAACAACTTCGCCGTTAGTTTTAAGCGTTAATGTAAGTTCCAGATCTTCTTGACGAATACGTAATCCCATCTTTTGTTTATCAAGGAAATTATCAGGATAATCATAATAAGTATTACTCAAAAATAAATCTTGATGATCTAAAATCGTAAATTTTGCAAGATATTGTGGCAATTCAATACTGATTTGTGGCGAGATCGCCAATTTTAATTCAATTTCTTGTAGCATAATATTCCTTACTCAAATTAACTATTTGAATATACAATACAATAAAAATAAATCAAGATTTTTGTGTTTTTTTACTTTACATATTAAACAGCTATAAATAAATTTTTATTTATTGTGCAGTATTTTCCTATAATTGAAATATAGGAAATTATAAATGAGAGGTCATTCAAAAATTATGTGACAAATTTTCATTATATGAAATTTAATAAATTGGAAATCAAATGTTTAGATTTATAACTGAAAGATTTCATTTAAGCGGAGAATATGATTAGAACTGTTCTCAAATCTATATTAAAAAGATTTGGATAATATATGGAAAATACTAACCAAGAAAAAATTAGGTGAAAAAGTCATCTTTTTCACCTATCTAACGTTTTGTGAGTTTTTCTATACAAAATTTATCCCTCTTTAGGATAAAGCACTTCAGCATTAATCCAATTCACCCAAGTGTTTTCCAATAATGGAATTAAGGGGGGGCTATCTTCAACTACAGTATTTAAGGCAGATAATACCTCTTCTAAAGACGAAGGTTGTTCTTGTATATAACTTAATAGCCAAAAGTCAAGTTCAGATAAGCGTTGTTGTAGAATATTAAAATCGCTATCCCGCCATATAACAGCTTGCATAGGGTTTTCATCAAATTGTTTAAAATTGCTTGATAAAAAATCGACTTCATAGCGTTTTAAATAAGCTGCATCAGATAACTGCATTACGCTATGCTTATCCCACTCAAATTTTTCAGGTACTTTTGCTAAAGAAACTTCTGCAAGTAATTGTGTATTTTCAAAATCCATCAATGCCAGTATATTGGCATCGAAACTCTCTTTTTCTTGACAAAATAAGAGAAATTCTCCAGCAATATCTTGAAAATAAGGCGAATGTGATTTTCCTGTTAATACAAACGCTTCTTTTGTCTGAGACCAACTCTCAGCAGAAACGTGTTTAGGTGCTTCAACAAAACAGCGGTCAATAAAACCAAAGATGTTATTTCGAACTAAGCGAGCATAAACAGCGATGCGATTAGGAGCATAACCATTTAAAGGTTGAGCATGAGCCAATCGAACTGCTGTGGCAAGTGCTTTTTGTGTTTCAATAAGCGAAGGTTTAGGCTGCATAGGATATTACCTCTTTCTGAGCATATTTTTGCTGTAGTTGTGCAATATGTTCAACTTCAGCATAAAGTTCTGCAAATGGAGGGAAATTGAAATCACGCTCTAATAATGTTGGCGGAATGACGGGTAGTCGTTGATAGGCATATTCTAATAAATCCCACACAGTACCTTTTACTGCCTCACCGTGCGTATCAATTAATAATTCTGGTAAATGGCGATATGCCCCTTTTATTTTATTAAATGATTCTCCTTCTAAATCCTCCACAACTTGTGCCACAGAATGTTCTTCGTCGTGTCCTGCAATATGAATGTAATTGACACGTTTCACATCTACTTGATCTAAAAAAACATAAGGATCAAGTAAACCGTGATTGACGCCATTTACATAAATATTATTCACATCTAAATGAATACCACAATCCGCTTCTTGTGCAATAGCATTTAAAAATTCTACTTCATTCATTGTGCTGGTGGGAGAATGTAAATAATAAGAGGTGTTTTCTAATGAAATTTGTAATCCTAAAAAATCTTGCACATAGCGGATTCTCTGTGCTACGTGTTTTACAGCTTCTTCTGTAAATGGCATAGGTAATAAATCATATAAATGCCCTTCACATTCACAATAACTCAAATGTTCAGAAAAAAATGTCGAATTATATTGAGTCATTAATGCTTTAGTATTTTTTAATAACTCGCGATCAAGTGGTGCTTGCCCGCCTAATGAAAGTGATAGTCCGTGTACCGCAAGTGGATATCTTTCCGCTGCCTGATCAAATTTATAACGAGCAGCCCCCCCCATTTTTACCCAATTTTCTGGAGCAACTTCCATAAACCGAATCGCATTATTTGATGATAAATTCAAAAAATCATTTGCTAAATCTCGACGATACCCTAATCCTGCACCTTGTAACATAATTATTTACTCCTTTTAATACAACACTGGCGTAAATTTACACCAGTGTTATGTATGGCATCTAGATTTAAATACGATTATTTAGAGCCGCATTTACCTTCACCACATTTACCTTCTGCGGCTTTCGTTTCGTTTGCTCCACATTTTCCTTCTCCGCATTTACCTTCTGCAGCTTTTGTTTTCACACATTTATCACCCACACAAGGTGTTGCAGCTTTATCTGTACTGCTTGATTTTGACTCAGCATGTGCAACAGTAGCTACTGTCATCGTTAATGCTCCTGCTAATGCGGCTAAAGTGGATAATTTTTTCATTTGAATCTCCTAGAATTTGATATTGAATATATAGTTAGAGGAATTTTAACCAGCTTTTAGTTGGATAAACCTTCTTAATAAGCGTGTCTAAAGAGAGTTTCCCTGCTCCCTGCGTAATTAAGATTAATAAAGTTACCACATAAATTAATGGTAATTTATAACCATTATCACAAACGTTATAACCTGAATCAGCGTGAATACTATACCACGCAACAGAGATTAAAATCGTTAAACCTAATGCACTAAAACGAGTTAGTACTCCGAATATTAGCAAGAAAGGGAGAAGTAATTCCGACCCCATTGCAACGTGCCAATTAATATCAGCAGGAATAAGATTAAACGGAAAAGGAAAACGATCTTGTATTTCAGTAAACCAATTTTGACCATTCCATTTTTCTAACCCTGCCTCTAAAAACTCCCACGCAAGAAAAAAGCGTAAAATCAATAAACTCACGCCGCTGCTGATACCTTGCATCTTACAATCCTTCATTTTTTACCTTTCAAATTTTCTCGCTTTTAAAGCGAAAAGTGTATTGAGTCATTTACCTTACCACACTAGGAAATATTACCCAATTATTTAATTAGTCGAAGATAAACCTTTTTTCTTACAAATTTTTTTGAAAAATTTTAAATATCAACAAAAATCGGGTAATATGTGCACGAATTTTTAACCCCTTATGGAGTAAAACACCTATGGCAATGAATAGTATTCTCGGATTATTTGCCCAGTCTCCTTTAAAACCACTGCAGAAACATTCTGACAAAGTGACTGAATGTTGTGATTTATTAATTCCATTCTTCCAACATACTTTTGTAAAACAATGGGATGATGCAGAAAAAACACGTCTAGACATTTCTCAATGTGAACGAGAAGCAGATAGTCTAAAACGCGAAATCCGTTTGAAATTGCCTCGCGGTTTATTTTTACCCATTGATCGTACCGATTTACTCGAATTAGTCACCCAACAAGACAAATTAGCTAACTATGCAAAAGACATTGCGGGTCGTATGATTGGTCGTCAATTTGGGATTCCTGAAGAAATGCAGGAAGAATTTTTGCATTATGTACAACGTAGTTTAGATTCTATTCATCAAGCTCATTTAGTGATTGAAGAAATGGATAAACTACTTGAAACCGGTTTTAAAGGCCGTGAATTAAAGTTAGTGAACCATATGATTCAAGAACTAGACAGCATTGAAGATGATACGGATCAAATGCAAATTAAATTACGCAAAATGCTCTACACGATTGAAAGTCGTTATAACCCTATCGATGTGATGTTCTTATACAAAATCATCGAATGGGTGGGCGTATTAGCCGATCAAGCTCAACGTGTAGGATCTCGCATTGAATTAATGCTAGCCCGTTCCTAATTTTGACGACATTAACTACAACATAGGAAATCACTATGGAAATTATTAATGCATACGGTTCGTGGTTAGTCTTAATTACCGCGGTATTCGGTTTTTTTATGGCATTTGGTATTGGTGCCAACGACGTATCAAACTCAATGGGTACCTCGGTTGGTTCTGGTACCATTACAGCCAAACAAGCAATTATTATTGCCCTTATTTTTGAATCTGCCGGGGCTTATTTAGCCGGTGGTGAAGTAACAGAAACCATCAAAAGTGGTGTGATCGACCCCACTCAATTTGTCGAAATGCCAGACATATTGGCATTGGGAATGCTTTCTGCTCTCTTTGCATCAGGAGCTTGGTTATTTATCGCTACTAAAATGGGTTGGCCTGTTTCAGGTACTCACACCATCATTGGGGCTTTAATTGGTTTTGCTTGTATTACGATTGGTCCAACTTCTGTTGACTGGTCTACTATTGGTGGGATCGTTGGAAGCTGGTTTATCACCCCCGTGATCGCAGGACTTTTAGCTTATACCATCTTTGCAAGTATCCAGAAACTCATTTTCGATACAGAAGAACCGCTGAAAAACGCACAAAAATACGGGCCTTACTACATGGCGATTACCGTATTCGTACTTTGTATCGTTACCATGGCAAAAGGTTTAAAACACGTTGGTTTAAATCTTTCCAACAATGAAACGCTCATTATTTCATTACTTATCAGTGTTGTTGGTATGATTTTCTGCCATTTCTACTTCCGCAGTAAAGCATTTACAGCAAAAGCAAGAAAAGGATCGTTCGGATCAGTAGAAAAGATTTTTAGTATCTTAATGCTTTTAACCGCTTGTGCTATGGCGTTCGCACATGGTTCTAATGACGTAGCCAATGCAATTGGTCCGCTTTCTTCTGTGGTATCAATCGTGCAAAATGGCGGGAAAATCCTGAGTGGTGGTGATTTAGCTTGGTGGATTTTACCTTTAGGTGCATTAGGTATCGCTGTTGGTCTTATCGCAATGGGACAAAAAGTGATGGCAACCGTAGGGTCAGGAATTACAGATTTAACCCCAAGTCGTGGTTTTGCTGCACAATTTGCAACGGCGATGACTGTTGTTGTTGCATCTGGTACAGGTTTACCAATCTCTACCACACAAACTTTAGTGGGTGCAATCTTAGGTATCGGTTTCGCACGTGGTATTGCGGCGCTTAACTTGACGGTTATCCGTAACATCATTAGTTCATGGGTTGTGACGTTACCTGCTGGTGCATTCTTTGCGATTGTGATTTTCTACATCCTTCGCGCGGTTTTCCACTAGTATAATTATTATAAGTGCTGTTTGTTTCATTTTCTAACCGCACTTTGTTCATGCTAGGAAGTATTATGTCAAAAGTGAGTAAACATTTATTTTCTTGTGTTCTATTGGGCTCAACCATTGGAACAGTACAAGCTGAAACGCAATATGTAACAGAAAATCTGAACACCTATTTACGTCGTGGTGCAGGTGATCAATTTAAGATCGCGGGTGCAATCCAATCTGGCGAAGCGGTAACAGTCTTGGAACAACAAGGAAAATACACCCTAATTCGTGATAATAAAAATCGTGAAGCTTGGATTTTAACCTCTGAACTGAGTTCTACGCCAAGTAGCCGCGAAGAAAATCCAAGATTGAAAGCGCAGGTTCAAGAATTGACTTTGAAGCTGAGTCGCGTTGATTCAGATTGGCAGCAACGTACAAACGAAATTCAACGTCGTAGTAAACAAGCGGAACAACAAAGCAGTGAATTGCTTGAACAAAATTCACAACTTAAACGTGAATTAGAAATGACGAAAAATAAAAATCGTGATTTAGAAGCCATGCTTGATGCCAATAAACGTGAAATTGCAATTCAATGGTTTATTTATGGTGGTTCTGTGTTGGGCGTAGGTTTATTAATTGGTCTTGTAGTACCTTACATTTTACCTAGACGTAAACGCCGTGATAGCTGGTAATGATTCATCGTTGAGGTAGGCTTTTGCCTACCTTTTCTTTATATTTTGACGGGAGAGCAAAATGGAAATTTATCTTGTCGGCGGTGCTGTACGTGATCAACTTTTAGGTTTACCGATTAAAGATCGTGACTGGGTTGTCGTGGGAGCCACACCAGAAATGTTGCTGGCTCAAGGTTACCAACAAGTTGGCAAAGACTTCCCTGTTTTTCTTAATCCTGAAAGCCATGAAGAATACGCGCTTGCCCGTACAGAACGAAAATCAGGTAAAGGCTACACTGGATTTATTTGTGATTTTTCAGATGATATTACGCTTGAACAAGATTTAATTCGTCGAGATCTCACCATTAATGCCATTGCCCAAGACAAAGATGGCAAGCTGCACGATCCTTATCATGGCGTAGAAGATATCCACCAACGTATTTTACGCCATATTTCCCCCGCTTTTGCTGAAGATCCACTTCGTGTATTACGTGTTGCGCGCTTTGCTGCTCGCTTTCATCATTTGGGTTTCTCTATTGCCGAAGAAACCCTTAAATTAATGGCTAAACTCACAGAACAAGGCGAACTCGACCACCTAACGGCTGAGCGTGTTTGGATGGAAACAGAAAAAGCATTAAACGAACCGCATCCTGAAATTTATTTTGAAACACTACATCAAGTTGGCGCGCTCAAAATGCTCTTCCCTGAGATTGCCGCCTTAGATGGTGTACCGAACCCAGCCAAATATCATCCTGAAATTGATAGCTTTGTTCATACTATGCTCGTATTGCAACAATCCGTTAAGCTTACAGAAAATAGCAATTTGAATAAAAGTGCGGTCCGTTTTGCTGCGATTTGTCATGATCTTGGAAAAGCCCTTACCCCAAAAGAAATGTGGCCTAGTCATCATGGACATGAAAAAGCGGGGATTAAACCGACTCGCTCATTATGCAAACGCCTTAGAGTGCCTAATTATCTTCAAGAATTAGCTGAATTAACTTGCGAATATCACACGCATGCACACAAAGCATTAGAACTTCGTCCAGAAACAGTAGTGAAACTCTTTAATACTTTTGATGTTTGGCGCAAACCTCAGAGATTTGAGGAATTTTTATTGGTATGTTTATCTGATACTCGCGGACGAACTGGCTTTGAAAATAAAGAATATCCGCAAATTGATTACCTCAAAACACTTTATCAAGCTGCTCTAGCCGTTGATGCGCAACAAGTGATTTCCGATGGTTTTGAAAAGCAAGGTATTCGAGATGAATTAACCCGTCGAAGAATTGCCGCAGTGAAAGCCGAGAAAACTCGCTTAAATGCTTAATCAAGCTTTACTAAAAGTAAACTAACCCTTACAATATGTGCAATTTTTTAGTAAATATTTTGTTATGAAATTATTAAAATCTCTTCTCGCACCTGTATTTGCAAGTGTGATCTTGTCTGCTTGTACCCTTGATGCAGAACGCCCAACAGATGTTCAACATATCGATAAGAACGATATTACGTGGCAACAGCACCTCAAAAAAATCAAACAAATTCAATCTTATAGCACAAAAGGACAAATTGGTTACATCAGTCCACAAGAGCGTTTTTCTAGTCGCTTTGAATGGCAATATCAAAACCCTAAAGCCTATAAGTTAAAACTTTATTCTCTGATTAGCAAAACGACGCTAACTATGGAAATGCATCCTAATGGCATGACGATTTCAGATAATAAAGGCAATCAACAATCTGATAAAAATGCCAAATTATTGTTACGCGAAATCATCGGAATGGATGTGCCATTAGAGCACTTATCTTATTGGTTAAAAGGTCAGCCAGCAGATAACGCAGATTACCAAGTTGGAACGAATCATCTTTTATCCGAATTTAGCTACCCACTTGATGGCTCGATGTGGACAGCCGATTACTTAAGTTATCATGCCGATAATTCGATGCCTGAAAATATTCTGTTAAAGAACAAAAGCACATCGCAAACCCTAAAAATTCGTGTGGATGAATGGGCGTTCTAATGAAAACACATCACTTTTCGACCGCACTTTCAACTTCTCTTGGAAAGCCTAACCGCTTTCCAAGCCCCGCAAAACTCAATTTATTTCTCTATATAAACGGTAAACTGCCAAACGGCTACCACGAATTACAAACTCTTTTCCAATTTCTTGATTTCGGCGATTGGCTCACCATTGATATTCGCCAAGATAGGCAAATCCATATTACACCAGAAATTCCAGGCTTACCTCTAGAGCAAAACTTAATCTATCGTGCAGCCACGCTCCTACAAGAAAAAACAGGTTGTACGCTCGGCACAACAATTCATTTAGATAAAATTCTTCCAATGGGCGGTGGGATTGGAGGTGGCTCATCCAATGCCGCAACAACTCTGCTTGCTTTAAACTATTTATGGCAAACCCATTTATCCATTGATGAACTTGCCGAACTTGGGCTAAAACTTGGGGCTGATGTGCCTATCTTTGTTCATGGCCAAGCCGCTTTTGCAGAAGGTGTGGGTGAAAAAATTCAATACTGCGAACCACAAGAAAAATATTATGTGGTACTAAAACCTGAAACTGCGATTTCTACTGCAGTAGTTTTTAGCGATCCCGATTTACCACGTAATACAGAAAAAAGATCCCTTGCCGAACTTTTGAATCAACCGTTTGCAAACGATTGCGAAAAAGTCGTGCGAACTCAATATCCTGAAGTTGAAAAAGCCCTACTATGGTTGCTACAATATGCACCAGCCAGATTAACCGGAACCGGGGCTTGTGTTTTTGCTGAATTTGATGATGAAAAATCGGCACAAGCTGTTTTCCAACAAAAACCGAAGGAATTTTTCGGCTTTGTTGCTAAAGGATTAAACGTTTCACCATTACATGCTATGTTGAAACAACTCTCGACCAACCAATCTATCTACACTCAATCTGAGGTTATATAAAATGCCAGACATTAAACTCTTTGCTGGAAATGCTACGCCTGAGCTAGCGAAAAAGATTTCTGAACGTCTTTACATTTCATTAGGCGATGCCACAGTTGGACGCTTTAGCGATGGTGAAATCCAAGTGCAAATTAATGAAAATGTGCGTGGTGCAGACGTGTTTATTATTCAATCCACTTGTGCGCCAACGAATGACAACCTGATGGAATTGATTGTAATGGTTGATGCTTTACGTCGTGCATCTGCCGGCCGTATTACTGCCGTTGTTCCTTATTTTGGTTATGCTCGTCAAGATCGTCGTGTGCGTTCTGCTCGTGTTCCAATCACTGCAAAAGTGGTAGCAGATTTACTTTCAATAGTAGGGATTGACCGAGTATTAACTTGTGACTTACACGCAGAGCAAATCCAAGGTTTCTTTGATGTACCAGTTGATAACGTATTCGGTTCACCAGTTTTACTTGATGATATCTTGAAGAAAACCGATCTTGTCAATCCTATCGTTGTTTCTCCTGATATCGGCGGTGTGGTACGTGCTCGCGCGGTAGCGAAATTATTAAACGATACCGAAATGGCTATTATCGACAAACGTCGTCCACGCGCAAACGTATCGCAAGTTATGCATATTATCGGGGATGTCGCAGATCGTGATTGTATCCTTGTAGATGATATGATTGATACAGGTGGTACATTATGTAAAGCAGCTGAAGCATTAAAAGAACGCGGTGCAAAACGCGTATTTGCTTACGCAACTCACGCCGTATTCTCTGGTGCAGCCGCACAACATTTAGCGAGCGATGCGATTGATGAAATCGTGGTGACTGATACTGTTCCACTTTCACCTGAAATGAAAGCGCTTGGTAAAGTACGCGTGCTTACCCTTTCAGCTATGCTTGCTGAAGCAATTCGTCGTATCAGTAATGAAGAATCTATTTCAGCAATGTTTGAATAATTCTTGTGCTTAGCATTCATTTTAAAAGTGCGGTCAGAAAATCCAGTGTTTTTTGACCGCACTTTTTATGCTGCGACTAAAAATAAGGCAAAAAAAAAGTGCCCCACTGGGGCACTACTCGGAAAGCAAAATAGATGTCGGCTATTTAAGAATAGCACTTATTTTTAGTGATTTAAGAATACGGCAAAGTCCTTTACATTGCAAATAGCAATGTTCAAATTTGTGAGCTAAATCACGATTTTTCTTCACTTTTTTATGTTTAATCGTTTTCATATAAAAAAAGAGGAGCTGACTACTCCTCTTCTCCAGAAATAGAATTAAATTAGCCGTTAATAAATTTTTCGCCTAATTCAATATCCGCACGCAATGTTGGTAACATTGCTTCTAAAGCTTCTTGTTCAAATTTGCTTAAGGTACCGATTGGTAAAATTTCTTCTACACCTTCTTTACCTAAACGTACAGGTTGAGCAAAGAAACGTGCATATTTACCGTCACCTTCAACATAAGTACATTCAACCACAGTTTCGCCTCTTAAGCCTTTCACTAATGAACGCGCAAAACGTGCTGCCGCTTGAGCCATAGAAAGTGTTGCAGAACCGCCACCTGCTTTTGCTTCAACCACTTCAGTACCTGCGTTTTGGATACGTTTAGTTAATGGTGCAATTTCCTCTTCTTTCCACTCAGCATACTGAACTTGTGAAAGTAATGGAAGAATCGTCACACCTGAGTGTCCACCAATAACTGGTACGCTTGTACGAGAAACATTTAAGCCTTTTAATTCAGATACAAATGTTTCAGAACGTAACACATCTAAAGTGGTGACTCCGAATAATTTACGTTTGTCGTAAACACCCGCTTTTTTCAATACTTCTGCAGCAATCGCAACAGTCGTGTTCACAGGGTTGGTGATAATACCTACACAAGCTTTTGGACAAGTTTTTGCAACATGTTCAATTAAGTTACGCACGATACCTGCATTGATATTGAAAAGATCTGAACGATCCATACCCGGTTTACGAGCTACCCCTGCAGAAATTAAAACGACATCAGCACCTTTAAGTGCAGGTGTTGGATCTTCTCCTGCAAAACCTTCTACTTTAACCGCTGTCGGAATATGACTCACATCTTTAGCCACACCTGGTGTCACTGGTGCAATATCATACAGTGCTAATTCACTTTCAGCGGGTAATTGTAATTTAAGTAATAAGGCTAATGCTTGACCAATACCGCCTGCTGCGCCTAATACTGCAATTTTCATAAAATACTCCTCATGTATTAATTAATCCTAACTAGGTAGGATTTTAAAGTTTTCATTAATAAATTACAAACAGAGAAATTCAATTATGCGATCTAGTTCAAACTTTTCAAATGACAGGTTTATTTTAATTGCCTAAAATGAATTTTTATGCAATTCTTATGCAAATTCCCCTATATGAGAATATCTATGTCAGATCAATTAACTAAAGCATTTAAAGAACTGCTCAATCAAGAACGATTTGCTTCTCAAAGTGAAATTGTTGAAGCCTTAAAAAACCAAGGATTTCAAAGCATTAACCAGTCTAAAGTTTCACGCATGCTAAGTAAATTTGGTGCAGTTCGTGCAAGAAATACGAAAATGGAAATGGTGTATTGCTTACCAAGTGAATTAAGCGTCCCCGCCACTAGCAGCCCATTAAAAAATCTGGTTTTGGATATTGATCACAATGATTTCGTTATCGTCATTAAAACCTCTCCCGGTGCGGCACAGTTAATTGCCCGCTTATTGGACTCCATTGGTAAACCTGAAGGCATTTTGGGTACGATTGCGGGAGATGACACCATTTTTGTAACACCAACAAAAGACATAACAATCAAATCACTTCTAGAGCAAATTCAAATGCTTTTTGAAAGTAATCTATCATGAATATCTTAGTGACCGGCGGAACGGGATTCGTTGGAAAACCCTTAGTTGAAGCGCTACTTTCACGTGGCGATACCGTGACAGTATTAACTCGCTCTATTGAAAAAGCCCAAGCTGTTTTTTCTGAAAAAACACCTCAATTTTTGACCGCACTTTTAACACTCAAAGACTTGAATACCTTTGATGCGGTTATTAATCTTGCCGGTGAGCCAATCTTCAATAAAAAATGGACGGTTCAACAAAAAGAAAAACTGCGTCATAGTCGCATTGATTTAACACAGCAGCTTGTTCAACTCATTAACCAAAGTGAATATCCCCCAGCTCTGATTTCAGGTTCTGCAACTGGAGTTTATGGAAACTGCGGTGACGAGCAGATCACTGAAAATACAAATCCAAGTACTCAATTTACCGCACAGCTTTGTATTGATTGGGAAAATGCAGCAAAGCAAGCCAACACAAGAGTCTGTTTAGTGAGAACCGGATTAGTACTTTCTCCAAAAGGTGGGGCTTTTGCTAAAATTCTACCGCTCTATCGCTTCGGATTAGGCGGAAAATTAGGGAATGGTGAGCAACATTGGAGTTGGATTGCGTTAGAGGATATGGTAGAAGGACTTCTCTTTTTACTTGATCATAATAATTGTGAAGGTGCATTTAATTTTACTGCGCCACATCCTGTTAAAAACAAGAGATTCAACCAACTATTAGGTAAAGCATTACATCGACCTTGTTTTGCTCAAGTGCCTCAATTTTTATTAACTACTATTCTAGGTGAGAGTGCTTGCATTCTTTTAGATAGCCAAAATGCCTATCCAAAACATTTGTTAGATTGCGGATTTACATTCCAATACTCAGAATTAAGTGATTACTTTCACAAAATACTTTAAAAACAAAAGGCTGCTCAAAACCAGCCTTTATTATATCCATTAAGCTAAATATTCTAAAAATTCCCCTACGGTGTGGAAAGATCCAAATACCAGCACAATGTCATTTTTATCTACATTTTTAACCGCACTTTGAATCCCTTCAATGACAGAGTCTTCAGAAACACTTTTTGCTGATGGACAAACTGTTGTTAATTTTGCATTTAAGTCATCACCCGATTGACCACGGTAACCGCCTAATGTTACACAGTGCCATTGGTCAATAACGGAAGTAAGTTGGGTAAACACCGACTCGGCATCTTTATCTTTTAACATTCCGCAAACGGCAATGATTCGACCTGAAATTTGTGTTTTAAGTACGGTCAATTTTTCGGCTAAATATTTTGCCGCATGAGGATTATGCCCAACATCGATGATCACTTTTGGCAACTGTGAATAGGATACATTCAAGTGTTCTGCTAGCTTTTCTAATTGATTACCTTTCAATTGCTGGAAACGACCCACCAATCCCACTTCAATTAATGAACGTTTAATGGTATCGACAGAAATATCAAAAGGCAGCTGTTCAACAGCAGCCAAAGCGGTTGCCGCATTAGCTAATGGAATTTGGCAAAATGGCAGATTTTCTAACCGCACTTTATTACTCTGCCACATCCAAGTTTGCTCATTAGCTTTAAACGACCAAGTGACATCTCGGCGTGAAACATGGCAATGTAATTTCTCCGCTTGTTCTAACATAGGTTGCGGAACATTTGGTTCGCCAATTACAACCGGTTTATTCGCACGGAAAATCCCCGCTTTTTCAAAGCTAATTTCTTCGCGAGTTGAACCAAGAAAATCTGTATGATCAATATCAATACTGGTGATAACCGCCAGATCATTATCGACAATATTCGTTGCATCCAAACGCCCACCAAGCCCTACTTCTAAAATCACCACATCAAGTTTTGCTTGTTTGAATAAATGCAAAGCTGATAAGGTGCTAAATTCAAAATAAGTGAGGGACTGCGTTTTATGTTTTTCAATAAAATCAAAAGAAGCGGTATGCATTTCATCTGGCAAGTCTTGATTTTGAATACGAACACGTTCGTTATAACGCAATAAATGAGGTGAGGAATATACCCCCACACGCAAGCCGTGATTTAACAAAATAGTTTCAAGCAAACGACAAGTCGTGCCTTTACCATTTGTGCCCCCCACCGTGATCACATAAGGTGCGAGATTCAAAAGATCTAATTCTTCTGCCACGGATTTAATACGATCCAGCCCTAAATCAATAGCTTTAAAGTGACTATTTTCCAAATAAGAAAGCCACTCAGCGAGTGGCGAAGTGGCTTTTAAATTCATTGTATTACTCATGTTCAACAACTTCTACTTCAACAAAGGGTGAAGGTTGATTGGTGAGTTTGCTTAAAAGGTTTCCAAGGGTTGAACGCATTTCTGAACGTTTCACGATCATATCAATCGCCCCTTTCTCGAGTAAGAATTCACTACGTTGGAAGCCTTCCGGTAATTTTTCACGTACGGTTTGTTCGATAACACGTGGGCCTGCAAAACCGATTAATGCTTTTGGCTCAGCAATATTCACATCACCTAACATCGCAAAACTTGCAGACACCCCACCTAATGTTGGGTCAGTTAATACAGAAATAAACGGCACACCTTTTTCACGCATTTTTGCTAAGACAGCACTGGTTTTTGCCATTTGCATTAAGGAGAAAAGTGCTTCTTGCATACGCGCACCACCACTTGCAGAGAAACAAACGAACGGACAATTTAATTCCATTGCTTTTTCTGCCGCTTTCACAAATTTTGCACCCACAACAGAGCCCATTGAACCGCCCATGAAACTGAAGTTAGATGCGGCAACGACTACAGGCATGTTGTAAAGTGTACCCGTCATTGTGATTAATGCATCTTTTTCACCGGTTTCTTTTTGTGCAGCAGTAATACGATCTTTATATTTTTTTAAATCTTTAAATTTAAGAATATCTTTTGGTTCTAAATCAGCCGACAATTCTTGGCTTGAACCCTCATCTAATAAGGCTAAAAGGCGCTCACGAGCATCAATGCGCATATGATGGCCGCATTTTGGACAAACATATAAATTACGTTTTACTTCTTCACCGTAAAGAACTTGTTCACAAGAGGTACATTTTGTCCAAACCCCTTCTGGTACGTTGGCTTTACGTGATGCAGAGGAAGAGGTTCCTTTGCTAAAAATTCTATCAATCCAGCTCATTTTTTACCTTTTTTATTAACTAGAAAAGTTTGCGTATTTAATCATAATTTAACGAAATTTGCTAGTCAGATGAGATTATCTTCTAAAAACAATGGCCCTAAATTTTTCTGTGGAATCGCAAATTTTTCAGGGTAAATGACATTCACTAAATATAAGCCTTCGGGTTTCGCTGTTGGAGCGGCTAATTTACGATCTTTTTGCTCTAACAACCATTTTATCCACTCAACAGATTGATTGCCTGCGCCGACTTCTATCAAGCTTCCCACAATATTGCGTACCATATGATGCACAAAAGCATTAGCTTGAATATCCACAATAATGTACTGACCTTTTCGCACCACATTTAAATGATGCACATTTCGCCAAGGGGTATTCGATTGACATTGTGCCGCACGGAAAGAGGAGAAATCATTTTCGCCCAATAAAAACTGCCCCGCTTGGTGCATTTTCTTTTCGTCTAAATCTAAATGGCAATGGGTAATCCCTTCTGGCAAAATGGCTGAACGTAATTTATTACAATACAAAATATAACGATAGCGACGCGCGGTTGCCGAAAAACGGGCATGAAATTCATCATCCACTACTTTTGCCCAACTCACTGAAATATCATCGGGTAAATTCGCATTGGTACCAAATGCCCAAGCTTTTTCAGGGCGAACTGCTGTGGTTTCAAAATGCACCACTTGTCCTGTACCATGCACACCAGAATCTGTTCTGCCCGCACAAAACACTTCAATTTTTTCATTTGCCACGAAAGATAACGCTTTTTCTAATTCTTCTTGTACGCTACGCACTTTCTCTTGTCGCTGCCAACCACAATACTGTTTTCCGTTATATTCAATGCCTAAGGCTATCTTCATTGGAAAATACTCCTAAAACGATTTCAAATTTGACCGCACTTTGCCCGAAAAGAAAAAAACACCAATAACTCATCATTATTGGTGTTCTTATCACAAGCTAAAAATTAAGCACGTTTGAAGTCAATGTGAACCAATTTTGGTTTGAATGGGTGACGTTGCATTGCTTGAACTTTCACTGCAACTTCTTTACCTTCAACCACTAAAGTGATTACATCGCTATAGAAAGAATCGTGAACTTGTGCGTTGTTTAATTCATCGTGATTTAAGATGATTGAAACAGGCGCTTCGCTGCCACCATAAATGATTGCAGGGATTTGACCGTTGTGACGCAGGCGGCGGCTCGCACCCTTACCTTGCGCTTGACGAACTTCAGCGTTAAATTTAAATGCCATTTTAATGTTCTCTTGATTAAAAGTTTAAAATAAAAAATTGCAGGCGACCCAGCAATTTTCCTAAATTTGCTCAAAGACAAACTTTGAGAGCGACGGATTATAAAATATTCAGCCCCACAATGCAAATTTACACAGCAAATTTTTTCTAGGCTTTTCAAGGCAAAGCGATTAAAATAAGCCCCAATTTTTAATTAATTTTAACTAACTGATTGTAAGTGGGTTTCAAATGGAATTTCTTATCAGCTTTTTTACCGATTACGGTTATTGGGCGGTGCTATTTGTTCTTATTATTTGTGGCTTTGGTGTACCTATTCCAGAAGATATCACGCTTGTCTCCGGCGGTGTAATCGCTGGCCTCTATCCTGAAAGCGTCAATTCCCACTTGATGTTAGTCGTGAGTATGATTGGTGTACTTGCCGGTGACTCAACCATGTACTGGCTTGGTCGCATTTACGGCACCCGAATTTTACGTTTCCGACCAATGCGTAAAATTGTAACATTAGAGCGCCTCAAAATGGTGCGTGAAAAATTTGCCCAATACGGCAACCGTGTTTTATTTGTAGCTCGTTTCCTTCCAGGATTACGCGCACCAATTTATATGGTTTCAGGCATCACCCGCCGTGTCAGCTACACTCGCTTTGTATTAATTGATTTCTGTGCTGCCATTATTTCCGTACCAATTTGGGTTTATCTTGGCGAATTTGGTGCAAAAAACTTAGATTGGTTACACGAACAAATTCAAAAAGGTCAGCTTGTAATTTATATCCTTGTTGGCACATTAGCGGTTTTCTTATTCTGGAAATGGAAAAAAGCGAAGAAATCTAAAGTTAACTAATCTCATACAATCCAATAAAAAGTGCGGTAAAAAACAACATTGTTTTCTACCGCACTTTTTTCATTCCAACTAAGCTTTAGCTGCTAAATATCGTTCCACTGTATCCACAATCGCTTGTGTTTGCGGATCAATTTCAATATTCACTAAATCACCAATTTGGCGTTTACCTATAAGTGTTCGGTGTAAAGTTTCAGGAATTAAATTCACGCAGAATTCATCGTCTTTCACTTCACCGATAGTAAGACTGATGCCGTCAATCGCGATAAATCCTTTGGTGAGTATATATTTCATCACGTCTTTAGTAGGTAATTTAAACCAAACCTGACGATTGTTTTCGCTTTCAATAATCTGTGAAACGCTTGCGGTACAATAAACGTGACCAGATAAAATATGCCCGCCAATTTCAGCGCCCATTTGCATCGCGCGTTCGATATTGACAAAATCTCCTGCTTTTAAGTTGCCAAGATTGGTGATACGCAAGGTTTCTTGCATTAAGTCAAAGCTCACAAGATCGTCATGAATTTCAGTCACCGTTAAGCACACGCCATTATTCGCCACTGATGCACCGATTGCTAGACCTTTTCGCATTTCAGCTGGTAATTTTACGATCTGTGTTCTAAAATTATCGCTATCTTTGATTGCATGAATTTGGGCGATGCCCTGTACAATACCTGTAAACATTATTATTCCTTCATAAAAAATTTTTCCAATATTATAGCAAATTTTATGAATTCTCGTCTTTTTTCTCAATACCGCATTGATATTCAAAAACTTATCCGAATTGCGACACCTATCGGGCTTGCCCAGTTAGCTCAAACTGGCATGGGCACCGTGGATGTGATTATGGCGGGGCGTGTAAGCTCGGCTGATGTTGGCGGTGTCGGTATTGGTGCCTCTATTTGGCTACCTTTAGTGCTTTTCGGACAAGGATTATTACTCGCCTTGCCACCAACAATTTCCTATTTAAATGGTTCAGGGCAGCGCCATCGTATTGCACACCAAGTGAGACAAGGCCTTTGGATTTCATTTTTAGTGATGATTCCCCTTGCTTTCATCATCTATCATAATGATTTCATATTACAGTTTATGAATATGGATGCCCACATGGCAGATGTGACGATGAATTATTTGCGTGCGATGGTGTGGGGCTTACCTGCCTATTTATTGCTGATTAATTTCCGCTGTTTGAATGATGGCATTGCCAAAACAAAACCCGCTATGGTAATTACCTTCATGGGGTTAATGCTGAACATTCCACTGAATTATATGTTTATTTACGGCAAATTTGGTGCACCTGCACTGGGCGGTGTCGGTTGTGGTGTGGCAACGGCTATTGTCAACTGGGCGATGGCAATTTTGATGATTACCTATTCGACCAAAAACTATAATGAACGTAGTTTAAAAGTCTTTGAAAAGATTATTGAAAAGCCTGACATCAAAACACTGAAAAAATTGACCGCACTTGGTTTACCTATTGCCATTGCGCTGTGCAGTGAAGTGTCACTATTTGCCTTGAGTAGTTTATTACTTTCCCCATTAGGTGCGGATGTGGTCGCTAGCCACCAAATTGCCTTAAACACCAGTGCCGTAGCCTTTATGTTCCCCATGTCTATTGCCATGGCTGCAACTATTTTAGTGGCGCAAGAGCTCGGTAATCACGCACCACAAAAAGCCAAAATCATGGCTTACGCCGCTATTATTCTTGGTTTGATGGCGGCAAGTGTATTGGCGTTGGTGATTTGGGTATTTAGTGCAGAAATAGCCGCATTAATTGTGGGTGATAATACCACAGTTATTGCCCTTTCAGGCAGCTTATTAGCGATGGCGGCGATTTATCAATTTTCAGATTCAGTGCAAGTCGTCGTGAGCGGTATTTTACGTGGCTATAAAGACACTAAAATTATCCTTTATATCACGTTACTTGCTTATTGGGGCGTGGGTATCCCTGTTGGTTATATTCTTTCCCGAACGGATTGGATTGTTCCAAGCATCGGTGCAAAAGGTTTCTGGGTTGCGTTTATCATTGCATTAACTATTGCTGCCGCTTTACTCTTTATACGTATGCGAAAAATCCAATCACAACCTGATGAAACCATTATTCAACAGTTAGAAAGATTGAAATAGTTAAAGGAAAAACCATACAAGTTTCTTTTAGCTGTTTACAGTTGCAAAAGGGAGAAAATCTATGACAATATTAAAAGTATTATCTATCTTCCCCCTCAAAAATTATGAAATTAGTAGTGATTTTCCATATTCAAAATATGCTAGAACATTCCCGTATTCTTTATTTAGAATGTCCAAAATAGTTTTATCTAACAAAGATATAATCTTATCTCTACTAACACCGATAAGCATCTTCTCATTTTGATGTTTAATAAGTATCCCTGCAAAATGAAGGTTAATTTCTTTCTGTTTTTTGAATTCCTTTTTTTCATTATCATAACCACCTATAGAATAGGAATATTCCTTTTTATCTGCATAAAATATTGCTCCCCCACTCATTCCTTTTGGAGAATATCCTTTTTCTTTTTTTCCGTCGTAAAAATACTCTGCATTCGACAAATCGTTATAAGAAATTATATGTCTATCATTATATTCTTCAAATTTTGAAATTAAAATAAGCGACTGATTAATTGACGAACGTTCTTTTTCATGACCATCTATTGATTGTGTAGTAAGTTTACTATTATATAAATCTTTTACATTTATAGTTTTATGAATTACTTTTGGTGATTTCTTCACTGGATATCCTACAATATAAAGAAAATCAATATCAGATCCGCTCCCTAACCGCTCATCTATAACAATATATTCATGATCTGAAATAATAATTTTAACATCCATAATCAGAATGTCATATTCAGAATATCTGTATAAACCCTTAATATACTCACTGATATTTATATCACCATGTTTACTTATAAGAAAAACCCCGTTTTTTTTATAATCATAAGAATCATGAATACAGTGAGAAGCAGTGATAAAGTAAGGTCTTTCTTTATAATATACAAGAGTTAATGTTCCTGCGAAAAACAAATTACCACAGTCTTGTTTTATATAAAAAGGCAAAACATAATTTTCACAATAGCCATATTCATGATACCAATCAAGATAATCCACATAATCTCCAATTAAATATTATATTAAAAGTCTATTTTTATTGATAATTTTTTAAATAAGTTAACCTTATTTAGCTATAAAAATCGCTGTCAAATTTGACCGAACTTTTGTCTTTTACATCACCACCACATCAAACTGTTCTTGGTTGTAGTACTGCTCTGTTTTAACTTGAACCTGTTTGCTTATGAACATTTCAACCTCTGGCAATAAACCGTGCGATTCTTCTTTGATTAAATAATCCGCTACGGCTGGAGATGCATAAACCACAAATTGTTCACTTGAGAATAAGTGGTTAACGCGAATGATCTCACGCATAATTTCATAACATACCGTTTCGACGGTTTTCACGCGTCCACGACCTTGGCAAGTTGGGCATTCATCACATAAGACATGCTCTAAACTTTCGCGTGTGCGTTTACGGGTCATTTCTACTAAACCAAGTTGAGTGAAACCATTCACATTCGTTTTTACGCGATCTTTTGACAGGGCTTCTTCCAAGGATTCAATCACGCGATTGCGATGCTCATCGGTTTGCATATCAATAAAATCAATAATGATAATACCGCCTAAATTACGCAGTTGTAACTGCTGAGCAATGGCTTTAGTGGCTTCAATATTGGTGTTAAAAATTGTTTCATCTAAATTTCGATGACCAACGAATGCGCCCGTATTGATATCAATGGTCGTCATGGCTTCGGTTTGCTCAATAATGAGATAGCCGCCTGATTTTAAATTCACCCGTTTCTCAAGTGCATTTTGAATGCCTCGTTCTACACCATAAATATCAAAAATCGGCTGACTGCCCGTATAAAGCATTAATTTTTCACTTAATTCCGGCATAAATTCATCGGTAAATTCTTTCACTTCGTTAAAACAAAGTTTGGAATCAATATGAATTTTCTCTAAATTAGCACCGATAAAATCACGCAGAATACGTTGTGGTAATGCGGGCTCACCATAAATTTTAGAACGGGTTGGATATTTGCCTTTACGCTCAAGCACTTTACGCCATAAACGTTTTAAAAATTCTGCATCTTGACGCAATTCCTCTTCCGTTGCACCTTCGGTGGCCGTTCTAATAATAAAACCACCTAATTCATCACAAAAAGGCTCAACTAACGCTTTTAATCTTGCGCGTTCCTCTTCGCTTTCAATACGTTGCGACACACCAACATGGCTATTTTCTGGCATAAAGACAAGATAACGAGAAGGCAACGTAATATCGGTGGTTAATCTTGCGCCTTTGGTACCCAAAGGATCTTTTACCACTTGTACCACGATATCCTGTCCTTCTCGTACGAGTTCAGAAATGCTTTTTGCACGGAATTGCTTTTGTTCATTCACATCCACACACTCGGTATGTGAAACAATATCGGAGGCATGCAAAAATGCAGCTTTTTCTAAACCGATATCCACAAACGCAGATTGCATCCCTGGTAAAACACGGGTTACTCGCCCTTTATAGATATTCCCCACGATGCCACGTTTGGCTTGACGTTCAATATGAACTTCTTTTAAAACGCCCGTTTCCACCAACGCAACGCGGGTTTCATTGGGCGTAACATTCATTAATAATTCAACAGAATTCATTTTTTCGACCTTAGTTTTAATGATATAAGTCTATCGAAAAGGAAAATAGAATAATAGACCCAAATAAGGTAAAATATGACCTTTCTCAAATTTTCATGACTTTTTGGGGTACTTAATGTTTGGTTTAGACCCAACACTTATTACTTTTAGTATTTATATTTTCGGCATGATTTTAATCGGTGTCCTTGCCTATTATTATACAAACAACTTATCCGATTACATTTTAGGCGGCCGTAAACTCGGTAGTTTTGTGACCGCCATGTCTGCAGGCGCATCTGATATGTCAGGCTGGCTATTAATGGGCTTGCCAGGTGCGGTATATGTATCTGGCCTAGTAGAAGGTTGGATCGCCATTGGTTTAATCCTTGGAGCTTATTTTAACTGGTTGCTCGTGGCGGGTCGCTTACGAATTTATACCGAATTTAACAACAATGCGCTCACATTACCAGAATATTTCCACCATCGCTTTGGTACAAATCATCATCTCTTAAAAATTGTGTCTGCATCAATCATCTTAGTATTCTTCACGATTTACTGTGCTTCAGGTGTGGTTGCGGGTGCTAAATTATTCCAAAACCTATTCTCAGTCGACTACTCCACCGCCATTTGGTACGGCGCATTAGCGACGATTATTTATACCTTTATCGGTGGATTTTTAGCGGTAAGTTGGACTGATACCATTCAAGCTACTTTGATGATTTTTGCCTTAATTTTAACGCCACTCTTCATCTTTTTAAGTTTGGGCGATACATCACAATTTACGGAAGTACTCCATCAAGCTGAAATTGCTGCAAGTAAAGACTTTACCGATTTATTTAGTTCTACCACGCCATTAGGTTTATTAAGTTTAGCGGCTTGGGGCTTAGGTTATTTTGGTCAACCGCATATCCTTGCGCGTTTTATGGCGGCTTATTCAGTAAAATCATTAATCAAAGCACGCCGTATTAGTATGACGTGGATGGTGATTTGCTTAGCAGGTGCTATCGGTATCGGTTTCTTCGGTATCCCTTATTTCTTTGCGAATCCTGATGTTGCGGGCGTAGTAAATAATGAACCAGAACAAGTGTTTATTGAACTGGCTAAATTGCTCTTTAATCCATGGATTGCCGGTATTCTGCTTTCTGCAATTTTGGCAGCGGTAATGAGCACACTTTCCGCACAATTATTAATTTCTTCAAGCTCTATTACTGAAGATTTTTATAAAGGGTTTATTCGCCCAAAAGCCGCTGAAAAAGAATTAGTTTGGTTAGGTCGTGCAATGGTTTTAGTTATTGCCGCTATCGCCATTTGGATTGCGCAAGATGAAAACAGCAAAGTACTAAAACTCGTTGAATTTGCCTGGGCAGGATTTGGTTCAGCATTTGGTCCTGTGGTGCTTTTCTCCTTATTTTGGAAACGTATGACTTCTTCTGCAGCTTTAATTGGAATGATTGTGGGGGCTACCGTCGTATTTTCTTGGAAATATGTGATTCCTAAAACCAGTGAGTGGTTTAACGTCTATGAAATGATCCCAGGTTTTACGCTTGCTAGCCTTGCAATTATTGTGGTTTCTCTCCTTTCTGCCGAACCAGAAAATGAAGTTAAAGAAACCTTTGAGAAAGCCGAAAAAGCCTATAAGGAAGCAAAATAATGATTGATTTTCGTCCTTTTTATCAGCAAATTGCCACCACCAATTTATCTGCTTGGCTAGAAACGTTGCCTTTGCAGTTAAAAGAATGGGAAAAACAAACCCATAGTGATTATGCCAAATGGTCAAAAATCGTAGATTTTCTCCCTGATTTGCAGGCAGATACTATTGATTTAAAAAATGCCGTGAAATCAGACCGCACTTCCCCACTTTCGGAAGGCGAAAAACAACGTATTATCCATCATTTGAAGCAATTGATGCCGTGGCGAAAAGGACCTTATCATTTATTTGATATTCACGTGGATTGCGAATGGCGTTCTGATTTCAAATGGGATCGTGTTTTGCCTCATCTTGCACCATTAAAAGATCGCACCATTTTAGATGTGGGTTGCGGTAGTGGCTACCATATGTGGCGCATGGTTGGTGAAGGTGCAAAAATGGTGGTGGGTATTGATCCAACCGAACTTTTCCTTTGCCAATTTGAGGCCGTTCGAAAATTATTAAATAATGATCGACGAGCTAACTTAATCCCATTAGGCATTGAAGAAATGCAACCACTTGCGGCATTTGATACGGTATTCTCAATGGGTGTGCTCTATCATCGTAAATCGCCGCTTGATCATCTCACTCAACTAAAAAATCAATTAGTAAAAGGTGGCGAGCTCGTCTTAGAAACCTTAATAGTTGATGGCGATGTCAATACGGTATTAGTACCTTCAGATCGCTATGCAAAAATGAAGAACGTATATTTTATTCCTTCTGCTGCTGCACTCATTAATTGGTTGGAAAAAGTCGGCTTTACTAATGTGCGTTGTGTGGATGTCGCCACCACAACATTAGAAGAACAGCGTAAAACGGATTGGTTAGAAAATGAAAGTTTGATTGATTTCTTAGATCTAAATGATCACAGCAAAACTATTGAAGGCTATCAAGCCCCAACTCGCGCAGTGATTTTAGCCAATAAATAATTGCTTAAATAAAAGAACGATCAAAAAATTCAATGTTTTTTGACCGCTCTTTGCTTTTCTATTTTAATGCAATATGCACCGTAATCTCTTCGCGATCGTGATACAAATGCTTAGCCTGAATATCAAATTCCAGTTCTTTTTCTGCCAACATCACTGCAAGATTTTCTAAGCACAACATCACTTCTTGATAGCGTTTTTTCATTGGCAATTTTAAATTGAAAATGGTTTCTCGGCACCAGCCGTTAATCAACCATTTTCCCATTAAATTCGCAATTCGACTTGGTTGCTCCACCATGTCACACACAAGCCAATCAATATGCTTGCGTTTTGGTGGTTGGAATTTAAATCCGTCTTCTGGGCAATGTTCTATTCTACCGGTATCATGCAAACTGGCAGCCATTTTACCGTGATCGACCGCATACACAAATAAACCACGCTTCACTAATTGATAAGTCCAGCCGCCAGGGCAAGCTCCGAGATCAACGCCAACCATATTTTCATTTAAGCGTTTACTTTCTTCATTTCGAGGAATAAAGGTTAAAATCGCTTCTTCCAATTTTAAAGTTGAACGACTTGGCGCATCCGCTGGGAATTTCAAACGTGGTATCCCCATAAAATGAGTAGAGTTATTGCCAAGATAAGAATACCCTACATAGCAGCAATTCGGCTGAATAAAAAAACAATGTAAAATCTGACCGCGCTTTGCATTCGGCTTACCTTGTAACCAACCTTGTTTTTTCAACGCTTGGCGTAACGGAACGGTAAATTTTCGGCAAAATGTCGAAAGCTCTTTGGCTTCATTCGTATCTGCTGTTTCGACAAATAACTCTACCGCTTGCTTAAGATTAATGTCTTCTGCTATGCTTTTATATTGAGCCATAATTGGCGAGATACGATCTTGAGGCTCGAGATTTTCTAAGAGATCTGACACAACGATCATTTGACGCGCAAAAATCAAACGATTAAAAGGGATTTCTCGCGCTAAACGATCTGCATCACCCGGTTGATAACATTCAAAAATGACATAGCCGCTGTTTTCTACTACGCGAGCAAAACCAAATATGCCATGCTCAGAGGCTTGGTCAGTAATTTCTGCGGCGACTTCTTTTTCAAAGCCAATTCGACAATATAAGGCTAATTTATTCATGTTTTCCTAATTTAATTGAATCTTTAATCCATTTTCTAAAGGCTTGAATTTGTTCATCATCTAAACGATCTAAATGATTGACCACATAGAATGATTTTGGATCCCGCAATTCGGTTGGTAACACAATTTGCAAATGACCGTTTTCAATTTCTTGCTGAGCCAAAATACGATTAGCTAACGCAATACCCTGCCCATGAACAGCTGCTTGCAATACCATAAAGGTGTGGCTAAATAACGGACCTTGCTGAATATTCAAATCATCTAATTTGAGATAATCCGCCATCGCTTGCCAGTTATCTCGGGTATGCGTGTGAATCAGCGTATGCTTTTTCAAATCATTAGGACAACTTACTGGTATTTTCTCAAGCAATGAAGGCGCGGCTAAAATCACGAGGTTTTCTTCGCCTAAACGATCGACCTGTAAATTTTCCCAATCACCTTTTCCATAATAAATGGCAATATCAATTTCTTTATTCAATAAACCTTCATCTTGATCGACGCCCTTCAAGCGTACCTCAATTTCAGGGTGTTGCTTATTAAAATCACTCAAATGTGGCACAAGCCATTGAATACCAAAGGTTTGTGGTACACTAATTGCCAAATGTGGCTCTGCTTTAAGTGTTAATAAACGTTCGGTTGCTTCATTTAATTTTCGTAATATTCTATTGATATCAACAAAGTAGGCTTTCCCAAATTCCGTCAATTCGAGTGAACGATTTTTACGAATAAAAAGCTCAACACCTAAAAAATCTTCTAATAATTTAATTTGATGGCTCACTGCGGCTTGTGTCACAAAAAGTTCATCTGCCGCTTTTGTGAAGCTTAAATGTCGTGCAGCAGACTCGAAAGACTTCAATGAATTCAAGGGAGGCAAACGTTTATACATAATTCTTCCCAACAGCTAAATTTTAGTTTATAATAATGAAGATTCAATTCGGATTAGTTTTTTTTATGCGTCAAATAAAAAAACATCATTTGTCCTTCCATCACCTTCTACCTACAATACACCCATACTTAATGATTGGTAATTCCTTACAAGTTAATGAGTTTCAGACTTAAGTATGATGTTGTGTTTGCATATAGTTCGGTTCTCCGAACTGGAGTAACAATTAAGTTACTCATTTACTTCCTGTATATATTAAACCATTCTGGTTAGGCGCTGCTCGTTTCGAGCGGCGTTTTTTTATTCCTGGCATTCTAACATAAGCAAAATTTTATTTCCTGATCAACTTCACAAATTTGAAAATCCAATAAAAATTTTGAGAAATCACAATATTTTTGTGTTTAAAGGTTTTCATAGTTATCGTAATGGTGTAGATTAACTGCATTTCCATTCATAAAATTATTTATACAAATTAAGGAAGCAAAATGAAAGACTTAGACTGGAACAATCTTGGATTTAGTTATATCAAAACAGATTACCGATTCATCGCACATTGGAAAGATGGTAAATGGGATGAAGGTAAACTGACCACTGATAATATGCTACATATCCATGAAGGCTCAACTGCAATTCACTACGGCCAACAATGCTTTGAAGGCTTAAAAGCCTATCGTTGTAAAGACGGTTCAATCAATCTATTCCGTCCAGATCAAAATGCAAAACGCATGCAACACACGTCTGATCGCTTATTAATGCCACAAGTGCCAACAGAATTATTTATCCGTGCTTGTAAAGAAGTGGTGAAAGCAAACCAAGAATGGTTAGGTCCTTACGGATCTGGCGCAACATTATATTTACGTCCATTTCTCTTTGGGACCGGCGCAAATATCGGTGTAAAAACCGCACCTGAATTTATTTTCTCTGTATTCTGCTGCCCTGTTGGCGCTTATTTCAAAGGTGGTTTAGCACCATCTAACTTCATTACGACTGATTACGACCGCGCTGCACCTATGGGTACTGGTGGTGTAAAAGTAGGTGGTAACTATGCAGCAAGTTTGCTTCCACATGAACTAGCCGCAGAAGAAGGTACGCCAGAACGTAAATTCGCTGATGCGATCTATCTCGATCCAAAAACACATACTAAAATTGAAGAAGTGGGTGCGGCAAACTTCTTTGGTATCACCAAAGATAATAAATTTATCACACCAGCATCTGAATCTATTTTACCAAGTATAACTAAATACTCATTACTTCACATTGCAAAAGAACGTTTAGGTATGGAAGCCATTGAAGGTGACGTGTATATCGATCAACTTGATCAATTTGCTGAAGCAGGAGCTTGTGGTACTGCCGCAGTGATTACGCCAGTAGGCGGTATTCAACACAAAGGCAAATTCCACGTGTTCTATTCAGAAACTGAAGTAGGTCCTGTTACACGTAAGCTTTACAACGAGTTAACCGGTATCCAATTCGGTGATGTGGAAGCACCTGAAGGCTGGATTGTAAAAGTAGAATAATTTATTTATCTATCAATAAAAAGAGCGGTCAAATCAAATTGACCGCTCTTTTATTTATTACGATTTTCTTTACTTAACCAAATTCATGGCTAAATTCTTCGCACCTTTGAAATCCACTTTACCACTTCCTAGCATCGGAATTTCATCCACTAAGAAGACTTGGCTTGGGAGCATAATCGGCGGTACATTTAATCCTTTAATACGTTCATTAATCTCATCTAAAGAAAGTGCAGATTTGATTAAAAGTACAATGCTCTCGCCTTTTTTATCATCGCTCAAGGCAACGGCAACAAATTGATTTTCCTCATCAAATACTTGTGAAAGTTTCTCTTCCACGCTGCCAAGGCTAATCATTTCACCGCCGACCTTAGCAAATCGAGAATAACGATCCACAATGGTAATAAAGCTGTTATGATCGATATGGCCTTTATCACCAGTTTTGTAATAACGTACACCGTCAATTTCAACAATCACTTCTGCTGTTTTTTCTGGTGCATTCAAATAACCTTTCATGACTTGTCCACCACCAATCAAGATCAAACCGTCTTCGCCGACTGGTAATTCTTGCAAGCTTTCCGGATCCACAATTTTAATAATGGTGCCTGGTAATGGCATGCCGACTGTACCAGCTTGATTGAAGGTAAATTCTTGTAAGGTTTCCGGATCAAGTAAATTAGGCATATTTACACTAGCTACCGGTGCTGTTTCAGTTGCGCCATAGCCTTCGTAAATGTCCAAGCCAAATTTAAGTTTGAAGGCTTCTTTTACATCGGCTTTCAATTTTTCGGCACCCGCAATAACCATACGCACGTTTTGTAGCATTAACGGATGGAATTTCTTATTGCGTACATACAATCTAAAGAAAGTTGAAGTACCGAATAAAATACTCACCCGATGTCGAGCACACATTTTTCCTACTGTCGCCCCATCTGTCGGATCCGCTACACTTACCATTTTAATGCCTTCACACAATGGCAATAAAGTTGTTACTGTTAAGCCGAATGAGTGGAAAATGGGTAAGGAATTCAAAATCACATCATCTTTGTGGAAGTTTAATAATTCACCGATCTGTTTAATGTTTGTCAGTAAGTTTTTATGGCTTAACTCAATGCCTTTTGGATCACCTTCACTGCCACTACTAAATAAAATGGTTGCATTATCTTCCAAGCTTACATCTGCAAAGTAACGTAATTTAATCCACCATTGTGGCGCCAAAAATGCTGTTAAAAATGACCGCACTTTATCAACCTTGGTGATCGATTTCCCTAAATTTTCCATAAAGAGGGCTTTATCAGCCATCACTTGGCTAAAGTCAAAACCTTTTGCGTTCAACTTATCCAAGAATTTTTCAGAGGTAATGACTTGCGAAATATTGGCTTTTTTCAACGCTTTTTCCATCACTTCTGGGCTTAGCGTGTAGTTTAAATTTACCGGTACTTTGCCCATCACCATTAGGGTCATATTAATAATTGCCCCGATTGATGAACTTGGTAATAACACACCGATATTTTTTTCATTCCCTAAAGCAGCTTTCAAGGTTTTCACAAACATTAGTACTGCAGCAATAAATTTCAGGTTATTCAATTTAGTGCCTTGTGCATCCACGGTCGCTTCTTTGAATAAATTCGATTTTGCTGAATTCAACCAATGATGCATCAGCGGTTTACGTTTACTCATAACTTTTTCCCATACGGAGAAAGAAAGTTCGAGTACTTTTTGCTTCATCGCTGTCGCATCAATAAAGCCATGAATTGGTTTACCAAATGCCACTAAAATTTCACGTTTTCCTTGACGTTTAGTTAAATTCTTATAGAAAGAATCCGCACGGGAGAAGCTGCTGCCCCATAATCCACGTAAATAGAAAGGAACAGTCGTCACATTCTCTAAATCTTTTAATACGTGCTCAAAGCCTTTTTGGAACTCATTGATTTGACCGTTATAGCTGATATGACCTTCAGGGAATAAAGCCACTACTTCACCACGCGCTAAATATTCACGAATGGTTTCAATAGATTCACGGCTTGAACCGCCACCAATTGGGATCACTTTGAAAATACGGAAGAACCAAGTGAGATACCATTTGTTGTAAATTGGACGATACATCACAAATTTAATCGCACGCGGGCTAGCCGCTTGTAATACTAACCAGTCAATCCAGCTAATATGGTTACCTAATAACAACACGCCACCACTTTGTGGAAGATTTTTTAACCCATCCACATGAAAGCGGTAATTCGCTTTTAATGCAAAGAGCAAGAATAAACGCGTAAATAAATGAGGCACTTTCGACATGGTATATAAACTTGCAGCAAAACATGTAGCAGAAGTCACTAAGAATAAACCTTGAGTCGAAATATTAAGTTGTACAAAAACAATGCTTAATAGCAAAAAGACCACCATGAACACGTTTTGTACAAAGTTGTTACCTGCCATGATTTTGCCACTGATTTTCTCTGGTGCGAAATACTGAATAGTCGCATTTAGTGGCACGATTAATAAACCGCCAGAGAAACCAAAGATAAAAGAACAAAGTGCTAATACCACTCCACTTTGTGCGAGAGTTAAGAAGAATAATGATACACAAATACCCAATGCACCAAGCGGAACAATACCTAACTCAATATGTAAACGAGAAGCACGTCCAGCAAGATATGAACCAAGCGCAAGCCCTATGCCGCTCACCGCAAGAATCGCTTGAATGACAACAGCATTATCTTCATTGAACATTGCTTTATAATGCGCAGGGAATGCCGCCACAATAATTTGTGACACGCCCCAAAACAGGCTTAATCCAATAACACTCAACCAAATATTTTGATCTGCTTTTAATGTGCGAACGTTATCTTTTAAATACCCTAAAGAAAGGTATTTTCTCATATCAAACTGGCCATCCGTATTTTCAGCTTCTTGATTAAAGAATGGGATTTTAAACGCAAAATAGGCTTCTAGTGCACTCAGTAATACTAATGCTACACCTATCACCCAAACACTTTGTAATACTTCATTCGGATCATCTGATGCCACATAATGCGCTTCAAAGAAGAAAGAAAAAGCAAAAGAACTAAATAGAATGGCCACAATAGTAAGCGCTTGAATAACACCATTTGCCATACCAATATTTTCAGTGCCCACAATTGATTTAATAATGCTATATTTGGCTGGAGAATAGACCGCACTTTGCGCTGCCAAAATCAATGTCAGTACAAAGGAAATAGCAAACATACCCGTCATATAACTCAATAAAATCCCAGCACTGATCACCACAGCCGCTAAACTGCTATAACGAATCACATTGGTGCGAGAAAATTTATCGTTAATAAATGCCGAAGGCGAAAATAAGAAAATAAACGGCAATAAAATCATCGCATTAATTAATGCCGTTAAAACAACCAAACTCTCACCTGAAAAACTTTTCAGTAATACATTTTGAATGGTAATTTTATGCGCCAAATCCACACTGGCATTAATAAAGGCAATGGCCAAATAAGGTACAAAGCCAGTATATTTTAAGAGTTTCATTTCGCACTCTCCGCTTGATAAAGATTAAAGGTTTTCATATTCAAGAGATAAGGTTTTAACACCAACAATAAATCAAATAAATGTTTTAATTTTTCATCTTTTTGTTCGCTATTAGCTAATGCCGCTAAAGTCACATTCACCTCTTTTTCTGCTAACATGTTTGCTGCAGCTAAATAAGCTTTCACTACCTCCATTTCGGCTTCATCACAACGAGCCAAGATCGCCAAAATATCACGTTCTTTTGCTGTAAAAATGCCGTCACGAGGATTCAATAAGCCTTCCGCTACCATGTCTTCGATTTGTTTAGCAGAAAGATGAAATTCTTCACATAATTGCTCAATAGTGAACACTTCATTTTCAGCGCCCATGATGATATCCAATAATCCAATAAGGCTTTCATAAGGATTATTCCAATCAAAATGAGGATGAGCAAAAAGTGCTTTAATTTGTGAAATCGTCGCATTGAAATTGCTTTGTAGATATTTAATAAAACTAAGCAACTCTACACAATATTCATCATAGAGATGAAAATTCGGTTTATCTTTTAGTGGTTCTGGCAACAAACCTTCTTTCACATAGTACAGCACCGTGGATTTTGGTGTCTGACTAAGCTTAACCAAATCATTCATTTTTAACATAAAGATTTCCCTCTAGGTTGATTTGTTGTGTATTGTATCGTATAAAAATAAAAAGTAAATAGTGTTACTCTACGCTTTTATTAAATTTAATAAAAAAAGTTGTTCACCACATCATGAACAACTTTCTTAATCAGCTTTAGCTTTCAACTTTTCGCCATAGATCCTTACTGTAAATGACGCCCACCGGATTTTTCTTCGCCCCCATAATAGTTGGAGAAAGATAAACTGGCGTGGTGTATTGGAAAATCGGTAAAGCAAGGTTTTCCTGTTGGATCTTCTCACTTAATTTTAAGTAAATTTCTGACCGCTCTTTTTCATTTAAACTTTTCAATGCTTGCTCAAAAAGTTGGTCATATTCCGCATTGGCATAGCCATTTTTATTATCAGGACTTTTAGAATAGAACAAACTCAAGAATGCCATTGGATGATTAAAGTCCGCACACCAACCAGAACGAATGACTTGGAAATCACCTTTTTGACGTTTAGCTTGTAACGTTTGCCAACTGACTGGTTGTGCATCCACACGCAACATATCTGATTGCGTTAATTGCCCGACTAAACGTTGTGCGATATTTACATGCAATGGCGTCTCATCATAAAGCACATTTAAGTGTAGCGGATGTCTTTCATTAATTTTATTTTGAGCCAATAGCTGCTCGGCAACAACGGGCTCCCATCTTGAATCTTGGCCATTTAACATGGCTTTCGGTAAAAAATACGAACTCGGAATTGCCGCGGGAATCTCATTATTCACGATATTGGTGACAGAGACCAACGAAGCAATCGCCTTGCGCACATCGGCCTTAGCAACTTTAGGATCGTTGAGATTAAATTCATAAAAATAACTGCAAAGCTGTGGGAAATGTTGAAGGTCAGCGTGCACTTCTGGTACATCAACCACCACATCAAAGTCAGATAATTTAGTGGCGATAAAAGGCAAATATTCTACACGCTCAAAAGCCACATTATTTTTCTGCCAATAATAGGGATTTTTAGTTAAGTGTATGCTTTTCACGCTTTCGCTTTCGATCATATAAGCCCCGTTTGTCACCGGGGAATCAGGATCGCGATATTGAGGCACAAGACTGATATGCGCCAACATTTCCGGTAAATAAGGCGTTGCTTTATCGAGCTCAATGCGTAAAGTGCGGTCATTTTCCGCATAAATTCCTAAGCTCCTGAAAGGTTTATTTTTCTCTAAAACGCCTTTCGCATTTTTTAAATTGAGATAAGCTAAATAAGATCTTAAAGGACTATTTGATTGAGACAGTGCTTGCCAAGAAAGCATGACATCTTGGGCAACTAAAGGATCGCCATTTGACCAACGAAGCCCTTCACGCAAGGTAAAGATCCAGGTTTTGTTGTCTTTTGTTTGCCAACTTTCTGCGATACCCGGCACTATTCTCCCTTCCGGATCATAAGCGGTTAAACCTTCATACAAATCACGTAATAAGCCCTCTTGTTCTGGATAACGAACAAACCAAGGCTCAAAAGAAGGAGGATGAGTAAACGCCCGAGTCAGTAAAGTACGGTTCAGTTTTGAAGTATTCTCTTGTTTGATAGACTGGCTTTGTGTTGGTTGCTCATCCGTTTCTGTGTTTATCGATTTCTGGCTGTTTAATTTATCACAACCACTCAATCCAAAAACGATACCGAAAATGACCGCACTTTTAAGCCAATTAAGGAAAGAATTATCCATTTTTAACGTCTTCTGTTTTAATCCAAAAGAAAAAGAACCAATATTTTACCGCAATTAAAATGGCAATAATCGTTCGACCCATTACACTTGGGGTAAAGTAAAAGCCAATTAAAAGCATCGTAGTTGAAAAGGTTAGAATAGAAATTTTTGCTTTTTTCGTCAATGCACGACGTTCATTAAAGGATTTCAGGTGCTTTTGATAAAGCTTCGTTCCTAAAAACCATTGTTCTAAACGAGAAGAACCTTTCGCAAAAGAATAAAGTGTAAGCAGTAAAAAAGGTGTTGTCGGAAGAATAGGTAAAAAAATACCAATAACACCTAATATTAAAGAAATGCATCCAAGAACAACATACACGGCCTTGGTTAAAGACGTTTTTGGGAAAAACTTAAGTGAAACAACACCTACAACGATCGCAAGAGCAATGATGCCAGAAAAAATGATAATAGAAAAAAAGGAAGTGCCGTCCATCATAAATCCTAAATAAAAGTGATACGCAATTATCACTGATTTTTTAGATTTTTCAACCTTGATATTATAGAATTTGCCGCAATTTATTAAAGAAACTATTAGCAAAAGGAATATTTATGTCTAATCCATTACTTCATATTGAAGGCTTACCTCCGTTTTCTCAAATCAAACCGGAACACATTCAACCAGCAATTGAAAAACTTATCGAAGAAAATCGTCAAGCTATAGAACAAGTGCTAAAACAACCGCACTTTACTTGGGAAAACTTTATTGAACCGCTTTCTGAAGCAGGCGAGCACTTAAGCCGTGCTTGGTCACCAATCTCCCATTTAAATTCAGTTAAAAACAGCCCTGAATTACGTGATGCGTACCAAGCTTGCTTACCACTACTCTCTGAATACAGTACTTGGGTAGGCCAACACGAAGGGTTATACAATGCCTATTTAGCCTTAAAAAATAGCCCTGAATTTGCGACTTATTCAGTCGCACAAAAGAAAGCCATTGAAAACGCATTACGTGATTTTGAACTTTCAGGTATCGGTTTATCCGAAGAAAAACAAAAACGTTATGGAGAGATTGTTGCTCGCTTATCTGAATTAAGCTCACAATTTAGTAATAATGTACTCGATGCCACCATGGGCTGGGAAAAAGTCATTGAAGATGAAAGTGAATTAGCGGGTCTTCCTGAATCAGCATTACTTGCTGCAAAACAATCTGCAGAAAGTAAGGGCTTGAAAGGCTATCGCTTTACGTTAGAAATCCCAAGTTATTTGCCAATCATGACCTATTGTGAAAATGCAGCATTACGCGAAGAAATGTATCGTGCTTATGCGACTCGCGCTTCTGATCAAGGTCCAAACGCAGGTAAATGGGATAATACGGCGATTATTGAAGAAATCATGACGTTACGCGTGGAATTAGCTAAATTGCTAGGTTTCAATACCTATACTGAACGCTCACTTGCTACCAAAATGGCAGAGAATTCACAACAAGTGTTAGACTTCTTAAATAACCTTGCGGATCGTTCAAAAGCACAAGGTGAGAAAGAATTAGCTGAACTCAAAGCTTATTGTGAAAAAGAATTTGGCGTCACTGAACTTGCGCCTTGGGATATCAGTTTCTATTCTGAAAAACAAAAACAACATTTATATGCGATCAATGACGAAGAACTTCGTCCTTATTTCCCTGAAGATCGCGTTATTTCGGGTTTATTTGAATTAATTAAACGTATTTTTAATATTCGTGCAGTTGAACGTTTTGGTGTAGATACTTGGCACAAAGATGTACGTTTCTTTGATTTAATTGATGAAAACGATGAAGTACGTGGCAGTTTCTATCTCGATCTTTATGCGCGTGAAAATAAACGTGGCGGCGCATGGATGGATGATTGTATCGGCAGAAAACGCAATGCCGACGGTTCAATTCAAAAACCAGTTGCCTATTTAACGTGTAACTTCAACGCGCCTATTGGTGATAAACCTGCGCTATTCACCCATGATGAAGTCACCACTCTATTCCACGAGTTTGGTCATGGTATTCACCATATGCTCACCAAAGTTGATGTGCCAGATGTTGCGGGTATCAATGGTGTACCTTGGGATGCGGTAGAACTTCCAAGTCAATTTATGGAAAACTGGTGTTGGGAAAAAGAAGCCCTTGATTTTATTTCGGGTCACTTTGAAACGCACGAACCATTGCCAGAAGAAAAATTAAATCAACTTCTCAAAGCGAAAAACTATCAAGCGGCAATGTTTGTGTTACGTCAGCTTGAATTTGGCTTGTTTGATTTTACCCTTCATCATACTTTTGAAGTGGGTAAAGCTAACCAAGTGCTTGATACCTTAAAAGCTGTGAAAGATAAAGTTGCCGTGATTAAAGGTGTTGAATGGGCAAGAGCGCCACATAGCTTTAGCCATATTTTTGCGGGCGGTTATGCGGCCGGTTATTACAGCTATTTATGGGCTGAAGTGCTATCTGCTGATGCCTTCTCTCGTTTTGAAGAAGAAGGGATTTTCAATCCAGTTACGGGTAAATCCTTCTTAGATGAAATTCTCACTCGCGGTGGCTCTGAAGAACCAATGGTATTATTCAAACGCTTCCGTGGACGTGAACCTCAACTAGACGCATTGCTTCGTCATAAAGGCATTGCAAACTAATGAACTAAAAAAGAGCGGTCAAATTTTTGACCGCTTTTTATTTTTCCAATATGCTGAAAATAAAAAAGCCCTCGGTAATCCGAAGGCTTTTATTTTTACTATCGTAATAAAAATTAGCGACGTAAACCTAAACGAGCGATAGTGCTTTGGTATAAAGCAAGATCAGTACGTTTTAAGTAGTCTAAAAGTTTACGACGACGAGAAACCATACGTAATAAACCACGACGACCATGGTGGTCTTTTTTGTGCTCAGCAAAGTGAGCTTGTAAGTGGTTGATTTGTGCAGTTAATAATGCGATTTGAACTTCAGAAGAACCAGTATCTTTCGCATCGCGACCAAATTCAGCAACGATTGCTGCTTTTTTTTCAGTACTTAGAGACATTTTTTACTCCTAAAAGGTAGTGTTATTAATACATCATTCGCCGATCTCTAACTCAGCGATGACAAGGAGCCTGAATTTTAACGATTGAGCAGGATAAAGGCAAGCTTTATTCTACTCATTCCTTAATAAATTAATCTTTCAGCGCTTTAATTTTTTCAATTACGTTTGTAGTTGAACAGCCATTTTCGAAATTCAATACGAGAACATCACCGCCGTTCGCCCATACTTCTTTACTGCCAGCAATCTCTTCTGGTTTGTAATCGCCACCTTTTACCAATAAATCCGGTAAAATATCGCCGATTAAACGTTGTGGTGTATCTTCATCAAAAGAGACCACCCAATCCACTGAAGCTAAACCAGCCAATACTGCCATACGTGCATTCAGATTGTTAATTGGACGATTTTCACCTTTTAAGCGTTTGACTGAATCATCCGTATTCACGGCAACAATTAAACGATCGCCAAGTTTGCGAGCATTTTCTAAATAAGACACATGGCCAGGGTGAAGAATATCAAAACAACCGTTTGTCATCACAATTTTCTCACCGCGCGCTTTAGCATGAGCTACTGCAGTTTTTAATTGGCTTTCTGACATAATACCGAAACCTGTTTCAGAACGGCCATGGATTGCATTCTCTAATTCCACAGTAGAAACGGTTGATGTTCCCAATTTACCGACCACAATACCTGCCGCCACATTGGCTAAGTAGCAAGATTCTTCAAAAGAACGACCATCTGCAAGTGCGGTTGCTAATACACTGATTACGGTATCGCCTGCCCCCGTTACATCAAACACTTCTTTTGCAAGCGTTGGTAAATGGAATGGTTCTTGATTTGGACGAAGTAATGTCATGCCTTTTTCAGAGCGCGTCACTAAAAGTGCGGTCAATTCTATGTCTGAAATTAATTTTAAACCTTTCTCAATGATTTCTTCTTCAGAACTGCATTTACCTACCACCACTTCAAACTCTGACATATTTGGTGTCAGTAAAGTCGCACCACGATAACGCTCAAAATCCGTGCCTTTTGGATCGATCAACACGGGCACGTTCGCTTTGCGTGCAATTTGGATCATCTTTTGCACATCTTTTAACGTGCCTTTACCGTAATCCGAAAGCACTAACGCACCGAAATTTTTCACTTCAACTTCTAATTTCGCTAGCAACTCTTGGCATTCTACGTTTTGGAAATCTTCTTCGAAATCCAAACGAAGTAACTGTTGATGGCGGGATAAAATACGTAATTTCGTAATAGTTGGGTGAGAATCCAATGCCACAAAATTACAATCAATTTTTTGATGCTGTAATAAATTCGTTAAGGCAGAACCTGTTTCATCCTGACCAATTAAGCCCAAAATTTGTACGGGTACATTAAGAGAAGCAATATTCATCGCCACGTTTGCTGCACCACCTGCGCGTTCTTCGTTATTTTGTACGCGAACCACAGGAACCGGTGCTTCTGGCGAAATACGATTAGTTGCACCAAACCAGTAACGGTCAAGCATGACATCGCCTAACACTAATACTTTCGCTTGATTAAAATTGGCAGAATATTGAGCCATTTTGAAATCTCTCTGTTGGAATAATAAAAATTTGGTGCAATTTTACCACAACTCAAATTTGCGATAAACTACACGCCGAACTAACCAGAAAAGAATTATGAAAAACGAAAAACTCCCTCAATTTCAACCTCACTTTCTTGCACCTAAATACTGGGGCTTTTGGCTTGGTGTGGCGATTTGGCGAAGCCTTTTGTTACTTCCCTATCCAATTTTACGTCACATCGGCAACGGCTTAGGCTGGCTTTTCTCAAAACTAAAAGTGGGAAAACGTCGTGCAGCGATTGCTCGCCGAAATCTTGAGCTCTGCTTCCCAGAAATGCCCGAGCAAGAACGTGAAGCCATTTTGCAAGAAAACTTGCGTGCTGTTGGTATGGCGATTATTGAAACCGGCATGGCGTGGTTTTGGTCTGATGCGCGCATTAAAAAATGGTCAAAAATTGAAGGCTTAAATTATTTAAAAGAAAATGCTCAAGACGGCATTATCTTTGTGGGTGTTCATTTCCTCACTCTTGAGTTAGGCGCCCGTATTGTGGGCTTACATCATCCTGGAATAGGTGTTTATCGTCCAAATGACAATCCTGTACTGGACTGGTTACAAATTAAAGGTCGCTTACGTTCAAATAAAGATATGCTGAACCGAAAAGATCTACGTGGAATGTTCAAAGCTTTACGCAAAGGTGAAACCATTTGGTATGCCCCTGATCATGATTACGGCAGAAAAAATGCCGTATTTGTACCGTTCTTTGCTGTACAAGAAGCGGCAACCACGATGGGGAGTTACTATCTACTTAAATCCGCACCAAATTGTAAAGTCGTGCCTTTTGCCCCATTGCGTAATAAAGATGGTTCAGGCTATACGGTCAGTATTTCTCCTCCAGTGGATTTTTCTGATCTTTCAGATGAAACGGCGATCGCTACAAGAATGAATAAAGTCGTGGAAAAAGAAATCTTAAAAGGTGTGGAACAATACATGTGGCTACATCGCCGATTTAAAACCCGTCCAACTGAAGATGAGCCGAGTTTATACTCATAAGTGCGGTTGATTTTTCATCTGTTTTTGAATGCTAAAACGACATATCGAAAAATAAGGAAAGTTTTCCTTATTTTTTTCTTGATCTTTATATAATTAAATATATAATGAGTCTCGTTTTAGATAGTAAACTTGTGTTATGACAAACACACTACTGGCTAGTGCATTCCCCCCACTCCTTTTGCACTAGCCATTTTTTTTGAAATCTCTTACCATATCTCACCTTTTTCTTTTTTCTTAGAAATCATGAACAATCTAGAACTTGAACGTTTACTAAACGAAAAACTTAGCACAGACAGAATTAACGATTACGCGCCTAACGGTTTGCAAGTAGAAGGCAAAGCGGAGATCAAAAAGATCATTACGGGTGTCACCGCAAGCCAAGCACTAATTGATTATGCTGTTGCAAAACAAGCTGATGCGGTACTTGTCCACCACGGCTATTTTTGGAAAAGTGAAAACCCTTGTATTCGTGGCATGAAAGGCAAACGTATCAAAACCCTGCTTGTGAATGACGTTAATTTATACGGCTACCACTTGCCTCTGGATGTTCACCCAGAATTAGGCAACAATGCAAAACTTGCTCAGTTATTAGGGATTGGCGATCTTCAACCTTTAGAAAATAGCACAACCAGCATTCCTGTTTGGGGAACATTAAAAGATCCCATTACCGCTGAAGAATTTGCACAACGTATTGAACAAGTGCTTCAACGCAAACCGTTAATTTGCATCGAAAATGGACCGCACTTAATCCGTAAAATTGGCATTTGTACCGGTGGCGGACAAGGCTATATTGATTTAGCTGCAGCACAAGGTTGTGATGCCTTTATTACCGGTGAGGTTTCGGAGCAAACAATTCACTCTGCTCGTGAGCAAGGTATTCATTTCTTTGCGGCGGGTCATCATGCGACTGAACGCTATGGTATCAAAGCATTAGGTGAATGGTTGGCAACGGAATATGGTCTGGATGTAGAATTTAAAGATATTGATAATCCGGCCTAACTGGTACAACGTGTGATTAATTGCCGAAAGCACACAAAACAAGTATAATCTTGTCGATTTTTTTAACTCAAACATAGGAAAAAATATGGGTTTCTTAACTGGTAAACGTATTTTAGTGGCAGGTCTTGCAAGCAACCGTTCTATTGCTTACGGGATCGCAAAAGCAATGAAAGAACAAGGCGCTGAACTTGCTTTCACTTATTTAAACGATAAATTACAACCACGCGTAGAAGAATTTGCAAAAGAATTTGGTTCTGACATCGTATTACCTTTAGACGTAGCGACCGATGAAAGCATCCAAAACTGCTTTGCTGAATTAAGCAAACGTTGGGAAAAATTTGATGGTTTCGTACACGCTATCGCATTCGCACCAGGCGATCAATTAGATGGTGATTACGTAAACGCAGCAACTCGTGAAGGCTACCGTATTGCTCACGACATCAGTGCATTCAGTTTCGTTGCAATGGCACAAGCGGCACGTCCTTACTTAAATCCAAATGCAGCGTTATTAACCCTTTCTTACTTAGGTGCTGAGCGCGCAATTCCTAACTACAACGTCATGTGTTTAGCGAAGGCGTCTCTTGAAGCGGCAACTCGCGTGATGGCAGCTGATTTAGGTAAAGAAGGTATTCGTGTGAATGCGATTTCTGCGGGTCCAATCCGTACCTTAGCAGCATCAGGTATTAAAAACTTCAAGAAAATGCTTTCTGCATTTGAGAAAACCGCAGCATTACGCCGCACTGTCACTATCGAAGATGTGGGCAACTCAGCAGCATTCTTATGTTCTGATTTAGCATCAGGTATTACCGGTGAAATCGTTCACGTAGATGCAGGTTTTAGCATCACTGCAATGGGCGAATTAGGCGAAGAATAATTTTTCGTACAATCTATTTTTAGGCAGGCTTTTCAGTCTGCCTTTTCTCTTTTTTTAAATATAACTATGTTTCAAGATAATCCTTTACTCGCACAGCTTAAACAACAAATCCACGACAGCAAAGAGCATGTAGAAGGTGTGGTAAAAAGCACAGATAAAGCCTATGGTTTTTTAGAGTGCGATAAGAAAACCTATTTCATCGCGCCGCCTTCAATGAAAAAGGTGATGCACGGCGACAAAATCAAGGCCACCATTGAAAAGCAAGGCGACAAAGAACAAGCCGAGCCGGAATCCTTAATTGAGCCAATGTTGACACGTTTCATTGCAAAAGTGCGGTTCAATAAAGACAAGAAATTGCAAGTTTTGGTGGAGCATCCAAGTATCAACCAACCGATTGGCGCACAACAAGCTAAATCCGTCAAAGAAGAATTACAAGAGGGCGATTGGGTGGTTGCTAATTTAAAAACGCACCCATTACGTGATGATCGCTTTTTCTATGCCACTATTAATCAGTTTATTTGCCGAGCTGACGATGAATTTGCCCCTTGGTGGGTAACATTGGCACGTCATGAGCAATCTCGTCATCCTGTGCAAGGTGCAGAAAGTTATGAAATGTTAGATCAACAAACTCGCGAAGATCTGACCGCACTTCATTTTGTCACTATTGACTCTGAAAGCACGCAGGATATGGACGATGCTCTTTACATTGAACCTATCGAACAAAATGGTACGCAAACCGGCTGGCGATTAGTCGTTGCGATTGCAGATCCTACGGCTTACATTGCATTAGATTCACAAATTGAAAAAGATGCGAAACAGCGTTGTTTTACCAATTATTTGCCAGGCTTTAACATCCCAATGTTGCCTCGTGAATTATCTGATGAATTATGTTCATTAATGGCAAATGAAACTCGCCCTGCATTAGTGTGTTACATTGAAACGGATCTTGCGGGCAACATCACAGCTAAACCGTATTTTGTTTCGGCTTATGTTCAATCTAAAGCGAAATTGGCTTACAACAAAGTGTCGGATTATTTAGAACAGGCAGATAACGCATGGCAGCCCGAAACATCAGAAATTGCACAACAAATTGATTGGTTACATCAATTTACTAAAGCACGTATTCAATGGCGTAAAACGCATTCTCTTTTATTTAAAGAGAAACCAGATTACTCCTTTATTCTCGCTGAAAATGGCAAAGTGAAAGAAATTAAAGCGGAATATCGTCGTATTGCAAATCAAATCGTGGAAGAATCCATGATTATCGCCAATATCTGTGCTGCACAATTCTTAGCCGAACAAGCACAAACCGGTATTTTTAATACACACTCTGGATTTGATAAAAAATTCTTAGAAAACTCGCATAATTTCTTAATGGCAAATTTAGCTAATGAAGAAAATCAAGCCGAGCTTGCAGATCGTTATTCGGTAGAAAATTTAGCAACCTTAAAGGGTTATTGCCAAATGCGCCACGATATTGAACCGATAGAAGGCGACTATTTAGAATTCCGTTTGCGTCGTTATTTAACTTTCGCCGAATTTAAATCGGAATTAGCACCGCACTTTGGTCTTGGTTTAGAAGGGTATGCGACATGGACATCACCAATTCGTAAATATTCTGATATGGTGAACCATCGTTTAATTAAAGCAGTATTGACACAACAAGCTTGTAATAAGCCACAAGATGAGGTGCTTGCCCGTTTACAAGAGGCTCGTCGCCAAAATCGCTTAGTAGAACGTGATATTGCAGATTGGTTATATTGCCGTTATCTTATCGATAAAGTTGCATCAAATGCCGAATTTGATGCAGAAGTGCAAGATGTGATGCGTGGTGGTTTACGTGTTCAATTATTAGAAAATGGGGCATCCATGTTCGTACCAGCTTCTACATTGCATCCGAATAAAGATGAAATGCAAGTGAATGCTGATGAATTAGCTCTGTATATTCAAGGGGAACGCCGTTACAAAATCGGGGATTTAGTGAAAGTGAAACTTACTGAAGTGAAAGAAGCAACTCGCAGTATTGTCGGTCAGCTAATCATTTAATGACCACTTCCCTTCTAATACTACAAATACCGCTCGTTACATAATGGGCGGTATTTTTTTATAGCACCGAAATTGTGACAATATTTTGTACGTTGATAGTATCAAATAAAAGGATTCTTGAGATAGATTAAAGATGAACAATATCAAGATGAGATATTTAGAGGATATCCCCGCCTTGAAGAGCGGGAATAAAATTAGCATTTAGGTTGAATTACATTTTAGGAATTTCAATACCAGATGAAAGCACGTCTTGAATATCAGATTTTAAGACATCTGCTTTCGGCCCATAAATCGCTTGAATACCAGAACCTTTTACAATAAAGCCCATTGCGCCCGCTTGTTTCCAGCTTGCTTCATCACCGACTAAATCTGGATTATGTACGGTAATACGTAAACGTGTCATACAAGCATCAACATCTGCGATGTTATTACGTCCGCCAAGTAAGTTGATGATTTGAATAACTTGCGTGCTAGCATCCGCAACTTTGGGCTCATTGCTAGAAGCTTCATCTGAACCTTTCGCATCATAGTTACCATTACGGCCTGCTGTCGCGAGATTAAATTTCTTAATCATAAAGTTAGCGATAAAGAACATAGCCACTGCAAAGAGGATAGATACCCAAATAAAGTTGATCACATCCATACCGATACCGGCTTTAATCGCCATTGGTGTACGTGTTAAGAACTCAATGTTACCGAATGAATGCACACGTAAGTCAACAATATCTGCCATGGCGAAAGCACAACCTTGTACTAACGCATAAACAATATAAAGCGGTAAGGCGACAAACATAAACATGTATTCAATTGGTTCAGTCACACCAGTTAAGAACACCGCAAGTGCAGAAGAAAGGAAAATACCTTTATAGAGTTTTTTCTTGTCTTCATCCACATTGATATACATTGCGAGAGTCAAACCCATTAAGATACCGGTTGAACCTATCATTTGTCCTACTTTAAAGCGAGCAGGTGTCACGGTTGAAAGTAGCTCGTTATATTGGGTTACATTACCCGCGTCTTTAAGGTTAATTAAGTCAGAAATCCATGCAAGCCATAGTGGGTCTTGACCAAATACTTGTTTACCTTGTTGTACACCTGTTAAGAATTCATAAGTACCGCCTAATGAAGTATAGTTCATTGGGATAGTCAACATGTGGTGTAAGCCAAATGGAAGTAATAGACGCTCTAAGGTACCATAGATAAATGGTGCTAAAATTGGCGCTGAGTTTTGTGAGTTAGCAATCCATTGACCGAAATGATTAATTCCTGTCTGAACTAAAGGCCAGAATAGTGATAGGAAGATCGCCACTAATACAGAACGATAAATAACAACGAAAGGAACGAAGCGTTTACCATTAAAGAATGTCAGTACTTCAGGTAATTTACGGAAATTGTAGTAACAGTTAAAAGTTGTTGCACCCACAAAACCAGCGATAATACCAACGAATACACCCATATTTAACGCAGGTTGCCCAAGCACATTCACAAAGTAATTCGCCACAGGAATTTCACCGGCCAATACTGTACTTACATGTGCATTTGGATCCGCTAGCATTTCAAGTTTCACACCGAAAAAGTTACCGGTAATTAAGTTAATTAAAATGAAAGCAAGACCCGCTGCAAATGCGCCACCTGCACGCTCATTTGCCCAGCTACCACCAATTGCTAAAGCAAATAATAAATGAAGGTTACCAATAATCCCCCAACCAATTTGGGCGATAATGTTTCCGACAAGCGCTAGCCATTTCGCATCGCTAATCAAAGGCAGTGAGTTACCAATACTCACCATTAAACCAGCGGCTGGCATCACAGCAATCACAACCATTAGGCACTTACCGAATTTTTGCCAAAATTCAAAACTGAGCATTTTTTTCATATTGATTCTCCTACAAGATGAGAGCTACTTCTACGCCAAAATGGTCGGAAACAATCGGTTTATTTTTACCATTAAAAATAACCTGACTGGATAAAACCCTCTTTGCTTGGTTTAAAAAAATATAATCTAATCGCTTTTCTTCACTATGGCCTTTCCAACCGTCAATCGCTTTCTCCACAGTGATACCGCTATCCTTTTTCTCTGCCATTTCAAATGTATCGAATAAGCCTAAGGATTTAATCTGCTGGTAAGCTTGCTGATCGCTTATTGCATCAGTATTGAAATCCCCCATCAGGATTTTAAGATTCGCACTTTGACTTCGCTCTACAATATAACGAATATTATCAAGTTGGTTTTCACCATCACAATTTGGCAAATTGATATGGCAAGAATAACATTCAATTAACTGGGCTTGATATTCTACCGTCAAGCCAATGATTTTACGCGAGAGAATCGAGTCAAGACGTTTATGTTGGCTACAATAAAACGCATCAACATCATAAACGGGCAAACGCGTTAAAAACGCAATGCCCTCATCATATTTATCGTAACCAATATGCGAATTGCTCCAAAAAAGCGAGTATTTCTGTGCAACGCGTTGATTGATTTTATTTAACAGAATGACACCATAGTTATCTTGCTTTAACGTTGGCGAAATAGCAGGAGACGACATCAATTGATTAACCTCTTGTAAGGCAATGATGTCATAACCCTTTTCCACAATAGTCTCAGCAAGAATCTCTATTTTTTCCGCTTGGTTAGCTTCTAACCAAGCGTGTACATTCAGGGTAAGTAGTTTCATTGCTTCCCCTTAGCCCTCACAATGCCAAATGTCTGCATTATATTGAGCGATCGTGCGGTCAGATGAGAAGAAGCCCGCTTTTGCGATATTGTGAACGACTTTCTCATTCCAACTATCTTGATCTTCATAATCGGCTAAGATTTGTTCTTTCGCTTCAACATAAGCATTAAAATCAATTAACGTCATAAACCAGTCTTTATTTAATAACTCGTTATAAAGACGTTCTAAACGTGTTTTATTCCCTAATTTCACTACGGCTGGATTAAGAATAAAATCAACCGCTCTTTTAATCTCTTTGTCGTTTTCATAATATTCTTTTGAAACATAACCTGCTGTTTCATAAAGTTTAATAATACTTTCTGAATCTTTACCGAATGTATAGATATTTTCAGCACCGGCTAATTCTGCAATTTCAACATTAGCGCCGTCCATTGTGCCTAAGGTTAATGCACCATTCAGCATAAATTTCATATTACCTGTACCGGAAGCTTCTTTAGAGGCAAGTGAAATTTGTTCTGAAATATCAGTTGCAGGAATCAGTTTTTCCGCCACGCTCACATTATAGTTTTCCACTAAATGGACGTTTAAATACTTATTCACTTCAGGATCATTATTGATTAACTCAGATAAACAAAGAATTAAGTGAATAATATCCTGTGCAATGATATAAGCAGGTGCCGCTTTTCCGCCGAAAATCACGGTAATTTTACGTTTTGGTAATTTACCTGCTTTAATTTCTAAATATTTATGAATCACGTAAAGCGCATTCATTTGTTGGCGTTTATATTCATGGAAACGCTTAATTTGCGTATCAATGATTGAATTTTCATCTAAGTCAATACCTTTATTTTCTTTAAGGTATGCTTTTAATGCCAATTTGTTTTCAAACTTAATTTTCGCTAATTGTTGATGAACTTTTTTATCATCTTTAAAGGCTAACAATTTTTCTAATTTTGTTGCATCATGCAAATACTCATCGCCAATCAATTCTTTAATATAAGCCGCTAATGGTTGGTTAGAAAATTCTAACCAACGGCGGAAGGTAATACCGTTTGTCTTATTATTGAATTTTTCAGGATATAACGCATAGAACGCTTTAAGCTCTGAATTTTTCAAAATCTCTGTATGTAATGCCGCCACACCATTCACAGAATTTGAAAAGTGGATGTCCATATGCGCCATATGCACACGTTTTTGTTTATCAATAATTTGTACGGCTGGATCTTGATATTCCGCACGCACTAATTCATCTAATTTTTTAATGATCACCACTAAATGCGGCACCACTTCATCTAGATAATCTAACGGCCATTTTTCTAGCGCTTCAGCCAAAATCGTATGGTTGGTATAGCCCACCATATTACGTACAATTTCAACAGCTTCTGCAAACTTAATTTTATGTTTTTCCGTTAATAAGCGAATTAATTCAGGAATCACCATTGAAGGGTGAGTATCATTGATCTGTACATACGCATAATCAGCTAAATCATGTAAATTACTTCCGCGCGCAATCGCTTCATCAATTAATAATTGTGCAGCATTTGATACCATGAAGTATTGTTGATAAATACGTAGCAATTCACCGTTTTTATCTGAATCATCTGGATAAAGGAATAAAGTTAGATTTTCTTCAATCGCAGTTTTATCAAACTCAATACCTTTTTTAATCAGTTTAGGATTCACTGATTTAATATCAAATAAATTGAGATAGTTTTTCGTGTCTTTCTTATAACCTAGAATATCAATACGATCTAGTTTAGAGGTTAACGTAAATTTCTTAAATGGCACCTCATAGCTAATATCTGTTGGAATTAACCAAGAGTTATCCTCAATCCAATCATTAGGCTCGGCATGTTGTTCATTCTTTTTAAAGACTTGTTTAAATAAGCCATAATGATAATTTAAACCTACCCCCTCAGCATTTAAGCCAAGCGTAGACATAGAATCAATAAAACAAGAAGCCAAACGACCTAACCCACCATTTCCTAAAGACGGTTCTGGCTCAATATCTTCAATATGGCTTAATGATTTACCCGCACTTGCTAATTCTGTTTTGATATCTTGATACACACCAAGGTTAATCAGGTTATTAGAAAGTAATTTACCAATTAAAAACTCAGCTGAGATATAGTAAACCTTACGTTTACCCGTGTTTTTAGGTTTATCTGCAGAAAGTGCTTTTACGTAATTTAATAATTGAATATAAGTTTCTTTATCACTTAATTGCTCAAGCGACTTATTTGTTTCATTTTTTACAAATGTACTAAATTTAATCATTGGGTTTTCCTGATTAGCACGTTGATATAACGTGGTCATTTTTGCTAAAAAGTCTTTTTTATCTTGTGTTAAATCTGATTGTTGCATTCTCCATTGCCAGTTTCCACCAATTGTTGAAGGAACATTCATTCTTGAACTAGCAGGCAAATCTAAAACATCTTGCATTGTGGCAATCGCTGTATTGCTGACCGTTGCAAAGAGCTGACGAATCATCGTCTGGCAAATCGATTCATCCTTACTACGATGCGTATAATCATTAATATATTGTTGCTGTTGTTCGGTAAGTCCGTTATACCAACCATTAGTCACATCGTTATCATGTGTACCGGTATAAACAATGGAATGCGGGATGCAATAATGCGGGCTATCTAAGCTTTTTCCGCTGACATCTTCAAAACCAAATTGTAGGATCTTCATACCTGGGTAATTACAATCTGCAAGCAATTTTCTGGCTTTATCATCAATATTACCTAAATCTTCGGCAATAATTGGTAAGTCACCCAATTGCTCTTTAACGGCTTTGAATAAATCATAGCCTGGACCTGGTTGCCAACTACCATATTTGGCAATATCGGCTTTTCCATCCACTTGCCAATAATCGGAAAAACCTTTGAAATGGTCGATGCGAAGTACATCATAAATTTTGAAGCTTTCTTCAATACGATGAATCCACCACGCATAGCCTTGTTTTTTATGCTCTTCCCAATCGTAAAGCGGGTTGCCCCAAAGCTGCCCTGTTGCACTGAATTGATCGGCTGGAACCCCCGCAACAAAAAGCGGGTTACGTTCTTTATCTAATTGGAAGAGTTCTGGTTTTGTCCAAACTTCTACGCTATCTGCCGCCACATAAATCGGCATATCACCGATGATCTTAATGCCCCTTTGATTAGCGTAATCTTTTAACTCACTCCATTGTTTGAAGAAGAAATATTGCGTTACTTTAAAGTACTGAATTTGATCCGCTAACATGGTGCGATATTTTTCTAATGTTTTTGGATCACGTGCTACCGCTTTTTTATCATCCCATTTCTGCAATGCTTGATTGCCGAAATGCTCTTTAATTGCCATAAACTCAGCAAAATCGTCTAGCCACAAGCGGTTGTTTTTCTCAAAATTCTTGAAATCTGCTTGGAATGCTTGATTCGCTAAAAAATTTTTCACGGCTGTTTCTAAAATCGGACGGCGTGCGTAAAAGATACGTTCATAATCCACGCTAGTTGGATCATCACCAAAATTGACTGAAGCATAATCAGATTCTTTCAACAAGCACATTTGGATTAGTAAATCAAAATCAATAAGGTGAGTATTACCTGCAATTGCAGAGAAAGATTGATAAGGTGAATCACCATAACTGGTGGTAGTAAGTGGAAGAATTTGCCAATAAGTTTGTTTAGTTTCAACTAAAAAATCGACAAAATCATAAGCCGATTGCCCAAAGCTACCAATCCCGAATGCATTTGGTAACGAGGTAATGTGCATAAGAACACCACTTGAACGAGTAAGCATAATATTTCCTCTAGGAAGTTATCATTTTGGCTCATTCTAACCTAACCGTATTTTTATGCAACAACTTATACGTAAAAGTTTAAAGCATTTTCGAAAAAGAGTGACTAATATCACATTTTATACGTATAACATTTATGATTTTATGATATGCTATGACGACACCTATGGAATCAACGGTCGATAAAAGGATTAAAAATGAGCAAGTACAAGCAGGTCTATAACGAGATAAAAACCCAAATTAACAGTGGTAATTTAGCGCCATTGCAAGAACTTCCGAGTGAAAATGAACTCATGCAAAGCTACGGTTTTTCCAAAGATACTATTCGAAAAGCGCTTTCTCTACTTGAAATTGATGGCTATATTCAAAAGCAACAAGGTCGAAATTCGATTGTTTTAGAGCATGACTTATCTAAGCCACAAATGCTTTCTGAAATTAAAACCGTTAACGAATTAAACAGTGCCTCAACACACCAAGTAAAAACGATATTAACCAGCTTATATATTGTGCAAGGCGAAGAAGAATTGATGGATATCTTTAATGTCAATGATCAGATCGATTTCTACCGCATTGCTCGTCTCCGTGAAATTGATGGTGAAGCGGTTGAGCATGAAGTGTCTTATTTTGATCGCCGCATCGTGCCTTTTATTAGCCGAGAAATCGCTGAGCATTCTATTTATCACTATTTAGAAAACGAATTAAAATTAAGAATTAGCCACTCACAACGAAAAATTGTCTTTCGTTATGCAAATGAAGAAGAAAAAAATGCAATCGATCTTGGTGAATATGACATGGTTGTGAATGTGACGAGTACTACTTATTTGGCTGATGGGCGACCATTTCAATATGGGAGTATTAGTTATCGACCAGATAAGATTGCATTTACATCAACAGCAAAACGGCATGTCTAGTTTTTTTGTAAATGATAAGTTGTGATTAAAAATTCATAAAAAGAGCGGTCAATTTTGATCTGACCGCACTTTCTATTTAAGCTACTTTAACCAAAATTGTCCTTTTAAGAGCTTTCCTAGCGTCATCAGTACTAACCCACCAATCATCAAGTTAGCAAAGATAAACGCACCGTTTGCCAACCCGCTAAGTACGTGATGATGAACAAAAGAAACGGCCCCATTCGCTAAAGAAGCTAATCCGAATGAAAAAGCCCAGAAGCCAATATTTAGCCCTTTTTCACTAATCCAAGGGAAAAGTCGAATTAAAAAGAACATTTGTAAAAAGCCGTATCCCCATAAGAGCTTAACGAAAAGATCGATCTCTCCCCCATTAAGCGATAAATACGCCGAGGATCCCACGAATGCTGGGGCGAGAATGATTCCCATGGTTGGACGAAATTGTGGTTCAATTTGCAACACGCGTAAACGTTGGAATAACACCGGTTCATAAATAATCCAAGCAATCATCCCTGCACCTAAGAACAAATAGCCTAAATCTTGATAGCCTAGTAAGGCTAATGATGAGGCACTTGTAAAGTTAGTCGCCACTGAGGGCAAATAAAACGGTGGCAATGTCGATTTTTCCTCAAATGTGCCATCTTTCCATAACGCACTAATACGAACTGAAGAAAACAATAATTGCCCAATTGTCCCGCTCCAAATTAATCCCTCACCAATGAGAGGAAACCAACGATACAGAATATCTCCGCTTAACATAGTTGTAATCGGTATTAAGGCAAGAAAAGAAAAACGTATCGGACAGCAATATTCATCGCGTACTTCGTGAGAGAAATAAATCATTTTATAAATATAAAGCAAGACGAAAAGTGCCCATACTGAAACAGACGTTACGCCAATAATATCACTCACATTCCGAGAAAAAGAGAGCGTATCGCCCATATGCAGCCAAGCTAAAGACAAGGCACCTAAACCTAATGGAATCGCAAAATACCCTGTTGGTAATGGAAATGGTCGTTTATCAGTCATTATTATTCTCCTAAAAATTGATACCTTATAAGATTACCTCTAAACGCATGAGTATTGATGTGGATTTATCTCAAAGACTAGAATAAAAATCTCATTTCTCTAAATGAAAGAAAGGGCTAATAAAAATTAGCCCTAAATTGAATTAATATATTTTTGATTATTTGCCGATCACTTCTAATCCGCCCATGTAAGGACGTAATACTTCTGGCACCGTAATTGAACCGTCTGCATTTTGGTAGTTTTCAAGCACGGCCACTAATGTACGACCTACTGCCAAACCAGAGCCATTCAATGTATGCACTAAGCGAGTTTTCTTATCCCCTTTCGCTTTGCAACGAGCTTGCATACGACGAGCTTGGAAATCCCACATGTTAGAGCAAGAAGAAATCTCACGGTAAGTATCTTGTGCAGGCACCCACACTTCTAAGTCGTAAGTTTTGCAAGAACCAAAACCCATATCACCAGTACAAAGTAATACTTTACGATATGGTAAATTTAAAAGTTGTAATACTTTTTCTGCATGGCCTGTTAATTCTTCAAGTGCTTCCATAGATTTATCAGGATCTACGATTTGTACCATTTCCACTTTATCGAATTGGTGCATACGAATTAAACCACGAGTATCACGACCATAAGATCCCGCTTCAGAACGGAAACATGGTGTATGTGCGGTCATTTTGATTGGCAAATCTGCTTCATCAACAATCACATCACGGACAAGGTTAGTCACTGGCACTTCTGCTGTCGGGATTAATGCGTAAGGTTGTTCACCTTCTAGCGCTAAAGTATGGAATAGATCTTCACCGAATTTTGGTAATTGACCTGTTCCATAAAGGGTTGCATGGTTGACTAAATAAGGTACATAAGCTTCTAAATAACCATGTTGTTCGGTATGAAGATCTAGCATAAATTGTGCTAATGCACGGTGCATTTTAGCAATTTGGCCTTTCATAACCGCAAAGCGCGCACCGGCTAATTTAGCCCCTGCTGCAAAATCTAAGCCATTGGCATCTTCACCTAGTGACACGTGATCTTTGATCTCAAAATCAAATGTACGCGGTGTACCCCAACGTAAAATTTCTTTATTTTCAGTATCATCTTTACCTAATGGCACTTCATCTGCTGGGATGTTTGGAATGCTTAACGCAATTTGATTGATTTCAGCTAACACGGCATCAAGTTGAGTTTTCGCTTCGTTAAGCTGTTCGCCCATGTTATCTACTTCAGCCAATAATGGTGCAATGTCTTCACCACGTGCTTTTGCCGCACCAATAGCTTTAGAACGCGCGTTACGTTCTGCTTGTAATGTTTCTGTTTTTACTTGTAAATCTTTGCGTTGTTCTTCTAATGCGGTAAGTTTTTCCGTATCAAGAATAAAGTTACGTTTTACTTTTAATTTTTCTGCTACTTCAGCCAGATTATTACGGAGTAAATTTGGATCGATCATTGGAATTCCCTATTTTTCATTATGAAACAGATACCTTTATTCTAGCGTGCTTTGAGCAAATAAACCAGTTAAAACCCTGATTTTTCTTTTATTAATCTCTTCAAAAACATCTAATTTTATGACCGCACTTTGCCATGATTTAATTTTGTGATCTCTATCAAATTCTGAGAATGAGACACTAGAAACAGCAAAAAAAAGTTCTATAATGAAAATGAACATTAACCAAGAGGAGTAACCTATGTTTCCTGAATTTCGCGATTTAATCACTAATCTTAAAAACAAAGATGCTTATTTTGATCGCTTGTTTGAAAAACACAATGTGTTAGACCAAGAGATCAAAAATAAGATTGATAACATAGAACTCGCTACTCATACGGAAATTGAGAACTTGAAAAAAGAAAAATTACGGATTAAAGACGAGCTCTATCAATACTTGAAAAAGAAAGCAGCTGAGTAATTGGTTTAATCTGAAAGCAAAGTGCGGTGAAATTTACCGCACTTTTTTGTTTTAAGTAGTTTTGCTTTTTTGAGAGCCAAGATAAATCGCGACTAATGTCAGCACTGCACCCGCCCATTGCCAATGATTAATGGGCTTATCCAAACCAAAATAATCAATCACGAGCGCCACCACCGGTTCAGAAAGAAGCAATAAACCGAATAGCACGCAGCCCACGACTAACATCGGGGCGGCGTAAGATTTTACTTTATCCATTAAATAAACATCGCCCAGACTGGCAAGCTACTAGCCATAAAGAATAAAATGAGTAGGCTGTTATAGCTGAGTTTCCATTTATTTACACTGTGTAAGAGCAATACACCCGCTATCACTAAGTGAAGCAGAAAATAAATGCCGTATGCGAAAACGTTCGAAAAAACGACCGCACTTGTGCCTTGATAAATAATAAAAATCAGTACTGCCAACGCATTAAGCGCAAGCAGTAAAATCATCAATAACGGCAGTAATGCTATAAAACCTTGTAAACGATTACGAGAAACGGACAAACATAAATTCGCTAACAATACGCCCATTAAAGCTTGTGCAAGTGGGTTATATTGCATGAAATTCGGTGTTGGATTGCCGAAGAAAATCATCAAATAGGCAATGACACCCAATCCACTCACCAAAGATGCCATTAAGAGAAAACCATGGCGAGCTGATTCATCTTTAGGTTGTTTCCATACTGCATATACGGCAGATAATCCGCATAAGCTAACAATATCAGTCATCACGTAATGATGTGGTGAGGCTAAGCTCATTCCAAGCCAAACTAACCAATAAAGTACAAAACAGACATTTGCTTTGATTAAACGTCCGCGTTGTCCTGGACAAATTTCACCTTTAATAAAGGCTACCAAACAAAGTAGCTGAGCAATCAGCACACCAAAGGCTAAATGAGGAATCAGTTTTTCAGCAGATTGCAAAGACTCTGCAAAAAATTCAATAATTAATAGCAACCCAATTGGCAAGAGAGCAAGAAATGCGGCTAAGGGTTTGGATTGTTCTTCTGACATAAGATTCTCGATTAGAAAAAGAAGGCGTCATTATGCCAAAATTTACAGCTTTTTTTAATGGCTTTCGTGCATTTTGACTCATTCCCTTTTAAAATAAGCAAAATTATAACCGCACTTTAGGAACCACAAAAAAATGCTATTAAGCGTACTTTACATTATTGGAATAACTGCCGAAGGAATTACCGGTGCATTAGCCGCTGGACGAGAAAAAATGGATATTTTTGGGGTAATTATTATTGCCTGTGTGACGGCGATTGGTGGCGGTTCGGTACGCGATGTATTACTTGGACACTACCCGCTTGGCTGGGTTAAACATCCTGAATATTTCATTATGGTGGCTGGTGCAGCGGTATTAACGGTTTTTATCGCACCTTTCATCAAACATTTCATGCGCTACTTCCGCACAATTTTCTTGGTATTAGATGCCTTAGGATTAATCGTGTATTCCATTATCGGTGCGCAGATTGCCATTGATATGGGTTATGGTTTTACTGTGACATCCATTGCTGCAACCGTGACAGGTGCATTTGGTGGTGTGTTGCGTGATTTACTCTGTAACCGCATTCCCCTTGTATTCCAAAAAGAACTTTACGCCAGCGTGTCATTCTTCTCTGCCGCTATGTATATGGCATTACAACACCTTCAAGTAGAACACACGCTTTCAATTTTACTCACGTTATTCAGTGGTTTTGCATTACGCTTACTTGCAGTTCGATTTGGTTGGGGATTACCCGTTTTCGATTTCCAAGAGCAAGATGAGGAAACAAATGATAAATTACCGAAGAAAACGAAATAATTAAAAGGAATAATTATGTTAGAACAAATGGGCAAACAGGCTAAAGATGCAGCCTTTATTTTAGCGCAGTTAAACACCACTGAAAAAAATCATGCGCTCAGTATTATTGCAGAGCAATTAGAACAACAAGCGGAGCGTATTCTAGCCGCGAACCAAAAAGATATTGAAATCGCGAAACAAAACGGCTTATCTGAAGCCTTAATTGACCGCCTCTTATTAACCGAAGATCGCCTAAAAGGCATTGCGAACGATGTACGCCATGTGATTTCTCTCGCCGATCCAGTGGGGAAAATCATTGATGGGGGCTCCTTAGATAGCGGATTAAAAATCGAACGCGTTCGTACACCGCTTGGCGTAATTGGTACCATTTACGAAGCACGTCCCAATGTCACCATTGATGTGGCGAGTCTTTGCTTAAAAACCGGTAATGCCGTGATTTTACGTGGTGGAAAAGAAACACAACATTCCAACCAAATTTTAGTGGAAGTGGTACAAAATGCCCTTGAACAAGCGGGATTACCACGCCATGCAGTCCAAGCTATTACCGATCCGAATCGTGAACTTGTGATGCAACTGCTTAAATTGGATCGCTACGTGGATATGATTATTCCTCGTGGGGGCGCCGGTTTACATGAGCTTTGTAAACAACATTCTACTATTCCGGTGATTGTCGGTGGTGTGGGTGTTTGCCATCTTTTTGTGGAAGAAAGTGCTGACCAAGAAAAAGCCCTTGCGGTGATTGCCAATGCAAAATGCCAACGTCCAAGCACATGTAATACGTTGGAAACGCTTTTAGTTCAACGCTCGATTGCAGAAACCTTCCTACCAAAACTCGCGAAATATTTAGCCGAGAAAAAAGTAAAATTCCATGCAAAATCGACCGCACTTTCGATTCTTCAAGCTGCAAATGTCGATGTGCAAGAAGTGACCGAACAAGCACTACGTCAAGAATGGGGCTCACTCGATCTCAATGTCGTGGTGGTTGAAGATATGGATGAGGCAATTGCTCACATTCGTGAATATGGCACACAACATTCAGAAAGTATCTTAACGGAAAACCAACGATTAGCGACACAGTTTATTAATCAAGTAGATGCGGCAGCTGTGTATGTTAATGCAAGTACCCGATTTACCGATGGCGGGCAATTTGGTTTAGGTGCTGAAGTGGCGGTAAGTACTCAAAAACTTCATGCTCGCGGCCCAATGGGATTAGAAGCCTTAACCAGTTATAAATGGATTTGTGTCGGCGATTACACTTCTCGTAAATAGTCTGTTCCATCCATAAAAAAACCGCACCTTGAAACAATCAAAGTGCGGTTATTTTTTATCTCGTTTTTAGTGTTTACCGAATAATTTCATCGCCGGTAATACAATCATACAAGCAATCGCCCCAACAATCACACCAACAACTAACGTTGCCACATTACCTAATAAGCCATCTGCTAATTGATAATCAGCGAGCAAATGATGAATGAAATCCACATTATGCACAAAAATACCGCCACCGACTAAGAACATCGCAAGTGTACCGATAAAACTAAGTGAACGCATAAATTTTGGCATAATCACTAAAATTGCATTTCCGATTGACTTCGCCACACCACCTTTTTTGATAAGGTATAAACCGAAATCATCCGCTCTAACAATCAATGCGACTAAGCCATAAACAAAAATAGTAATTCCGATACCGACTATCGAAAGGGAAATGATGCGAGTCAGCAAGCTCGCTTCGGTTAATTCGCCCAATGCAATGATAATAATTTCAGCGGAAAGAATAAAATCGGTACGAATTGCCCCTTTAATTTTAGCGGCTTCATTAAAGGTTGTTTTTTCTTCATGCTCTTCATGAGCAATAAATTTATGTAGAATTTTCTCTACACCTTCAAAACACAAATACGCCCCACCAATCATCAGAAGCGGCACGATCAACCAAGGTAAAAACGCAGAAAGCAGTAAAGCAATTGGAATTAAAATGATTTTATTGACTAACGATCCTTTGGTGACAGCCCAAACAATGGGTAATTCACGATCGGAAGATGCCCCTGTTACCTGATTAGCATTTAAGGCTAAGTCATCGCCTACCACGCCAACGGTTTTCTTAGCTGCCATTTTGGTCATCAAGGCGACATCATCAAGAATCGATGCAATGTCATCAATAAGAGTAAAAAGAGAGCTAAACGCCATATTCTTTCCTTTATAAAGTTAAAATTTAGAGAAATGAGTTTTAAACTGGTCGAATGCTTTCGACATCCAACTTCGCATCAAACTCTTTTTGCAATAAAAGCAGTTTTTTATCTTGCTGTAAATCCGTACGTGCCTGTTCACGCAAGTCTTGATAAACCTTTTTACGATAATCCATCGGTGTTAAAACATCGGAATCTTCAACAAAAATCGACAATTTGACTGGTTTTTCATATAAACGTTCAAGATGATCCACTAAATTTTTAATATTTCGATCTTGTTTTAAATGGGCTTTTTCAGAATGAAGCCCAAGTTGAATTTCATCTTCTGTTTGCGACTTGATGAAACAATTTAATGCTAACTCTTTTGAAAAACCAATCACGCCAGAGCGTTCAACGATATCCGTCCAAGGATCTTGTTTTTGCGTAATTTGAATAATTTTCTCACGCAATTCTGGTGTCACATCTTTTAAAATCGCCTGTTTAATATCAGAAGGTCGCACACCGCTATCCACTTTAGCTAAATCCGGATTACTCCACTCCCAACGGTAAGTTTCCGCATCCAGAATTTCCTGCTCTTCCGCGTCCATTTCAGCATTGTCATCAATGGTATTTTCAACCGTCTCAACACTTTGCTTTAACGCTTCTGCTTGTTGAGTCATTGGATTTGACACCGCTACTTTTTTCGTTTGCGTCGCTTTTGGTGGGGTCATTTCTCGCACAGGAAGTGCGGTCATTTTTGGTGAATTTTTTTGCTCATCCAACTCTTGGAGATGATGTAAGGTTTCTTCTACGGCGGCTTGCTGTTCATCATGATGATGTTGGCGCTCTGATTGCTCAATTTTCGTCAATTGATTCAATGCTTCCAGCGCAGCAAGGCTGGCTAAATTCAATGAAGATGTGGTTTGCGTGGAAACAGGTTGAGAAGGTGAAGAATGCGCAACTGCTGATTGGGCCATCGGCTTTTGCGCTTGTGCAGAATAATTTGCTTTGATGTTTTGCGACAGCACTGGCATATCCACATAACCAGAAACAGGCTGATTTTCAACCGCACTTTTCTGTGTATTTTGTTCAGGGGATAGCCCACCTTGTTTAGGCGTTTGTGCTGCCGTAAGGAACTTTGGGTGGAATGCCAATGCCCTCAATAATGTCATTTCTGCACCAATTCGACGATTAGGTGCGGAGGCTAATTCTTTTCGACCCGATACAATCACTTGATAGAAAAATTGTACGTCTTCCGGTGAAATATGTTTAGCCAGAAAACCGAGATGATCGTTTTCGTCCGTAGCATTTTTAGCGAGTAACTGCATTAATGCAATTTGATGTAATTTCTCTGCCGTTTCTGCCAGTAATTCATCCCAATCGCCCGCTTTTTCTGCCACCGTTTGGATGGTTTTCATTAAACGCTCACCGTTACCTTGATGTAAAGCGTAAATGATTTCAATCGGCTGATCTTCATCTAACAGCCCAAGCATGGTATTCACCACATCGGTAGAAACCTTACCGTTGCCCATGGCAATGGCTTGATCCGTTAAACTTAAGCTATCGCGAATACTACCTTGTGCAGCTTTGGCTAATTTATCTAGTGCTGGCGCATCAAAATGAATATTTTCGGCAGTAAGCACGCGATTAAGATGTGCTGAAATTTGCGGTTCATCTAATGCTTTGAGATGAAATTGCATACAACGGGATAAAATCGTAATCGGTAATTTTTGAGGATCCGTTGTCGCGAGTAAGAATTTCACATATTCAGGCGGTTCTTCCAAGGTTTTTAACAACGCATTGAAAGAATGGCGGGAAAGCATATGCACTTCATCGATAAGATAGACTTTATAACGCCCCACGACCGGCTTATATTGCACATTGTCTAATAGCTCACGCGTATCTTCTACTTTCGTACGAGAAGCCGCATCGATTTCAATTAAATCGATAAAGTTGCCCGCTTCGATCGCTTTGCAGTTTTCACATTCACCGCAAGGATCGGCTGTAATACCATTTACGCAGTTCAAGCCTTTCGCAAATAAACGAGCAATGGAGGTTTTACCTACGCCACGAGTACCGGAAAATAAATAAGCATGATGTAAACGGTTTTCTTTTAAACCGTTTTCTAAAGCAGTGAGCACATGGCTTTGCCCCACTACTTCAGAAAAGTTTTTTGGTCGCCATTTTCTGGCTAAAACTTGGTAGCTCATCGCATCTCTTTAAAAATTAATGGCCTTCAAAATTCACTAAAGTGTAGCAATCAATGCCTAAATCACGTAAGCGTTTTTCGCCCCCTAATTCTGGCAAATTAATCACAAAGGCAGCATGCTTCACTTCACCGCCTAAACGTTGAACTAATTTCACGGTGGCTTCAACTGTACCACCTGTCGCTAACAAGTCATCAATGATTAACACATTATCGCCTTGTGAAATGGCATCCGTGTGCAATTCAAGGGTGTCTTGACCGTATTCTAATTGATAAGACTGTGCAATCACTTCACGCGGTAATTTGCCTGGCTTACGAACGGGGATAAATGGCAAGCCTAATGCTAATGCAACTGGCGCACCAAAAATAAATCCACGAGACTCGGTACCAATCACTTTTGTGAGACCTTGATCTTTATACTTTTCAACGATCAAATCGATTGTGGCTTTGAAAGCTGCGGGCACTTCAAGCAAGCTCGTGATATCACGGAAAATGATGCCTTCTTTTGGATGATTTGGGATAGATTTGATAGAAGATTTGATTAATTCAAGTTGTTTGTTCATAAATAATTGCTCAAAAAAGAGTAAGAAAAAATCCTGTTTTTAGGCTCGCATTCTAGCATATAAAAATGCAAAAGTGCGGTGAATTTTGACCGCACTTTTGTAAATAAAATGAATTAATCTGGGTAAATATCTTCCCCGTCTTTTCGAGTACGAAGAAGCTGTAAAATCCAGACATATTGTTCGGGTGTTGGTGTAACGAAATATTCAATTTCCTCGTTCATCGCACGGGCTGATTGCTCAGGCTCGTCGCTTAATTGCATCGGTGGGCGAATTTCCATTTCATACTTGCCATTCTTAGCGTTATAACGTGGGAACATCGGAATAACCACTGCTTTCGCTAATTTCGCCATTTTGTTTAACCCAGGAAGTGTGGCTTTATAAGTGGCAAAGAAATCCACAAAGACACTTTGCTCGGCTCCAAAATCTTCATCAGGAAGATAATACCCCATTTGGCCTTGTTTGATGTGTGCTAAAAATGGCTTAATCCCATTTTGGCGAGCATGCATTTTCCCGCCAAAACGCTGACGCGCTAAAGTCCATAACCAATCCACCAACGGATTTCGGTGCGGGTTATACATTGACGTCATCGGCATGCCATGTGTATGTAAAATAATGCCAGATGCATCAATCGCCCAACCATGCGGCACCATCAAAATGATGTTATGCCCTTCGGCTTTCGCTTGCTTGATATGCTCAAGACCAATGAATTCGCTACGTTTTTGTAAATGTTTTTTTGAACGAATAGCAATTTCACCGATACCGAGCATTACTTGTGCAACCGTCACAAACATGTCTTCAATTACTTTGTTACGTTGCTCATCCGTCCAATCAGGGAAACAGAGTTTCAAATTAATCTCGGCTCGAGTACGTGGTTTACCAATTTTTTTCATCAGCGCACGAGCCAGTTTCTCGGCCATTTTATCGCGTAAACGAAATGGTACAAAAGCGAGTAACAAAAGCACAAAAATACCAAGCCAAATGCCCCAATTTTTAGGATGCAAATATGACCATGAAAAATGTGGTTCATAACCTGTTCGCGCTGTAATACGTAATTTTTTCTGAGACTCTGTCATAATCAACCGTTAAAAATGAAACCAACCTTGATCATACGCCATTTTTATCGTCATGATAAATGACATAATCACCACCATCGGTCTGATCAGTTGTTTGCCTTTTGCCATCACCATTTGGGCACCTAAATTTGCACCTATCAGACTTCCTGCCATCATCACTAAACCGACAGTCCAAATGACATGACCACCAATAAAGAAGAAAATTAATGAAGCAAAATTTGAGGTTAAATTCATCACTTTCGCATGGGCAGTCGCTTTGGTGAGATTAAATCCAAGTAACGTCACACAGGCAAGGTTCATTAAGGAACCTGTTCCCGGCCCGAAAAAGCCATCATAAAAACCCAGTAATGATCCAAAACATAACGCAAAAACGGCGTAAGAAATACGTTGTTTACGATCACTTTCGCCCAATTTAGGCGTAAATAAAAAGTATAAGCCAATGGCTAAAATGAGAAATGGAAGCCCTTTTTTAATTAATGACGCATCTAAACTTTGAATAAGCAAGGTACCAATCACCGAGCCGATAAAAATCACCAGTAAGATGAAAGAAAACTCCGATAAATTGAGCGCTCTTTTACGCAAAAAGTAAATACTTGCCGACAACGCACCGCCGAATGCTTGTAATTTATTGGTGCCTAATGCCATCGCAGGCGGCATACCTGTCATTAATAAGGCTGGGATTGTAATTAAGCCTCCACCACCCGCTATCGCATCAATAAATGCAGCAATAAAGGCAGCAGCAAAAAGCATGGCTAATATATCAATCCCCAACTCCATTGTTTAACTCCTACTCTAACCATTCGCTACTATTTGGCGAACTCAACACCTGTTGGCATAAAAACGGCTCTGGAGGTGTCACTTTTGGTTTAGAAGAGCCTGAACCTGGTTTTGCAGGTTCAAACCAAGAATAAAGTTCATCGCCACAACCATCGCCTGCTGGTACCGGCGCTTGATCTTCACAATAAGCGGCATCTTTCGGACAAGCAATGCGCACGTGGAAATGTGAATCATGACCAAACCACGGACGAATTTTATGTAACCAAGCACGATCATCACCCGCAATTTGACAAAGTTTTAATTTAATCGCTGGGTTTACAAAAATACGGGTCACTTTGGGATCTTGCGCGGCCAGTTTGATTAACGTTGCATGATTGCTATTCCACACATTTTCATCAACTCGTTGTGCTTGGCGATTCACCACAAGCAAGCCTTTTCCGTCAGAATTTAACGCTTCGCTGTCTGTCATGGTCCCCATACGCAACCAAATATCCGCGTCCAATCCCATTTGATGGCTTGCATGCCCCGTTAAAAAGCGACCACCACCTGGCATAGCAATATCCCCAACTAACATCGTTGGTAATCCTGCTGACTTCGCTTTTTGTCCAAGACGCTGTAAATAGGCAATCATATCTGGATGACCATAATAGCGGTTTTTATTCATACGAATGACTTGATAGCCCTCCCCTTTATAAGGCAATGGCTCTGCCCCGATAATACAACCATTCGAATAGCTGCCGATTGGATTTGCTTTACCATCTGTTGCAGGAATTGGACGCTTAATTCGTTGCCAGTCTTGTGGTGAGGCTGTTGTTTGTAACGAGAAAAAAACACTCCCTAAAACAACCGCACTTGAAAGTAATTTTGCTAAAGATCTACTCATAAAATTTCCTAAAACGAATCTTCTTATCTTTAATGAAAGAAAAATAAGCTTAATTTAAAAGAGTTATTTGCATTGCGCTTTAAAACGTAATAAATGATCGAGTAACACAATTGCGACCATGGCTTCTGCAATAGGGACTGCACGGATTCCTACACAAGGATCATGACGGCCTTTTGTCACCACTTCGACAGGATCGCCCTCTAAATTAATAGAACGCCCTGGAATGGTAATACTAGATGTTGGTTTTAGAGCAATCGTTGCAATAATTGGCTGACCTGAGCTAATACCCCCTAAAATACCGCCAGCATGGTTGCTTTCAAAACCATTTGGAGTCATTTCATCACGATGTTCACTTCCACGCTGTTCAACCACCGCAAAACCATCGCCAATTTCTACACCTTTAACGGCATTAATCCCCATTAACGCATGGGCTAAATCAGCATCAAGTCGATCAAAAACAGGCTCTCCTAAACCAACAGGAACATTCTCTGCAATCACGGTTAGTTTGGCACCAATCGAATCGCCTTCTTTTTTCAATTCACGGATTAATTCATCAAATTTTTCGACCGCACTTTCATCTGGACAGAAAAATGGATTGCTATTCACTTTATCCCAATCAATTTTATCGATAGTCTGTGGTGCAATCTTCACTTCGCCAATTTGACTCAAAAAGCCACGTACTTCAATGCCAAACTGTTCACGTAAATATTTCTTCGCAATCGCTCCCGCAGCAACACGCATAGCGGTTTCACGTGCAGAAGATCGTCCACCTCCGCGATAATCACGAATACCGTATTTTTGTTGATAGGTAAAATCCGCATGCCCTGGACGAAAACGATCTTTAATATCACCATAATCTTGTGAACGTTGATCACCATTTTTAATGATCATTCCAATACTGGTACCGGTTGTTTTACCTTCAAACACCCCAGATAAAATCTGTACTTCATCGTCTTCACGACGTGGTGTGGTGTAACGCGATGTACCTGGTTTACGACGATCTAAATCAAGTTGAATATCCGCTTCCGATAATTCAAGATTCGGCGGTACGCCATCTACAATACAGCCTAATGCAATACCATGTGACTCCCCAAAGGTCGTCACACGAAAAAGTTGTCCGATAGTATTCCCTGCCATATTCTCTCTCTTTAATTAATGATTTTGGGCTAATTTTGCCACATCAATAAATGGAATTTCTTCGCCGGTATCTTTATTCTTAATAAAAATATCTAATTGATTGAATGCAATATCAATATTATTTTCTGCAAATAACTCATTCACGCGGCGATTGAGTGCATCAAGCGTATCATTTCGCTCAGACACTTGCCCAACATAAACACGTAGTTCGTGATCTAACGTGCTTGCACCAAAGGTTAAAAATAGCGCTCTTGGTTCTGGCTCTTTTAAGATGTTTGGTTGCTCATTTGCAGCTTGCAATAATAAACGTTTCACCAGCTCTAAATCTGATCCATAAGCCACTCCAACAGACACGACTAAACGAGTAACGGTATTAGATAATGCCCAGTTAGTCACTTGTCCGGTTACAAAAGATTTATTTGGCACAATTACTTCTTTTCGATCAGGATCAATCATGGTAATCGCACGAATACGGATTTTTGCCACCGTACCTGTTACATCGTTGATGGTCACGGTATCGCCCACACGAATTGGACGTTCAAATAATAAAATGATACCGGAAACAAAGTTCGCAAAAATTTCCTGCATACCAAAACCGAGACCAACGGAAAGGGCGGCAAATAACCATTGTAATTTAGACCATGACATCCCAAGCGTCGAAAATGCCCATGCGCCACCCACTGCAACCAAGATATAGGTTAATAATGTTGTAATGGTATAAGGCGTACCTTGTGAAAGTTTCACTCGGGAGAAGAGCAATATTTCTAAAATACCTTGAATGTTACGCACTAAAATATAGGTAATCACAACAATGATTAAAGCAACAATCAAGTTAAAGAGTGAAATCGTTTCGGTCACCACGCCCGCTTCAGTCGTTGAAGTTTGTTGCCACAAGGTAATATCACGCAAATAACTTACAACCGTAACTAAATCTGACCATACATAATAGAAGATGGCAAAGAGTGCGGTCCAAATAAAGAGATCGGCAAAGCGTAGTAACTGGCTACGTACTTCATTTAAGGCTAATCCCTCTTCTTGTTCGGTAATCACTACCACATCATCAGAGGCTGAAGCATCACTTGAATCTTGTTGTTTTTGCTGACGTTTTTCTTGTAAACGACGATAAGCTAAACGTCTTGATGCAACAGTCACACCGCGATAAATCGTATGACGCACCAACGACCACACAACCCATGCAATATAGGTATTAATAATATGTGTAATCAAATTTAAGGCAGTGTAGTAATACCCTAAAGCAATTAACGCAATTAAAACAACAGGTACCAATTGCAATAAGATTCGTACAATTTTGAAAATGGTTCTATCACGCTTATCTGTTGTCGTTGAACTCAATGATTTTTCAGTACGAATAAAACGTGGCGCAATAATCACAATACAGAAAAGCAAGGCAACAATCGTATTAATTTCGCCGAGGACGTCATTAGCTAAGCCTGTATCTATAACATTACTGAAAATCGACGTATTCAGTAATAACACAACGGAAACAATGATACGTTTTGTGACGTCTTGTAAGTTAGTTGCACTCTCTTTAGCAAAACCAAAATGGCGCACTAAAATGCCATTCGGACGAAGAATAGCTAAGACAAAGCTAAAGAACCACCAATAGCCTGCCATGCGAAGTGACCATTCCCAAAAGTCTTGTGGGTTTTTCACCAAGAAAAAGCCCAACAATTGACAAGCGGATAAAAACCAAAGGGTACCTGATAAAGAGAAAAGTGCGGTATAAAATAACGCAAGAGGCGTATGCCATTGGCTATCCGAACGAAGCGTATTAATTTCGCCATTAATCACGCTCAAACGTTGTTTAATCGATTCTTTAAATTTGAAAATCAACCCACCAATCACAAACAAAATAAAGACATAAGTGAATAAATACGGCAAATTATCAAAATTTGTCGGGAAGCCAATTTTCTTTCCAATGCCATCAAATTGTGCCTTGAGTGACATTGGCAGTTTTTTGATCCAATCTAAATTAATTGGATTGTTACTTTTTACCCAGAAACTTTGTTGATCGAGTTTAGACTGAATTTGATCACTGATTTGAGTAATCTGTTGTTGAGTCAGCTCTAAGGAAATCGCCAAATTCAATTGGTTATTCAACGATTTAATTAAATCAGAACCCACTTTACGACGTTCAGTGAGCAAATTGGTTAATTGTGTTTTTTCTGCTGGCGTAAAGGATTTGTTTTCATCCAGCTCTATTTTACTGATGTAAGCATCAATATCATAAAGCTCATTACGTTTTTGTGTAATATCGAAGATCTGTACACGTAAATCCGCAATTTGTTTCGAAAGACCTTGAATATTTAAATTAGTCGGTAATTTTTGTTTTTGTTGCTGAATAATGCGTGAAAGCACCAATGTACCTTGTAATGCGCTGATTTGCTCATCAATGGTACGTTGTGTCTGCGTTAAGTTATCCAACACATTTCGCATGCGTAGTTCATCTTGCGTTAATGTATTGGTTTTCTCTGTTTGCTCAAGTAAATATTGGCTAAGCTGCGAATTTAAATCCAACTCTTTCTGAATCAATGGATTTTGCTCAACACTTTGGCTTTGTTGTTGTACTTGCTCAACTTGGTTTTGTGTTTTAGCCAAATTCTTTTGATTAATCACGTCTTGAATAGCCGCAATTTGTTGCTGCAATGCTTGAACACGCGTATTCAATAGTTCATATCGGCTTTGATAAAGCACCGTCAACTGATCACTATTTTTTAATAGCACTTGATTATAGATATTTTTTAGCTCGATCAGTTGCAATTCCAGCTGGATTTGCTGTTTTAATAATGAACTCGTTGTTGGATCAGCCAATTTCTGATTCAATTCTTGCGTACGTTTAACATTATCTGTCAAGGCTGTTTGAGCACGTTCAGACACTGAACTCTGTCCTGCAAGTTGTGTATTCACCGCACTTAATGCAGATTGGGCATCTTGTTGTTGATTGGTTAGTTTTTCAACCTGAGTCTGCAAATTCGCTAAACTTTGCGAAGCATAATCGGTGTTATTTGTCGTGCTTAGCTGTTTTTTAAGATTTTGAAGATCGGCATTATTCTTCTGAATTTCAGAATCTGCATCAATAAGCGTATCTTGCAAATCGTTATTATTTTTTTGCTGGGTTTGAATTTGTTGCAAGAAATCAAGCGAAGCCTGGATTGTCGCGACATTATTTGTTTTTTCATCACCATCCGGTAATTTTTGTGCATCAGCTAATTCACTTTTTAGTGTTTTTTCCGTCGGTAAATCCGCATTATTATTCTCTGCCCAAACAGGATGAGAAAGCGCCAGCGTAAAAACAAATGAAAGACCAAGTACGGTCAAAACACGAGAGATATTTTTCATTAAACTAACTTTCCTATTATTGCGACAGCCAATCGGCGAGCGCTTTACGAGAAATCTTTATTGCCCCTTGGATTAAATCCTGTGGGAGTTCATAGTAGGCAACGGGTTGCTTAAATCGTTCCAATCGCCCTTGTAAAAAAACGTTGAGAGATTCGACCGCACTTTCATTAAATAAGGTATGAAATTCAACAATCGCGACAGGGCGGTGGCCAAATTCCTCATCACGTTTAGGTAAAACAAAGACTTGTTTCACCAAATCTGACTGTGCAATCACTTTTTCAATTTCTTCTGGTTGAATATTTTCACCACCGGAAATAAACATATTATCCAATCGGCCTTGAATGACTAATTCGTCATCAAGCCATTGACCTTTATCTTTGGTTTGGAACCAACCTTCAGCATTAGTAAGCGGATCAACACACCCATTGCGCCAATATCCCATGGCAAGTCCGGCACCTTTTAGCCAAACTTCTTCATTCACTAACTTGAACGCTCGGCCAAGCAAAGGTTGACCTACACCAATTTTTCCATCCGATTGCTTAGCGAATACGGTAGAAGCCATTTCTGTCATACCATAGCCTGAATAGCTTCGAATACCTAATTCATTTAACGCCAGGGTTAATTTTACGGGGATTTGTGTCCCGCCTAATAATACCGCTTGTGTTTGAATAGGTTGAGGATGCTCCGTCAAATAATCAAACCAACGTTGTAATTGCGTTGGCACAAGAGAAACATGAGAAACCTCACCAATAGATTGATAAAAATCCTCTTTCGGTAAAACTAAGGTGGCCCCTGCATAAAGCCAGCGCCACACAATACCTTGTCCGGAGACATGATAAAGCGGTAAAGAAAGTAGCCATGATTGATCTTTGCCAAAATTCATTAAGGCACAAACGCCTTCCGCATTTGACAAATGAGCAGAAACATTATGCACCACAGCTTTAGGTAAACCAGTCGAACCTGATGTGAGCGTCATCGTTGCCGCTTTTGTAAAATCCACTTTATGTTCGGGTAATGGTTCAGCAGCTAAATAATGAATATCTTCGGTTTGATAACAAAAATCCACACCATACACTTGGCATAACTCTTCTCTTTTTTCTTGAGGAAATGCAGGATTGATACCTAAAATTTTTGCGCCTAGCTGAATAACAGCTAAATAAAGAAATAAGATCTGTTCTGAATTTTTCCCACAAAAAGCAACCGCACTTTGCGCTGTCACACCTTGTTGTAAAAGGAAGGCTTCTACCTGATTAATTTTTTCAGCAAGTTCTGCCCAAGTAAAAGGATCGCCCTGCGAATTTCGCAACGCGACCTGATTTGCATACGCTGAATTTTGGGCAAATACTTGCCAAGGGAATTTTTGCATTGACTTAGTTGCTAACGAAATAAGGGCGAACTTCGTCGATTAAATATTCTGGCAAATGCATAGACTGCATCGCCCCTTCTAACATCAACATTTTACGGCCACTATTGGTATTAGTAATCACCCAATATGGTGTATCTGGAATTTGTTTTGGTTTCGTGTGATTACCCGCCACAAGCAACGTCCCTTCATCACGAGCAAAATAAACACGAGTACGACCTTGTAGGCTTTCGGTTGCCTGTGCGAAACTTTCTGGATTGGTGCGATAAAGCGTACGCAATATACTTAAAAAACGCACGACTGCTTTTGGCTCTTCTTTGAACTCAGCAGAATTCAATAATGCACGAACTTTATCAACAATATGATTGATTGCTTCGTCCGATTGTTTTTTCACTACTTTTGGCGGTTCAATAGATTCAACTTTTGGTTGAGATACTTCGGTTGTTTTTTCAGCTAAAACAGGCTCAGAATGCACCGCACTTTTTGGCGTTTCAGCTGATGTGACTGATTCAAAGAAATCAACCGAGCTTGTTGCGTGAGTGGGTAAATTCAACAAACGGCGAAGAATATCAGACGCACTTTCTCCAATAGATTGAGTTTGTGCTGCAATGTATTGATATAACTCTTCATCGACTTCAATTATCTTCATTTTTTTCTCTCCGTTTGCTAAAATTTTCGTCCATTATAACGATTTCTAACCAAATTCTCACGCAAAATATATGTCATCTTCCCAATTATTAAACCATCAATTTCACCAAGCAAAACAATCAATTAATTCACCAACCTTAGTTTTCATTCATGGCTTATTTGGGGATATGAATAATCTTGGTGTAATCGCCCGTGCATTTAGCGATAACTATAATATTTTACGCGTAGATTTACGCAATCATGGACATAGTTTTCATTCAGAAACAATGAATTACGATGTCATGGCTGATGATGTATGGCAACTTATCGATCACCTTCAATTAGATAAAGTGATCTTAATTGGTCATTCAATGGGCGGAAAAACAGCAATGAAAATGACCGCACTTCAACCGCAGCGTGTGAAAAAATTGATTGTCATTGATATTGCTCCAGTGGCTAATAGCAGTGCAGGACACGATGATGTATTCCGTGGTTTATTTGCCGTGAAAAAAGCGCAGCCACAAACTCGTCAACAAGCTAAGCCTATTTTAGAAAGTGAAATTGCCGATCCTAGCGTGGTGCAGTTTATGTTGAAATCTTTTGAGCCGACTTCAAGCGAATATTTTCGTTTCAATTTGACCGCACTTTTCGAGCATTATGCGGAACTGATGGATTGGCAGGAAGTTTACGCTAATACGCCTACTCTCTTTATTAAAGGTGGGCTTTCATCTTATATTAAACCTGAATATACAGAAACCATTCTGAAACAATTCCCGAATGCGAGCTCATTCACTATCAATGGTTGTGGGCACTGGGTTCATGCGGAAAAACCAGATTTTGTTATACGTGCAATTGATAGGTTTCTAAATAAGAATTAATCGTTTTAAATGAGAATTATTCTATTCAAATGAGAATTCATTTGTGGTATAGTTCGTACAAATTGTAGGGTTTTAGTCTCTCATCTTTATTTATTAACTAATTATATTTCAAAAGGAAAGAACGATGGCAGTTGTCGGTTTATTTTATGGTAGTGACACGGGTAATACAGAAAACATTGCAAAAATGATTCAAAAACAATTAGGCAATGAATTAGTTGATATTCGTGACATAGCAAAAAGCACGAAAGAAGATATCGAAGGTTATGATTTTTTACTTTTCGGTATTCCGACTTGGTACTACGGTGAAGCACAAGCAGATTGGGATGATTTCTTCCCAACCCTAGAAGAAATTGATTTTACTGACAAATTAGTGGGTATTTTTGGCTGTGGTGATCAGGAAGACTACGCTGATTATTTCTGCGATGCGATCGGTACGGTTCGTGATATCGTTGAACCACACGGTGCAATTATTGTAGGAAACTGGCCAACAGATGGTTACACCTTTGAAGCATCAAAAGCATTATTAGACGACGGAAACTTTATCGGTTTGTGTATCGATGAAGATCGTCAACCCGAACTCACAGCAGAACGCGTAGAGAAATGGACAAAACAAATCTATGATGAAATGTGTTTAGCAGAATTAGCTTAACTATCTCTAATTTAGCAAATTTAAGGGAACATTATGTCTGAAGAAAACATCAAATTACTCAAAAAGGCAGGATTAAAAATTACTGAACCTCGGCTCACTATCCTTGCATTAATGCAAGAGCATAAACATGAGCATTTCTCAGCTGAAGAAGTATATAAAATCTTGTTAGAGCAAGGCAGTGATATTGGCCTTGCAACCGTATATCGTGTGCTTAACCAATTTGATGAAGCGCATATCTTAATTCGTCATAATTTTGAAGGTAACAAGTCTGTTTTTGAACTTGCTCCAACAGAACACCACGATCACATTATCTGTGAAGATTGCGGTAAAGTATTTGAGTTTACTGATAATATTATCGAACAACGTCAAAAAGAAATCAGTGAACAACATGGCATCAAATTAAAAGCACACAGTTTATATCTCTACGGCAAATGTAGCGATATCAACAAATGTGAAGAGAAAAAATAATTCTTGCTAAAGACAAAAACCTTAGGCTAAAACCTAAGGTTTTTTATTCTCTCAGCTAAAAGCACGGTCAAAATTAACCGCACTTTTGCGCATTAAGCCGCTGATTTAATAATCATTTTTGAGTCATCCCAGAAATCAACCGGTGCATTTACTACTGGTTTGATAATGCCCGCACGAATGGTAAAATCACCAAATCCTTCGTTTTCGTGACGCTCACTTGCCCAGCGGCCAATCAGAGTATCAAGTTCACGGATAATTTCGGGAATCGTGATATTTTCTTTGTAAAGACGTGGAATACGCACACCTTCACGATCCCCACCGATATGCAAATTGTAACGACCAATTGCTTTACCCACTAAACCAATTTCCGCTAACATCGCGCGGCCACAACCATTTGGGCAACCGGTAATACGTGTAACGATATAATCATCAGCTACGTAATGTTTCGCCATCACTTTATCCAGTTCATCAATAAAGCTTGGAAGAATTCGCTCTGATTCTGCCATCGCCAATGGACAAGTTGGGAAAGAAACGCAGGACATAGCGTTTTCACGTAATTTACTCACATCATCACGAATCAAACCGTAATCACGCGCAATTTGCTCAATTTGTGCTTTATCCTCTTCCGCTACATTTGCCACGATCAGATTTTGGTTGGCGGTAATACGAAAATCGCCCTTATGAATTTTGGCAATTTCCAACACGCCACTCAGTAATTTTTTCTCATCGTTATCCACCAAACGGCCACTTTCGATAAACAGGGTCAAATGCCAGTTGTTATCGATGCCTTTTACCCAACCAATACGATCGCCGCGTTCAGTAAATTTAAACGGACGAATCGGTTCAAATGGAATCCCCATACGACGTTCGACTTCGGCGCGGAAATTATCTAACCCCATGTTTTGAATGGTATAACGACTACGTGCATTTTTACGATCACTACGGTTACCAAAATCTCGTTGGGTCGTCACCACGGCTTCCGCTGCTTTTAAAGTGTATTCCAACGGTACATAACCTAATTCAAGGGAAATATACGGATAGGTTTTGGTGTTGCCATGTTCAAGGGATAAACCACCGCCTGCCAAGACATTAAAGCCAACCAAATTGCCGTTCTCGTCTGCAATGGCGACAAAATCTAAGTCATTCCCGTAACAATCCACGTCATTGAGTGGTGGAATCACCACGGCTGTTTTAAATTTACGTGGCAAATAAGTTTTACCGAGAATCGGTTCTTCCTGGAAAAAATCATCACTACTTTGGACTTTCTTACCATCAATCCATACATCTAAATAACCTCGTGTACGTGGTAACAGATGTTCTGAAATTTTCTTCGCATATTCATATGCCTGCTGATGTAATTTTGATTCAATTGGATTAGAAGTACATAACACGTTACGGTTCATATCAGAAGCCGTAGCAATCGAGTCTAATCCCAGACTATGCAATAAACGATGCATGGTTTGTAATTGGCTTTTCGGCACACCATGATATTGGAAAGTTTGACGATTGGTCAAACGAATCGAACGATAATAACTATGTTCACGGGCAAATTTATCCAATTCAATCCATTGAAATGGTTTGATGATTCCACCCGGTAAACGGCAACGTAACAACATAAATTTTAACGGTTCGAGTTTTTCCTCTGCACGTTCGGCGCGAATATCACGATCGTCTTGTTCATACATACCGTGGAAACGGATTAATTGAAAGTTATCCCCACGGAAACCACCGGTTAAGGAATCCTCTAAATCATCTAAAATGGTACCGCGTAAAAAGTTACTGTCGGTTTTTAAGCGTTCATTGTCAGAAAGCGGTTTTTCTTGCCATTCTAAGCCTCTTTGTTTGTTTTGCTCTGTCATTTTTTCACCCCACAAATCTAGTACACATCACGTTGATAACGTTTTTCTTCACGTAGTTCATTTAAATAATCTTCTGCTTCATCCGGACTTAAATTGCCTTCTTTAGCAATGACTTCGAGTAATGCTTGTTCCACATCTTTTGCCATTTTTGATGCATCACCACAGACATAAAAATAAGCCCCTTCTTGTAACCATTGCCAAAGTGCGGTCGAATTTTCACGAATTTTATCTTGCACATAGATCTTCTTCTCTTGATCGCGTGACCAAGCAAAATCATATTTATGTAAGAACCCCTCTTTGGCAAATTGTTGCCATTCGGTTTGATACAGGAAATCGCTAGTAAAATGTGGATTACCAAAAATTAGCCAGTTTTTACCACTTGCCTCATCAGCTACGCGTTGCTGCATAAAGGCACGGAATGGTGCCACGCCGGTACCGGAGCCCACCATAATAATTGGCTTAGCCGTGTCATTTGGCAGGCGGAAATTATCGTTATGTTCTACAAATACACGCACAGCACCATCTTCTTCTACGCGATCCGCTAAAAAGCTTGAAGCTGCGCCACTGCGTGCTCGACCTTCATGTTCAAAACGTACCACGACAACAGTTAGATGCACTTCTTCCCCAACCTCTACAGGAGAAGATGAAATGGAATACAAACGAGGCGTTAAAGGACGCAATAATGAAACCAATTGTTCTGCGGTTAATTTTGCAGGAAATTTATGTAATACATCCACAATCGGTGTACGTTGAACCAATTTTTGCAATGCTTGATTATCTGCAACCAAATCATTTAACTGTTCGTTATTCGCCAAAGCTGCATAGCCTTTCACAAAAGCCGGTGTGTTTTGAGTAAGCTCTAAATGCGATAAAAGTGCGGTCGAAATAGTTTGCGTTTTTCCCTCAATTGTCACTTCTGTAGTAGGATCAATCTGCGCGAGCGATAAAATTTCATCCACTAACTTAGGATCATTGTCAAACCATACACCGAGTGCATCCCCCGCTTGGTAATGAAGATCTGAGCCAGCTAAATCAAACTCTAAATGACGAACATCTTTATCAGACTGACGACCGGTAATTTTCTGGTTAGTGATTAAGGTTGCAGGAAATGGATTCGCTTTATTGTATTGACTTTCCTTGGCTACTAGTGCAGTTGTATCTGTACCAATACTTTGTACAACCGGTGAAGCCTGCGCTGCCTTTTCTTTTACGATAGCCACAATATCTCGGATCCATTGTTCCGCGGTTGCAATGTAATCTAAATCGGCATCTACTCGCTCGAATAAACGCGTCGCGCCTAATTCGGCAAAACGCTGATCAAAATCCTTGCCTGCTTGGCAGAAATTTGGATAAGAACTATCCCCTAATCCTAACACTGCAAATTGCAGGTCGGTGAGTTTTGGTGCTTTTTTACCGTTTAATAACTTATGCAATACCACACCTTCTTCTGGTGGCTCGCCTTCACCTTGCGTAGATGTCACTAAAAGCAAGTATTTTTCATCAGGAATGGTTTTCGCTTTGTAATCTTTTAAAACGACACGTTTCACAGCAATACCGGCTTCAGTAAGCTCTGCGGCAACTTTATCCGCCACCGATTTAGCATTGCCGGTTTGTGAACCTGAAAGCACCGTAATTGAAAAAGGTTCTGCCGAAAGTGCGGTCAAATTTGCTGTCAAATGTTGCCCTGTGGCCTGTTGTTCTACACAGGAAGCTTGCGACCATGCATAACCGGAAAGCCATGCCAATTGAAGAGGTGTTAGCGTTGGTAAGAGATTCAGTATTTCTGTTGGTAATGGATTGTTGTGTTGCATAAGTTTCCCCACAAGAAAATGAGTAATATCAGTAAATTCACATTAAGAAAGCGCGAGTTAGAGAATCATACCAGCTGCTACGGTGTTATAAGTTGCTTCATCAACTAAAATAAAGGCACCACCAGCAATATTTTCTTCGTAAGTTGTGGCAACAATCGGTTTCTGTAAACTTAAACGCACTCTAGCAATATCATTCATCTTTAAGGCTGTAGCACCACTTTCTTGTTCGAGTGTATGAACGTTTAACACACTTTCAATTTCACTGATTTTGGCAAATACGGTTTGCGTACCATGTTTAAGTAAATATTTACGGGCGGTATTTAATGGGCGTTCATCAAACCAACAAATTGTGGCTTCAAGTTGTTTTTTTGGTGTAAGTGGTGAACTTTCATCCACAAATAAATCACCACGGGAAATATCAATATCGCGATCTAAACGTAAGGTAATCACTTCCCCGGCCACCGCCTGTGTCACTTCACCTTTTGGCGTAATAATCTCGGTCACCTTAGCGATTAATCCATTCGGTTCAATTCGAATAGTCTGTCCCAGTTGCACGGAACCGCGCTCAATTCGCCCTTGATAACCGCGGAAATCATCGGCTTTATCTGCATCCTGACGCACCACTAATTGCACCGGGAAATAGAAATCAGCATTGGAATGACTCACCTCATCCACACTTGGTAAATTTTCTAAAATGGTGAGTAAAGGTTCGCCTTGATACCAAGGGGTACTTTCACTTACATATACCAGGTTATCGCCAAGCAATGCAGATACCGGCACAAAATGTACATCTTTTAAACCAAGTTGTGCCGCCAATTGACGATACGCCTCCACAATGGCATTGAATTTTCCTTCGCTGTAATCCAATAAATCCATTTTGTTCACCGCCACTAAAATGTGCGGGCAATTTAATTGACGTAAAATCGCTGAATGACGTTTAGTTTGTGGTAAAAGCTGTAACGGTTTCTCATCAAAATTTAGTTGAGAGGCATCAATTAAGACGATTGCTGCTGATGCCGTACTTGCCCCTGTCACCATGTTACGTGTGTATTGTTCATGTCCTGGCGTGTCAGCAATGATGAATTTACGTTTTGCCGTAGAGAAATAGCGATACGCCACATCAATGGTAATGCCCTGTTCACGTTCTGCTTCCAAACCATCTGTCAAAATAGAAAAATCAATGGCTTCTTTATTGCCTTTCTCTTTTCCTGCATTAAGGGTTTTAATTTGGTCGGTTAATAACGCTTTGCTATCGTAAAGTAAGCGGCCGATTAAGGTGCTTTTCCCGTCATCTACACTGCCGGCAGTAATAAAACGAAGTGGAGTTGAATGTTGTGTCATATTTCTTCCTTATATTCTGTTAATTATTCTTTTGTATTTCGTCATCTTCGAATAATGGCCCCATATAAATCGCCTGAGCGACTTTCAATTTTTAGAAAAATTTGTACTGTTCGAGCGTAGCGAGTTTACAAATTTTTCGTTAAGAAAATTGAAACAAAGTGAAGAGGAGCGATTTAATTGGGGTGTGTTCTTTGCTACTTTCTTGCACAAGCAAGAAAGTAGAAATACTAGAAATACCCCTCTTTTTTCCGTTTCTCCATGGCGGCTTCACTGGCTTGGTCGTCTAGACGAGTAGCACTGCGTTCGGAAATGTCGGCAATAGCGGTTTCTTCAATAATTTCTAATGGTGTTGATGCAGTGCTCGCTACCGGACAGGTACAGCTAATATCACCCACAGTACGGAAACGAACATCTAATACTTCGCTGACTTCATTCGGCAATTTAGGTGTTAATGGCGTCACTGGCACTAACAAACCTTTACGACGTACAACTTCTCGTTTATGGCTGTAATAGATCGGAGGTAATTCCAAATTCTCACGAGCGATATATTGCCAAATGTCTAATTCTGTCCAGTTAGAAATTGGAAACACCCGCATATTTTCGCCTTTATGCAATTTAGCATTGTACAAAGACCATAATTCCGGACGTTGTGCCTTAGGATCCCATTGGCCAAACTCATCACGAAACGAGAAAATTCGTTCTTTTGCACGGGCTTTTTCCTCATCACGGCGTGCACCGCCCATCAAGGCATCAAATCCATTATCTGCAATGGTTTCTAATAAAGTAACCGCCTGTGCCGCATTACGCGAATCGGTTTCTTTGCGCAATACTACCGTACCTTTGGCAATAGAATCTTCCACATGTCCAACGACTAAGCGCGCATTAAGTTTTGCCACTTGCTCATCTCGAAATTGGATCACTTCCGGATAATTATGACCGGTATCAATATGCACCAATGGAAACGGTAAATGTACCGGACGATCGCCTAACTGAAATGCTTTACGGGCTAATGCCAGCAATACCACAGAATCCTTCCCTCCGGAAAAGAGCAACGCCGGGTTCTCACATTCTGCGACGACTTCACGGATAATATGAATCGACTCTGCTTCGAGCCAGTCTAGATGTTGGTTGTTGAGTTCAGTTTTTGTCATGTTTTGCTTCCTATATTTTTCTACTTATGTAATCCACATTCCTTACTATCTCTACTCTCCCACCACCAGCGGCCGGCGCGAATATCTTCGCCCTGTTTAACTTGGCGGGTACAAGGATCGCAGCCAATGCTTGGAAACCCTTGATGATAAAGAGCATTATAAGGCACATTGTTCGCTAAGATATAAGCCCACACATCTGTTTCAGACCAATCAAAAATAGGGTTGTATTTATCAATACCACGTGCCTTATCCGGCTCGGCAAACGGCAGCTCAGTACGAGTGGACGATTGTTCACGACGTTGCCCGGTCAGCCATGCATCAGCCCCTTGCAATGCGCGGTTTAAAGGTTCGATTTTACGGATATGGCAACATTCTCGGCGCAATTCGATGCTTTCATAAAAAGCAAACTTGCCATTTTCTGCCACATAGCGAGCTGCATCAGGGGCAATTGGATGAAAACGTGCAATATGCAAATGTGGATAGGTTTTCGCTAAGTTATCCAATAAATCCAAAGTTTCTTGATGCAGAAGGCCTGTATCTAAGGTAAATACTCCTATATTCAACTGCTCACGGGCAATCACATCAGTAATAACCATATCTTCCACAGCTAAACTGCTAGCAAAGCGCGCATCCTTATGGCTATCAGCAATTTGATGTAAACGTTGCTGCAATGTGACTGTTTTTTCTGCCAAGCGATCTTTAACATCAAGGCTAACAAGTGGAATTTGCCAAAAAGTCGGTTTAAATAAACTCATCATCCACTCCTTACGCCACTTGACCGATAGTTAAACTTTCTAGGGTAAAGTGCGGTTGTTTTTGACGTTGTTTTTCTTCGCCAAACCACGCTAATTGTTCGTGTAATTTCACCACTTCACCCACTACAATTAAGGCTGGCGTCTCTGCTTTTTCTGCTAATTCAGCTAAATTTTCGAGTGTACCAATCGCTGTTTTTTGAGTAAGTTGAGTGCCTTGGCTGATAATCGCAACAGGCGTATTCGCAGCTCGACCATACTGTTGTAAACGTTCGGCAATGACTTGCGCTTTTAACGTACCCATATAAATAACTAAGGTTTGATGACTTCTTGCTAAGGTTTGCCATTCAATATCAGAGGCATCAGCCTTACGATGGCCGGTCACAAAAATTGCACTTTGTGCATAATCTCGGTGGGTTAATGGAATGCCTGCATAGGCTGTTGCGCCAATGCCCGCGGTGATACCTGGTACAACAGAAAATGGAATTTGATGTTGAGCTAACACTTCTAACTCTTCGCCACCGCGTCCAAAAACGAAAGGATCACCACCTTTTAAACGAACTACTCGCTTGCCTTGTTGAGCTAGGGTTAATAACAATTGGTTGGTTTCTTCTTGTGCGACAGAACGACCATTGGCACGTTTTCCCACAAAAATACGTTCTGCATCACGACGAATCAAAGAAAGAATCTCATCTGAAACCAAAGCATCGTAAAGCACCACGTCAGCTTGTTGAATTTCTTGTAAACCGTTAAGAGTTAGTAACCCAGCATCGCCAGGACCGGCACCAACTAAAGAGACAAAGCCTCCTTGATAGTTACTTTCTAGCTGTTCAGCTAATTCTTGTTCAGCTTGCACTTCCTGTTGATTTTTTACGAGATTGGCAAAACGTCCACTAAACATTTTTTCCCAAAAACGGCGTCGTTCAGTAACCGATGTCAATTTTGCTTTCACTTGATCCCGCCACTTACCAGAAATCTCAGCGATTTTGCCTAAATGTTGTGGCAATAATGCTTCCAGTTTCTCACGTAATAAACGGGCTAATACCGGCGCCTTTCCACCACTAGAAATCGCGATTTGGATCGGATTACGATCAATAATAGAAGGGAAGATAAAGCTACAATGAGGTTGATCATCCACCACATTAACTAATTTATGTTGACTTTCGGCTAAATAGAAAATACGGTGATTTAATATCTCATCATTTGTTGCTGCGATCACCAACATCACCGTTCTCATTTGTTCGGCATTAAATTCTTTCGCAATCCATAGTACTTTATTTTGACGTTCAAGCTCGCTTAATTCCTCATTTAATTGGCGAGCAACAATACGGACCTGAGCATTCGCTTTGAGCAACAACCCAATTTTACGAGCAGCCACTGAACCACCGCCGACAACAAGTACCGGACGACCGGTTAAATCGGCAAACAGAGGAAGATAATTCATGGGTATCACTCCTATTTATTTACTTTATCAGCACGTTGTGCACTGATATATAGACGATCAAATAAGCCGTTATCGACAAAATGTTTAGTATTAATCGCCTCCCACGAACCAAAACGTTGGTTTACATCAAATTGATTCACTTCGGGAAAAAGTGCGGTCGTTTTAGCAATAATTTTTTTATCTGTCGGACGGAAATAATTTTGGGCAGCCAGTTCCTGTGCTTGAGGTGACCATAAATAGCTCAAATAATCATGGGAAAGTTGATGCAAACCATCTGTTTGCGTATTTTTATTCACTTCCGCCACATAAATTGGGGTATAGGCCGTTATACTTGGGTACACCACTTCAAATCTGTTCTCGCCCAGTGTTTTAGCCGCTAGCGCCGCTTCATTTTCCGGGGCAATTAAAACATCACCGATATTACGCTGAGTAAAAGAAATACTGGCACTGCGCGCCCCCGCCTCTAAAACCGGCACATTTCTTAGCAGGCGTAACATAAAATCTTGTGGTTTATCACTATGCTGTTCGGCATAAGCTAAAGCCGATAAATAAGCAAAGCGCCCATTTGCTGACATTTTGGGATTAGCAAACACCACTTTGACATCATCCCGAATCAAATCCGACCAGTCTTGAATGTGTTTTGGATTTCCTTTTTTCACCAAAAGCACCATCACCGAACCAAAAGGAACGGCACTATTCGGTAATACTTGCTGCCAATCTGCATCCACTAAGCCTTTTTTAACTAAAGCGTCGATATCATTGCTTTGTGTCAACGTCACCACATCTGCAGGCAAACCATTTAACACACCTAGCACCTGTTTACTGGCACCACCATGCGATTGCGAAATCATCACATCTGAGGGAAATTCACGTTGAAATGCTATGTTGTATTCCTTATAGAAATCACGAATCACGTCATAGGACACATTCAGTAGCACCGTTTTTTGTTCCGTGCTGGTATGCCATAAACAAGCAGCCAAGCCGAAAGAAAGCAATGAAAATAAAGCTATTTTTTTCATTTTTACTCTCCTCCGTTATTACCCTCAATTTCGTGTGGCTAAATTTATATCGCAAAATATTAAGTACAAAAAATAACGAAAAAGCATTTTATAGAACAAAATGAAATATAAAACACAGAACCAAACGTTCCTTTATTTCACTTTGGAATATTAAATAAATTTCCGTTCTTTGCCATTATGGAAAAGAGCGGTTATTTTTTTGAACATTTCAAAACGCTTACAAAGCTTAGGTATTTATCTGTTGTGAAGGTGGGATAATGAAAACCGTATTACCAGGATTTAAACGAAGTATATTGATTACATTAGCCTGGCTCGGCTCAATGGTATTATTGCCATTAACATTACTTGTGCTCACTGCCTGGCAGTTAAAATGGGCTGATATCGTTCAAATCATCACGAGTGAACGAGTGATCTCATCCTTAACGCTATCCTTTGAAATGGCGGCAATCGCGACGTTAATTAATATCGTCTTTGGCTTTTTATTGGCATGGGTTTTAGTGCGTTATGACTTTCCAGGTAAGAATCTCATCAATGCGTTAGTGGATTTACCTTTTGCTTTACCCACTGCCGTTGCTGGTATCGCACTTGCCTCGCTTTATGCTCCGACTGGACTGATTGGGCAATGGTTAAGCCATTTAGGGATTCAACTCGCTTATACTCCAAGTGGTATTGCGATTGCTTTGATTTTTGTCAGCTTGCCTTTTACCGTTAGGGCGATTCAACCCGTATTAGCAAATCTTGATCCTAGCCATGAAGAAGCGGCTCAAATTTTAGGTGCATCTAGACTAACAACGCTGCGAAAAGTCATCATCCCTGCGGTATTACCTGCATTAACAGGTGGCGCAGGTATGGGATTTGCGCGTTCACTTGGTGAATACGGCTCAGTCATTTTTATTGCAGGTAATGTGCCACTCGTATCCGAAATTGCACCATTGATTATTATGTCAAAACTTGATTTGTATGACGTGCAAGGTGCATCTGTGGTTGCATTATTAATGCTTGCCATTTCATTTCTATTGATTTTATTTATTAACTTAGCGCAGTGGTCTGTTGCCAAACGCATTAGTCCAATTCGATAAGAGGTATTTATGAAAACCCAATCATGGCAAAAATGGATCTTAATTCTGACCGCACTCAGTTTTTTTACGATCATATTATTGCTCCCATTATTTACCGTATTCTATTCAGCCCTTGAACAAGGGATTGGGCTATTTTTTGCTGCATTAATAGAACCGGAAGCCTTAGCGGCTATTTGGCTTACGATTAAAGTCTCTTTAATTGTATTACCTATTAACATTTTTATCGGTGTGGTTATGGCTTGGGCTATTGCTTATTTTGACTTTAAGGGGAAAAGCTTATTAACCGCACTACTCGACCTCCCCTTTTCCATTTCACCAGTGGTTGTAGGATTAATGTTCTTACTGTTGTTTGGGTTAGATGGACTTTGGGGCGCATGGCTTGTTGAACACCATATTCGTTTTATGTTTGCAACACCAAGCATTGTTATCGTGACCTTATTCGTCACCTTTCCACTTATTGCTAAATCATTAATTCCAACCATGTCAGCCCAAGGCACAAGTGAGGAACAAGCTGCGTTAATCTTAGGTGCATCCTCTTGGCAACTTTTCTGGCACGTAACGCTACCAAAAATAAAATGGGCATTAATTTATGGTGTGATTTTAAGTAACGCTCGTGCAATGGGTGAATTCGGTGCCGTGAGTGTTGTATCTGGGCATATTCGCGGTTTGACTAATACAATTCCGCTTTATGTAGAAATTAGTTACAACGAATATCAATTTGTTGCCGCATTTGCTTGCGCCAGTTTATTGGCATTAATCGCAGTAGGTACACTGGGATTACAAAACATAGTGAGATATGTGGAAAAGAAAAAAATCCAAGAATAACAACAGGAACACAAAACATGACAATCAAAATCCAGCGACTAAACAAACACTTTGAACAGTTTCATGCGTTGAAAGATATCAATCTCAGCTTTCCGGAAAATCAGCTAACCGCCTTGCTTGGACCAAGTGGTTGTGGAAAAACAACGCTATTACGGATCATTGCTGGATTAGAATTTGCTGATAATGGACACATTTGGTTTGGTGAAAAAGAGGTGACTCAACTTTCAGCTGCTGAACGAGGTGTTGGCTTTGTGTTTCAGCATTATGCACTATTTCAAAATATGACCGTCTTTGACAATGTCGCTTTTGGCTTAACGGTGAAACCTCGTAGAGAACGTCCCTCTGCAGAAGAAATTCGCGAAAAAGTCACCGCACTTTTAAAGCTAGTAAAACTTGAATGGCTAGCCGATCGCTACCCTAATCAACTTTCTGGTGGACAAAAACAACGTATAGCCTTAGCTCGCTCCCTTGCTGTTCAACCAAAAGTCTTACTACTTGATGAACCCTTTGGTGCATTGGATGCTCAAGTTCGTAAAGAATTACGTCGTTGGCTGCGAGAATTGCAACATGAACTCAATGTGACCAGCATTTTCGTTACCCATGATCAAGATGAAGCATTAGATATGTCTGATCGCATTGTGGTGATGAATAAAGGTCAAGTGGAGCAAATTGATGAGCCTAGCCAAATCTATCATGCACCACAAACCCCTTTCGTCACGCAATTTGTAGGGGATGTTAATGTGTTCCACGGACACATTGATCAAGGCAATTTAGTCATTGGTGAATTTGCTCATAATTTACAAACACATAGCAATGCGACTCATGCAATTAATAACCAATCTGCAACGGCTTATATTCGCCCTTACGAACTGACGCTTTCACGCGAATCTCATAATGCCTTAGCGAGTGGTACGATTCGTCATATTAATGCTATTGGTTTTATCGTGAGGATTGAAGTGGAAAGTTCGCAAACAGAACAACCGATTGAGGTGATTCTTACCAAAGAAAACTATCTCAATGCGCAGTATAAAATAGGTGATCACGTTTATCTCGTGCCGGATAAATTAAATCTATTTCAAGAAATGAATATCTAGAAAAGTAAAAGAACGGTCGAAATTGATCTGCACCCCAAAAGTTGGACTTAACAACCAACAATTGAGATGCAGATTTTTTATGGGTATAGCATGCAAACGTTTACATATGTAAATATATGTAAATTGGGGGGGGATTGCTTGACTTATATTTTTTCGCTGTTACTATGAACGCGTATTTTTCATGTGTAGAGCGGTTTATGAATAATAAGTCGCTCTATTTTTTACAACATTTTTAATCAAAGGAAATATTTTATGAACAAAATTTTCCGTGTGATCTGGAATCACGCAACGCAATCTTGGGTAGCGGTTTCTGAACTGGCTTCAGCAAAAGGCAAAACTAAATCGAAAACAATGTCAAAATTAGCCGCACTTTCTTTAGTTGCAGGGACTGCGCTTTCAATGGATGCTATGGCTGCATCTTCAACTATTACCGCAGTAAGCAAAACAGATGGTAATCTTGCAATTTTAACGAATAATCAAAATAGTTTTACTGCTCAATCTACCGACCCAACTACACCTAAAAACGTTATTTATATTGGTAATGGCCGTGTTCCGTCAGCAATTGGTGATGAGTTTGTCGCTATTGGTAATGATATGACCGGTAATTCAGGTGGTCGTGCTGGTGATACGTTAATCGGAAACCGAGTTAGAAGTGGTGGCGGAGGCCAAGATTCTTTTGCTACTGCTGTTGGTTATGGTGCACAAGTTTCTGGTCCTTCAGTGTCTATTGGTGTAGGTACGAGTTCTGATATTGGGGATGCAACTGGTTGGAAGGCTGTTAAAAATAGCGGTATTTCAATCGGTGCATTTTCACGAGTGAGTGGTACTGCAGATGGTGGGGTTGCTATGGGGGCAATTTCTTTTGCCGATCAAACTGGTTCTGTAGCAATTGGTCAATTATCTGGAGCTGCATCATTATTATATGATCGAGAGGTTGCTGGTAATGGCGGTGGCGGTAAAACGTATCAAACAGCAGAAGCAACTGGTGGAAATTTAGTTTCTATTGGTGCTGAGGCTGGCGCACGTTCAAGAAGTAGTGTCGCGATTGGTACACAATCAACAACCTCAAAAGGTAACGATTCTATTGCAATGGGTACCAATTCTGCAGCGATTAAAGATAACAGTATTGCAATTGGTCATGCTGCTATTGCAGGTGGTCATACTCAAGCGGACATAAATGCTTTAAAAGCGAAGAAAACGTCAATTGAGGCACATAAAGTGAATGCTGACCAACGCTTACTGGATAAAACAGCTGCAGCAGAGGCTAATCCTACCGCGGAAAATAAATTTCAATTATCTGCTGCAAAAGCAGCTGTAGAACGTTTGGATTTAGCGATTAGACGTATCGATGCTGATCTTCAGCGTTTATCTTCTGTTACTACACGTGATGCAACAAATGCTATAGCTATTGGTAACCAATCACAAGCAACAGACGAAAGTGCCCTTGCTTTTGGTAATACAGCACGTGCAAAAGGTGTTGCATCTATTGCACAAGGTAAAAACACACAAGCAACGGCTGAAAACGCCATCGCAGTGGGTACTAGCTCAAATGTAAGCGGTGCGAATTCCGTAGCATTAGGTGCGAATATTACTAAATTAACAACAGAAAATTCAGTTGTATTGGGCGCGAACTCAACAGAAGTTGTTGGAACAACGGGTGCATCTCATGCAGTTCAAACTGTAAATGATGCAACAGTTCGTACTATTGCTGGTCCTAACTTTACTTATTCTGGTTTTGTTGGGAAACCTGCTGATGCTGGTCACTATGTAAGTATTGGTCAGGCTGGTAAAGAGCGCCAAATTAAAAACTTAGCCGCAGGTGCTGTTACCCCAACTTCTACAGATGCAATCAATGGTTCTCAGTTATATGCATTGATGGATCGTGTTGAAAATAAACAAGAGCCTGTAGTGTATACCAATAAAGCTGGTGACAAGTTGGTTAAAGTTGGCGATAACTTCTATAAAACAACTGACTTAGATGATAAAGGTCAACCAAAAACAGGAGTTCAACCTGTAGCAGCCGGTGATGTAATTGCCTCAATGAATAATGCTGGTAATAACACTACAACACCTATGGCATTGGCTAATATCGCAGGTAACTTACCTGGTGCAAAAAATGGCTCTACAGCCCCTACAACTTCAGGTACATTACCAGAGGGAGCTGATGCACCTAATACCTCAAATGCGGCAACTGTAGGCGATGTATTGAATGCTGGTTGGAACTTAACAGAAAAAGGTGAAGCACGTGATTTTGTTAAACCTTATGACACTGTTGATTTTATTGATGGTAAAGGCACTAGCGTTAATGTCACTACAGATACTGGTAATAAAGTAAGTCATATTAAATATGATGTTAAAGCAGCAGATAATAGTATTACTGTTGGTGACGATGGCATTAAAGTAAATACTGGTGGTATAACACCTGTAACCCAAGATGAGGGTGATAAAAAATCTGGTCAGGTAGCCCCTAATAAAGGCGATGAAAATAAAGTTGCAAGTGTAGGCGATGTAGCTAATGCAATTAATAATGCTTTCTGGAAAGCAACAGGTGCTATTGATGGCGGTGAGTTTGCTGACGGCAATACAACAACAGAAGAACAAGTAAAAGCTGGTGATAAAGTCACATTTAAAGCTGGTAAAAACATCAAGTTAAAACAAGATGGTAAAAACTTTACTTATTCTTTAAACCCTGAGCTAACCGATATTACAAGTATTGGTGGAAAGGGAACCACTATGACTTTTAATCCTAATGGTGTGGATTTAGGTGATAAGAACATTACTGGAGTGAAGTCTGCATTAAATACTACGCCAGTAACAACAACTCCTGATGGTTCTCCAACAGCAGATGCTGATAAGCCAAACTTAGTTGATTTAGTTGGTACTAAGGATGCTCCTGTAAATAAAAATGCAGCGGCGACAGTTGGTGATTTACAAAACATGGGATGGGTTGTATCTTCGGATAAAACAACTGATGCTTTAGATAAAGCATACAAAGATACAGTAAAAAATGCGAACGAGGTGAAATTCATTGGCACTGGCGCAGCAACGGTATCTGGTAAAACTGATGAAAATGGTATTCGCACTATTACAGTCGATGTAAAACAACCAAAACCAGAAACTGAAACTTTAACATCGACAGGAGGCAAAGTTGACGCTCCTACAAGTGGTGATAAATTAGTAACTGCAGGTAATGTTGCTAATATGATTAACAATTCAGGCTTTACATTAAAAGCAGATGAAACTGATGGTAAAAATGAAACCACCGATGCAACTCTGAAGACAGATGGTGAGTTAATCAAACCAGGTTCAACAGTAACGATGAAAGCGGGTAAAAACATGACCGTTAAGCATGAAGCAAACGGTAATATTACCTATGCAACAAAAGACGATGTTGAATTTAATACAGTAAAAGTTGGTAACAAAGAAGACGGTAAATCACCAGTTGAGTTTAAAACCGAAGCGGCTAAGCCGGCTACTAACAATGTTGATGGAAAACAACCAACAACTGCGTTAAATGTAACCTCTACTGATGGTAAACCTACTCAAATTACAGGTGTAGCTTCATCATTAAATAAAGCGCCAGTAACAACTGCACCAAATGTTAATTTAGTTGACTTAAATTCTCCGAATGTGAATTCAAATGCTGCTGCGACAGTGGGTGATTTACAAAATATGGGCTGGGTTGTTTCAACTAAAGATGGCAATGGGTATATTGCTGATGTGAAGAATGCAAATCATGTTGATTTTAAAGCCGGTCCAGGTATTTCTGTAACAGGTAAAACAACTGACGATGGTATTCGCGAAATTACTATTGGTGTTAAAGATGGTGAAGTAGTTAAACCAAATGAATTTACTGCTAAAGTCAATGGAAAAGATACTCCAGTAACCAAAGTAGGAGACCAATATTACAATACAGCAGATATTGATCCGAAAACTGGCAAGCCAAACGCCAAGGCAAATCCAGTAACTCCTGACGTGGGTACAACCCCAACTAATGCGGGTGATGGTTATGTAACAGGTAATAAAGTTGCAACTGCGATTCAAAAATCTGGTTTTGTTGTAGGTAAGCAAAAAGAAACATTATCTGCTGCAGACTTCAAAGATGAAGATGAAAAAGTGAATCCTGATGATGAACTTCGTTTTGCAGACGGCAACAACACGAAAGTGAAGTTAGCAACGAAAGAATCTGTTGATAAAGATGGCAATAAAGTAACTACCACGACAGTAAAAGTGGATGTGACAGGCTTACCAGTACAATATACTGATAAGAATGGTACACCAGTGACTAAAGTGGGTGATAAATACTTTACTGTTGATGATAAAGGTAATCCAACTACAACAGAAGTTGCACCTGCGGACTTAACTACTAATATGGTTAATCCTGCTGCTGCACCTAATGAAATTGGTGCACCAACGACATTAGGTAATGTGAAATCTAACTTGCCTGAAACTAAGAATGGTAATAACCCTACATTGAATCAGGCTGCACCAACAGATGAAGACGCTGATAAAGTTAAAAACAATGCAGCGACCGTATCTGATGTGTTGAATGCAGGTTGGAATTTACAAAACAATGGTGAAGCGAAGGATTTTGTAAAACCTTATGACACTGTAAACTTTGTAGATGGCAAAGGTACCAAAGCTGTGGTAAAAACCACGCCAAACGGCACAACAAGTAACGTGAAGTTTGACATTGATACTGGTAAGATTACCAATAACGATGATGGTAGCGTTCAAGGCCCAGTTGCAGATGCTGAAAATAAAGTGGCGACTGCACAAGATGTAGCAAATGCAATTAACAAGTCAGGCTTTACATTAACTACTTCAGCAAATGGCGGTAAGAAAATTTCAGGTAAACCAGAAATGATCAATCCAGGTAAAAAAGTTGAAATGGTTGCAGGTAAAAATATGACCGTGAAACAAGAGTCTAACGGTAAAGTGACTTACGCAACTGCTTCTAATGTAACCTTTGATAGCGTTCAGTTTGGTAATAACGGTCCTAAGATTACTAACAATGGTGGAAATATCCATGTTGGTACAGCGACAGGCGCACCAACTAAGATTACAGGCGTAGCACCAGGTGAAATTTCAGCAACTTCAAAAGATGCGGTAAATGGTAGCCAGTTACATGCGATGGGCAATAAATTACAGGGCCAAATTAATAAATTAGGCAACCGTATGAATGCGGGCATGGCGACTTCTGCAGCGATGGCAAACTTGTTACAGCCGCATAAACCGGGTCAATCTGTGGCAACTGCAGGTGTTGGTCAACATAAAAACCAATCTGCCGTAGCAGTAGGTTACTCTCGTATTTCTGATAACGGTAAATACGGTATTCGTTTCTCAATGGGTGCTAACACTCAAGGTGAAGTGACCAGTGGTGCAGCAGTAGGATACTTCTGGTAATCTAACTGCACTTTATAGTGAATAAATTAAAGGGCTAAGTTCTGTAAATAGGACTTAGCCCTTTTAGTTTGATATAAAAATAAGATAAAAAAAGCCCGCACTTTTTAAGTGCGGTCGAAAACTGAGAAGAAATTAAGCTGCGAAAGGATAACGTAAAATCATGGTTTCTACACGATCAGGGCCTGTTGAAAGAATATCAATTGGTACCCTAGTTACTTCTTCAATACGTTTAATATAGTTAATGCAGTTTTGTGGTAATTTATTTACATCTGTAATACGGAAGGTATTTTCTTTCCAACTCGATAATGTTTCATAAATTGGTTCTACCCCTTCCCAATCTTTCGCTGATAATGGTGTATATTCAACGATTTCACCATTTGGCATTTTGTATGCAACACAGATTTTACTTCATCAAAACCATCAATACGTCTAGTTTAGTCATACAAAAACCAGAAATAGAGTTAAGTTGGATTGCACGACGAATAGCTACGGCATAGAACCAACCACAACGACGTAGATGGGCCTGTTACCGCACAAAATTCGTTACCTTTACGCGCAATTTCAGCCCCCACATCATCAAATAATTCTGTTGTGAATAGGCCACCACCTACACGAGTACAGTAAGCTTTGATGATACCAAGTACATAATCAAGATTACGCGGGCCAAAACCAGAACCTGTTGCAACACCACCAGCCGTTGTGTTTGAGCTGGTTACATACGGATAAGTACCCTGGTCGATATCCAACATAGGCTGGCAATATCAAATGCTAGCTTATCGTCGAATCTTGGCTGAACATGGCATCATTCAAAGTATGTCGAGAAAAGGGAATTGCTTAAATAACGCCGCAATGGAAAGTTTCTTTGGACGATTAAAAACAGAATGTTTTTATGGTCGGGAATTTAAAACAAAAGAAGAGATAGTTGATGCCGCCAGGGATTATTGGGATTACTATAATCACCGACAGATTCAACTAAAATTAAAAGGACTGAGTCCGATACAATACCGAAAACAATCCTTTAAATGACAGTCTAACTTTTTGGGGTGCAGATCAAAATCAACCGCACTTTTTATATTTAAAGGAGAAAATTATTTTTTACCTAATTGCGGTAACACTGAATCTTTACCCGCAGTTAATAAACCAACTTGAGAGTAGATACTTAATTTGCCGCGTGTATCCGCTACGTCTAAGTTACGCATGGTTAATTGGCCAATACGATCGATTGGATCAAATGGCGCATTTTCCACTTTTTCCATACTTAAACGTTCAGCCGCATAAGTTAAGTTTGGTGATTCAGTATTTAAGATTGAGTAGTCATTACCACGACGAAGTTCTAATGTCACTTCACCAGTCACCGCACGAGCGACCCAACGTTGTGCGGTTTCACGTAACATTAACGCTTGTGGATCAAACCAACGACCTTGGTATAACAAACGACCTAAACGTAAACCGTTGATACGATATTGTTCTATAGTATCTTCATTATGAATACCAGTTACTAAACGTTCATAAGCGATATGGAATAATGCCATTCCCGGTGCTTCATAAATACCACGTGATTTAGCTTCGATAATACGGTTTTCAATTTGGTCTGACATGCCTAAACCATGACGACCACCAATGCGATTTGCTTCTAAGAAAAGATCCACCACGTTATCAAATGTTTTGCCGTTTAATGCAACCGGCACACCTTCTTCAAAGCGAACGGTCACCAGTTCTGGTTTCACTTGAACATTTTCATCCCAAAATGCCACGCCCATAATTGGTTTCACAATTTTAATGCCAGTGCTTAATTCTTCTAAGTCTTTCGCTTCGTGTGTCGCACCTAACATATTAGAATCAGTTGAATACGCTTTTTCTACCGACATTTTGTAGTCAAAGCCATTTGCGATTAAGAATTGTGACATTTCAAAGCGACCGCCCAACTCATCGATGAATTGTTGATCTAGCCATGGTTTGTAAATTTTTAAATTTGGGTTGGTTAATAAACCATAACGATAAAAACGCTCAATATCGTTACCTTTGAAAGTTGAACCATCACCCCAGATATTCACATCATCTTCTTTCATTGCTGCAACAAGCATCGTACCTGTTACCGCGCGACCTAGTGGTGTGGTATTGAAATAGGTTGCTCCACCAGTCGAAATATGGAATGCACCACATTGAATAGCCGCAATCCCTTCATGGGCTAACTGCGCACGACAATCCACTAAACGCGCATTTTCCGCACCATATTCCATCGCTTTTTTTGGAATTGCATTGTAATCATCTTCATCGGGTTGACCTAAGTTTGCTGTATAAGCATAAGGTACTGCACCTTTTTGACGCATCCAAAGCAATGCAGCACTGGTATCTAGCCCGCCTGAAAAAGCGATACCAACTTTTTGACCTTTAGGTAAATGTTGCAGAATCGTATTTGACATATTTTATTTCCTTCATTGTGGTTATGGTGAGTGAGTCTTTAAAAAGTGCGGTCAAAAATCACTGCGCTTTTCTAACATATCATCGGGATTTGGATAACGATAAGCGAAGCCTAAATCTCGACAAATTTTATCTGCCATAATGATTCGTTTCTGATCCGAATCACTACATTCAAATTGTGGTATGGATAAATCATAAAATACCGCTGCTTTTGTGTAATATTCTGCTCGCGTAGGATGAATTGGCGCGCAAAGATGGTAAGTTCGCAATCCATTTGGATTCATGAGTAAAGCAGTAATAGCTTGAATGCAATCCTCAAGATGCACCAAATTAACAGGTGAATTGCCCTGTTTTAAATTGCGTTTTCCTGCTAAGAATTTAACCGGATGGCGTTGTTTACCAATTAATCCTGCAAGTCGAAGAATATCGCAATGCGATATTCCTGATTGGAACAAGCACTGCTCTGCTTGTATCAGTGTTTTACCCATTTCTGTTTCAGCTGAAAGTTGAGAACCTTCATCAAATTGCCCCGAAATATCAGGAAAAACAGAAGTTGAACTGGTAAAAAGTACATGTTGTACACCTTGTTTCTTTGCTTGATTGGCTAAAAAAGCAAGATATTCACAATACTGTTGAGAAGAAAAACGGCTAGGTGGTAAGGTGATAATAAGAGCATCTACATTAAAAAGAGGGCAAATATTGTCTGATAAACTCGTCATTTCGTCAGAAAGCGAAAAAGGATAAGTTTCAATGCCTAGCTGATGCAATTTTTGAGCATCCTCAGGGGATTGTTTGGATCCTTTTACATACCAACCAAGCTCTTTTAAGTGCAGCGCCAATGGTAAGCCTAACCAACCTAAACCTACTATCGCAACAGATTTCATACTCTTTTATTCACAACATTTTATCCATAAAAATCCCTGCTATTCTAAAACATAGCAGGGAGTTTGTTAATGTTATTTTGTTAATAAATCCAACGCCTCTTGATATTTAGCCACTGTTTTTTCAATCACTTCTTTTGGTACTTTCGGTGCTGGTGGTTGTTTATTCCAACCACTTTGTTCTAACCAATCTCGTACAAATTGCTTATCAAATGATGGCGGATTTGTGCCTTCTTTATAAGTATCAACTGACCAAAAACGGCTAGAATCCGGTGTCAATACCTCATCCATTAAAGTGAGTGTGCCATTTTCATCTAAACCAAATTCAAATTTAGTATCACAAATAATAATACCTTTAGTCAGCGCATATTTGGCAGCCTCAGTATAAAGTGCAATGGCTTTTTCTCTGACTTGAGCCGCTAATTCTGAACCAATAGCTTTTTCACATTCCTCATAGCTAATATTAATATCGTGATTACCCACTTCTTCTTTACTTGATGGCGTAAAAATTGGTTCAGGTAATTTGCTTGCTTCGACTAATCCTTCCGGTAATTTCAAACCACAAATGGTGCCCGTTTGCTTATAATCTTTTAGCCCGCTACCTGTTAAATAACCACGTACGATAGATTCAATTTTTATTGGTTTCAAACGTTTACAAACCACTGCGCGATCTTTTACTAAATCAGCTTCTTCTTTTGGTAACACATCATAAAGTGAATCACCAGTAAAATGATTCGGCATAATATGAGCTAGCTTATTGAACCAGAAATTGGAAATTTGAGTAAGAATTTCACCTTTGCCTGGGATAGGATCATCTAAAATCACATCAAATGCAGACAAACGGTCACTGGCTACCATTAACATCCGTTTATCATCGATCTCATAAAGATCACGCACTTTTCCCGAATAGATTTTTTTTAGACTAAGTTGTGTCATTGCTTGCACCTTTAATTATAAGAATAAAAAATCGGCACATATTATACCCCATTTCTTGCGCAAACGTTTGCTTTTTTTTGTCAAAAAATTTTTAAAGAAAAGAAATTACAGAGTCATACACCTAAATAAGCTATAGATAACAAAAGAAAAACAATTTAATTTGAGCTCAATCTGAAAATCAGCGACAATACAGCATTATTTAAAACAGAAGAAACAAGACAAATGAGTTATCCATTAGAAGAAGTGAATAAACGTCGCACGTTTGCGATTATTTCCCACCCTGACGCGGGTAAAACCACCATCACCGAAAAAGTATTGTTATACGGCAATGCCATTCAAAAAGCGGGCTCTGTTAAAGGTAAAGGCTCTACACAACATGCAAAATCTGACTGGATGGAAATCGAAAAACAACGTGGTATTTCCATTACGACTTCCGTGATGCAATTCCCTTACAATGAGTGCTTAGTAAATTTATTAGATACGCCGGGGCATGAGGATTTCTCCGAAGATACCTACCGCACTTTGACAGCTGTGGATAGTTGCTTAATGGTTATCGATTCTGCAAAAGGGGTTGAGGAACGTACCATTAAACTAATGGAAGTGACCCGTTTGCGCGATACACCAATTATCACATTCATGAATAAACTTGACCGTGATATTCGTGATCCAATGGAATTATTAGATGAAGTGGAAAACGTATTAAAAATCCATTGTGCGCCGATCACTTGGCCAATTGGTTGCGGTAAGTTGTTTAAAGGGGTTTATCATTTATATAAAGATGAAACCTATCTTTACCAAAGCGGCCAAGGCTCAACTATTCAAGAAGTGCGTATAGTGAAAGGCTTAAATAGTCCAGAATTAGACGCTGCAGTAGGTGATGACTTAGCCCAACAACTGCGTGATGAATTAGAGCTTGTAAAAGGTGCAAGTAATGAATTTGACCTCGATTTATTCCTAGCTGGTGAATTAACACCTGTCTTTTTCGGTACAGCATTAGGTAACTTCGGTGTCGATCATTTCTTAGATGGTTTAACTGAATGGGCGCCGGCCCCACAAGCTCGTCAAGCTGATACTCGTAAGGTTTCAGCAGAAGAAGAAAAATTCACTGGTTTTGTGTTTAAAATCCAAGCCAATATGGATCCCAAACACCGCGACCGCGTGGCTTTTCTCCGCGTAGTTTCGGGTAAATACGAAAAAGGGATGAAACTTAAACACGTGCGTATTGGTAAGGATGTGGTTATTTCCGATGCGCTCACCTTTATGGCGGGGGATCGTACCCATGCTGATGAGGCCTATGCTGGCGATATTATCGGTCTTCATAATCACGGTACGATTCAAATTGGCGATACCTTTACACAAGGCGAAGAGCTTAAATTTACTGGTATTCCAAACTTTGCCCCTGAATTATTCCGTCGCATTCGTTTAAAAGATCCTCTTAAACAAAAACAATTGTTAAAAGGCTTAGTACAACTTTCTGAAGAAGGTGCTGTGCAAGTATTCCGTCCATTAAGCAATAATGATTTGATTGTTGGCGCAGTCGGTGTGTTACAGTTTGATGTGGTCGTTTCTCGTTTGAAATCAGAATATAACGTAGAAGCTATTTACGAAACGGTCAACGTTGCAACAGCTCGTTGGGTGGAATGTGCAGATAACAAAAAATTTGAAGAGTTCAAACGCAAAAATGAGCAAAATCTGGCATTAGATGGTGGGGATAATCTTGCTTACATTGCACCAACTATGGTAAACCTAAACCTTTCACAAGAACGTTATCCTGATGTAACCTTCTTTAAAACAAGGGAACATTAATTATGATACGAAGTGCAGTCAAAATTTATAGTGAATTTGGTACCGCACTTTTTTCGTGATAAATAAAAAATGAAATAACTAAAGTGCGGTTAAATTTAATCGCATTTTTTTATACAAAAGAAATAGAGAAAATAAGATGGCTGGGGTACTAGGATTCGAACCTAGGGATGCCGAGATCAAAACCCGGTGCCTTACCGCTTGGCGATACCCCAACTGAAATGCTTTGATTGGAAATAAAGAAGATTTTATTTAGATAGTATGGCTGGGGTACTAGGATTCGAACCTAGGGATGCCGAGATCAAAACCCGGTGCCTTACCGCTTGGCGATACCCCAACTACTATTTGACTGCAAGCTGATAAATGGTGCGGGACGAGGGACTTGAACCCACACACCTCTCGGCGCCAGAACCTAAATCTGGTGCGTCTACCAATTTCGCCAGTCCCGCAAACTTGGTGGCTACAGCGAGATTCGAACTTGCGACCCCAACATTATGAGTGTTGTGCTCTAACCAACTGAGCTATGTAGCCATCATTTGCTTTACCTTATCGGCTTTGCGGGGCGTATTATCCTGATTTGACCTATTCTCGTCAATCATTTTTTTGCAAAAAACGGATTTTTTGATTTAGTTGATTATAAATAAAACGCTTTTGCTATTTTTTGTTCACATCAAGAACGGAGATCATTCCAACAAAACGCTTCCAATGCAAGGTATTAAATTGCCCCGGAATGTACCAATTAGAAATGGTTCCATCAAGATATAAGGCATCATGACAACCTATTTTCAGCAAACCTTGGCTCAATGTATAAAGGTTAGGCTCGCCTTTTATCGTCATCAAGAAAAGTAATTCATTTTGCTTCGTCAAACACACTGCATTACGCTTATGATAGCTTTCTAGGCTTGCTCGAAATTGCGGATTCATTTTTCCATGAATAATTAACATCGGGCCTGATTGCAACGCAAAGTCTGGCTTGAGTTTGCTTTTCTGATACGCAGCGGTTGTTAAAATGTAGGGTTTATTTCCAGCAATAGCGAATACCCCATTAGGCTGCACATGGAAATTACCTTTGCCTGCTTTTGTATTTAACGCATTGAGCTCTTTTCCTTGCTCAATCCATAACCCTGCAGGCACATTATTCATGCTATAAATGCCCGCATTCATGACCATTTTCACATTATAGCTATCTTCTAAGGCATTTTTGAGGCGCGTTAAACTTTGATAATCGTTACCTTCAGCATCTTTCCAATGTAGCTGCACTTCTTCAGGTTTAGCTTGGAAAATCCCGTAAGTAATATTGCCATCATTAAAGGTTTGATATTCAGCTAAGGCTGATACACTCATCAGTAGCGATAAGCCACCTAAAAGTGCGGTCAAAAATCTAATCGTTTTTTTCATTTAAAGGATGGGTTAAATGCAAAGCATTGGAAAAGGCGTGCAAGCCTTCCGCATTACCGGACTTCATCATGGCTTGCATGGTTTGGGTTGGCGCATGAATGAGTTTATTCGTTAATTTATAACTCAATTCTTGCAGAATTTTTTCAGCATTCTCACCTTGTTGAATTTGGTGTAAGGCTTTTTCGAGTAGTTCTTGGCGAGTATTCTCCGCTTCATCACGATAATGACGAATCAAATTGGAGAATTGATGAACCTTCAACCACTCAAAGAAATCCGTGCATTCTTGTGTAATGATGTCTTGCGCTTGCTCTGATGCTTGCTCACGTTGAAAAAGATTGCGTTGAATAATATCTTGCAAATCATCTACGGTGTAATGATACACACTTTCTAATTCCGAGACGTTTTCATCAATATCGCGCGGCACCGCAATATCCACCATCAAAGTCGGTTTAAATTGGCGTGCTTTTTCCGCAATTTCAGCCATTGCTTTGGTGATTAAAACATTCGGACTGCCTGTTGAGCTGATGACAATATCCGCTTGATTTAACGGTGTTTGCAACTCATCGAGAGAATACACTTCAATCGGCGTATTAGAGGCTAAAGTCTCTACCAACTGTTCAGCGCGAGATAAAGTGCGGTTAGCAATCATCAATTTTTTTACACCGTGGCGTAATAAATGACGGCTCACCAATTCAATAGTTTCCCCTGCCCCAACAAGCAAAATTTGTAATTCACGTAAAGATTCAAAAATCTGGCGCGCCAAGCTACAAGCTGCATAAGCCACCGATACAGCGCTTTCACCAATATTAGTTTCAGTGCGTACACGTTTTGCTGTAGCAAAGGTTTTTTGGAACAAACGAGAAAGCGTGCTTGAAAGTGGAATATTCGCCGCTTGATAATAATCTTCACTGATTTGGAACGCTTGTTTCACCTGTCCTAAAATTTGCGGCTCACCCAAAATTAATGAATCCAAACCACAGGCCACGCGCATTAAATGATTTGCAGCTTGTTGATTTTGATGTGTGTAAATACTTTTATTTAATTCATCTACAGAAAGCTGATGAATATTAGCAAACCAATTTATACAGTTCGTTTGCCATTGCTTACACTCTTGGGGCGAAATTTGACGATGATGAAGATAAATCTCGGTACGGTTACAGGTAGAAAGAATAACTGCACTTTCTGCCAAATCTTGTTGGTGAATTTGTTGTAAGGCAAGCTGCCGCTTTTCTTCAGAAAAAGCGACTTTCTCACGAACAGCAACAGAAGCTGTTTTATGATTAATGCCAAGAACAAGAAGGGTCATAAAAACCTAATAAAAACAACCGCACTTTTATGAATATGCAGCTTAAGTAGAAAGTAAAATTTTCGCTATTTTAATGAATTGTTGAGAATTGAGCAAATTTCAAGAGAAAAAACTCAAGCAAATAACTAAAACGAGTTAAAACTTATCTTTAGCTAAACGCCATTGTGTAAATTCGTCTAAATTTTTTGCTTGTAAAAACGGGTTAATTTGTTTCTCTAATCCAATTGTTGTTGGCAAACTCGGTTTACCCTCTGTTCGATAACGCTCCACTAAAACACGTTGATTTTCAACCACACTTTTATCCGCCAATATGGTTTCCGCAAAAGCTAAATTACCCAGCGTATATTCATGAGCCGGGCAAACCACGGTTTCATCTGGTAATTGGTTAAAACGTTGCATAGTTTCAAACATTTGAGCAAAATTTCCTGTAAATACGCGACCACAGCCTGCAGAAAATAGTGCATCGCCGCAAAATAGATGCCCATCCACCAAATAGCTGACATGCCCTGTCGTATGACCACCGCTTGGCAAAACTTCAATATGATAATGTGCCGTATTAATCACACCACTATCCACGATATTGGTTGCCCCTTTATTTGCACATTCTGTTGGACCGAAAACAGGCACATTAGGATAATACTGCTTAAACTCCGCGACACCTTGCACATGATCATCGTGATTATGGGTTAATAACACGGCTTCTACGTCTAACTTATGGGACTCTAAATACTGAACTAAAGGCTTTATTTCTGGGATATCGATCACAATTACGGGGAAATTTTCTCGTCTATAAAGCCAAATATAGTTATCATTGAGTGCAGGAATAGGAACTAGCATAAATTACCTGATGAAAATAGGATTAACATTGAATTGGAAAGCCAAATGGTACAAACCACTTCGTTCACCTGAAAGTTGGCAAGCGTTACCACAAGGTGAAACCTATTGTAACGTATTAACACATTATTTTACCCAATGGACACCAAAAATTTTAGGCTATCAAATTCTGAAAGTCGGTGCCTTAAGTGGCGAAATTGCCTTTAACTTGCCTTTACGTCATCAAATTGTGTTAGCTGAAAAAACAGCGCATTTTCCTACCGCACTTTTAAATGAAAGTGATAGCTTGCTCCAAGCATCGCCATTAACCTTGCCTTTTATTGAAAAAGAAATCGATGCCTGCTTATTGGCAAACACCTTAAATTTTTCGCAAGATCCTCATCAAATATTACGTGAGGCACATCGCGTTTTAAAAGATGACGGCTGGATGTTCATCACGTTATTTAATCCGATGAGTCCATTACTTTTCAAATCTAAATTAGGTGAGTTTAAATTCCGACAATATGCCACTTGGCGAGTCATTGACTGGCTATCGTTATTAAATTTTGATGTGATTGCTGAAGAAAGACTATCCATAAAACAAGAAAAGAACACGCTCTGCTCTCCGCTCACTGTGATCATTGCCCAAAAACGAACCTATCCCTTAACACTGAATCCGGAGAAAGCGCGATCAAAAATGCCGGCGTTTTTAGAGCCGGCAAGTGCATTTAAAGAAATCAGAACAGAATAATTATTCTGTCACTTCTTTGATTACTGCAGAAGATGCATTATTCATTACAGACTCAATGCCTTTTTCTGCTGCAGCTTGAGAAGAATAATATTGGCTACGGCCAATTTCTTGATGGTTAGCCGCTTTTAAAATGAAGTAAGGTTTGTCATTTTTCGCTACGCGATATTCAAAGTTTTTCGCATCCACACCATTTTTTTGCACTGATGCAATGCCGTTTTCAGCTGATGCTTTTGTTTTATAAAGTTCGCTAGTTAAAATAACTTGTCCGTTTGCTGCTTTTAAGTTGAACATAAATTGTCCGTCTTTAGCCACTTTTAATTCATAAAATCCTTGAGCCATGATGTCTCCCAATTAATAGATTTGTTTATAATTTTACCTACACAGAAAATGCCTTTCTGCGCCAAACTAATTTACCCTTAAAAATCAAGGAAAACAAGAGCTAAAGCGTATAAATTTTATGCTTGATTAGCCCACTAAACTCCCCTATGATGCAGGAACTTTTTAGAACAGGAACAATTATGAACGGACAAACATTTATTCCCGGCAAAGATGCCGCACTTGAAGACAGTATTTCAAAATTTCAACAAAAATTGACCGCACTTGGTTTCAATATCGAAGAAGCCTCTTGGCTTAATCCTGTGCCAAATGTATGGTCTGTACATATTCGTGATAAAGATTGCCCACAATGTTTCTCTAACGGTAAAGGCGCGAGCAAAAAAGCTGCATTAGCGTCTGCATTAGGTGAATATTTCGAACGTCTTTCCACCAACTATTTCTTTGCCGATTTCTATTTAGGGCAAGAAATTGCCAATAGCGATTTCGTCCATTATCCCACTGAAAAATGGTTTCCTATTGAAGATGAAGCCCTTTTACCACTAGGGATTTTAGATGATTACTTATGGGATTATTTCGATCCAAATCAAGAACTAACCCCAGAATTGCTTGTGGATCTGCAATCTGGTAATTACGATCGCGGTATTGTCGCGATGCCTTATGTGCGTCAATCCGATCAAGAAATCGTCTATATTCCACAAAGTATCATTGCGAATTTGTATGTCTCTAATGGGATGTCCGCTGGTAACACAAAAAATGAAGCTCGAGTGCAAGGGCTTTCAGAAGTTTTTGAACGTTACGTAAAAAATCGCATTATTGCAGAAGCAATCAGTCTTCCTGAAATTCCAAAACCCGTCATGGATCGCTATCCATCGATTCAAGCCTCTATTGAAAAATTAGAGGAAGAAGGCTTCCCTATTTATGCCTTTGATGCATCACTTGGTGGCAAATATCCTGTCATTTGTGTTGTGTTGCTTAACCCCAACAACGGCACGTGCTTTGCCTCTTTTGGTGCACATCCAAACTTCCAAGTGGCATTAGAGCGTACCGTAACGGAGCTTTTACAAGGTCGCAGCTTAAAAGATCTCGATGTATTCTCGCCTCCATCATTCAATAATGATGATGTAGCTGAACACGCCAACCTTGAAACACACTTTATTGATTCTAGCGGTTTAATTTCTTGGGATTTATTCAAAAATACGCCAGATTATGAGTTTGTAGATTGGGATTTCTCAGGTTCAACGCAAGAAGAATATGAAAACTTGATGGCAATCTTTAATGCAGATGAAAAAGAAGTCTATATCATGGATTACAACCATTTAGACGTTTACGCTTGCCGTATTATTGTTCCAGGCATGTCTGATATCTATCCTGCTGATGACCTCATTTATGCCAATAATAATATGGGTATGGACTGGCGTGAGATCTTATTGGATCTACCACACCATCATCATGATGCTGAAACTTATGAAGAATTATTAGCAGAATTAGATGAGCAAGATATTGACGATGCTACACGCGTTCGCGAATTTATCGGTATCGTGGCACCAAAAGCAAGCGGTTGGACTACATTACGTGTTGGCGAGCTTAAATCCATGCTTTACTTAGCATTAGGTGAATTAGAATTAGCCTTAGATTGGGCAAACTGGACGATGAATATGAATAGCTCTGTGTTTACGCCTGAGCGTGCAAATTACTATCGTGCCTTAATCAGTATTATTGAATTGCATTTAGACAATACTCGCGATCCACAACAATATCGCACTGTATTTGAAAGAATGTATGGTAAAGAAGCCGTTCAACAAGCTTGGGCTTCGGTGGCAGAAAAAGGTAACCCGTTCTATAACTTACCAGCCAGCGATGAAACGCTTGAAAACTTCAAAGAACACCAAGCTTTACTTGGTGCCTATGCTAAACTACAAAAAGCCAAACGAGAAAATTGGAAATAGACGATTTACTCTCAATCATAAGGCGGACTTAATGTCTGCCTTATTTATTTCCGCATTAAAAAACTGCTTTAAAATCAACCGCACTTTTCACACAAAAACGCTTAAATTTATGCTATAATCCGTCGCAATTTTTTGATCAAAAAAGGAATAAAAATGACGGATTCAATCCATTCCTCTATTACCCCAGTCAATATTGAAGAAGAACTCAAATCTTCTTACCTTGACTACGCCATGTCGGTGATTGTTGGGCGTGCTTTGCCCGACGTACGTGACGGCTTAAAACCGGTGCATCGACGTGTGCTTTTCTCTATGGATCAATCTGGCATCACTGCCGGCAAAAAATACGTAAAATCTGCCCGTGTGGTAGGTGATGTAATCGGTAAATATCACCCGCACGGTGATTCTGCGGTATATGACACCATTGTGCGTATGGCACAGCCGTTCTCATTGCGCTACATGTTGGTAGATGGGCAAGGTAACTTCGGTTCAATCGACGGTGACGCACCAGCGGCAATGCGTTATACCGAAGTCCGTATGCAAAAAATCACCCAAGCATTATTAACTGACTTGGATAAAGAAACCGTGAATTTCTCGCCAAACTATGATGGCGAATTAATGATTCCGGATGTATTACCAACCCGTATTCCTGCACTTTTAGCGAATGGTTCTTCCGGTATCGCGGTAGGGATGGCAACCAACATTCCACCACACAACTTAAATGAAGTTTTAGATGGCTGCTTGGCTTATATTGATAACGAAAACATCACCATTGATGAATTAATGCAATATATCCCAGGCCCAGACTTCCCAACAGCGGCATTAATTAATGGCCGTAAAGGGATTGAAGAAGCTTATCGCACTGGTCGCGGCAAAGTGTATGTTCGCGCTCGTGCTAGCGTAGAAACCACAGATAAAGGCAAAGAGCAAATTATTGTGACCGAATTGCCTTATCAGGTGAACAAAGCCAAATTAGTGGAAAAAATTGCGGAGCTTATCAAAGATAAAAAAATCGAAGGCATCAGCAATATTATCGACCTTTCGAACAAAGAAGGGATCCGCATTGAAATCGACATCAAACGTGATGCCATAGGCGAAGTGGTATTAAATCACCTTTATGCTCTTACCCAAATGCAGGTGACCTTCGGGATCAACATGGTGGCCTTGGATCACGGTCAACCACGTTTATTCAACTTAAAACAAATCATTGAAGCCTTTGTGATGCACCGTCGCGAAGTGGTGATTCGCCGTTCTTTATTTGAATTGCGCAAAGCCCGTGAACGTACCCATATTTTAGAAGGTTTAGCGGTTGCGACATCAAATATCGATGAAATCATCGACATCATCCGTCAATCGAAAGAGCGTAAAGAAGCGGCAGAAAAATTAATCTCTCGCCCTTGGAAACTGAATAACGAAATTTTAGGCTTGCTTGATGCGGCGGCACGTCCGGCTGAATTAGCGGCTGAATTTGGTATTCAAGGTTCTGATTACTACCTTTCTCCAGAACAAGTTGATGCAATCTTAGAACTTCGCTTGCACCGTTTAACCGGTCTTGCTACCGAAGAAGTAATCAATGAATACAAAGAGTTATTGGTTAAAATTGCAGAACTTCTTCACATCATCAACAGCCCTGAGCGCTTGATGGAAGTGATTCGTGAAGAGCTTGAACAAGTACGTGCACAATTCGCCGATGAACGTCGTACTGAAATTACTGCAGCTTCCGGTGATATTGATTTAGAAGATTTAATCGCTCAAGAAGATGTGGTAGTAACCCTTTCTCACGAAGGTTATGTGAAATATCAACCGCTTACCGACTACGAAGCACAACGTCGTGGTGGTAAAGGTAAATCTGCAACGAAGATGAAAGATGAAGACTTCATTGAAAAACTCTTAGTGGCGAATACTCACGATACGATTCTCTGCTTTTCGAGCCGTGGCCGCTTATATTGGTTGAAAGTCTATCAATTACCACAAGCGAGTCGTGGTGCGCGTGGTCGTCCAATTGTCAATATTCTACCGTTACAAGAAAACGAGCGTATCACCGCAATCTTACCAATCTCTGCTTATGAAGAAGATAAATTCGTTATCATGGCAACGGCTGGCGGTATTGTGAAGAAAATTGCGCTAACAGAATTCAGCCGTCCACGTTCAAGCGGTATCATCGCCTTGAACTTACGTGATGAAGATGAATTAATCGGTGTGGATATCACCGACGGTTCTAACGAAATCATGTTGTTCTCTTCTCAAGGCCGCGTAGTGCGTTTCGCTGAAAGTGCAGTACGTGCAATGGGTCGTTTAGCAACAGGTGTACGCGGTATTAAACTTGCCCTCACTAATGATATCGCTGACGATGAAAGTGCGGTCGAAATTGAAGAGGTTTCGGACGATAATGCAGAAGAAACTCTCGATCTCAACATCGATAAAGTTGTATCCTTAGTTGTACCGAAAAATGATGGTGCAATTCTTACCGCGACGCAAAACGGTTATGGTAAACGCACGCAATTAAGCGAGTACCCAACTAAATCTCGTAACACCAAAGGGGTGATTTCGATTAAAGTGAGCGAACGTAACGGTAAAGTCGTTGCCGCGACACAAGTAGAAGAAACCGACCAAATTATGCTTATTACCGATGCAGGTACCTTAGTGCGTACTCGTGTAAGTGAAGTAAGTATCGTTGGCCGTAACACCCAAGGGGTTCGTTTAATTCGCACCGCAGAAGATGAACACGTAGTCAGTCTTGAACGTGTTTGTGATGTGGATGATGAAGACGAAGGCACTGAAGATGTAACTTCTGAAGAATAATTGATCTTCCATTAAATAAAAGCCCCTGCGTTTTGATTCGCGGGGCTTTTTATTGTTATCTAAAAATCTCTTTTAGAGATCTATTCTATTGATGAAAACTACTCGCCTTCTTCTAATTCATCAGCCATTGCCGCTAGAATTTCACGGGTTAAATATGCCAATGAGCGATAGAAAGGGAGCGTTGCATAAGTTTCCACTTGGGTTAAGAATTTCGCTGCGCAAGGTAATAAGAAATCACCGAATAAATCTTGTTGAGCAGATAGCGATTCCGTGTTGTCTTCTAACCAAGAAGCCGTCAATAATAACAAGGCAAAATGATCTACATTCTCGGCTTCCGGCACATTACGGGCATAACGAAAATCCACAAAACGTTGCACATCCATATCGTAGCTTGAAATGGCTGTAGGTACGTTACCGTTTGGACCAAACAATTTTTGATATTCTTGATCAAGCAACGTTAAATCAATTTTCATTTGTAAATTATCCATGGCTGCTTCGCTTTCTTTATCCGTAGAAAGTGCCCACACTTGACTTAAACCTTGTTGCTGCAGCCAATCAAATACCCCACTCAAAATTGGATCCGTAGGGCTGCGATAAAATAAATTGCCAAATAGACGGCTTATTAAAGAAAAATTATTCACTTGAGTTTCTGACATCTGTTGCTTTCCTATGATTGTGCTCACGATTGAGCTAAGAGTGCGGTCAATTTTGCTGTTGTTTTTTCGGCGGCTTCGTCAAGCATCGCTTGGCGAGCAGCATCATCGATAATATGAATATCCCCAAACAGGGTGTAATCCACATTCTCGATACCGCAATAATTAAATAAACCATTGATCAAACAATGATTAAGAGATTTATCCACGCCGTATTCTTGATATTTTGCTACGCTACTCCCTATAGTGATAAATTGTTGCATCACTTTATCTTGAAGCAGACCTTTGGATTCACTATTTTCTGTTTTATAAGCAAAACCATGGCTTAATACACGATCTAAATAGCCTTTCAACATTGCAGGAAAGCCCATCCACCATAAAGGATAAACCATCGTAATCAAATCTGCTTGGCGAATAAACTCATGCTCTTGCTGAATTTCTGCCGGAATAATCCCTTTATTGGCCGATTGTAATTCTTCAAAGGAAATAATCGGATTAAATTCCATTGTGTAAAGATCGCGCAAATGGGTTTCAACACCAAGCTGTTGGCTTGCTTTTACAATGCGATCCACGATGGCACGACCAAAACTTTTTTGACTATTGGGATGCGCAAAAATAATTAAATGATTCATTCTGTTACCTTTTTCACTAACAGTGTGATGCCATCAACGCGTTCTACCACCACAAGATCATTCACTGTTAAATGCTCGCCTTGGATACGCCATGTTGTATCGCCAAAGGCACCACGACCAATCCCGTTAGAACCGATTTCTAATACCGTCCCTTTTTTACCTAACAGAGTATGCTCCCTTTGATTTAAGGTTGTACGTGATTGATCCTGATTATCTTTGCTATGTTGGTATTTCCACCAAAGCAGCGAGAGAATAATCGCTAAAATCGCATAAAAAACGGCTAAAGCGGTTAAGGACCAACTTGGCATTAACGCCATTACGCCTGCCGTTACAATCGCGGCCAAGCCCCACCACAATAAAAACACGCCGGGTACGAGGGTTTCAGCGATTAATAATACAAAACCTAATACTAACCAATGCCATACCGACCAAGTTGTCAACCAATCTGCCATATCAACTCCTTGAGAGAAAAAGTGCGGTCATTTTTAACCGCACTTTAGGAAATTACGCTTTTTTGTCACCTTTTAACAGTTCGGCAATACCCGCTACCGAGCCGATTAGATTGCCTGCTTCAAGCGGTATCATGACCACTTTGCTATTCGGTGAACCACCGATTTGTTTTAAGGCTTCTGTATATTTTTGTGCGATGAAGTAATTGATCGCTTTGGTATCACCGCTAGCAATCGCTTCTGACACCATTTGAGTTGCTTTCGCTTCCGCTTCTGCCGCACGCTCACGAGCTTCTGCTTGTAAGAAGGCTTCTTGACGCTCCCCCTCCGCTTTCAGAATTCGAGCTTGTTTTTCCCCTTCGGCACGTAAAATTTCCGCCTGACGAATACCTTCCGCTTCCAATACTTCCGCACGTTTATTACGTTCAGCTTTCATTTGCGCATTCATAGAATCAATCAATTCACGTGGTGGACGCACATCACGAATTTCAATACGGGTGACTTTAATCCCCCAAGGATTAGTCGCTTCATCCACAATCGCCAACAAACGACCATTAATGGAATCACGCTGGGAAAGCATTTCATCCAATTCCATCGAACCTAATACGGTACGAATATTGGTCATGGTTAAATTGATAATTGCTTGTTCCAAATGATTTACTTCATAAGCTGCACTGCGAGCATCAATCACCTGTACGAAACACACCGCATCAATGGATACGTTCGCGTTATCCTTAGAAATAACTTCTTGTGAGGGAATATCTAATACCTGTTCCATCATATTGATCTTACGACCAACACGATCCACAAACGGCACCACAAAGTTCAAACCCGGCATTAAGGTGTGGGTATAACGTCCAAAACGCTCAATCGTCCAGTTATAGCCTTGAGGTACGGTTTTGAGTGCTGAAAATAGTACGACAACAGCTAATACAATAAAAACGACTGCAGCAATAGATAAGCCTTCCATAGATTACTCCTTAATGATGAGGAAATATAAGAAAAGTCTATCAAATTAGACCGCACTTTGTATATAAATATATTTATCGTTTTCTCTTATAAATTCAAAAAGATGCGTAATGCAATTCAGGGCATCTAAATCCTGATGAGAGACAAATAAAAGTTGGGTTTTACTATTATTGACCAGTTGCTCAATAAAATATTTTACGAGCTTGCGATTTAATCCATCAAGCCCTTGAAAAGGTTCATCTAAAATCAAAATAGGTGGATATTTCACCATCGCACGAGTAATGAGCAATAAACGTTGCTGTCCCCAAGAAAGTGAACGAAATGGCTTTTTGGCTAAATGAGTCAGATTTAAACGAGCTAACCACTGCATGGCTTTTAAACGAATTGCCTCTGGCACTTGTTGATAAATCCCTATACTGTCAAAAAAGCCTGAAATAATGACATCTAGCACGGAACAATTCACACGATAATCTAAATGCAGTTGGCTGCTTACGTAGCCAATTGTTTGTTTAATATCCCAAATGGTTTCGCCTGATCCACGTTGTTTACCAAAGATCACTACATGATTCACAAATGCTTGAGGATGATCACCTGTAATTAACGAAAGTAACGTAGACTTTCCTGCGCCATTAGGTCCTTTAATCCACCAATTTTGATTTGGCTGAACAACCCAGTTTAAATGATCCAAAATGACTTTATCGCCATACTGGACCGTGACATTTTTAAGCTCAAAGTGCGGTTGGTTTTCAGGCAATTTTAGTAATGGTGAGGCTGGCTCAGGCAAAGCTACATAAACAGACTGCTCCGCATAAACTAATTGTTGATAAATACTTTGTTGCTCAATGAATTGGCGTTCACCTTCTAATACTAACTCTAAATTGTCCAACATGGCTAAATGAGTCGCTTCAGCAGGAATATCGGCCAAACGATTAACAATTAGAACAATTGCACATTCTTTTTTCAGTTCGTTTAACATCGTCATCCAATCTTGCACAGATTTTTGATCTAGCCCTTCAAAAGGCTCATCTAAAATCAACAAATCAGGCTTTTGTAATAACGCTTGTGCCAATAACACTTTACGCGTTTCCCCAGTAGAAAGTTTGATAAAGAAACGCTCTAAGAGATAAGTAATCCCTAATTTCTCTGCAATTTGTTCACAAAAAGTAAGCGCCGTACTACCATTTAAAATGGTTTCTCTTGCTGTTTGACCAAAAAAATCGGGATCTGTATCATCATTGTTTAAATTCTTTAATGTCGCTTCAAGAATTTCTCGCTGTTTTTCAAAAGAGAAAGATTGAACACATTTGAAAGTATTACGATACTCCCCTTCCTGTAAAGACAATTCATTTTGCAAAGCTAAAGCAAACGCTGATTTTCCACTGCCATTACTGCCTACCAAAACCCAATATTGCTGTGGCTCAATCGCAAAGTGCGGTAAGTTTAAGGTTTGTTTTTGATGAAGCTTAAATTTTGCTTGCTGAATTAAAAGTGTCATTCTCTTTCCCTTAAAAACAAAAGGCGAGCAATTTGCCCGCCTTGTAAGATGAATTGAATTAACCGTTTTTACGCTCTTCTTCCATACATACTGCCGCAGTAAATAATACGTCAGTTGAAGAGTTTAATGCAGTTTCTGTTGAGTCTTGTAAGATACCAATCACAAAACCTACACCTATCATTTGTGCCGCGATGTCATCATTAATACCGAATAAGCTACAAGCTAATGGGATTAACAATAATGAACCACCTGCCACACCAGACGCTCCACACGCACAAAGCGCAGCAACAATACTTAATAACACCGCACTAATGAAAGAGACTTCGATACCTAATGTATGAACAGCTGCTAACGTTAATACAGTAATGGTAATCGCTGCACCCGCCATATTGATATTCGCACCTAATGGAATTGCCACAGAATAGGTTTCTTCATCAAGATTTAAGCGTTTTGCTAATTCAATGTTTACCGGGATGTTTGCCGCAGAACTACGCGTAAAGAATGCAGTTACACCACTTTCACGTACACAAGTCCACACTAATGGATATGGGTTACGACGGATTTTCCAATAAACAAGGATTGGGTTAAGTACAAATGCAGTAAATAACATTGTGCCGATTAACACAAATAATAATTGAACATATCCACCTAACGCCGCTAATCCTCTATCAGATAAAGTTTCAGCCACTAAACCAAATACACCAAACGGTGCAAAAGAAATAATGACATGAACAATTTTAGAAATGCCCTCAGCAAAATCAGCTACAACTTGTTTAGTTGAATCTGAAGCATAACGAAGCGCTAAACCTAAACCGATAGACCATGCTAATACACCGATAAAGTTTGCTTTGAAAATTGCATTTAATGGGTTATCTACCACATTCAATACTAAAGTAAGCATTACTTGGCCAACAGATTGAGGTGCTGAACTCGCATCCTCTTTTACTGCAAGAGCCACATCTGATGGGAATGCCATACTTGCAATCACTGCAGCCACAGCGGCCAAGAAAGTACCCAAAAGATAAAGCACGACAATTTCTTTCATGTTGCTTTTAGAACCGACTTTCTTATTAGCCAGTGCTGCCATAACAAGGAAGAAAATCAAAATTGGTGCAACTGCACGCAATGCTTTAACAAAAATTTGACCCAGCACACCAAAGCTAGATGCAAGATCAATGCCTGATGAATTTTTTACACTCTCATTCACCAATGCAACAAGGATCCCGAGTACCAAACCAATAGCAATTCGTTTTACCAAATTACCTTGGAACAAAAAATGAAATAAACGTGATGTATTCATAATAGTTTTAAATGAAGATTAAGTTGAACTTCAGATCGTTACGATCCACCGAAACACGATAAAGATAGCTCAAATTTTATTTAAAAGAAAATTTTTTCTTTATTATTTTGCTAAAAAATTGAACTTTTTAAGATAGGAATGAATTTTTTCTAAAATTTTCGCCTATAAAAAAATTTTTTCTATGTCCTATTGACATACTGTATCTAATACCAGTATATTATACCTGTATAAACAACCAATGATTAAAAACACATTAACTAAAAGGAACACAAGATGATGAACTACGCAAATACAGTTGCACAAAATGATATGACGTTTTCTTATCATCCTATGCCATTTTTCAATGATGTTGAAAGTAAATCGACATTTAATAAAAAATTAGATCTCAACCTTTATTGCATCAAACGTCCACAACAAACTTGCTTCATTCGTGTTACCAATCCGAATATGCTTGCTTGGGGAATTGAAATGGGCGATATGTTAGTGGTTGAAAAAAATGACACCCTTTTCATCGGTGATCTTGTGGTATTAGAAAAACAAGATGAATTCCATATTTATGAATTTGCTGGTGTAAGCGGTAATGAATTTGTATTCATGGCATTAGATTCCAAAGTGGAGAATATTAAAACAACACAATGGACAAGCCTACCATTGGTTGGAACAGTAACAAATACCATCCACCAAATGAAACCAAGAAGAGATTTAATGAAATTTGCGGCTTAAGCCAATCATCAAATAATCTAAATAAAGAAAAAGTGCGGTTAAAATTAACCGCACTTTTTTGTTGAAACAAAATTGTCATTACATCACACGACGAGATTGTGTATAAGTTCTTGACCAGTAATCTTCATCCAATGAACTAATTGTTACGCCTTGGCTTGTACTTGCATGCATAAATTGATTATTTCCGATATAAACACCTACGTGATTATTTCCGCGGAAAAACACTAAATCACCTTTACGCAATTCATGCTTTTGGATTTGACGACCTAAATAACGCTGTTCTGAAGTTGAACGTGGCAGTTCCATACCGTAAGCATCAAGGAAAGCTGTTTGCATAAATGCAGAGCAATCAATACCACGTTTTGTAGTTCCTCCCATTCTATAACGTGTTCCTACCCATTCGTTATAAACTTGAGAAAGTGCTTTATCACCAATTAAACCGGATTTAGGACGGTTTGTTCTTAATTTAGAATGAATTTCACTTTTCTTTCCATCTAAACCAGCAATCAACCCTGCTAACTCGGCATCATCACTTTCAGCAATAACACCGTTTTGAGCCTGCCTAGGGCTATTAGAGCAGGCCGTTGTCAACACGGCCAAACCTACAATAATCAAAATCTTCTTTAACATAGCCTTTAAATAATAAAATAATATAAAACAAAATTGGTCGAATTCTATCAGAAAGCTATTATCTGCGCCACTTCTTATTGAATTTTTATGCAATTTTGTGAGCAAGATCTCAAAAAAATAAGGGCTACTAAATAAGCAACCCTTAAAAAGATTAAAATTGATTATTTTTTCTTCGCTTTTGCATTTGGAAGATCGGTAATTGAACCTTCAAATACTTCAGCCGCAAGACCAACAGATTCATGAAGTGTTGGGTGAGCATGGATAGTCAATGCAATATCTTCCGCATCACAACCCATTTCAATGGCCAGACCAATTTCACCTAATAATTCACCACCGTTAGCGCCTACGATAGCACCACCAAGTATACGGTGAGTATCTTTATCGAAGATCAATTTAGTCATACCTTCAGCACATTCTGAAGCAATCGCACGACCTGAAGCAGCCCATGGGAATTTAGCGACTTCGTAGTTTAAACCTTCTTGTTTACATTCTTTCTCAGTTTTACCTACCCAAGCTACCTCTGGTTCAGTGTACGCAATAGAAGGAATGACTTTTGGATCGAAGTAATGTTTTTGTCCTGCAATCACTTCTGCCGCAACGTGACCTTCGTGAACACCTTTGTGAGCTAACATTGGTTGACCAACGATATCACCGATTGCGAAGATATGAGGCACATTGGTACGCATTTGTTTATCAACATGAATGAAACCACGCTCATCCACTTCAACACCTGCTTTACCTGCATCAATCAATTTACCGTTTGGTGTACGACCGATTGCAACTAATACTGCATCATAACGTTTAGTGTCGTTGCATGCCTTACCTTCCATTGAAACATAGATACCATCATCTTTTGCTTCAACTGCAGTCACTTTAGTTTCAAGCATTAACTTGAATTTTTTCTCAACTTGTTTGGTATAAATACCCACCACATCTTTATCTGCCGCTGGAATTACTTGGTCAAACATTTCAACCACTTCAACTTCAGAACCTAATGCATCATATACGGTACCCATCTCTAAACCGATGATACCACCGCCCATGATTAAAAGTTTTTTCGGTACTTCTTTTAATTTAAGTGCATCCGTTGAATCCCAAACGCGTGGATCTTCATGTGGAATGAATGGTAATTGAATTGGGCGAGAACCTGCTGCGATAATTGCATTATCAAATTTAATAGTGGTTGGTTTACCATCACGATCACGTGCTACTAATGTATGTGGATCGGTAAACGCCGCTAAACCTTCAACAACGGTGACTTTACGTTGTTTAGCCATGCCTGCAAGGCCGCCTGTTAATTTAGCCACAACCGCTTCTTTACCTGCGCGCACTTCATCTAAATCAATGCGAGGCTCAGCGAAATACACACCATTTTTGCTTGCGTGTTTTGCTTCTTCAATTACTTTAGCAACGTGAAGTAATGCTTTAGAAGGGATACAACCTACGTTTAAACATACCCCACCTAATGTTGAATAACGTTCAACAAGTACTGTTTCTAAACCTAAGTCCGCACAACGGAATGCCGCTGAATAACCTGCAGGACCAGCACCAAGTACCACAACTTGGGTTTTAATTTCTTTACTCATTTTTACCTCGTAAAAACGTTCAAATTTTTGACCGCACTTGCGGTCCTTTCTGTAAGATGTGAGCCTAATCACTCACATCTTACCATGTTAATTACATCACTAAGCGACGTAAGTCAGCTAATACGCCATTGATATAGCTTAAGAAACGAGCACCATCAGCACCATCGATCACACGGTGGTCGAAAGATAATGATAATGGAAGCATTAAGCGTGGCTCAAATTCTTTACCATTCCAAACCGGTTGCATTTCTGATTTAGACACACCTAAGATTGCCACTTCAGGTGCATTTACGATTGGCGTAAAGTGAGTGGTACCAATACCACCTAAACTTGAAATGGTGAAACAACCACCTTGCATATCTGAACCTGAAAGTTTACCGTCACGTGCTTTTTTGGAGACTTCCATTAATTCACGAGAGAGTTCGATAATACCTTTTTTGTTCACATTTTTAAATACAGGTACAACAAGACCGTTTGGTGTATCTACCGCTACGCCAATGTTGATGTATTTTTTAAGTGTTAACTTTTGACCGTCTTCAGAAATAGAGCTATTGAAACGTGGGAACGCTTCTAATGCTTTCGCTACTGCTTTCATAATGAACACAACTGGTGTAATTTTCACATCCAATTTTTGTTTTTCAACAATCTTGTTCTGTTCTTTACGGAATGCTTCTAAATCAGTGATATCTGTGCGATCGAAGTGAGTAACATGTGGAATCATTACCCAGTTACGATGTAAGTTTGCACCAGAGATTTTGTTGATACGGCTTAATTCAACTTCTTCCACTTCACCAAATTTGCTGAAGTCAACTTTCGGCCATGGTAATAAACCTAAGCCCGCACCGTTTGCCACAGCATTACCCGCTGCTGCAGAAGATACAGTGCCTGTTTCAAACGCTTTAACAGCGGTTTTCACGTAAGCTTGGATATCTTCTTTTACTACGCGACCTTTACGACCCGTACCTTTTACGCGATCAAGGTTAATACCGTATTCACGCGCTAAACGACGAATCACTGGAGTTGCATGTGCATAGCCTGCGCTTGCGACAACTTGTTCTTGGCTTAAGCCAGATACATTACCTGATTGTGCTACTGGCGCTGCTGCAGGTGCTGCTTGAGGAGCAGGAGCTGCTGCCGCTGGAGCCGCTGCTGGAGCAGGTGCTGCACCCGCCACTTCAAATTTCATAATTAATGAACCAGTTGAAACTTTATCACCTGATTTCACTAAAATTTCTTTTACCACACCCGCAAACGGAGCTGGCACTTCCATTGAGGCTTTATCGCCTTCAACGGTGATTAAAGATTGCTCTTCAGAAACGCTGTCGCCAACTGCAACCATGATTTCAGTTACGTTAACTTCATCACCACCAATATCAGGTACGTTCACTTCTTTAATGGCTGAAGCTGTTGGTGCAGGTGCTGCAGCCTGTTGAACTGGCGCTGCGGCTGGTGCGGCACCTGCCACTTCAAATTTCATGATTAATTTGCCTGTAACAACTTTATCGCCCACGTTGATTAAAATTTCTTTAACTACGCCAGCAACTGGAGCAGGCACTTCCATTGACGCTTTATCACCTTCAACATTGATGATTGATTGGTCAACTTCAACGCTATCGCCTACTTTCACCATAATATCAGTCACGTTTACTTCGTCTGAACCGATATCTGGCACATTGACTTCAACTACACTTGCAGCTGCTGGTGCGGCTGCCGGTGCAGGTGCTGCTGCGGCTGGAGCAGGCGCTGCCGCATCCGCTGACTCTAATACAAGCATTGGTGTGCCAGTTGTGACTTTATCACCCACTTTTACTAATACTTCTTTTACCACACCGGCTTCTGGTGCAGGGACTTCCATTGAAGCTTTATCACCTTCAACATTGATAATACTTTGATCAGCGGTAATGGTATCACCTACTTTCACCATCACTTCTGTTACGGTAACTTCATCACTACCGATATCAGGAATTTGAATTTGTTTTGACATGTTATCTTACCTTTAAAAAACGCAGTTAAAATCAACCGCACTTTATTTGTAGATGCTTCTGTGCGTTTTAGCGCACAGGATATTGTTTATTAAGCGTAAAGCGGATTTAAAATTTCAGTTTTTAAACCAAATTTCGCGATTGCATCAGCTACCACTTTCGCATCAAATTTGCCTTGTTTAGCAAGCTCATGTAATGCTGCAACCACAACATAACGCGCATCCACTTCAAAGTGTTCACGTAAGTTTTCACGGCTGTCTGAACGACCAAAACCATCAGTACCTAATACGTGATAGCTTTGTGCAGGAATGAATGCACGAACTTGTTCTGCGAACAATTTCATATAGTCAGTAGCTGCAACAGCTGGCGCATCGTTCATTACTTGTGCAATGTAAGGTACGCGTGGTGTCTCAGTTGGATGTAACATATTCCAACGTACAGCATCCGCACCTTCACGAGCCACTTCAGTGAATGAAGGCACACTATATACATCTGAGCTTACGCCATATTCATTTGCAAGGATTTGTGCCGCTTCACGAACGTGACGGAAGATCGCACCAGAACCTAATAATTGAACATGGCCTTTGTTGCCTTTCGCTTCAACGGTTTCAAATTTATAAAGACCTTTACGAATACCTTCTTCTGCGCCTTTTGGCATTGCTGGTTGTTCGTAAGTTTCGTTTAATGTTGTGATGTAGTAGAACACATCTTCTTGTTTTTCACCGTACATACGGTTGATACCGTCTTGTAGGATAACTGCCACTTCATAAACGTAAGCTGGGTCATAAGACACACAGTTAGGAATAACAAGAGATTGAATATGGCTGTGACCATCTTCGTGTTGTAAACCTTCACCATTTAATGTTGTACGGCCAGAAGTACCACCGATCATGAAACCACGTGCTAATTGGTCACCCGCTGCCCACATTAAGTCACCCACACGTTGGAAACCAAACATTGAGTAGTAGATGAAGAATGGAATCATCGGAAGATTATTTACAGAGTATGAGTTCGCTGCCGCTAACCAAGATGATGCTGCACCTAATTCATTGATACCTTCTTGTAATACTTGACCATCTTTTGCTTCACGGTAGTAAGCCACTAAATCACGGTCAGAAGGCACATAGTTTTGGCCATGTGGGTTGTAAATACCGATTTGACGGAATAAACCTTCCATACCGAAAGTACGCGCTTCGTCAGCGATAATTGGTACAATTTGTTTACCAATATTTTTATCTTTCAATAATGTATTTAAGAAACGCACAAATGCCATTGTAGTTGAAATTGGACGCGCTTGTTCTTCCAATAATGGTGCAAATTCTTCCAATGATGGCACTTTAAATTCAGTGGTGAATTTCGGTAAACGTTTTGGTAAGTAACCGTTTAACGCTTTACGTCTGCCGTGAAGATAATTGTACTCTTCCGAACCTTCAGGGAAGGTGATGTATGGATAGTTAGGAATATCTTCATCTTTAATATCTAATTGGAAATGATCGCGGAAAGATTTTAAGCTTTCGAGAGACATTTTTTTCGATTGATGCGCAGTGTTTTTACTTTCTGCTTCAGGAATTTTATAACCTTTAACCATGTGCGCTAAGATCACAACAGGTTTACCTGCAGTTTGCGCTTTATGGAATGCAGCATAAAGTTTTTCTGAATCGTGACCACCGCGTCTTAATGCCCAGATTTCATCATCTGTCATATCAGCGACTAAAGCCGCAGTTTCTGGATAACGGCCGAAGAAGTGCTCGCGAACATAAGCGCCATCTTTAGACTTAAAGGTTAAATAATCACCATCAAGCACTTCCATCATCAATTGAGTCAATTTACCTGAGGTATCCTTGGCGAATAATTTATCCCAGTTAGAACCCCACATGACTTTGATCACTTCCCAACCCGCACCAGCAAATAAACCTTCTAATTCTTGAACAATTTTACCATTACCCGTTACTGGACCATCTAAACGTTGCAAGTTACAGCTTACTACGAAGATTAAGTTATCTAAGCCTTCACGTGCTGCGAATGTTAAATCACCTTTCGCTTCGATTTCATCCATCTCACCGTCACCAAGGAAAGCATAAACTTTTTGATCTTTAGTGTCTTTTAAACCACGATTATCTAAATATTTTAAGAAACGAGCAGAACGGATAGCATTCACTGGACCTAGCCCCATAGATACCGTAGAGAATTGCCAGAATTCAGGCATTAATTTTGGGTGTGGGTAAGAAGAAAGGCCTTTACCTGGTTCACATTCCTGACGGAAATTATTCATTTGATCTTCAGTAATACGACCTTCAACAAATGCGCGCGCATACATACCTGGTGCAGCATGGCCTTGGAAGAAGACTAAGTCACCGCCGTTTTTATCTGTAGCAGCTTTGAAGAAGTGGTTAAAACAAACTTCATACATGCTTGCGGCAGATTGATAAGTTGAAATGTGACCACCTAATTCAAGATCTTTTTTCTGACCACGTAATACCGCCATGATCGCATTCCAACGTACAGCACTACGAATACGACGCTCAATAACTTTATCACCTGGGTATGCTGGCTGTTCAGAAACTGGAATGGTATTAACATAAGGGGTTGTTACACCACCTTTTGCAATGTTCACACCACCATTACGTGCCTGATCGATCACCTGATTGATAATGTAATGCGCTCGCTCTGCGCCTTCTGCACGAATTAATGAATCAACAGCTGACAACCAATCTTGTGTTTCAATTGGATCAATATCGTTTACTAAGGTATCTGACATAGTCTTTCCTTATTTTACTGAGTGAAAATAAAGTTTGGTCATGACCAAACACGAAAATAAAGCTTGTTAATCAATGTTACAAACATTTAACAAATCTTGTAAATTTTAGAAGATTTTTTGCAAGAAAGATAGTAGATTTTCACTGTTCTCATGCATTTCTTCTTGTTATTGCCATACTCGTTACTAAAAGTGCGGTCATTTTAGAAGGATTTTCTGGTTTGAGTTAAAACATGCTTTACATATTGCATTCAATACCCGCTTTGATCTAAAGTGTTTGCATGCTTTTGAGCTTTTTAGAGGACAAAATATGAATACTACAACTCGCCCAATCTTTTCTCATAAACGAATAGCGCTCGTTGCACATGATAGCTGCAAACAAAACCTGCTCAATTGGGTAAAGAAACACAAAGAAGCACTCGCTCCGCATCAACTTTATGCGACAGGTACTACAGGCCATCTATTGGAAAGAGAAATCGGACTCAAAATAGCCTCGCTATTAAGTGGTCCAATGGGAGGCGATCAACAACTTGGTGGACTGATTGCCGAGAAAAAAATTGATATGATGATTTTCTTTTGGGATCCGATGAATGCTGCCCCACATGATCCTGATGTAAAAGCGCTCATGCGTATTGCAACCGTCTGGAATATTCCAGTAGCGATTAATCAAAGCACAGCCGATTTCCTTTTAACATCAAGTTTATTTGATCAAGAAATCAATATTGATATCCCCGATTATGAAGGATATTTAAAAGCACGTTTAAATTAACCAAATAAAAAGGAGATAAATCACTTTATCTCCTTTCTGTTTATTTACTCGTTAATTATTTACCCTGCATTGTAGCGCTCATGATTAACATAAATAGCACACCTTGCACCTGCTCTTCTGGAATCACTTGACCATTAAGTTTTAATTCACCTTTTTCAAGTACTAAGGCTAGCGTCACATTTTTATCGTTATTCACCACAATATTTTGTGCCGCGGCTTGTTTGGCTTGATCTTCAATTTTCTCTTTAATCAAAGCTTTATCTTCTTCTGGAGCAAATTGTGTTATGATTTTTTCTGCTGTCGCTTTATCTACATGAATATGCACAGCAAAATCCGTAAATTGTTTATATAAACTCCCTTTCATTAAATCAAATTTCGGATCTTTCTCTAATGCTACATTTAAATCTAATGACACTTTACCTTGATTATCTGAAATTGACACTGGGTTAAGTTTAATTTGAGGCTGATTATTAAAAATAGCCATACCATGATTTTCAACCCATGAACTTAAAATTTCAGATACCACTTCATCCTTCACATTTTTATCATCACTTACTGACTTAAAGACGGTGAAAAGGGCTTCAATCAAAGCATTTGCTGCGTTCGCTTCAATATGGTTTAATTCACCATTATAAGTTAATTTTCCAAAATCCTTCCCATCAACAGCTATCGAGTCTACCGTATTTTCACTTTTGGCACTCACGAAATCACCATCGAGCGAAATATCAGATTTTGCTTTAAAACCCTTTTCGACTACAGTGCTCTCTTTTCCCGCATGATCGAGCGTAGCCATTTCAAAACTGTCAATTAAAGAAGTGCTTTTTCCCGTATAAATGTAAGCCCACTTAGTTGGATTATATGAACCTTCGACTTTCATGCCTTTCATTTTCATTGTGATTGATTTAGGCATATCTTCGCCATCTTGCTCCCCCATAACTTCTGGCAAGACGGTAGCACTCACTTCATTTAAGTTCATATCATATTTGCCAGCGAGATCTTTATTAACATCAAAGCCCATATTGATATTTGACCAAGTAACTTTCGTTCCTGGTGACTCTGGATCTGTTAGCTCTCCACCCGCTAATTCAACTTTACCCTTTGTCGATAAGTTATAGCCAGTAGTTGCTTGATATTGAACAGGTTTATCCGATTTAAGCAAATCAAATAAAGCTTGGGTTGTTTCATTTTTACCAATCACACCTTGTGCTGAAAACATTGTTGGTAAAAAGTTGAATTTTTCTAGCTGATTAAGAGGAAATGGACCATGATAAAGCTTAGTTGAAAATGGAATAGTAAATACCTTCCCCTCTTTGGGTAAAGATATAACCACTTCATCTTCCACTTGAGAAGTAAAGAAACCGCGCTCAAACTGTTTATTTTGATAAACAACCTTAAATGAATCAGATGAGCCTAAAGCCAGAGCTTGTTTATTTGCTAATTCAATTTGGCGTAAATATTCAGTTTGTGCTTTTTCGCCTGTAAACCAAGCCCCACCGACACCTACCGCACCGAGAGCCACAATCACACCTAATGCTACGGTTGATTTTTTCATTTCGATTCCTTTGTTAAATTAATAGATGATTAAAATTGTCGGCAATTTACCACAAAACACAAATTTTTTCTTATTTTTCAAAAATAATTTTATATCCCCCCCTTGAACTTCTCATCTCTGGACTTACTTTGTAAAACAAGAACGGAAATAACCGCACTTTAAAAGGAAGAAAAAATTTTAAATCTCGCCTCTTGAAATGCGAAAAAGCATCCACATCTTATTCATCGTAACAATTTACAACGAATTTAAAATTTAATTAGGAGTAACAAAATGGGAAAAATTATTGGTATTGACTTAGGTACAACAAACTCTTGTGTCGCGGTAATGGATGGTGATAAACCACGCGTAATTGAAAACGCAGAAGGCGATCGTACTACCCCGTCAATTATCGCTTATACAAATGATAACGAAATTTTAGTGGGTCAACCGGCAAAACGCCAAGCAGTGACCAACCCGAAAAATACACTATTTGCAATCAAACGTTTAATCGGTCGTCGTTTTGAAGATGCTGAAGTAAAACGTGATATCGACATTATGCCATTTGAGATCACCAAAGCAGACAACGGTGATGCATGGGTAAATGTAAAAGGTGACAAACTTGCGCCTCCACAAATCTCTGCAGAAGTATTGAAAAAAATGAAGAAAACTGCGGAAGATTTCTTAGGTGAGCCAGTGACTGAAGCAGTAATTACAGTTCCTGCATACTTTAACGATGCTCAACGTCAAGCAACAAAAGATGCAGGTCGTATCGCAGGCTTAGAAGTTAAACGTATTATCAACGAACCAACAGCAGCAGCATTAGCTTACGGTTTAGATAAAGGTCAAGGCAACAAAACTATCGCTGTTTATGACTTAGGTGGTGGTACATTCGACTTATCTATCATCGAAATTGATGAAGTAGGTGGCGAAAAAACCTTCGAAGTATTAGCAACCAACGGTGATACTCACTTAGGTGGTGAAGACTTCGATAACCGTGTAATCAACTACTTAGTAGATGAGTTCAAAAAAGAACAAGGCGTTGATTTACGTAACGATCCACTTGCAATGCAACGTTTAAAAGAAGCAGGTGAAAAAGCGAAAATTGAACTTTCTTCTGCACAACAAACTGATGTGAACTTACCTTACATCACTGCAGATGCTACAGGTCCTAAACACTTAAACATTAAATTAACTCGTGCTAAATTAGAATCTTTAGTAGAAGATTTAGTGGCTAAATCACTTGAACCTGTAAAAGTTGCATTAAACGATGCTGGCTTAAGTGCATCACAAATTGATGATGTTATCCTAGTGGGCGGTCAAACCCGTATGCCATTAGTACAACAAAAAGTAGAAGAATTCTTCGGTAAAGCACCTCGTAAAGATGTGAACCCAGATGAAGCCGTTGCTATCGGTGCAGCAGTTCAAGGTGGTGTATTAGCAGGTGATGTAACTGATGTATTATTGTTAGACGTAACACCGTTATCTTTAGGTATCGAAACCATGGGTGGTGTAATGACTACCTTAATTGAGAAAAACACGACGATTCCAACTAAGAAATCACAAGTGTTCTCAACAGCAGAAGATAACCAAAGTGCAGTAACCATTCACGTGTTACAAGGTGAACGTAAACAAGCGTCAGCAAATAAATCTTTAGGTCAATTCAACCTTGAAGGCATCAACCCTGCTCCACGCGGTATGCCACAAATTGAAGTAACCTTCGACATCGACGCTGACGGTATCATCCACGTTTCTGCGAAAGATAAAGGTACAGGTAAAGAACAACAAATCACCATCAAAGCCTCTTCAGGTTTAAGTGATGAAGAAATTCAAAAAATGGTTCGTGATGCAGAAGCAAATGCTGAAGCAGACCGTAAATTTGAAGAATTAGTACAAGCTCGTAACCAAGCTGATCATCTTGTACACGGTACACGTAAACAATTAGAAGAAGCGGGTGATAAAGTTCCAGCTGAAGATCGTGCCGCAATTGAAAGCGCATTAAGCGATTTAGAAACTGCAGCGAAAGGCGAAGATAAAACAGCAATCGAAGCTAAACTTCAAGCGCTTGCAGAGGTCGCTCAAAAACTTGCTCAAGCGGCTCAGCCACAAGGTGATGCACAACAAGCTCAAAGTAGCAATCCAAATGATGATGTTGTTGATGCTGAGTTTGAAGAAGTGAAAGATAATAAATAATTCACCGCTCTTCTTACTATAAACAAAGGGCGTGGAAACACGCCCTTTTGGTGTATCTAACAAGTCCCCTCTTTAGAAAAGAGGGGAGTATGTTACAAGCGGTCAAATTTACCCAGAATTTTTTAAATTTAAGGAATGGTTATGCCACTTACACTTTATCCACTTACTAAAATTCGTACGCATAACACAAAGGAAAATCCCGCAGAAAAGATTGGACAGCTTTGGCAGAATAATTTTGCAAAATTGCCTCAAAATGAGCCTTATTATGGTGTTTATCTAAATTACGAATCGGATTTTACGGGCTATTATGATGTTGCTGTTGCTCAAGAAAGTAAACCTGAAGGCAGTTTTTCAACCATTGAAATTGAAGATCTGACTTGGTATGAAATCTTCCCTACGACTTATGAATCAGTAGTTCAAACGTGGCAACATATTTGGAATAAAGAAAAGCAAGGCTTATTAAAACGTGCTTATAAAGTGGATTTTGAAAAATATTATCCAAATGGGAAAGTGGATATTTACATTTCAATTTGCCCACATTGCTAAAAATAGCGAATGTAAGCGGTCAGAAATGACAAAATATTTGCAAATAAAAATACGGAAACATTATGGCAAAGAAAGATTATTACGACGTTCTTGGTGTTGAACGTGGCGCTGATGAAAAAGCAATTAAACGTGCTTACAAAAAACTCGCCATGCAATATCACCCTGATAGAACCAAAGGTGATAAAGCCAAAGAAGAAAAATTTAAAGAAATTCAAGAAGCCTATGAAATTTTAGGCGATAAAGAAAAGCGTGCTGCTTACGATCAATATGGTCACGCAGCCTTTGAACAAGGCGGCATGGGAGGCGGCGGTTTCGGTGGTGGATTCAGCGGTGCTGATTTTGGTGATATTTTTGGTGATATGTTCGGCGATATCTTTGGCGGTGGCGGACGTGGTCGTCAGCGTGTAGTTCGAGGTGAAGATTTGCGATATGACATCCAAATTACGTTAGAAGAAGCCGTAAAAGGTACAACCAAAGATATCCAAATCAATACGCTTGCGCACTGTGATAGCTGCGATGGCACTGGCGCAGAAAAAGGCTCAAAAGTTGAAACATGTCCAAGCTGTCATGGTTCTGGTCGTGTTCGTCGTCAACAAGGTTTCTTCGTAACCGAAGCCGTTTGTCCTACTTGTCATGGTTCTGGTAAGAAAATTGAAAAACCATGTAAAAGCTGCCATGGCGAAGGTCGTGTTCACAAGAAGAAAAACCTTTCTGTTAAAATCCCAGCAGGTGTGGATACCGGCAACCAATTACGTTTAAGTGGTGAAGGTGCGGCTGGCGAAAATGGTGCACCAGCAGGCGATTTATATGTGGTGATTCACGTTAAAGAACATCATATTTTTGAACGTGATGGCAATAATCTCTACTGCGAAGTGCCAATCAGTTTCTCAATGGCAGCGTTAGGGGGTGAAATTGAAGTCCCAACCTTAGATGGTAAAGTGAAACTCAAAATCCCTGCGGAAACCCAAACAGGCAAACTCTTCCGTATGCGTGGTAAAGGAGTAAGCTCTACACGTACTGGCTACGCAGGCGATCTCATTTGTCGCGTGGTGATTGAAACGCCGGTGAACTTAAATAAAGAACAAAAAGAATTATTAGAGAAACTAGAAGAAAGTTTGAAAGGGCAAAAATCGCATAGTCCGAAATCTTCAAGCTTTTTAGACGGTGTGAAGAAATTCTTTGATAACTTAGGTAAGTAATCCTAAACAGAAAGTGCGGTCAATTTTAAAACTATTTTGAAATTGACCGCACTTTTATTTTATAAGCAATGATTTTACACGACAGAAATGGCTTTTATTTGTACATAAACATCCATGCCTTGAGCAAAATGCAATTCATTAAACGCCCATTTACTGATACTTGCCCAAACTTTATGCCCCTCCACCAACACCGCAATATCAATGCGATTCTCTTGCGGAACGATTTGTACAATTTGCCCTCGTAAGATATTACGAATGCTCGTTTGCTCTGGCTTACTGAGAGTGAGTGACACATCGGAACTATAAATACAGACACGTACTTTTTCATTCGCTTGATGATGTACTTCATTAATCCAAAGCTGTTGTTCGCCCAAAGAAAGTGCGGTCATTTTATAGGTTGGATTATGTAAATATACTGGCAACGCCAACACACTACTCTGCTCCGATTCGTCTTTCCAAGGGGCAAATAACGGACTGTTCCACACATTTTCTAAGGTGTCATAGGCTTTTACTTTGCCGTTTTCCATCAGCACAACGCGATCGGCCAAACGTAATAATTCGTCCAAACTATGCGTCACATATAAAATCGGCACATTAATTTCTTTGGATAGACTTTCCAGATATTGCATAAGCTCACGTTTGCGAGGCACATCTAAAGCAGAAAGCGGTTCATCCATCAATAAAATATCAGGATCTGTTAATAAGGCTCGCCCAATCGCCACACGTTGTTTTTCACCACCCGATAAAGTAAGCAGATAGCGTTTGAGCAATGGTTCAATACCAAGTAGCTGAACGATATAGTCAAAGTCTTCACTGCTGACATTCTTCATGCCATAACGTAAATTGCCTTTGACATTGTAATGCGGAAATAAACGGGCATCTTGGAATACGTAACCAATTTTGCGCTGATGTACAGGGAGATTCTCACCGTTCTCCACATCCACCAAAGTGCGGTCATTTAAACGAATAAATCCTTGATCAGGATGAGTTAAACCACTCACCAAATTAATCAATGAGGTTTTACCCGAACCTGACAAGCCAAAAATCGCCGTCACACCTTGAGTTGGCAGTTGCAGATCCGCACGTAAGGTCAAGCGACCTAATTGTTGTTGTACATTAATGTGTAGCATCGCCCTGCCCCAATTTTTTCTGCATCCGTTTACTTAAGGCTTCGGAAAGCAATAAAGAAATTAATGAAAGGATCACCGCAAACAAGCAAAGTCGTGCAGTTTGTGCTTCTGCGCCAGGTGTTTGGATAAATGAATACATCGCTAAAGGAATGGTTTGAGTTTCCCCCGCAATATTAGATACGAAGGTAATAGTTGCGCCAAATTCCCCTAAAGAGCGAGCAAAACCTAATACTAAACCCGCCAATACACCTGGGAGAGAAAGAGGTAGCGTGATTGTAAAAAAGACTCGCCAAGGCGAAGCGCCAAGTGTTTGTGCAGCTTGCTCTAATTTAAAATCAATGCTTTCCAAGGAAAGACGTATCGCCCGCACGACCAATGGAAATGCCACCACCGCTGAAGCTAATACTGCCCCCTTCCAGCTAAAGCTGAAGGATAAGCCAAACCATTGATATAAATACTTACCAATAAAGCCATTACGTCCCATGGCGACTAATAATAAATAACCGATTACCACCGGCGGCAATACCAAAGGGAGATGAATAATCCCTGTAACCAGCGACTTACCGTAAAATTCCTTACGAGCTAGTAACCAAGCAATAAAAATTGCAAAGGGCAAACTCCAAAGCATAGAACTCAATGCGACACTCATGCTTAAGTGAATCGCATCCCATTCCATCGGGCTTAATTGAAACCAAGAGAGCAAAATATTTCCTTGTGTATATGTCGATATGTCGAAATTTCTTTAGAGATAACAAAAAGGACAGTTGCCTGTCCTTTCTTTATAAAGTCTAGCTCATTATTTCACAGAGAAACCATATTCAACAAATATTTTTTTCGCTGCGCTCGATTCTAAGTAATTAAGGAAATCACGGGTATCCGCATTGTCATGATCTTTTAAAATCGCAACGGGATATTCAACCGGTTTATAACTGTCTTTCGGGAACACACCTACTGCTTTCACGTCTTTACTCACTTTCGCATCGGTGCTATACACAATACCATAAGGGGCTTCAGCACGTTCAACTAAGGCTAATGCACCACGCACATCTTTCGCACGCGCTAATTTATCTTTAACTTGATCCCATAAATTTAATTTGGTTAATGATTCTTCTGCATATTGTCCTGCTGGAACGTGCGCAGGATCACCTACAGATAAATAGCTATCTTTTAAGCCGTTAATCCATTCACCTTTGGCAATATCCACTGAATTAGCGGCACTTTTAGCTGGTGCAATTAATACTAATTCATTGCCTGCTAATACTTTTTCAATCTCTTTAACAGTAAGATTCTTATCAGATAAATATTTCATCCATTTGTTGCTTGCTGAAATAAATAAGTCTGCAGGTGCACCTTCTTCAACTTGTTTTGCAAGGGTGGAAGAAGAAGCAAAAGAGAAAACGACAGTATTATTTGGCTTTTCAGTTTGGTATTGATCCGCAATTTGTTGTAACGCATCAGTCATTGAAGCGGCAGCAAACACAGTCACTTTTGCTGATGCAGCAAAAGATACGCCCATGCCTGCAATTAAAAGTGCGGTTGCAAATTTAGTTAATTTCATTATTTATCTCCTATATAAATGAAACTATATATAAAAAAATATACTACGCATAAATTATAACTTGAATTTTTAAATAAGCATACAGAAAAACTTAAAGATCAAGTAAAATAAACAGAATTGTGTATTAGGAGGAGATGATGAAACAAACTGAAATTTTACTGACGATTAAACTTCATCAAGAATTATTTATTGATCCAAAACGTGTTCGCCTCTTAAAAGAAATTAAAGAATGTGGCTCAATCAACCAAGCAGCTAAAAATGCTAAAGTGAGCTATAAAAGTGCTTGGGATCACCTTGAGGCGATGAATAAAATCAGCCCCAAACCGCTTTTAGAACGTAATATAGGTGGGAAAAATGGGGGCGGTACCTCATTAACCACTTATGCCGAGCGTTTACTGCAGCTTTATGATTTGCTCGAACAAACACAAGAGCACGCGTTTCATATTCTGCAAGATGAGACGATCCCACTAAACAGTCTCCTTTCAGCAACGGCAAAATTCTCCTTACAAAGTAGCGCGCGCAATCAATTTTTCGGTAAGGTGGCAAGCCAACATATCGTGGACTCTCGCTGTATTGTTGCAGTAAACATTCAGGATTTAGCTCATCCATTACATGTTTCGATCACAATGCGCAGCGCTGAGCGTCTCAGACTCATTACTGAAAAAGAAGTGATGGTAATGTTTAAAGCCCCTTGGGTGAAAATTAGTGCCACCCCATTAGAAGAAAAAAATAACCTTTTCCAAGCAACAATTCTTTCAATGCAGAATGAAGAAGCGATTCTACAAATAAAAGATAGCTCAATTGAATTTTGTGCCAGCATTCATAGCAAAGATGGTTGGAAAGTGGGACAAGATGTGTGGTTACACGTGGATCCAGAACAGATCATTCTAGCGACATTGAAATAATCCTCAAACAAAAAGTGCGATCAAAATTGATCGCACTTTATTATTTGCGCTTATAACGCAATCTCATCAATCGAGCGTCCAAAACTTGGTAAAAAGACTTGTAAAAAATAATCCATTTCTTGGCTGTGCCATTGTTCCATTAAATTTTCTAAGCGTTTTTTCGCAGTTTTAAATTCATGGTTACCATGCTCTAATTCAAATTGAGCCTTGATATAAGCACAAATCAAATCTGCTTGTTTTACTAAATGCTTTTCTTCTGGGCTAAATTGCTCACTATCTAAATATGGTGCAAAACTCTCTTGCAATTCAACCGGGAGCAAACTAATTAAATGCAATTCTGCAGCTGCTTCAATATCTTTATAAGCATGGGTGATTTCAGAGTTGAAATACTTAATTGGAGTCGGTAAATCACCGGTGAAAATTTCAGAGGTATCATGATACATCGCCATCACCGCAATACGCTCAGGATTCACTTTCCCACCAAAAAATTGATTTTTAATAATGGCTAAGGCTTGTGCCACAAAGGCAACTTGCAGGCTATGCTCCGCCAAGTTTTCCTTTTCAATATTGCGCATCAATGACCAACGCTGAATTAAGCGAAGACGATCTAAACAAGCAAAAAAGTGACTAGTTTTAACTTCCACAATATATCCTTAATTAGACGGAAATTCTTCAATAATCACGGGAAGATCAATCATTTTACCTAAACGTGAAATTGTGACGATGACTTCTGTATTCGGTTTAGTATCACTGATAATTTGCATCATTTCACGAATAGACAGATTATCTTGTTTATTTAAACGCAAAATCACATCCCCCACTTGGATACCCGCTTTCGCTGCAGGGCTATTGGCGGTCACACCTGTAATTACAATACCACCGTTTGAGTTAGCGGTGATTTCACTTTGTACCCCAAAATAACCACGAATCACGCGTCCATCGCGAATAATTTTATACAACACATCATTTGCAATACTGATTGGAATCGCAAAATTTAACCCTTCTGCAATTTCATTAGCTGTTTTACCAATACTTAACGTGCTAATCCCCACTAATTCACCAGCTGAGTTAATCAACGCGCCACCAGAGTTACCGCGGTTAATCGATGCATCCGTTTGAATAAAGTTTTGACGACCTAAAGAATCCCCTACGGCACTACGCCCTACCGCACTGATAATCCCTTGGGAAACACTTTGACCGAGGTTATACGGATTACCAATAGCAAGAGCAATATCGCCAACTCGTACTTGGCGTTCTTTATTTTGTGGAATCGTAGAAAGATTGGTTGCTTTGATTTTTAATACCGCAAGATCCGTCAAATTATCCGAACCAATTAAATTCGCTTCATAAATATTACCGTTTTGCAGTGCCACCACAATTTGATCAGCATTTTGGATAACATGTTTATTGGTAAGAATATAACCGTCTTTGGTCATAATCACGCCAGAACCTAAGTTATTTACCTGTAATTGATCGCTATCATTAATGCTGGCAGAAGAAAAAGATCGGTTGTACACGTTCACCACCGCAGGCGAAGCAATTCTCACCGCACTATTGAACGAAACGATATCATCAGCAGAGAAAAGGCTGCTGTTATTGAGCTTAGGAACGGCAAATAAAATAACACCTGCCGCAGCAAGCCCCCAAAGGGCGGAATGGAAAAGTTTTTTAAACATTTTTTATTCTTTTATTAATAAGTTAGGTAAATAACTGAGCTTTAAATCATCCCCAATTCTTTCACATTCTTGCAATTGCCACAATGAGGCATCCGCAAGTTTTTCCAAATGCGGGAGTTGGCATAATCCTCGAGCTTTATCCCCCAAGAGTTTCGGGGCGACATAAATGATTAATTCATCTACAGCATGTTGTTCAATCAGGCTTCCCGCTAAATTGGCGCCGGCTTCAACCCAAACAGAATTCACTTGTCGCTTACCTAATTCTGTCATCAATAGATCAAAATCATAGTTTTCTGGCAGTAACATTTGCTCACAGAAATCAGGGAATAGAGACATATCCCGTGGAATTAAACCCACAAGCCAAACTGGCGAATGGGTATGGAATAATTGATGGTTTGGTTGAACTCGATTTTTAGAATCTAAGATTATGCGAATAGGCTGACGCACAGTATCTTCAGCATATTTCGTTTTTAGATCATCGGGGAATTGATTCCAACGCACGTTCAAGCTTGGATCATCGGCTAACACGGTAGCACTTGTAGATAAAAGTGCGGTCGCTTTGGCTCGCATTTTTTGTACATCTGCACGAGCTGCTGCACCAGTGATCCACTTACTTTCACCGCTCGCCATGGCTGTTCGGCCATCTAAACTCATGGCTAATTTTAGCTGCACATAAGGCTTGCCTGTTCTCATACGTTTGAGAAAACCTTTATTTAAAGCTTCTGCTTGTTCGTTCAATAAATTGACCGCACTTGGGATGCCTGCATCGGCTAACATTTTTAAGCCCTTGCCCGCCACTTGAGGATTAGGATCTGCCATGGCTGCGACAACTCGACTGATCCCCGCTTCAATTAAACCTAATGCACAAGGCGGTGTACGACCATAATGAGAACAAGGTTCAAGTGTCACATAAGCCGTTGCGCCTTTTGCTTTATCACCGGCATCTGCCAACGCTACTCGTTCTGCATGAGGCTGACCGGCTTTAAAATGAAACCCTTTCCCGACAATTTCACCGTTTTTAACCAACACACATCCTACGGATGGATTAGGCGTCGTGGTGTACTGCCCTTTTGCCGCAAGCTCAAGAGCCAGTTGCATAAATTTCATGTCATCAGGGGAAAAGGTGTCACTCATATTAATCCTTTAAGCTTTCAATTTCTTTGGTGAATTCATTGATATTATCAAAGCTCAAATAAACGGACGCAAAACGGATATACGCCACTTTATCTAATTCTTTCAGCTCATTCATGGCTAATTTACCTACGAGATGGCTTGGCACTTCGCGCTCACCCGTCGCGCGTAATTGGATAATAATATGGCTGATGGCTTTTTCCACATCATCCGAACTTACAGGGCGTTTTTCTAATGCATGTTGAATACCGCTACGCAATTTATCTTCATTAAACGGCTCGCGTGACCCGTCATTTTTAATAATTTTTGGCACCACTAATTCAGCCGTTTCAAAGGTGGTAAAGCGTTCATGACAATTCCCGCATTCCCGACGACGACGCACTTGATACCCATCAGAAACCAAACGGCTGTCAATCACCTTAGTTTCTTCAGTTGAACAAAACGGACAACGCATTTTAGATCCTTTTCAAAATTATTCTTAAGCCATTATCTTATCAAAAATCCAGGATCTTTTCGATCTGAAGATCCGCTTTAAGACAACATTTCTCCAAACCAGGATGTGGTTTGTTTCACCAACTGCAAGAGACCATCCTGCGATTTAAATTGTTCTGTTTGCCCCCACACCCTCGCCCAATAAGGATCAGCTTTTCCATAGCCATAAGGATCATATTTCGCAAGGGATTCGATATTCGTCAAAACATTGTCAAATTTGACCGCACTTTCATCTTTTTCAATAAACTTCGCTATATTTTCCGTTGGAATGAGCTGAATTTGTTGCTGGCTTCGTAAATAAGCCTCTACATACATTTTCAGTTTCTCAAGTGCGGTTGATTTTTCTATTGTTTTTAATGTTAAATCCTTATCTTTAGCGATAATACGTGGTGGCAGTGCGTTCTCTTTTGTCGCCAGTTGAATGAGATAATAAAGCCATGGGCGAATACGATAACGCTCTTTATATTTTGCAAATCGCCATTCGATTATCTGATTTTCATCACCAAATAATGGCTCCATATAGCCAAACAAGCGAATACAGCCTTGTGCCGTTTCCACCACAAAATCAACACTCTCACTGTGGGGTGAAGAATAATCCTTAATTTTCTCTTTAAAAGCCAATACATCAGCACGAATGGATTGCGCACAAACTTTCGCAAACTCACCGCGTGGCATGATGCCTTTCACTCGCTGTTTGGCGAAATAATCGTTAAATTGCGCTTCCTCTAAATGCAATAACTCATTACTAATGCGATAATGATCCAAACCATTTAACGTGAAGTTTTCACTTTCTTCAATGCGATCGTCTTCATCTCGGAAATACACGCCAAGCTGTTTTTCAAAAAAGAATTTCACTGGATTTTCAACAAAACTCACAAAACGATCGAGTTCAATTTCCGTTATTGGCTCTTGATTTTCGCCCATCGGCACAACAAATTCATGACATTTTCTTTCTTGGAATTGAGCAATCGGCAGCCATTTTTTTGCAAAAGAGCGGTTAATTTTCCCTTCATTTTGGAAATTACTTGGACTAAACGCCGTCATTGGATGTTGTTTAATTCTCAAGCCATTGTCTGAATAATGATTAATATAATCAATTAACTGGCTCACCAATACTGAAGGTTCTTTAGGTTGATTATCAATAATTGAAGAGCCCACATAACTCAGATAAAAATGAGATCTTGCAGCCAGTAAGGCTTCAAGGAATAAGTAACGATCATCATCTCGACGAACACGATCGCCTTTTTGATGATGATATTGCATTAAGTCAAAACTATTTGGCGTATGACTGCGTGGGTAATCCGCTTCATTCATTCCGAGCAAACACACCACTTTAAAAGGAATAGAGCGCATTGGTAAAAGTGTGCAGAAATTCACTTTCCCCGCTAAGAAACGAAGGCTGTTTGGTGTTTCTTCTAAACGTGCAGACATCACTTCCGCAATCACATCCGCTTGCAAAGTTTCTTCAAAATTGACGGTCTGCAAATCATCGGCAAAGGCATTGATACAATCTTGAATATAAAATAAGGTATCCGCAGTTTCTTCATTTTGCACAAAGAAATCTGTCAAAAGTGCGGTCAATTTTTCACGCCATTTTTCAATATTGTGTGCCTTTTGCAAATCTTGATGCCATTTATTTAGGGCTGTAAAAAATTGATTCACCGCACCGACTAACTGGCCTTTCAATCCATAGCTACTATCAAGTCCAAGACTGTCTTGCCAAACGCCTTGCTCTTCACGCATCGCATAGCCTAAAGTCATACGTTCAAGTCCAGCCTGCCACGCATTAAAATTCAGTGTATTCTGCAATTTTTCTAAACCAAAGCGAATGCCCGACTCTTTCACCCATTCGCGAATTTGTTCGAGATCTGCAAGAGCAATATTAAAACGTTCACGGATAGCCGGAATATCCAATAAAGCCAGTATCTCTTCGGCACCAAACTGACTTTCTCTTAAATTTAACAGGGAAAGATAGCTCGACACGATCACATCACTTTCAGACAATTTACTGTCTGAAATTGAGAACGGAATAACGGGTGTGTCCGCACTATTTGCACCAAAGACAGCCTGAATATAAGGCGTATATTGGTTAACATCGGCAACCATGACCACCACATCTTTTGGTGTAATCTGTTCTTCTTTTGGTTTATGCTGATTTTGATTGAATAAATCCAACAAATAATCATGCAGCACTTCAACTTCTCGCATCGCGCTATGACAAGATTTCACGACCAAAGAGCGGTCATTTTTCTCTGCATTTAATGAACCATGACTCAACGTCAAAATTTGATTTTGGATCTGCCCTAACAACGTTTTTTCGGGAAATTCTGCATAGTAATCACGGGAAATGGCTTGAATATTTTCCTCATCACGCACTAATTGATAGAGAAAATCCCGTCCCATTTTTCCCCAAGAGGCTAAAAGCGGATTCCCGCTGAACAATTCTTCTTGTTGATTGGTATAATCAAGATCGGTGGGTTCCCATGACACTTGCTCGGCTGAAATTAAAGGCTTCACATCATCACTTTCTTGCACGAAACGCTGTCTTTCTAATAAATAGGATTTACTCAGATCTCGCAAATCGCCCCAATATTCTTGACATGGATTATTGAAGAATAAATGCACGTCTGTTTTAGCTGAAATACCTTGGAAAATATTGAGATAAACCGTTGGCAATGCTGGAATACCAAAAATAAAAATACGTTCTGGTAAGTTGAGTGTCGCATTGGGATCACGACATAATGCTAAAAATTGTTGATTGAGTGCAGCACGATGTTTTGCTTTTCCACCGAAATCACGTTGGACATCATCCACCAAGGCTCGCCATAAAATTCCCTGCCAGTGAATATTGCCTTTAATTTGAGAAAGAAAGGTAGGATTTAATGCCGAAAGCCCCTGCTTTTGCTGATTAATTTGAGCCAAGATCTTTTCATCGTTATTTTCCTCCCATGCGGCAATCCATTCGGGGCGATAGACGAGATATTGGTCAAATAAATCAGCAACTTTTAGGCTTAATTGATAAAGTTTTTGCTGTTCTAACGCAGGTGAAGACGCTAAATATTTTTTTAATGGTTCAAATTCTTTTTGCTGTAAAAAAGTAGGGATTAATCGCATTAATCGCCATAACGTTGAATCTTTTTCAAAAGGGTTTTGCGTGGAAACATTCGGCAAATTATCAGCGTAAAGTTTCCAAATAAAACTGGAAGGCATGGGGAATTGAAAATTCGCTGCAACGCCGCGTTTTTTAGCAATTTCCATTTGCAACCATTGTGCCATACCTGGACTTTGCACCAACACAATGTCAGATTGAAACGGATCATGTTGCGGTAAATTTTCCAACAGCAAAACTAAAATATCCTTTTGAATTTCTGGTTGGTTTGAATAATAAGTAACGAACAAAGTAACGCCCTTTTGAAAGCAAAAACAATGCGTTATTTTACTCGGTTTTCAATAAAAATTCACCTTGAGGATAGCGTATATTCACTTGATGATGACTGCATTGAATTGCAAATTGAATGCCATTTTGTTCTACGCTATTTTCACAAGACAAGCCTAAAAACTGACGTTGAGCCTGATTCTCAGCAATTTGAATTGCCTGAAATTCTTGAAAAATTCTGACCGCACTTTTTCGTTGCTCAGTCGTCCATCGGTTAAAAATCAAAAATAACCCGCTGAAAATCGATAAGGCTAATAAAAGTGACATTAACGACATTCCTTTATTCACTTTGATCTTGCGCACTTAAATCACTCCAACTTTTATCCACCAAACGCCATTGGCTATATTCTTGTACGAGTTTTGTCACCACGGCTTTACCGTAAGCCACCGTCACTCCCTCCTCTAACTTAAGCGAACCACCTGTAATCACTGCACCGCTTATTCGTCCTTTGCCGGTTAAGGTTAGATTTCCTTCTGCTAGCAGAATACCACTCACATTCCCTTTAATTTCTAATTGACTTTGCGTTATCCAATACACTTGTGGTGTTTTTTGAGCAGTTAAAACTGACTCTACTTTCACAAAGTGCGGTTGAAAATCAGCTTGTTTTTCGCTGGAAATAAAATCTCGCAGCATATTTTCATTAATGCCTTTTGTGGGCGATTTCTTAAATAACTCTGCACGTTTACACCAAACAGAATAGACCACTTTATCCTCTGCCCCTGAAGACTCGAAAAAGACTTGTTTCACTTTTTCAGGACCATTTAAAGGCAAGTTTTGACAAATGTGCGTTTGTTGGTGCTGACTGATTTTCTGTAACGCAAGGCTTTGTTCTACATAATATTTTCGCTGACTCATTTGAGCTCGAAAAAATGCAAAGATCTGTTCATCAAATAATAAGATCAATGCCAATAATCCCGAAAGTAAAATTAGCGCCGTCAGTGTCACAATCCCTTTTTTCATGATCATTCTTCTTGGTTTAATAAAGATACCACAAGCGAAGTTTCATATTGAATATGCTTATGTGTTGTAAGATTTCCCGCGAGTTTGATTTCAATCCCTTTCCCCGCCTTTAACCAATCAAAACGTAATTGAGAAATCTCAAACTCTTTTTCATCCAATAAATCTGTCCATCCACCACCAGCGTTACAAGTAGATTGGGTTAAAGCACGCTGACATTCTGCTGAACGACAATCCGCATTTACCGCATTTTTATAAGTTTGTTTGGTTTCGATCATTTTGCCGTTAAGTTTGTAACCAAATAGCTCCTTTTCGATATTTTTTGCCACATTTTTAACGCCATTTACGCAGGTATTTTTTGTGTATTTTTCACCAATACAACCATTACTATTCAAATCATAAAAAAATAAAACACAGCTATTTGATGGTGCATTGTCTGCTTGAGCGATGGTTATTGCTGTACCCTTTTCGTCTAATTCGAATAAAGCCAGATTATCTTCAATGAGTTTTTGGTTTACAGCTCGAAAGCCTACCCGACGCAGATCTTTCCCGATGAGTTGAATGGTACGTTGTAATTCCGCTTGTAATTTGAGTTGTAACATTAAACGCTGATTTTGCTGTTGAGTTTGGGCATAAAATTGTGCAACTAATAACAATAATAAAGCGGATAAGCCGAGTGAAATCAACAAGCTCACCAATGTTTCGCCTTTTAGAGGTTTCATCTTGTACATGCACTCGCCGCTTGATCAGACTTTAATTTGATGCTGCCAACATTGAAAAAAGAGAACAATGTTCGATGCTCTTCAGCTTGTAACATAAAACAATTCGTTTCCATGGTATTTCTGGCCCCATTAAATTTCACCGCCACTTCTGACGGATATAATTTAGGGCCTATCAGCATCGTTTTTCCTTCAAAATAAGGATAGTAAAAATGCGCATAAAGGTTTTTAGGACAATTCTGGGGATAAAAACAATCACAAAAATGATCACTTTTTACTTGAGCTGTGATACACCAACGTTGATTTGCCCTATCTTGATTGGCCAAAATAAACCAAATCGCCGATGAGTTTTCTGCCCTCGCTTGAATATTACGTAAGAAAAAATAAAGCCGTTGTTGCTCTTTTTCGAGAAAATATTTGGGATCGTTTTTCTGCCATTTAGGCAATGCAAACGCTAACGTTAAGCTTAAAATAAATAACGTAATCAAGGTTTCTAATAGCGTTATCCCTTTATACATAAAATGCCTTCTTTTTTGACCGCACTTTAAAAGTCCTTTAGAAGAAAGCCAAATTGGCTACTTTATTTTTGCGATACTGATCGCAAATTTCCTTTAAAAAACGGGAAAAACTGTGAATTAAACATTTTCAACTGGCTATTTACTAAAACTCCCTTATAATAGGCGACCTATTTATCTGTTCTTTAAAATCTGGTGGAAATATGAATCCAATGTTAAATATCGCTATTCGTGCGGCACGAAAAGCGGGCAACGTGATTGCTAAAAACTATGAGCGCCGTGATGACATCCAAACAAGTAAAAAAGGTATTAATGATTATGTGACTAGCGTCGATAAAGCCGCTGAAGCAGAGATCATTGAAATCATTCAAAAATCTTATCCTGATCATACAATTATCAGTGAAGAGCGTGGTGCATTAGAAGGCAAAGACAGTGATATTCAATGGGTAATTGATCCACTAGATGGCACAACCAACTTTGTAAAAGGTTTGCCACATTTCTCTGTATCTATTGCTATCCGTGTAAAAAACCGTACCGAAGTAGGTGTGGTTTACGATCCTATTCGTAATGAATTATTCACTGCTGTTCGTGGCGAAGGCGCAAAATTAAATGAAGTGCGTTTACGTGTCGATAGCCAAAATGAACTTAACGGGGCGATTTTAGCCACCGGTTTCCCATTCAAACAACCAAGCTTGATGCCAACTCAATTTGCTATCATGAATAACTTAATTGATGAAGCTGCCGATTTCCGTCGTACGGGTTCTGCCGCATTAGACCTTTGCTATGTGGCTTCAGGTCGCGTTGACGGTTATTTCGAAATAGGCTTAAAACCTTGGGATTGCGCAGCGGGTGATTTAATCGTGCGTGAAGCAGGCGGTTTAGTGTGTGATTTCAATGCGGGTCACGGCTATTTACGCTCAGGCAACATCGTGGCTGCTCCAGCGCGTATTTTAAAAGAAATGCTGAATAAAATTCAGCCTTGCTTAACGGAACAAGTTAAGTAAGACTCAATAAAAGTGCGGTAGGTTTCACCGCACTTTTTTTATGACTAATTTCTGTCGAGTGGTTTTCTATTTTCTTCCGTTTCTGGCTCAAGATCTAATTTAGCCATGAGCATCTGATCGCCATCTTCTTCTGGGTTGCCTGTCACTAACAATTTATCGCCATAGAAAATAGAGTTAGCACCAGCCATAAAACACATCGCTTGCATTTCTTCACTCATGCCTTGACGACCTGCAGAAAGACGAACATAACTTTTCGGCATAGTAATACGCGCAACGGCAATAGTGCGAACAAACTCTGTCCAATCTAAATCAGCTGCATCTGCCATTGGTGTGCCTTCTACTTTCACTAATTGATTAATTGGCACGGACTCTGGTTGCGGATCAAGATTTGCCAAACTTGCAATGAGACCAGCTCGCTCTTTACGGGTTTCGTTCATGCCCACAATACCGCCACAGCAAACTTTCAAACCGGCATGACGCACTTTTCCTAATGTGCTTAAACGATCATCAAAACGGCGTGTGCCAATAACATTGTGATAATTTTCTGGTGCGGTATCTATATTGTGGTTGTAATAATCCAATCCTGCATCTTTTAACTCTTCCGCCATACCATCTTGCAACAACCCAAAGGTCCCGCACGTTTCTAAGCCAATATCTTTTACCGCACGAATAATCGCCGTGACTTTTTCCATATCTTTAGGCTTAGGACCACGCCATGCCGCGCCCATACAAAAACGTCCTGCACCACGTGCTTTAGCAATTTTGGCTTTTTCGACAATTTCATCAATATCCAAGATCTGCTGATTTTGTACGCCTGTTTGATAACGGGCAGATTGTGGGCAATAACCACAGTCTTCAGGGCATCCACCCGTTTTAATCGACATCAACGTCGATAACTGTATCGCACCTGGGTTAAAATGCTCTCGATGCACTTGAGCCGCACGATAGACTAATTCTAAAAAAGGTGTTTCAAATAACGCTTCTACTTTACAAACAGACCAATACTCTACTGAGGGATGGGGCGTAATAGATGAAAGCTGTACTACATTTGTTGTGGTCATTATATTTTCCTCGTTTAAGCTATATAGCTTTTATTAAGTTGAGCATATTACTCTGCAATATGATAAAAAGAGATCAGATCACTTTTCCTTGATGAATTTCAATCACTCGATCAATATGCCGTTCAATTTCTTTGGGTTGATGTGTCACCAGTAACATGGTGAGTTTTTTCTCTTCACATAATTGATCCATTAAATCCTGCATTTCAATGCGTAGTTTAGGATCAAGCGCTGAAAAAGGCTCATCCAATAATAAAATGGGTTTATCTCGTAGCAAACAGCGCGCTAATGCCACTCGCTGTTTTTGTCCACCTGAAAGTGCGGTCGGTTTTCTCGTTAAAAAATCCTGTAAATTAACTGCTCTAGCAGCTTGTTCTACAAGTGCTTTTTCTTCTGCATTTAAGGCTAAATTCGGTTTTAAACCTAAGGCGACATTATCTTCTACGGAAAGATGAGTAAAGAGATTATTTTCCTGAAATAGCATGGAAACAGGGCGTTCAAAAGGTGCCGTTTTAGTATGGTTTTCACCACTGAGCCAAATCTCGCCACTATCAGCATATTCAAAGCCGGCAATTAAATTCAGCAAGGTACTTTTTCCTGCACCACTTTCACCAATGATGGCGATTTTTTCCTGGGCTTGAATATGTAAATCAAATACCATCGGCATGGATTGATAATTGAAGACTACATTATTTAATTTAATCATGTTGTTCCTTCTGCCCTTCAATGAACATAAATAAACCTAAACATAAGCCCAATAAAATCAATGCCGTCACTGCCGCTTCTTGGCTTCGATATTGCCCGATTTGTTGATAAAGCAAATGAGGCAAAGAAGTAAAATCAGGGCTACCAAATAAGGCTATCGCTGTAAAATCGCCGAGTGATAAAGTTGTCGCAAGCGCCAAGGCATATTTCAACGGTGCTTTTAGTAGCGGATATTCAATTAAACGAAAACGCTGCCAGCCTGTAATATTCAGCGATAAACAGAGTTTTTCATAATATTGCATTGATTGATTCATTGGTGTATTGAGAATTTTGATCACAAATGGCAAGGCAGCCAAGGCGTTACAAACAGATACCACTACAAACAAATGTCCTGCTGAAAAATCAATATCTTGTAACCAAAGGAATAAGCCGACTGCTAAGACAATCGTCGGAATGGCTAAAATCATCATTCCCCCCGTTAAAATAAAGTGAGCTAATTTAGGGTGATATAACCATTGTAGTTGACGAGAAAGTAACAATAAGAAAAATCCAAATAATACCGATAAAATACCTGCTGCTGGTGCCATGGTTAATGAATAAGCAATCGCCTTCCATAATTGTGGATTTTGCCAATAGCTAAATAATTGGGTAGCTGACAAACCTTGTAAAACAATATTGAATAAGGGACTTAAAATAAATAAGCACACCGAGAATAAGACAAAAACATGTCCAAATTTGACCGCACTTGAAACAGGTAAAACCCATCGATAACGTTGCGATATCTGCGTTTCAGGTGCTTTCGCCCAATATTGTGAAAGCGAAAATAACGCAAAACAAAAAGCAAATTGTACAAGCGCAAAAAGTGCGGCTTTAGGTAAATCAAACTCAAAGAAAATGGCTTGGTAAATGGCGACTTCTAATGTGCTGTTTTGTGGTCCGCCACCCAGTGCCAAGACAATCGTAAAACTAGTGAAACACAACATAAAAATCAGTACAAAGGCAGACACTATTTGGCTTTTCAAATAAGGCCATTCAATTAAGCGGAAAAATGTGAAACCTTTGATATTCAATTGTGCCGCGAGTTGATGCTGTTCAGTCGGTACACTTTGCAAAGCTTGCAAGCTCATTCGTGCCGCTAAAGGAATATTAAAAAATAAATGAGCAATGAGAATGCCATTTAAACCATAAATGGAGGGGTTACATGATATACCTAAGGTTTTCAGTAGTTGTGTTAGCCAACCGGCAGTGCCATAAATACCAATTAGACCGAAAATAGCCAGTAATGCAGGCAAGACAAAGGTAAGTGAAAAAATGCGTAAAATGAGCAATTTGCCTTTGAAATCTAAATAGAAGAAAGCACGTGCAAATAACGTTCCAATTACGCTAGAAAACAAGGCTGATAAGAATGCCTGCCCAAAGCTAAAGGCAATGACCTGATGTAAATAATCGTCTTTTAAGAAATCAGATAAGGCATAACCACTTCCTACTGAAAAAACCGCAGAAAGGGAAAAACCATAGAGTAAAACAATGAAAAAAATGACCGCACTTCCGCCCAAATAATGGCGAGGACGAAAATGCGGATGTTGCAATAAGCGCATTAAGATTACTTAGATAAGGCTTTTTGCCATTGGTTGATCCAGCCTTTAAGCTGCTCACTTGTCACCTTAGTGGTATCTAAAATACGCATTGATTTTGCACGAGAATTAAGCGCATCAATATGACTTTCGATATTGGTTTCTACCACAGGTAACATCACATTATTTTTGGCAATATCCGCTTGAGCTTGCGGTGAAAGCAAGAATCCTAAAAATTCATCAGCACAGGTATTATTACGGTCAGCGACTTTTGCCGCAACTTCAACTTGTAATACGCTCCCCTCTACAAATTCCGTTGCCACATAATTGTCCTTTTGTTCAGAAAGAATATGGTAAATCGGTGAAGTATTGACGCTTAAAACCACATCACCTTCGCCTTTTAAAAAGGCCCCATAAGACTCAGTCCAACCTTTGGTGACCGTGACCGTATGTTTAGAAAGGGTTTTCCAAGCATTTGCGACATCTGCTGCTGGATAAACGGCATTCATCCAAAGCAATAAGCCCCGTCCAATACTGCTTGTACGCGGATCTTGATATAACACTTTAAGATCTTGACGCTCAACTAATTCTTTTAAGCTCTTTGGTGGGTTTGCCAATTTATTCTTGTCATAAATAAACGCATACTGAGCATAATCAAATGGTAAGAAAGTATTATTTTCCCATTTTATTGGTAAACGTAACTGGCTTAAATCTACTTTATTTGGCTCAAAAATATTGAGTTTTTGTGCATCCTCAATTTGATAGCTATCTAAACCAAGCACCACATCCGCCTTAATTTTTTTACCTTCTAGACGAACACGGTTAAACAAGGTGCCATTATTATCAAAAGCCACATAATTCAGCTTACATTGCGGGAATTGTTGTTCAAAAGCCGCTTTAACTTTTGGTCCAGCACTCCAATCAGCACTAAATGAATCATAAGTATAAACATCTAATATTTGAGGAGCAGCTTGTGCGAAAGTGGAAGTGGTAAAAAGTGCGGTTAAAATGGGAAGAGTTTTGTTCATTATGCGTTCTCCTTATTTTTGCATAACGAAACAGCATAATGAGATGATTAGTTTCCTACGCCAGCATTATCTGTTTCAGGTTCACGGGTATTTCTCAGCCATTAATAGAGGCACCCCGACTAACGCGATGTAGTCTATCTTAAGGAAATTTAATCAACAAGTTATTTCATTTAAAAATGTTAATTAGATCACACTTTTCTATCTGGTTTATCATTTTTTGAGCAAAAGAAAACCTGCTAAAAAGCAGGTTTATCTTGATAATCAGTCATCAATTAAGCTTGATGTTTAGCCGCTACTTCGCTTAATAAAGTTTGAAGTTCGCCAGCTTGATACATTTCTAAAATAATATCACAACCACCAATTAACTCACCTTCTACCCATAATTGTGGGAAAGTTGGCCAGTTCGCATAAGTCGGTAATTCAGCACGAATATCTGGGTGTTGAAGAATATCAACATAGCCGAAAGGCACTTTGCAATTCATTAATGCTTCAGATGCACGCGCAGAGAAACCACAAGAAGGTAATTTTGGTGAACCTTTCATGTAAATTAAAATTGGATTTTCAGCGATTTGTTTTTTGATTTTGTCTAACGTTTCCATAATGTTCCTTGTTCAAATAAGTCTGAATAGGGCGCTATTCTAGCATAAGATAGAACCTGAGTGAAAGACTTGGTCTTACCAACTTCCACCTGCTCCACCGCCGCCGAAGCTACCGCCGCCAAAGCCACCACCGGAAGAACCGCCTCCGCCGAATCCTCCACCAAATCCGCCTCCGAAACCGGAGCCACCACCACGGCGACGAGAAATCGTACTTTGACGAATGATTTTATTCAGTTGGTCGCGTTGATTCGGGCTAATATATACTTCATCTTTGTGATATTGGAATTCACCAAATAATACAATAGCAATAAACGCCAATACCATTAAGAATGGAATGTACTTATCGAACGCATCTTCTTCAACTTGTGCTGCATCAAACTCGCCTTTACTTGCCGCAATAATTTGGTTTAAGCCGTCATTAATACCTTGCGCATATTGGCCTTGTTTAAATTGTGGCAAAATTGCCGAACGGATGACTTGCGATAAAAAAGCATCGGGCAAAACACCTTCTAAACCTTGCCCTGTTGCAATAAAGACTTTGCGATCATCCTTCGCAATCAGCATCAACACACCATTATTCAGATTTTTACGTCCAATGCCCCATTTATCACCTAAAGCAAAGGTATAATCAGCAATTTCATATTCACCGGTTGTCGGAACTAAAACGACAGCGATTTGTGAACTCGTTTCTTTACTATAAGCAATCAGTTTATTTTCTAAAATTTGCTTATGTTCTGATGAAAGTGTGTTGGTGTAATCGTTTATGTAATGGAAAGGATTTGGTGCAGGCGGAAATTCTGCCGCAACAACCATTTGAGCAAAAAAAACAAGGCTAAAAACAACCGCACTTTTCATAAAAGATAAAAGCTTAGCCATTAATAATTACCTCATTAGATAATTCATTCACATCATCAGGCTGAATAGGGAAATGGCGAGATAAAATATCACTGATACGATCAATCGCATCGACAATACCTTGTGTATAAGCTTTTTGTTTAAACTGCTCAATCATTAAATCGCATTGTAACTGCCAATAAGCCACATCAACAAATTGATGAATGCCTTTATCACCTACGATTGCACAGAGATGATTTTTATATCCCACATAAATCAACACGGCATTTTGTGCCGCTGTTTTATGCATTTCCAGTTCATCAAACACTTCTAAAGCACGTTCCATTGCTGATAATTGTGCTGAAGCCTTTGGTACTTTGCGTTCAATATAAACACGTAACTCAGCCGAACTTAAGCTTTCGAGGCGACTAATCGCCGCCTCGATTTGCTTTTTATCTACCGGAATTCTGGAAAAGAATGGCATAGATAAACCTTAGTTAAAGTTTACAGTCGGTGCGTTTTCAGCGCCTGCAGCTGATTTAAAGTAAGGTTTAGCTTTAAAACCAAAAATCATTGCCGCTAATTTAGTTGGGAATTGACGTACTTTTTCATTATAAATACGCGCTGCTTCATTAAATTTATTACGAGCGACATTGATACGGTTTTCTGTACCTTCAAGTTGCGCTTGTAAGTTCATAAAGCCTTCGTTCGCTTTTAATTGTGGGTATTGTTCTACAGTAACAAGTAAACGAGATAATGCTGAGCCTACTTGATTTTGGTTTTGTTGGAATTCGTTTAATTGTTCTTCCGTTAAATTAGACGGATCAATTTTAGTTTGTGTCGCTTTTGCACGCGCTTCGATTACATTGGTTAATGTTTGTTGTTCAAAATTAGCTTGACCTTTTACAGTATTCACTAAGTTTGGAATTAAATCAGCACGACGTTGATAAGATGATTCAACATTTGCCCAAACAGAATCAATTTCAGTTTCTGCTTTAACTAAGCCATTGTAGCTAGACATTAAGCCAAAACCTGCAGCAACTGCGATAATAATCAAGATAATCCACTTTTTCATTCAAAAATTCCTTCAATTTATAGGTTTAATTTATATAAGAAAAGACCTAAACCGAAGTTTAGGTCTTCTAATGCTAATCCGTTAATGGATAACTAAATAAAATTATTTAGTACCGTTAACTGCGATTTCAACACGACGGTCTGGTGCTAAACAAGCGATAAGTGCTTTACGACCTTTAACCGCATCACAAGTAGAACCTGTAACTGGGTTAGCTTTACCGTGACCAGTTGCAGAGATGTTTTGAGCAGGAACACCTTTAGCTACTAAGTAGTTAGCTACAGAGTCTGCACGACGTTGTGATAATTTTAAGTTTGGTGCATCTTTACCGATACGGTCTGTATAACCAGCAACTGCTACGTTAGCGTTGTTGATTTGAGCGATTTCACCATAGATACCGTCTAAAGTTGCTTTAGCTTGTGGTTTTAAGTTAGCTTTACCGAAAGCGAAAGTTACATCAGAGCTTAAGTTGAAAGTTTTGCTTACAACTTCAGGTGCAACAACTGGAGCAGCACCTTGACCGAAACGGTAAGATAAACCAGCGTTGATAGAACCGATCCATGGGTTGTAGTCAGCTGCTTGACCTTGAACACCATTATAATTACGTAATTTACCTACGCGAGTTAACCATTGGTATTCTAAACGTAATGCTAACTCTGGTAATGATGGTAATGCATATTCAACACCAGCTGCGAACATTGGAGAAACTCGTAAGCTGTGTTCACCTTTAGCGTGGTTACGTGCACCAGAAGTTGCATCGTAATCTTTATAGTCTGAACGTACTAAAGCTGCACCAACACGACCATAAACATCTAAGCCTTCTAAAGCAGAAGTTAAACCACCAAGACCGTAGCTACCTTTAAAGCTTAAGTGTGCACCGTGGTTAGTGTGTTTAAAGTCAGTTTTACCAGCTGTACGGAATTTAGCACGACCAAAATCGTCATAACCCAATTCTACCGCTAAACCTAAGTTATCACGGTTTAAGATTTGATAACCACCAAATACACCATATGTAACAGAGTTACGGTGGTAACCTTCACCAAAGTTTAATGCTTTACCTGCATTAGCTTTGATACCATCGTGGAAAGAAGCTTGACCAACTTTAGCACCTGCATAGAAAGTATTTTCTTGTGGAGCTGCTTGAGCTACAGAAGCTGCTGCTAAACCAGCAACGACTAATGCGATTGCAGTTTTTTTCATTTTGATGTCCTCTATTTAGTCATCGTTATTAATAAGAAAAGTTTCCTTGTTTATTGTGAACTTTATAAAAAAGAAACACTCTAAACGTTGCTTAACTAGGGTTTTGAATTTGCCCTAACTTATCCTTTTGACAAATTCAATTCCTTTGCCATAGCCAAAGGAACGTTCAAAAGTATGGTTATTATCCTATAAAAACACCAAAGATCAAACTTTTTTTGCCCTTTTTGGTTATTTTATAGACAAACAACCCCTAAAATGAACATTTGTTCACAAAAATCGGGTTACTTTTTAACCCGATTTCTATTCTAACAAAAAATATCTTTTGTTGAAATCGACTTTTTTTTGAGCTTCATATATCATCAAATTCACTTTCTTCTCTTATATATAGGTGAGTGATTTTATGTTGCCCCGTCTTTCTAATGTGCCACAACTTAATAACGTGGTAAGTGATTATCTTAACGAACTCCAAAAACAGCATTTTGAAGGTGATATTGCCTCAAATTATGCTGACCGCTTAAGTCTTGCGACAGATAACAGCGTTTATCAACAACTTCCACAAGCTATTTTATTTCCTAAATCGGTCGCAGATATAGTACGTATCACCAAATTAGCGAATAAAGAGAAATACCTTCATCTAACCTTTACACCTCGCGGTGGCGGCACGGGTACCAATGGACAATCTATAAATAACAACATTATTGTCGACCTCTCTCGCCACATGATGAGCATTTTAGAGCTTAATATAGAAGAACGTTGGGTTCGCGTGCAGGCGGGCGTAGTAAAAGACCAACTCAACCAATTTCTAAAACCACACGGATTATTCTTTGCACCAGAGCTCTCCACAAGTAATCGAGCAACACTAGGTGGCATGATTAATACCGATGCTTCCGGTCAAGGCTCATTACAATACGGAAAAACCTCTGATCATGTTTTAGCATTACGTTCTGTTTTAATGAATGGTGAAATATTAGATACAAGTGAGATCAAATCTGATGATGTTTTAGAAAACTACCCACTTGCAGAAAATGGCAAAACGTTACATCAAACGATTTTCCAACGTTGTAAAGAGAAGCGCGCCTCAATCATTCAAGATTTACCACAACTCAATCGCTTCCTCACCGGTTACGATCTTAAGAATGTCTTTAATAAAGATGAAAGTGAATTTAACCTCACCCGAATTTTAACGGGCTCAGAAGGTTCACTTGCGTTTATCTGTGAAGCTAAACTTAATTTATTGCCGATTCCTAAATATCGCACCTTAATTAATGTGAAGTACAGCTCATTTGATGCTGCGCTTCGCAATGCACCGTTTATGGTGAAAGCCAATGCTCTTTCCGTTGAAACCGTCGATTCCAAAGTGCTGAACCTTGCTAAGCAAGATATTATTTGGCATTCAGTGAAAGAACTTTTAACAGAAGAAGAACAAAATCCAATTCTAGGTTTAAACATTGTGGAATATGCGGGCAACAATCAAGCCAAAATCGACAGCCAAGTGAGCGCACTTTGTCAGCAATTAGATGAAAAAATTGCACAAGGCCAAGATCACATTATCAGCTATCAACTTTGTTCTGACTTGCCTTCTATTGAACGTATTTATGCTATGCGTAAAAAAGCGGTGGGGCTATTGGGGAATGCGAAAGGTGCACCCAAACCGATTCCTTTTGTGGAAGATACCTGTGTGCCACCAGAACATCTTGCGGATTACATTGCAGAGTTTAGAGCCTTATTAGATAGTCACAATCTGCAATATGGGATGTTTGGCCATGTTGATGCTGGCGTATTGCATGTTCGCCCCGCTTTAGACCTATGCGATAAAGAACAAGTAAAGCTCTTTAAACAAATTTCAGATGAAGTAGCTGAACTCACGGTGAAATATGGCGGTTTGTTATGGGGGGAACACGGCAAAGGCGTACGATCTCATTATGGAGAGAAGTTTTTTACACCTGAACTTTGGCAGGAATTGCGTTATGTGAAATTCTTATTTGATCCAAATAATCGTCTCAATCCAGGTAAAATCTGTACACCACTTAATAGCGATGCGGAGCTCTATTCGATTCTCTCGCCGATGCGTGCGGACAATGATCGCCAAATCCCGATTCAAATGCGAGATGAATTCAAAGGCGCAATGAACTGTAACGGCAATGGACTTTGCTTTAACTTTGATGAGCACAGTATTATGTGCCCTTCCATGAAAGTGAGTAAAAATCGCGTATTCTCACCAAAAGGACGAGCCGCGATGGTGCGTGAATGGTTGAGATTAATGGCCAATGAAAACGTATCGCCTGATCAATTAGATTTTCATAAAACACAAGTGAAACTGACCGCACTTGTGGAGCGTTTCCGCAATAGCGTACAGAAATGGCGCGGTGAGTATGATTTCTCACATGAAGTGAAAGGCGCAATGGATACTTGTCTGGCTTGTAAAGCCTGTGCAAGCCAATGCCCGATTAAAATTGATGTACCAAGTTTCCGTGCAAAATTTTTCCATTTTTACCACAGCCGGTATTTGCGTCCAGCCAAAGATCATATTGTGGCGAATTTAGAAGTAGCAGCACCTTATATGGCGAAACAACCGGCATTATTCAATTATTTCACCAAACTGAAAGTTACTCAAAGCTTGGTTGAAAAAACGCTTGGCATGACAGATTTGCCTCTCCTTTCAGAGCCAAACCTTCAACAGCAATTAGTGGAAATTGGCTACCAAGGCAAAAAATTAGAAGAATTAGAAGATCTCAGTGCTACAGAAAAAGCCAATATGCTCTTTATCGTGCAAGATCCTTATACCTCTTATTACGATGCCAAAGTCGTTCGCGATTTTGTCGCTCTCACACAAAAACTAGGTTTTGAGCCAATCCTTCTCCCTTTTAAACCGAACGGCAAAGCCATGCATATTAAAGGTTTTTTAACTCGCTTTAGTAAAACAGCGAAAACACAAGCGGAGTTTTTAAATCGCGTCGCCAAATTAAATGTGCCTTTAGTCGGCGTAGATCCAGCGATTGTGCTTTCTTATCGAGATGAATATAAAGAGGTCTTAGGTGATTCTCGCGGTGACTTCCATGTACTCACAGCACATGAATGGCTGACCAATCAATTAGAAAGTAACGCATTACAAAGTGCGGTGAAAAATATCGCGAAATCTGACCGCACTTTTGAGTGGCATTTATTCCCTCATTGTACTGAATCCACCTTTATGCCAAACAGTCCAAAAGAATGGCAGCATATTTTTTCACAATTTGGACAAACCTTGAATGTTGAAAAAGTCGGCTGTTGTGGCATGGCGGGCGTATTTGGCCATGAAGTTCAAAATCAAACTATGTCAAAAGATATTTACGACGTATCATGGGGCAAAAAATTACAAGGTAAAGATCCGAATCATTGTCTCGCAACCGGCTATTCCTGCCGTAGCCAAGTGAAGCGATATGAAAAAGCTATCTTGAAACACCCTGTTCAAGCATTGCTTGAAGTGCTGAATAACTAGAATAGATTTTCTACTTACCACAATATCGCAGAAAATAAAAAGCGGCCAGATTTTAAATCTGACCGCTTTCTTTATTTAAAAACTACAACGCTTCAATCGCTTTATACTGCTCTTGGATTTTTTCTAATCCAGATTGGTATTCTGCTTGTTTTTCTCGCTCTTTTGCAATCACTGCTTCAGGTGCTTTAGCCACGAAAGCTTCGTTGCTGAGTTTATTCTCGATACGTTTAACTTCATTTTGATATTTTTCAATCTCTTTAGTTAAACGCGCAATCTCTGCTTCTTTATTGATAAAGCCAGCCATTGGTACGAGCAATTCCGCATTGCCGACGAGTTTCGCTACCGCAAGCGGTGCAGTTTCATTTGCAGCTAATACTTGAACGTTATCTAATTTCGCCATGGCTTTTAAAAGAGCGGTCTGTTTTTCGAGAATTTTTGCGTTTTCTGCGCTTAAATTACGGAATAACAGATCTAAACCTTTGCTTGGTGCGATGTTGCTTTCTGCACGGATATTACGTACCGCAACGATCACTTCTTTTAACCACTCAATTTCAGCTTCCGCCTCTGGATCAAAGCCGTTTTCTTCCACTTGTGGGAAAGATTGCAACATAATGCTGTCTGCAGTAATGTCCACAAATCCTTTCACTTTTTGCCAAATTTCTTCGGTAATAAATGGAATGAGTGGATGTGCTAAACGTAATAATTTTTCTAATATATGAACCAAGGTTTGGCTTGCCGCACGGATTTGTGCTGCGTTGCCGTTTGCAAATACTGGTTTAGTCAATTCTAAATACCAGTCACAGAATTGGTTCCAAGTAAACTCATAAATCGCATTGGCACAAAGGTCGAAACGATATTGGCTTAATGAATTACGGAAAGTTTCCACGGTACGATTGAATTCTGATTGAATCCAACGATCCACTAATGAGAATTCGATCTCGCCTTCGCTTAAATCTAATTTTTCATTCGTTAAGACGAAACGGCTTGCATTCCATAATTTATTACAGAAGTTGCGGTAGCCTTCTAAACGTTTCATATCCCAGTTGATATCACGACCGTTTGAAGCCAATGCGGCTAATGTGAAACGCAATGCGTCTGTGCCGTGAGCAGCAATGCCGTCCGCAAATTCTTTACGGGTTGCTTTAGCAATTTTCTCTGCCAATTGCGGCTGCATCATGTTGCCAGTGCGTTTTTCAAGTAAATCTTCAAGGCTGATACCGTCAATCATGTCGATTGGATCGAGCACGTTACCTTTTGATTTCGACATTTTTTGACCTTGCTCATCACGGATCAAGCCTGTTACGTACACGGTTTTGAATGGCACTTGCGGTTTGCCATTTTCATCTTTCACGAAGTGCATCGTAAACATAATCATACGCGCAACCCAGAAGAAGATGATGTCGAAGCCAGTGATTAACACATCCGTTGGGTGGAACATTTTGAGCTCTTTAGTTTGCTCTGGCCAACCTAAGGTAGAGAACGTCCATAAGCCTGATGAGAACCATGTATCTAACACGTCTTCATCTTGTTTGAGTTCAACCGCAGAATCTAAGTTGTATTTTGACCGCACTTCGGCTTCGTTGCGAGCCACATAAACGTTACCTTCCGCGTCATACCACGCTGGAATACGGTGTCCCCACCAAAGTTGGCGAGAGATACACCAATCTTGAATATCACGCATCCAAGAGAAATAAAGGTTTTCGTATTGTTTTGGCACGAATTGGATTTCGCCGTCTTCCACTGCTTTAATCGCTACATCAGCAAGCGGTTTCACACTCACATACCATTGGTCGGTTAGCATCGGCTCAATCGGCACGCCACCACGGTCGCCATAAGGCACTTTCAAATCGTGCGGTTTGATTTCGTCTAATAAACCAAGTGCTTCAAAATCTGCCACGATTTTCTTACGCGCAGCAAAACGCTCTAAACCACGAAAATCTGCAGGAATTGCCGCTTCATAGCCAGAAAGTGGTTTGCCATCTGTGCCGATAATTTCCGCTTCATCACGAATATCTGCGTTTAAGGTTAACACGTTAACCATCGGCAAACTGTGACGTTTACCCACTTCATAGTCGTTAAAGTCGTGCGCAGGGGTGATTTTCACCACACCAGTACCAAATTCACGATCCACATATTCATCGGCAATAATCGGAATTTCACGGTTTGCCAATGGCAGAACCACAGTTTTTCCGATTAAAGATTGATAACGCTCATCTTCAGGATGCACCGCCACCGCTGTATCGCCCAACATGGTTTCTGGACGCGTGGTTGCCACCACTAAATAATCTTTACCATCTGCCGTTTTTGCACCGTTTGCTAACGGATAACGGAAATGCCAAAGGGAACCTTTGCTCTCTTTGTTTTCTACTTCTAAGTCAGAAATTGCGGTATGAAGTTTTGGATCCCAGTTTACTAAGCGTTTGCCACGGTAAATCAAACCTTCTTCGTGCAAACGAACAAACACTTCTTTTACCGCATTCGATAAACCATCGTCCATCGTGAAACGCTCACGTTCCCAGTCGATAGAGTTCCCTAAACGACGCATTTGTTGGCTGATTGTGCCACCAGAATAGGCTTTCCAATCCCAAATTTTGTTGATAAACGCTTCACGGCCATAATCATGGCGGGTTTTGCCTTCTTCAGCCGCAATTTTACGTTCCACCACCATTTGGGTTGCGATACCCGCATGGTCTGTCCCCGCTTGCCATAAGGTGTTATGCCCTTCCATACGATTGAAACGGATTAAGGTATCCATTAAGGTTTGTTGGAAAGCATGCCCCATGTGTAGAGAACCTGTTACGTTTGGCGGCGGAATTGCAATGCAATAGCTCGGTGCATTTTCATTTTCAGACGGTTTAAAATAACCGCTCTCTTCCCAATGTTGATAAAGGGCTTGTTCTACCGCAGACGGATTAAAACGGTCTGCCATTTCGAATTTTTGTGTCATTTATTTTTCTCTTTGATAGGGTGCAACTTGTTACACCCTTTGATTAAAAGGATAATGGTGCAATAAGTTGCACCCTACAAATTTAAATAATCTTTTTCCCTTTACTTTTTATATGGTTAGCTAACTTAATCATTTTCCTAAATTCTGATTTATATCCATCTGTCAAAGATAACTTTTGGCAAAATTCTTCAGCATCAATATCTTTTAACTCATCAGCATTAATTAGAACTTGATAATGAAATTCAGCTGTTTTATTACCTTCTCTTTCTGAATTTATGAGATTATTCTTTATTTTATCGATAATATTCATAATAACTGAACCACATTTATTTAATATACAATAATGCCAACCTTCGGAGAGGAGGAACGACCATATTTTCTATTATGAACTTCTTCTAAAAACTTCCTTGACAATTCTTTGCATTCCTCTTTAGAAGCCGTAATCTTCTTAGTTTTTAATGCATTTTCTCTTTCTTCAAAGTATTTATACGAAACTTCATTTTTTAATACCTTGCTTAAGTTATTTTGTCCAATAATATTACGAAGAACATCTCCCCTAGCATCAGTAAGCACTCTTCGTTCTAAATCACTTAGAGTATTTATCCTAGTCCCCTTAGGCAAACAGTATTCAATATTATTAACCTCTTCTATGTACTGTAAAACATCTTGATCTGAAATCATATATGGCTGTTCTACACTCTTACTACTATTATTCGATGCGGAACAAGCTGTTAATAAAGAAAATAAAAAATAAAATGTAACTTTTTTCATAGAAAATCCTTATGGTAAAACACAAAATCTAATTACATAAAACAGTTCTTCAATGGGATAAATATCCCGAATCACTTCTTTCAACTCTGCCAAACTCATATTCTCCTGTGTTGCATGTTGTTCCGTCAGTTCATCAAGGGTAATCGGCGACACGCTTAACACTTCAATGGTGCAGAAATATTGATTATCTTCAAATCGACCAACACGCAAAATATCACCTGCTTTAAAATGGCTTTCGGATTTATCTCGAATCGTGATGGTTTTGCGCCCGGCGAGAATATCGGCTTCGAAACGTTGATAAAAGGTAATATCGTTCATAAAGTGCAGTCAATTTTTAAGTGTTTTTGTAACCATCCCCCTCTTTAGCAAAGAGGGGTGTTTTTTTATATCGTTATACCTGCTCCGTGCTCAACGTCCAGCCTAACTGTCTAAGTTGTTTATAACGTTCACGCGCTAGGGCTTTTTGTGTTTCTTCTACCGGTACAAAATCAATTAATTGCGTAAAGCTGTGGCTAAAATCCGGCACTTCCATTTGTAAATTGATCAGCAAATCTCGACGTTGGGCATTGCGTTTGCCTTTCCAACTAATCTCAATTGGCGGAGCATATTGTGTTGCTTCGCCTGAAAGATTATGAGGAACAAACTCATTTGGATCCCGTTGCCATAATGCTTCATCAATTAAAAATGCTTGCTCTTCTGTTTCGCACGCGATTAAAACTCGCTTGCCTAAACGCCACGCTTGAGCAGCAAGATCACAGGCAAGTTGCTCAACTGTTATCTTCTTTTCTGGATTTAAGAGATAAAATTGTGCGTTTTTTGCCATGATTGCGACTTCTCCATTTATCGTTTTGTAAACTGGCGGATTTTATCAAAAAAGCAGCAAAAAATAAATCATCTACAAGGTGATTAAAGTAAATAGAAAAAACACGGAAATTTTTTACCGCACTTTTATGATCTACATCACAAAAGTAACTTTTAACCTTTATGTTACATTCCATTCATAACTCGTAGGTGTTAGAATTTCGAAGACTTATTTTTATTTTCGATGATAGGAGTATCACATGGCATTTCGTATTGAAAAAGACACTATGGGCGAAGTTCAAGTTCCTGCAGACAAATACTGGGCAGCACAAACCGAACGTTCTCGCAACAACTTCAAAATTGGTCCGGCAGCTTCTATGCCGCACGAAATTATTGAAGCGTTCGGTTATTTGAAAAAAGCCGCTGCTTTCGCAAACTGTGATTTAGGTGTATTACCTGCAGAGAAGCGTGATTTAATCGCAACCGCCTGTGATGAAATCCTTGCAGGAAAATTAGACGACCAATTCCCGTTAGTCATTTGGCAAACCGGTTCAGGTACACAATCAAACATGAACGTGAACGAGGTGGTGGCAAACCGTGCTCACGTTTTACATGGTGGTAAATTAGGCGAAAAATCTTTCGTTCACCCAAATGATGATGTAAACAAATCACAATCTTCAAACGATACCTTCCCAACTGCAATGCATATTGCGGCATACAAAAAAGTGGTTGAACACACCATTCCTTGCGTAGAACGTTTACAAAAAACTTTCGCTAAAAAATCTGCAGAATTTAAAGATGTGGTAAAAATTGGTCGTACTCACTTAATGGATGCAACCCCATTAACATTAGGTCAAGAATTCTCTGCTTATGCAGCACAATTAGATTTCGGTTTACGCGCACTAAGAAACACTCTTCCACACTTAAGCCAATTAGCACTTGGTGGTACTGCAGTGGGTACAGGTTTAAATACACCAAAAGGCTATGATGTGAAAGTAGCGGATTACATCGCGCAATTCACTGGCTTACCATTCGTGACTGCGGAAAACAAATTTGAAGCACTAGCAGCACATGATGCAATCGTTGAAACTCACGGTGCAATTAGACAATTAGCGATGAGCTTATTCAAAATTGCAAACGACATTCGTTTATTAGCATCAGGCCCGCGTTCTGGTATCGGTGAAATCTTAATTCCTGAAAATGAACCAGGTTCTTCAATCATGCCAGGTAAAGTGAACCCAACTCAATGTGAAGCGTTAACCATGGTGTGTGCACAAGTATTCGGTAACGATACCACTATCGCATTCGTTGGCTCACAAGGTCACTTCCAATTAAACGTATTTAACCCTGTCATGGTGGCGAACTTCTTACAATCTGCACAATTATTGGGTGATGCTTGCGTATCATTTGATGAACACTGCGCAACCGGTATTCAACCGAACTACCCTCGCATTAAACAACAATTGGAAAATTCATTGATGTTAGTAACCGCACTTAATACACACATTGGTTACGAAAATGCAGCGAAAATTGCGAAAACTGCACACAAAAATGGTACAACTCTACGTGAAGAAGCGATTAACTTAGGCTTAGTTTCAGCCGAAGATTTCGACAAATGGGTTCGTCCAGAAGATATGGTGGGTAGCTTAAAATAAACTCAGCCCATAATTTGATGTCAAAGGCAGGTATTCCTGCCTTTTTATTTGTATTTTTTTAGAGGGCTTTTTTGTTATAATCACGGCAATATTTTTGACATGAAAAAAACTATGAAACTGAAATTTATTATTGCTGCCATTTCAGCCTTATTTTCCACCGCACTTTTTGCCCAATGGCAACCGGTCGGCAATGCTGAATACACATGGGGGCCATTCCATGTTTATACTGTCGGCTTATATTCTGAAACGGGTTCCTATGAAAACAATGAACGTCCATTAATGTTTTCGATTAAATATGAAAAACCAGTAGAAGGAAAAAACTTCGCCATTGCTTTAACCAAAGAAATGGAATCACAAAATTTAAGTAAAGATGACACTACGGCATGGCTCAAAAAAATGCAGGAAATCTTCCCTGATTTTTCACCAAACGATATCTTAAATTTTGTTGCTTTATCGGATAAAGGCTATTTTGTTTTAAATGATACCGTGTTAGATCACGAATTCGATCAAAAATTTACACAAGCGTTTATTGATGTGTGGCTTTCAGATAAAAGTAGTTTTATCAAATTACAACCGCAATTATTAGGTAAAGAAAAACCGGCTCACGATAGCAAAGAATTTCAACATCAACCCGCAAGCGAGCCTTTTGATGAAGAAAATACGACGCCGGAATTACCACCAAATTACGATTTTAAACAAGACGCAAAAGGATAAACAACAAGGGCGAATATGATATGGTTCGCTCTTTTCTTTTATTGTTTCACTTGCTGTTCTAAAAACAAGATCATCTGCAATGCAATATCAATGCCACTGGTTTTCTCAATCATTTCTAACCCTGGGCTAGCATTTACTTCAAGCACCAATAAACCTTCTTTTGAACGAATCAAATCAACACCAGCTACAACAAGCCCTAAGGCTTTAGTGGCTCGAATGGCAATAGATTTTTCCTCTTCAGTGAGTTTAATTTTTTCTGCTGCACCACCACGGTGAAAATTTGCACGAAACTCGCCATCTTGTCCAATACGCTGCATTGTGGCGACCACTTTATCACCGATCACAAAACAGCGAATATCAGTCCCTTTTGCCTCTTCGACAAAATCTTGTAACAAGACAGGGACATTCGCATCTTTTAACGTTTCTAAAATACTGACCGCACTTTGTGGACGTTCAGCTAAAATCACACCAATACCTTGTGATCCTTTTAAGGTTTTAATAATCATTGGAGCAGTTGTTTGCTTAATGGCTTGTTTCGGCTCCACTTCACAGCCCGATAAGACAGAATTTGGTATTGCAATACCTTGCTCCAATAATATCTGCAAAGTACGCCATTTATCGCGTGCGGCTAAAAATGCTTGTTCTTTATTAAGGCAATAGACGCCTTTTCCTTGGAAATGTCGCAATACTGCACACCCCATTGGGGTGCTTGTCGTCCCAAAGCGTGGTAGTACAGCATCATAATCAGGCAATAAATAAAGCTCACTTTCTGCATTTTGTTGATAATACAAAGAAAAGTGCGGTTGATTTTTGTCGAGTTTTAAAATGCAACGATTAGGATCCAAAATATCCATTTGATGCCCACAACTTTCCGCTGCTTCTTTTAAACGCTGGCAGCTATAAAGGCGAGGCTCACGGCAAAGCATCAATAATTTCATTCAGCTATATCCTTAGGAAAAGAGGAGTTGATATATTACACCAATCACAATAATCCTGAAAAATGATTTCTGCTTTTGTGGAAATAGAGTAGAATTAGGGCTAGTTTTTATTTAAATAAAAGGAAAATTTTATGTTCGTAGTTATTTTTGGTCGTCCAGGCTGCCCTTATTGTGTACGTGCAAAAAACCTTGCTGAAAAATTAAAAGGTGAAGTGGCGGATTTCGATTATCGCTATGTAGATATTATCGCTGAAGGCATTTCTAAAGCAGATTTATCAAAATCTGTCGGTAAAGAAGTGGAAACTGTGCCACAAATCTTTATCGATGAAAAACCAATCGGCGGTTGCACTGATTTCGAAGCATTAATGAAAGAACAATTTAACGTTGTTGCTTAATTTTTGCTAAAAACATAAAAGTGCGGTTAATTTCAACCGCACTTTTTTATTTCATCTTAGTTAATTTGTAGCGAGATCGACCAATCCCATTCTGTTTCACCCAAACGATACTGTTCTTTTAATCTAGGCCCACAAGAATTGGAGCCTACCCCGCTCATTTTGTAATCCACACACAAGATCGTACTGCCACTTTTTTCCAAATCATATTGGTGCTTTTTACTGCCCAATTCTTCTTGAGAATAAGGGGAAACATTCATACTAAAAGGCGCATGACTTTGCACGGTAAAGCAATCAGACGAATGCGCCACCGTCACTTCATGACAACCATAATGACTGCCATTTTCTTGCGGCTTTAAATAAGGTACATGATTACTTTCTGGCGTTGTCTTATAACGACCGAAAACCGTGGCGTGATGTTTATCCAGATAATTTTCCGTTGGACCATAGCCTACATACTCCACTTGGTTAAATCCTTGATTAAGGAAGAAACGCAAACCAAAGCGTGGTAAGAATGGCAAGTGCGGTTGTTTTTCAGAATGAATATTAATCTGAAGCAGCCCATTTTGCTCAATACGATACACCACATTCAATGTCAATATTCGTGCTTTTGATACGGCGACCAATCCTAATTTAAAGGTAATTTCAACCGCACTTTCCTGCTCGGTTAAATGGTAATCATAGACTCGACTCGTCGCACGATCGTAACCTGCAGCAAGCCAATGTGCTTTCATTAAACTATCATTATCTAAAGGTGCTCGCCAAATATTGAAATCAGTAGGTTGATTCAACCAAGGCTCGCCCGCTTTGAGAACTTGATGAATAGTGCCTTTATATTGATCAAACTGGTATTCAATATCTGCCACTTTAACTGAAATTAAATTGGCATGTTCTGAAACAGAAATCGGTTGGAGATTTGATTTGAGCTCATCAGCGAATAAATGAGGTTGCTCCGACAAAATAATCTGATCAAATCCCAAACTATACCCTTGGGGAATTAAATTAGTTTCTATTTTTTGATGATAAGCCAATGTCAAAATTTGTAATGAACCGTTACTTGCCGGCAATGTTAAAGGCAAAAGTGCGGTTGATTTTGGCGCAATGTTTAAATCATCTATTTGGCCTTTTTGTATAACAACAAAATCTTCAGTGATTTGATAATGAATCGAAATAGCCTCTGCCGCATCTGTAAAATCTAAATAATTTTTGAGTTCAATGTGACCATTTTTTAATGCAGCTCGAAGTGGGCGATACACATTTTTGTATTCCAATAAATTGCTTTGAATTTGACGATCAGCTGTTACTAATCCATCAGCACAAAAATTACCGTCATTCGGTGTGTCATTAAAATCCCCGCCATAGCCCATCTTGCTTGAGTTTGGCAAATAAGGCGAATGATTGCACCACTCCCATACAAAGCCACCACAAGCGCCTGCGTGTTGTTCCATAGCTTGGAAATAATCTTCTGTGTCACCGCAAGAATTTCCCATCGCATGCAAATATTCGCAAAAGAGATACGGCTTTTGATTTTGGGCATCGGCAAAATAAGCATCCAATTCTTCCGTACTGGTATACATTTCGCTATGAAAATCTAAATTGGATGTGTCATTTTGATGGGCTGAATGTTGAAAGATCGCATTTTCATAATGCACTAAGCGACTTGTATCGCGCTGTTTCACCCAAGCGGCAGCTTGCTCAAAGTTCTCACCGTAACCACTTTCATTTCCCAATGACCAAATCACAACAGAAGGACGATTTTTATCTCGCTCAACATTGGCATAAGTGCGGTCTAAAATGGCTTGATTAAATTCAGGGCTTCGAGCCATATAGCAATAATTGTCGATTGTTTTTTGACGAATTGCTTCATGATCAATCTCTGTTTTTACCCCTAACAAAATACTTGTTTTTGGCGACTCTGCATAAACTGCATTCGTGCCGTGTGATTCAATATCACTTTCTGCAATCACATAAAAACCATATTCATCACACAATTCGGTAAACCAAGGGGCATTTGGATAATGGGCTGTACGAATAGCATTAAAATTATGCTGTTTCATTAAGCGTAAATCTTGCAACACTTGTTCGCGACTAATGACATAACCGGTTTTAGGATCGCTATCATGGCGATTAACACCTTTAAACTTAATCGCTTGCCCATTAAATAATATTACGCCATTCTTCACTTCGATATGACGCAAGCCAACCTTTTGGCAAATCACTTCTGATCCATATTGCAAAATCAACGTGTATAAACGAGGGTTCTCCGCATGCCATAATTGTGCATTTTCAATTGCAGCATGAAAGGCCCCTCCCTTTTGTTCAGTTATTAATTTGTCTTGAGGATCAAATAATTGCCAAGAAATGGGTTGTTCATGTTCAACAAACTGACAGGCTACATGTAATTGAGCCTTGGTAAGCTCTTGATTAAATTGTGTTTGAATGAAGAAATCCTGTAAGTAATTTCTTTCTCGCTCTAACAGATAAACATCTCGAAAAATACCAGACATTCGGAATTTGTCTTGGTCTTCCAAATAACTACCATCACACCATTTCAGCACTAAAACATGTAAATGATTTTCCCCTTGTTGTAAAAAATCAGTGATATCAAATTCGCTAGTGCAATGACTAATTTGGCTGTAGCCCACAAATTGTTGATTCACATACACAAATAAGCAGCTATCTACCCCTTCAAAATTTAAGAGATACCGTTTTTCTGGATTGATTTCAACATTAAAAACGCGGTGATACAAACCACAAGGGTTTTTAATGGGCACATAAGGCGGATCAAAAGGGAAAGGATAATTTACATTAGTATATTGATGATTATCGTAACCATGATTTTGCCAATTGGAAGGAACGGGGATTTTATCTGTAAATAAAAAATGAAGGAAATCTTGAGGCAAATGAGTATAGCTTTCAAAATAAGCAAAATCCCATTCACCATTTAGTAAGGTGAAGTAAGAGGAAAATTCTCGTGTCTTTTTGACCGCACTTTCTGTTGAAGAAAAAGGAATAAAATAAGCATGATGTGGTGTGGTATTCACGTGCAAGATTTGCGGATCTTCAAAATAGCGAGGCAACAACATAAAAACTCCCAATGCAATTTAGACGCATAAAAAAGGGCGCCTGAATGACGCCACTATACCTAAAATCTTCGACTAATCTAGCGATAAGTTCACAAATCGTGATACTTATCACATTAATTTTTATGGCAATTTTGCCAAGAAGGCATAACCGCCTTTTTCACTCATTATCTCAACGTTAGAATCCGCTGTAATGAATGCTGACTCACCTTGTTTCAAGGTAAGTGCGGTTGATTTTTCTTGTATTTTCAGCTCACCTTGCATCACCAACAAAATACCCGCACTTTGAAGATTTACTTCTGTGTGCTGTTCGGGCTCGAGACGAATTTGAGCTAAAGCAAAATCGTTTACTGGCGTTTTATAAGTAAATTCTGACTGATTTTGAGGCGCGGCTGAGATAATTTGTGGTATCACTTCGCGACAATCCACAATTTTTAATAATTCGACAATATCGACATATTTTGGTGTTAATCCACCACGAATCACATTATCAGAACATGCCATTAACTCCACGTTTTGTCCGCGAAGATAAGCATGAGGAATGCCTGCATCTTGGAAAATACCTTCCCCTTCTTTTAAATGTACGATATTAAAGAGATAAAAACACACCAAGCCAGCATCTAATTTTTCAGGCGAAATTGCCATGGCTTCCATGGTATAAAGCACCCAATAATCGGGGTTGTCTAGCGCCAACTCACCATTTTTATAAGACTGTTGGTTAGCTTCAATAATGGGTAATAGCCAATTTGCGAGCGTTGATTGATCCGCCAACATCACATCCGCATAGAATTCAGCAAGATTTTGTGTGCCAAGTTTTTCAGCCAAAGGTTGCAAAGAGGGGCGTGCATTTAATGTAGCAAGGATTTGAGCTTTTGTTTTAAAACCATGTAAAAGCCAGAAATTAGATAAGGCAATCATCATTTCTGGTTTATGATTTCTATCTTTATAAGTCCTAGTGCTGTCTGTTAATGCCACGCCTTTTGCATTTTCAGCCTCAAAGCCCTTTTCAGCTTGGGCCTTAGTCGGGTGCAATTGAATCGATAACGGCTTTTCAACATCTAAAATCTTTAACAAATAAGGGAGTTCATCACCAAATTGCTGACGGCTTGCCTGTCCAAGTGCGGTCGGATTTTGCAATAAAAATTCAATAAGGGATTGCTTACCTGTTACATTCTCAATTTCAGAAGGTGCTGATGGATGAGCACCTAACCACCACTCAGCACAAGGTTGATCTTTCGCTGAATGTAATCCAATCAATGATGCAATATAGTTTTTTCCGCCCCATGCATAATGCTGTACTTGGCCAGTTAATCGATAAATCATCTTTACCTTCTTTAAAAAAAGAATAAGGACAAAAAAATCCGCTTATTTAAAGCGGATCTTTTAGTCTATAAATCTTATTTTGTTAAACTTAAAACAACCGATTCTCCAGCAATCACTTCACCTGATTTTTTCTCGATAGATGAGATTTCATCCATGTTAGAGATAACCACTGGTGTTAAAACTGATTTTGCTTTTGATTCTAATGTTGCTAAATCAAATTCGATTACTGTGTCGCCGCGTTTTACGCTTTGACCTTCTTGTGCGATGCGAGTGAATCCTTCACCTTTCAATTCAACGGTATCAATACCGAAGTGAACGAATAATTCAACACCCTCTTTTGATTCCATTGAAAACGCATGGTTGGTTTCAAAAATTTTACCAATTACACCATCAACAGGCGCCACAATTTTGTTACCTGTTGGGCGAATCGCGATACCATCACCTACGATTTTTTCAGAGAAAACAACATCTGGTACATCTTCGATATTCACAATCTCACCAGAAAGTGGCGCATAAATTTCGACTTCCACTGTTTTGTTTTCTTTTGAACCAAATAATTTGTCAAATAAGCCCATTTTAATCTCCTATCTATTAAAGATGGCTAGTATTTTAACGTAAAACTCTGTTTTTGTATCTAGTTTAACGATTTTTCTGCTAAAAAAGCTTGAATTAATTGCTCAATTTCAGCAGCGGTTGGTTTTTGTAATACTTCATCAGCTAAGGCTTTCGCCTCTTGGTAACTCACATGACGCACTAATTTCTTGATATGTGGTACTGAAATGGCACTCATACTAAATTCATCTAAGCCCATACCGAGTAACAATAAGGTAGCACGTTCATCACCAGCTAACTCACCACACATCCCCGTCCATTTACCTTCAGCATGAGAGGCATCAATCACTTGTTTAATCAAACCAAGTACTGAAGGTGACATTGGATTGTATAAGTGAGAAATTAATTCGTTACCACGGTCAACGGCTAAGGTATATTGCGTTAAATCGTTTGTACCAATACTAAAGAAATCTACTTCTTTCGCTAAGAATTTCGCATTCACTGCGGCAGATGGGGTCTCAACCATGACCCCCACTTGGATGTTTTCATCAAAAGCCTTACCTTCTGCACGTAATTCTGCTTTTAAGGTTTCAAGCACAGATTTTAACTCGCGAATTTCTTCTACCGAAATAATCATCGGGAACATCACCGCAAGTTTACCAAATGCCGAAGCTCGTAATACCGCTCTTAATTGCGCATGTAAAATCTCACGACGTTCAAGGGCAATACGCACAGCTCGCCATCCAAGGAATGGGTTCATTTCTTTTGGTAAATTCAAATATGGGAGCTCTTTATCACCACCGATATCCATGGTACGTAATACCACTAAGCGACCTTCCATTGCTTCAACCACTTCTTTATAAGCAATGAATTGCTCTTCTTCGCTTGGTAATTGATCACGATCCATAAAGAGGAATTCAGTACGGTATAAACCTACCCCTTCTGCACCATTACGATGTGCCCCTTCGCAATCGCGAATCGTACCAATATTCGCTACCACTTCAACTTTATGGCCATCAAGGGTCACTGCCGGTAAATCTTTTAATTTCGCTAATTCTGCTTTTTCTTCAGCAAGTTTTGCTTCTAGTGTTTTTAATTCGTCAATTTCAGCTTGAGTCGGATTCACGTAAACACGGTTGTTCACAGCATCTAAAATAAGATAATCACCGGTATTCACTCGCGCTGTGACATCATTTGTCCCAACAATGGCTGGCAATTCAAGTGAACGAGCCATAATGGAGGTGTGAGAGGTTCTACCACCAATATCAGTGATAAAACCTAATACTTTTTCTAAGTTTAATTGAGCGGTTTCTGATGGAGTTAAATCATAAGCCACAAGGATAGACTCTTCGGCAATATCACCAAGATCGACGATGTGCATACCTAAAATATTTTTGATTAAACGATTACCGATATCACGAATATCACCTGCACGTTCTTTTAAGTATTCATCATCAATTTCAGACAACATTTCAACTTGTTGATCGATGATTTTACTTGCAGCGACACTCGCATTTACTTTATGTGAACGAAGATAATCAATAATTTCTTCTTCTAATTCTTCATCTTCAAGGATCATTAAATGGCCTTCAAAGATGGCCGCTTTTTCTTCACCTAAAGATTTTAATGCACGTTGATGAATAGAATTAAGTTGCTCAACAGCCGCTTCACGCCCAGCATAAAAACGGGCAACTTCTGCCTCAACTTGATCTTCTGAAATTTTTTGCGTATCAAGAACAATTTTTTCTTCTTTTAATACTAAGGCTTTACCAAAAACGATACCTGGTGACGCTGGAATACCTGTAATCATACTTTTACCTTCCGAGATAATTTATTAAAGGTTAGATAAACAATAGCCATAGAATAGAAATCCTATGGCTAATCGTAAATTATTCTAAAGTAGGAATTAATGCGACTAAATGTTCAACGGCTTGTTGTTCGTCTTCACCTTCCGCCGAGATGGTGATTACAGTTCCTTGCGTTAAGCCTAAAGTTTGTAGCTTAAATAGGCTTTTCGCACTTGCACTTTTACCACCGGAGGTCACTGTTACATCAGAAGCAAACGCTTTCGCTTCTTTAACAAATTGCGCCGCTGGACGGGTATGTAAACCATTAGGAGCTGTAATTTCCACATCTTTTGAGAACATAATGTTACCTCTATAGTAATTGTAAAATTTAATCTATAAATCTGCTGTAGTATCTCTATTAAATGCCCAATAATCAAGGCTAAACACAAAAAAACTTGAGCTACATCACGAAATTAGGGGTACTTTATACCTAATTTACAGTAAATTGTCCACTACACAGAAAAATGACGTTGTGATTTTGTCTCACTTAAACTCTCAATTAAGCGATGATAATTCTCATAACGTATTAGTGAAATCCGACCTGCGTCTACCGCTTCACGTAATGCGCAGCCTGGATCATTCAAATGTTTGCAATCTCGGAATTTGCACGTGCCTAAGACATATTGAAACTCACGATAACCTTTGGTGATTTGATCGGGCTCCAAATGCCATAGCCCAAACTCACGAATCCCTGGTGAGTCAATCAAATTACCACCTTGTGGTAAGTGATATAAACGAGAAGAGGTTGTGGTATGTTGTCCCAAGCCAGAGGTTTCACTGATACCGCCTACTTGTGCATTGACTGTTGGTAAAATATGGTTAATTAAACTGGATTTGCCTACCCCTGACTGCCCCACAAAAATGGATGTTCCATCACTTAAAAGTGCGGTCAATTTTTCCATATTTTTTCCGGTTTCAGCAGAAATGATGATGGTCTGATAACCAATATCACGGTAGATCTGTAACTGGCTTTCCACTTCCTGCTCTTGCTCGGCATCCAGTAAATCGCCTTTATTTACCACAATGACAGGTTCGATCCCCGCATTTTCACACACCACTAAATAACGATCGATAATATTGAGTGACAGTACCGGCACCACCGCAGAAACAATAATAATACGATCGATATTCGCCGCGATGGGTTTCAACCCATCATAATAATCTGGACGAGCAATTTCATTTTGTCTTGGGTGAATAGCTTCAATCACGCCACTCACACCTTGGAGTTGCTCATTGCCTTGTCGCCAAATCACTTTGTCACCAACCACGAGACTAGAAAGTGTACGACGTAAATTACAACGGAAAATTTCGCCTTGTGTATTTTCCACATCAGCATGAACCGAATAACGCGTAACGACTACCCCATCTTGGCTTTCACCTAGCATATCATCTTGCCATTCCACTTCTTTTTTCTTGTGGCGATGCAAAGCTTTCGCGTTATTTGATTGAATTCGACGAGTTTGATTTTGCGTTAGTTTACGTTTGCTCATAAAGTGCGGTCGTTTTTTCCGATGTTTTTCGTTAAAATAAACGGGATTAAAAAATGTTCATAGGATACCTTATATTATGCAATTAGATAAACAAAATCTGATTTGGATCGATTTAGAAATGACAGGATTAGATCCTGAAAAAGAACGAATTATTGAAATCGCAACCATCGTGACAGATAAAGATCTCAATATTTTAGCGGAAGGACCTGTGATTGCGGTGCATCAAAGTGATGAATTATTAAACAAAATGTCGGAATGGTGCGTAAAAACCCATACAGCAAATGGCTTAGTTGACCGTGTCAAAGCGAGCAAACTCACCGAACGTGCAGCTGAATTACAAACGTTAGATTTTTTAAAACGATGGGTACCGAAAGGTGCTTCACCGATTTGTGGCAACAGCATCGCACAAGATAAACGCTTTCTTTATAAATATATGCCTGATTTAGCCGATTATTTCCATTATCGTCATCTAGATGTCAGCACGTTAAAAGAATTAGCTGCTCGCTGGAAACCCGAAATTTTAGACGGGTTTAAAAAAGGCAATACTCATTTAGCCCTTGATGATATTCGAGAGTCAATAAAAGAGTTAGCTTACTACCGTGATCACTTTATTAATCTGGGTTGATGAAAACTTAGGCAAACTCAATCATTTGCGAAATCTGCACTTGCGTTGAATAAATTTTTTCGTATAATGTTGCCTCATTCACCAATGTGAAATGCGGGAATAGCTCAGTTGGTAGAGCACGACCTTGCCAAGGTCGGGGTCGCGAGTTCGAGCCTCGTTTCCCGCTCCAAATTTTCACATGATGCCCTGCGGGAATAGCTCAGTTGGTAGAGCACGACCTTGCCAAGGTCGGGGTCGCGAGTTCGAGCCTCGTTTCCCGCTCCAAATTCTCAATCCGTTGCTGAAAAGCAGCGGATTTTTTATTGTATTTTCCCTACATATTCCCTTCAAAATACGATAAAATCCCCCAGAAACTTTAACCTAAAAAATCACTCTAATAATGACCGAATTAACCCAATACATTCCTGATGAAGGCACGATGCTCCGTTTTGGTAAAAAACTCGCAGAAGTGCTTGTAAAACAACCGAAAGATAATGCCATTGTGCTTTATTTTAATGGCGATCTTGGTGCCGGGAAAACCACCCTGACTCGCGGAATGGTGCAAGGTTTAGGCTACCAAGGCAATGTTAAAAGCCCTACTTATACGTTAGTGGAAGAATATAGCATTGCAGGGAAAATGATTTATCACTTTGATTTATATCGTCTTGCCGATCCTGAAGAATTGGAATTCATGGGCATTCGTGATTATTTCAGCCAAAATTGTATTTGCTTAATCGAATGGGCAGAAAAGGGTGAAGGCATCTTGCCTGAGGCTGATTTATTGGTGAATATTGATTATTACGACGATGCTCGCAACATAACGCTAATTGCTCAAAACTCAGTGGGCGAGCATATTTTGACACAACTATAAAATTGATTTACATGAAAGCAAAATTTTCGTTTCTTTTTGGAATATTTTCTCTAATTTCTACTACTGTATTTGCCGCGCCACAATGGACAATTGCCATTGATCCCGGCCATGGCGGTAAAGATCCCGGTGCTATCGGAAAAAATTTAGGCATTTATGAAAAGAATGTCACCCTTTCTATCGCGCGAGAATTAAAAGCCTTATTAGATAAAGATCCTAATTTTAAAGGCGTTTTAACACGCAGTAGCGATTACTACATTTCTGTGCCAGAACGTTCTGAAATTGCACGTAAATATAAAGCAAATTTTCTCGTATCTATCCATGCGGACTCCTCTCTTAATTCAGACCAACGTGGCGCATCAGTTTGGGTACTATCCAATCGTCGAGCCAATGATGAAATGGGACAATGGTTAGAAGACGATGAAAAACGCTCTGAGCTTTTAGGCGGTGCAGGTAAAGTACTTTCCAATAACAATGACAAATATTTAGATCAAACCGTACTCGATCTACAATTTGGTCATAGCCAACGTACAGGCTATGAACTTGGTAACAGCATTTTACGTCGCTTTGCTCGAGTCACATCCTTAAGCCGTAGTACCCCACAACATGCAAGCCTTGGCGTATTACGTTCACCCGATATTCCTTCAGTTCTGGTGGAAACGGGATTCCTTTCCAATATGGAAGAAGAACAGAAACTGAATACCATTGCTTATCGTCGTCGTATTGCTTATATGATTTACGAAGGTTTGGTTGCTTATCGTAATGGTAATTTAAAAGCAATTGCCGTTCCACCTAGTGATGAGCAAGACAGCAAATCTACAAAATCAAACGATAAAAACAATGAAAAATCTGACCGCACTTCTGATGTGAAAGACAGCGGTATTCGCCATAAAGTGAAACCAGGTGAAAGCATTGGTAGCCTAGCAAATAAATATGATGTCAAAGTCAGCGAAATCATTGAGTTAAATAAACTGAAACGCAAAGAACTTTGGTTAAATGAAACCATTAAGATTCCTGATAATGGCAAAGGCAAAAAAGCGGAAGAACCGATCAAAAAAGAAGAGAAAAACACCGAAAAAGCTGACCAAACTTCCGATGTCAAAGACAGCGGTGTACGTCATAAAGTGAAACCAGGTCAAAGCATTGGTAGCTTGGCGAACAAATATGATGTGAAAGTCAGTGAAATTATTGAGTTAAATAAACTGAAACGTCAAGAGCTTTGGCTGAATGAAACCATTAAAATTCCTGATAACGGCAAAGGCAAAAAGGTAGAAGAAAAACCTAAAGCAGATGATAAAGCCAAAGCCGACAACAAAGGAAAAAATAGCAAGATTGTTGAAGCTGAAAAAGCCGTTTCTAAAAAAGATAAAAAACAAGAAAAAACCGAGAGTAAAAAAGAACCTGAGAAAAAAGGTAACGATAAAAAAGACGCATCTTCAAAAGAGAATGACAAGAAAGATAATAGTAAGAAAGAAACTCCGCTTTACCATACAGTAAAAGCTGATCAAACTCTCTATGCTATCTCTCGTGAATACAATGTACCGGTTAATCGTCTTTTAAAACTGAACCCGACATTGAAAAATGGCAAAGTCGTGACTGGGCAAAAAATCAAACTTAAAGAAAAATAAGGAATCCTATGGCAATCAAAATTCTTTCTCCACAGCTGGCTAATCAGATTGCCGCAGGTGAAGTGGTCGAACGCCCTTCTTCTGTAGTGAAAGAATTGGTGGAAAACAGCCTTGATGCGGGTGCCAATAAAATTCATATCGATATCGAAAACGGCGGCGCCAACCTAATTCGTATTCGAGATAATGGCAGTGGCATTCCTAAAGAGGAATTAAGCCTCGCACTCGCTAGACACGCAACCAGTAAAATTGCCGATCTCGATGATCTCGAAGCCATTTTAAGTTTAGGTTTCCGCGGTGAAGCCCTTGCCAGTATCAGCTCGGTTTCTCGTCTCACGCTTACCTCTCGCACGACAGAGCAAAATGAAGCGTGGCAAGTCTATGCGCAAGGGCGAGAAATGGAAACCACAATCAAACCTGCGTCTCATCCAGTCGGCACGACGGTTGAAGTGGCGAATCTCTTTTTTAACACGCCAGCTCGTCGTAAATTCTTACGCACCGATAAAACAGAATTTGCTCATATTGATGAAGTCATTCGCCGAATTGCTTTAGCAAAATTTAATATCGCTTTTACGCTCACTCATAACGGCAAAATTGTTCGACAATACCGCCCTGCGGCAAATGAAGAACAACAACTAAAACGCGTTGCTACCATTTGTGGCGATGATTTTGTTCAACATGCCTTACGTATTGATTGGAAACATGATGATCTGCATCTTTCTGGCTGGGTGGCGACACCTGAATTTACCCGTTCTCAGAATGATTTAAGCTATTGCTATATCAATGGACGAATGGTGCGTGATAAAGTGATCACCCACGCCATTCGTCAAGCTTATGCGGAGCATTTGCATACTGAGCAATACCCTGCATTTGTACTATTTATCGATCTCAATCCACATGATGTCGATGTCAACGTGCACCCAACAAAACACGAGGTACGTTTCCATCAAGCGCGTTTAATTCATGATTTTATCTGCCAAGGCGTAACAAATGCGCTCAATGCCATTCCTCAAGCTGAATTGGATTTAGCGTCAACGATGAATGAGGCAAGAGAGCCTTCGGCTTCATATCAAACCCACTATGAACCTAAACCCAATCGTGCGGCGGCTGGGCAAAATATTTTTGCCTCGCATTATCATCAGCCTCGTGAAAAACAATCAGAGAATCGACCGCACTTTTCAAACCGTAGTGACTACGTTCCGTCATATGGTTATCGTGAACAACCGACAAAGACCGAACAACGCTTATATGGGGAATTAGTACGCCCTGCGGAAAGTTCTCAAGTTTCAACAACACCTGTCGTTGAACAACTCCCACAGACAAGTGAAACAGGCTATTTACGTGCATTGGCATTAATTGAAAATAAAGCATTGCTTTTACAACAAAATCAGCAGTTTTATTTGATGTCATTAACTAAATTGCAAACCTTAAATTATGAATTAACCTTACAGCAAGGTGAAATTCCACAACAACCATTGCTCATTCCGATTATTTTCCGTTTAGATGAAAAACAATTTGAACAATGGCAAAAACAAAAAGCTTTTTTCCAACAAAGTGGTTTTGAATTTATTGAAAATGAAGCCCAGCTACGCCTTACATTAAACAAAGTACCCGCTATTTTACGTACACAAAATTTACAAAAATGTGTGGTGGGTCTGCTTGCTGAACATCTAGAAAATATGCCTGATTTCCTGACCGCACTTTGTCATACGCTAGAGATGAAACCAATTCAAGTATTAGCGGATGCGGTCAGCTTATTAAGTGAAACGGAACGCTTACTGAATAAAACTCATCAAGAAAAATTTAATACATTACTGAAACCGATTAACTGGCAGCCTTTTTTAAGCGATTTGTAATATGACACAAAAAACTGACTCCAAACCAACCGCACTTTTTCTGATTGGACCGACGGCCTCAGGAAAAACAGATCTTGCTATTCAATTACGTCAAAGCCTGCCTGTGGAAGTGATCAGTGTCGATTCTGCATTAATTTATAAAGGTATGGATATTGGTACGGCAAAGCCTTCTAAAGAAGAACTTGTCCTTGCCCCTCACCGCTTAATTGATATTTTAGATCCCGCTGAAAGTTATTCTGCGATGAATTTTCGTGACGATGCGATCAGAGAAATGGCCGATATTACCGCGCAAGGCAAAATTCCACTTTTGGTTGGCGGCACCATGTTGTATTACAAGGCATTGATTGAGGGACTTTCCCCCCTTCCGTCTGCTGATGAAAAGTTACGATTAGAGATTGAAGAAAAAGCACAAAAACTTGGCTGGCCAGCACTTCATCAAGAATTACAAAAAATTGATCCTATTTCGGCAGAGCGTATCAACCCAAATGATTCACAGCGTATTAATCGTGCATTAGAAGTATTCTATTTAACGGGTAAATCATTAACGGAATTAACCGAACAAAAAGGCGAAGAATTGCCTTATCAATTTTTACAATTTGCTATTGCACCAGAAGATCGTGCGGTATTACATCAACGTATTGAACAACGTTTCCATAAAATGATCGAATTAGGCTTCCAAGAAGAAGTGGAAAAACTCTACCAACGAGAAGATCTCCATCCAGATTTGCCTTCTATCCGCTGTGTAGGCTATCGCCAAATGTGGGAATATTTACGTGGTGACTATGATCATGAAGAAATGGTCTTCCGCGGTATTTGTGCAACTCGACAATTAGCCAAACGACAAATCACCTGGCTACGCGGCTGGAAAACACCATTAAATTGGCTAGATAGTCTACAACCGCAACAGGCCAAAGAAATCGTACTACGCAAGATTGACGAACATTTTAAGGGGTAAATTATGGCGCTTTCACTTCCGCTTTCGACTGAAAAACTCATTCAACTTGGCGAAGTGCTTTGCCAACATTTCCCTGAAATGAATCTTGATGAAATAACCCAACAAATCGAGCGGGACTCGACAGATCTCACGACACCAATCGGACAAATAAACTATGCTATCAGTCTGTCTGATTTCGTAGAAAAAGTCTTAAAAAAACACCCGCACTTTTTAGCCCAATGGTGGCAAACACCTCCTCAATTTTCAGATTGTCAACATTATGCTAGCCGTTTAGCTGACCAACTCTCCACTATCCAAAACGAAGAACAGCTTTACAAAACGCTACGAAATTTTCGTAATCAAGAAATGGCAAAACTTAGTTTCTGTCAAAGTTTGAATCTTGCCACCGTAGAAGAAATTTTTATTCGTCTTTCTCAACTTGCTGAAAGTCTTATCATTGGTGCGAGAGATTGGCTGTACAAACAAGCTTGCGAAGAAATGGGCACACCTTGTGATAAAAATGGCAATCCTCAGCAACTCTATATTCTTGGTATGGGAAAATTAGGTGGTTTTGAACTAAATTTCTCCTCTGATATTGATTTAATTTTTACCTATCCTTCACAAGGCGAAACCGTTGGAGCAAAACGAGCCGTTGATAACGCCAAATTTTTTACCCGTTTAGGACAACGTCTAATTAATGCGTTGGATCAATTTACGCCAGATGGTTTTGTCTATCGTACGGATATGCGCCTTCGCCCTTTTGGTAACAGTGGTGCACTTGCCTTAAGTTTTTCTGCAATGGAACAATATTACCAAGATCAAGGGCGAGATTGGGAACGCTATGCCATGATCAAAGGGCGTATTTTAGGCGCAGATGAGCAAGATCCCAATGCAAAAACCTTACAACAATTACTTCGCCCCTTTGTTTATCGCCGTTATATTGATTTTAGTGTGATTCAAGCTTTACGTGAAATGAAAGGTAAAATTGAGCGTGAAGTGCGTCGTCGTGGCTTAAAAGACAATATTAAACTAGGGGCAGGCGGGATTCGAGAAATCGAATTTATTGTGCAAGTTTTTCAGCTAATTCGCGGTGGACGTGAGATTAAGCTCCAACAACATGAATTGCTTAAACTTCTCCCTGAAATACGAGATCTTGGTTTAATTACGCCTCAGCAATATCATGAATTAAGAGAAGCTTATATCTTTCTACGACGTACTGAAAACGTGCTACAAGCCATTGATGACCAACAAACGCAACTACTTCCAACAGATGAAGAAAATCGCCTTAGATTAATGGTTGCTTGTCGAGAATACACTTATTTAGATGAGAACAATCAGGCTACGATAAAATCTTATCCAATTGAAAACTGGGATGATTTCTATCAAACATTACAGGCACACCAACAAAAAGTGCGGTCAGTTTTTGATGCATTAATTGGTGAAGAAAAAGATGAACCTAACGATGACAATAATCAGTGGATTGATTTTTTAGAAGGTGATCTCGATGATATTGAACAAATGCTGGTCGATAACCATATTGATGAGGACGCGATTTCCGATATCTTAGATAAACTTATTCAATTCAAAGAGGGGCTTGCGCGCCGGGTTATTGGCTCTCGAGGTCGAGAAGTTTTAGCTCACTTATTGCCAAATATCTTCACCCAAATATTTAAACAAAAAAATTACCGCACTTTATTGCCACGCATCCTCAATATTGTCGATAAAATTGCGAGTAGAACGACATATTTAGAATTACTCTTAGAAAATCCCCAAGCAATTGAGCAGCTCATTGAACTATGTGCGCAATCCCAGTTGATCGCTGAACAAGTGGCTCGTCACCCTATTCTACTCGATGAATTATTAAATACTGAAGCGCTACGTAATCCATTACCGTTCACCCAATATCCTGACGAATTGAAGCAATATATGCTGCGATTACCGCAAGACGATGAAGAGCAATTTATTGACGGTTTACGCCAATTCAAACAGTCTATTTTATTACGTGTTGCAGCCGCTGATATTCTCGGTGTATTGCCTGTTATGAAAGTAAGCGATCATCTCACTTATCTGGCTGAATCAATCATTGATGCCGTTATCAATTTTGCTTGGCAACAAGTCAGTCAACGATTTGGAGTCCCCGAACACCTTGTAGATAAAACTGAAAAAGGCTTTTTAGTTATTGGCTACGGGAAATTAGGCGGAATTGAACTCGGTTATAAATCTGATTTGGATTTAGTCTTTTTATACCAAGCTGTTGAAGGCCAAACCATTGGTGGGAAAAAATCCATTGATAGCAATCAATTCTATTTAAGACTGGCTCAAAAAATTGTTAGCATTTTTAGCATGAATACCAGTGCAGGCGTACTTTACGATGTTGATATGCGATTGCGTCCTTCAGGCGATGCAGGCTTATTAGGCTGTTCGCTTCAAGCATTTGAAAACTATCAACTCAATGAAGCATGGACTTGGGAAAAGCAAGCGCTTGTCCGCAGTCGTGCCATTTTTGGTGAAACTGAATTAAAAGCAAAATTTGAAAAAATTCGCTGTAATGTACTTTCCGCTCAAAGAGATATTAATCAGCTAAAAATCGAAGTAAGAGAAATGCGCGAAAAAATGTACGAACATTTATCTCATACAAAAGACGGCTTTTTTAATATCAAAACCGATCGTGGCGGCATTACCGATATTGAATTTATCGCCCAGTATCTGATGCTTGCGAATGCCCCAGCTAATCCAATATTGACCAAATGGTCTGATAACGTTCGTATCTTTGATTCAATGGCAGAATATCACATTATTTCTCTAACAGAATGTGAAAAGCTCAAATCCTGCTACGTGACACTACGTAATAAAATTCATCACCTGAACTTATTAGGAAATCCTGTCATTGTTGATGATTCGGCGTTTGCAGAAGAAAGAGAGTTGGTCTGTTCTTTTTGGAATAAGCTATTTTCTTAAAAGATTAAAGGAGTCTATCCTCAGATATTTGGGATAAACTCCTTTTTATATATTCTCTACGTAAAAACAGCCTAACTTTCTACCGCACTTTTAGTTTATTAAAATCCAATCTAAAAACAAAAACCCCAAGCCATTCAGCTCGGGGTTCTACATTCAGTACCTGGCGGTGTCCTACTCTCACATGGGGAAGCCCCACACTACCATCGGCGCATCGGCGTTTCACTTCTGAGTTCGGTATGGGGTCAGGTGGGACCACCGCTCTATCGCCGCCAGGATTATTCCTT
>NZ_QEPZ01000001.1 GCF_003253005.1 Haemophilus parainfluenzae | reverse complement strand
AAGGAATAATCCTGGCGGCGATAGAGCGGTGGTCCCACCTGACCCCATACCGAACTCAGAAGTGAAACGCCGATGCGCCGATGGTAGTGTGGGGCTTCCCCATGTGAGAGTAGGACACCGCCAGGTACTGAATGTAGAACCCCGAGCTGAAGAGCTTGGGGTTTTTATTTTTAGATTGGATTTTAATAAACTAAAAGTGCGGTCAAAATCAGAATAGTTTTATTAAAGATGTTTAAATCTTTTAATGAGAAAATAGAGGTGGAATGGTACAATCACCAAAATTTTTTATAGGATAAATAATACAAATGGTTCGTAAAAAGAAAACTCGTAAAATTAGCGATATTATGCCAATTCGTAAATCGGATAAGAAACCTGAAACACCGAAGCTATCAGGTAAGAAATTAACACGTTATGAATTAGACACTAAAGCAAGAGAAGATAAGAAAAAACGTAAACATAAAGGTTTAGCATCGGGTTCTCGTCATAGTAACGCTGAGCAAAATAAGCATAATCAAGTCGTTGAACAAAAAGATCCGCGTATTGGCAGTCGTAAAAAGGTTCCACTGATTGTTGAATTTGTGAATAAACCTGAGAAGGGGATGACAATTCCGGTCGTCAAAGAACCGAAAAAACTTGCGCCTGAAGTTGAGTTAGATCGTTTAGAAAATAATGAAATTCTAAATGAATTGTTGGATGCCTTAGATGAAGGCAAAACGATTAGTAAAGCTGATCAACAATTTGTGGATGAATGTTTAGAGCGTATTGCTCAGTTAATGGAAGAATTAGGTATTCAAGATGAAGAAGAGACAGAGGATGACCTCTATCAAACCTTCGAGAAAATTGATATCAACCAATTCAGATAATTGTCATGTGGCTGATTATTTTAAGTATTATTGCTTTGGGAATTATTGCTTGCGTATCATTCTATGCTTTCAAATTATTGAGGAAGTTACGCGAGCAAAACACGTTCATCAAACAAGCTAAAATAGCACGTACAAAACGCCTAAAAGAGAGTATGGTAATTATCGCTAAAGCGATGCAAAATGGAGATTGTAACCATTCAGAAGGGGTGATTCGTTTATCAATGCTTTTACTCCCTTTTGGACAATCTTTGCAGCCATATCAAGCGATGTATGCACTTTATAATATTGTAAAAGAAATGCCTACGCATGAAGCTCGGAAAGCATTGTTAAAAAAAGAAAGAATGAAACTCGATCTTGAGCGAGAAAGTGCAGAAGCAAAATTTGAAGAAGAAATTATGTTGGAGTTACGTCAGTTTTTAAATGACGTAGAGAAATTTGGGGAAGCTTAATTAATGTCTGAAATTATTTGGGATCTTGCGTTAATTCAAAAATATAACCAATCAGGACCTCGTTATACATCTTATCCAACTGCATTAGAATTTAATGAAAGTTACACAAACGAAGATTTTATTGCAGCGGCTAATCGTTATCCGGAAAGACCACTTTCCCTTTACGTACACATTCCGTTTTGTCACAAACTTTGCTATTTCTGTGGCTGTAATAAGGTGATTACTCGTCATCAACATAAGGCGGATATTTATCTTGATTACCTTGAAAAAGAAATCAAAGCACGTTCAGAATTATTCAAAAATCGCATTGCTACTCAAGTGCATTGGGGCGGCGGCACACCGACTTATTTGACAGAGGAACAATCTGCTCGTTTGATGAAGATGCTTAAAGATCATTTTACGATTGCGGATAATGCAGAAGTCAGTATTGAAATGGACCCACGTGAAATTGAGCTCGACATGCTTGATCATTTACGCAATATTGGTTTTAACCGAATTAGCATGGGTGTACAAGATTTCAATAAAGCGGTTCAAAAAGCGGTAAATCGTGAACAAGATGAAGAGTTTGTAAATGCTTTGCTTGTTCGTGCGCGTGAGTTAGGTTTCCAATCAACGAATCTTGATTTAATTTATGGATTGCCACTTCAAAATGTGGAAAGCTTTATGTTTACATTGCATAAAGTGATTGAATTGAATCCGGATCGTTTAAGTATCTTTAACTATGCTCATTTGCCAAGTCGATTTGCAGGGCAAGCAAAAATTAAAGAAGATCAATTACCGCCACCGGAAACAAAATTAGAAATTTTACAGAAAACGATTGAAACCTTAGGCAATGCTGGTTATAAGTTTATCGGTATGGATCACTTTGCTAAACCAGATGATGAATTAGCGATTGCTCAAGAGAAAGGTGTCTTACACCGAAATTTCCAAGGCTATACCACTCAGGAAGAATGTGATTTGCTCGGTTTAGGTGTATCAGCCATTAGTTTATTAGGTGATACATATGCTCAAAACCAAAAAGAGTTAAAACATTATTATCATGATATAGAAAATTCAGGTATTGCACTGCATAAAGGTTTAGCGATGACAGAAGAAGATTGCTTACGTCGTGATGTGATTAAGCAATTGATTTGTAACTTTAAGCTTGATTTTGCACCAATTGAAAAACAATATAATATTGATTTCAGAGAGCACTTTGTCGAAGATTTACAGTTATTACAGCCATTACTTGAAGATGGATTAATTTCTGAAACCGAAACAGGCTTACAAGTTTCGCCTAAAGGTCGATTATTAATCCGTAATATTTGCTTATGCTTTGATACTTATTCAAGAGCAGCGGCAAAACGACAACAATTCTCTCGAATTATTTAGTTATACAAAAAACGGTCAAGACTTAAATCTTGACCGTTTTTCTTTCAATCTATTTTTTCGCGATGCTTTCTAGTGCCCATAATTCGCTGAGATTTTCTCTGCGACGAATTAAGTGAGCTTTGTTTCCATCCACTAACACTTCAGCCGTACGTGGACGAGAATTGTAGTTAGAAGACATACTTGCACCATAGGCACCAGCAGAGCGTTGAGCAATATAATCACCTTCAGCAATGGCGAGTTCACGCTGTTTGCCTAAAAAATCAGAGGTCTCACATACTGGGCCAACGACATCATAAATGGCTTTTTCACGCTCTAAAGTGCGGTCAATTTCAATGATGTTCATATAAGCTTCATAGAGTGCAGGGCGAATCATATCATTCATACCGGTATCAGTAATCGCGAAGTTACGGCTTTCATTACTTTTTAGGTATTGAACTTTAGCCACTAAAATCCCTGCATTCGCTGCGATTGCTCGACCTGGTTCTAGAATAATTTCGAGATCTTCATAATTTTTTAATTTATTCAGTAGTGCAGTCGCATAATCACTTGGATGAGGTGGCGTTTCATCAGTATAAGTTACGCCTAAACCACCACCGAGATCTAAGTGTTTTAACGTGATGCCATCTTCTTTTAATTGTTCCATTAAACGAATGAGTCGATCAGTCGCATCTAAGAAGGGCTGTAATTCAGTCAGCTGAGAGCCAATATGGCAATCCATACCCGTAATTTTTACATGAGGTAAGGTTGCAGCTAATTTATAGACCTCACGCGCTTCATCTACGCTCACACCAAATTTATTTTCTTTCAATCCTGTGGAAATGTAAGGGTGTGTATGAGCATCAACATCGGGATTCACGCGTAAAGAAATGGGTGCAATTTTCTCCATTTCGCCAGCAATTTGGTTGATATGGTATAATTCCGCAACAGATTCCACATTAAAACAACGAATGCCCACTTCTAACGCACGCATAATTTCGGCACGAGATTTTGCCACGCCGGAAAAAACCACTTTTGATGCGTCCCCACCTGCTGCCAATACGCGTTCTAATTCCCCCTGTGAAACAATATCAAAGCCTGAGCCTAATTTTGCCATTACATTTAATATGCCGATATTAGAATTGGCTTTAACGGCATAACAAATTAAGTGTGGATGCTTTCCTAAAGCAGAATCAAAGGCGTGCCAATGGCGTTCAAGTGTTGCACGAGAATAAATATAAAGCGGTGTGCCGAATTCTTCAGCGAGTTGTTTGACGGGCAAATCTTCAACATAAAGTTGCTCGTTTTTATATTGGAAAAAATCCATGACGAATCCTTTAAGTGCGGTCAGTTTTTATTGTGTTTTTTGTGTGTTTTGCGGCTGTTCTTTTTCAGGAAAATATAATGGCCCTTTTACACCGCAACCTGTAGCCAAAGTGCAGAATGCACTTAATAACAAAATAGAAAGTAATTTTTTCATTTTTCAATCTCTCTAATAAGTAAAATCTGCCTTTGCCAACAAGGCGAAAGGCTTTATAATTCACGGCATTCTATCAGATTTAATCGGAAAATTTTATGAATGTTGCAGAATTTCACCAAAATATTGAACAGGTTTGGCAAAAAATTGAAGAAGAGTTAGAGAATCAAGATTGCGATGTGGATTGCGAAATACAAGGTTCGGTATTCACGATCACATTTGATGACCGCTCACAAATCGTGATTAATAAGCAAGAACCGCTTCTTGAGCTTTGGCTTGCGAGCCGCTTGGGTGGATTTCATTTTTCCTATAAAAACAACGATTGGGCAGCAAATGATGGCAAACGCTTTTGGGATTGTTTAACCGAGGCGGTTGCCGCTCACGGAGAAACGGTAACATTCTAATGGCCGAATTCGCGGAACATGCCCCGCAAAAAACAGACTTAAAAACGACCGCACTTCATACGTTGCGGTCTGTTTTTGGTTACCAATCTTTCCGCAAAGGGCAGGAAGAAGTGATTCACGCTGCGTTAAGTGGTCAGGATGCCTTAGTGGTGATGGCCACAGGAAATGGCAAATCCCTGTGTTATCAAATTCCAGCACTTTGTTTTCCTGGTCTCACATTAGTGATTTCGCCTTTGATTTCTTTAATGAAAGATCAGGTGGATCAACTCCAAGCAAACGGCATTGAAGCCGATTTTCTAAACTCTAGTCAGACGCCAGAACAACAACAGCAAGTTGAAAATAAGCTGATTTCAGGTCAATTAAAATTATTATATGTTTCGCCTGAAAAAGTGATGACAAACAGCTTTTTTCAGCTGATTTCTTATACTCAAATTTCCTTTATCGCCATTGATGAAGCGCACTGTATTTCACAATGGGGCCATGATTTCCGTCCTGAATATACCCAACTTGGCGGCTTAAAAGCAGCGTTTCCAAATGCGCCAATTATGGCATTGACGGCGACAGCGGATTACGCGACAAGACAGGATATTCTCACTCATCTTAAATTAGATAATCCTCATAAATATATTGGCAGTTTTGACCGTCCGAATATTCGTTATACGTTGGAAGAAAAATTTAAGCCGATGGAGCAGCTTACGAGTTTTGTGTTAGCTCAAAAAGGCAAAAGCGGCATTGTATATTGTAATAGTCGTTCGAAGGTGGAACGTATAGCCGAAACTTTGCGAAATAAAGGCGTGTCGGCTGCAGCGTATCATGCGGGAATGGAAACCGCTCTGCGAGAACGCGTCCAGCAAGATTTTCAACGAGATAATGTTCAAGTTGTAGTTGCGACGATTGCGTTTGGTATGGGCATTAATAAATCTAATGTGCGTTTTGTCGCCCATTTTGATTTGCCGAGAAGCATTGAATCATATTATCAAGAAACTGGTCGTGCGGGCCGAGATGATTTACCTGCGGAAGCGGTGCTTTTCTACGAACCAGCTGATTATGCTTGGTTACAGAAAATTCTGCTTGAAAAACCAGAGACGCCACAGCGTCAAATTGAGCAACATAAATTGGAAGCTATCGGTGAATTTGCCGAAAGTCAAACTTGCCGACGTTTAGTGTTACTCAATTATTTTGGTGAACATCGTCAAACGTCCTGCCAAAACTGCGATATTTGTCTTGACCCGCCAAAGAAATATGATGGCTTAATTGATGCGCAAAAAGTGATGTCGACGATTTATCGTGTGGGTCAATGTTTCGGTGTGCAATATGTGATTGCGGTATTGCGAGGGATGCATAATCAGAAAATTGTAGAACGCCAACATGATAAGTTAAGTGTTTATGGCATTGGTAAAGATAAAAGCAAAGAACATTGGCAATCTGTCATTCGTCAGCTTATTCATCTGGGTTTTATTCAACAAGTGCTTGGTGAGTTTAATAGTGCCACGCTTCAGCTCACAGAAAGTGCAAGACCTGTTTTAAAAGGCGAAGTGCCGCTTGAATTAGCAATGCCGCGCATTTCATCCATTAATAAAATTGTGCATACGTCCCATAAAAATACAGTGGCAAATTACGATAAAGATCTGTTTGCTCGTTTACGTTTCCTACGCAAGCAGCTAGCGGATAAAGAAAATATTCCACCTTATATTGTCTTTAACGATGCAACGTTACAGGAAATGGCGCAGTATATGCCAACAAGTAATATTGAAATGTTACAAATTAATGGCGTAGGGTCGATCAAATTAGAACGATTTGGGCAGCCGTTTATGGCATTGATTCGAGAGCACAAAGCAATTTTAGAAAAGGCAGAAAAAGAATAAGTGCGGTCAAAAAAACAAAGAATTTTTCGACCGCACTTTTTTTCTAGCTTGCACTTACATCTTGTTCATTGCGTAATTGACGGTCAAACACTTGTGCACAATCATCGGTACCAGAACCATACCAAGTGGTATCACGCAATGCCACTTCACCTTTACGGTATTTTTCCACTTCGCTTTTCTTCACTAAATAGCCTGTCACACGAATCAAATCGGTGTTTTTAAGGTAAGTGGTGATATAGCGATAACCTTGTGCAAATGAACCATCGATAATATCAACGACGGCATCTAAATGATCCACATAGGTTTGGTCAAAGGCAAACAAATCTCCTGTACCTGATGGGAAGTACTTATGGAATGGCGCTGATTGTTTTAAATGAGCTAATAATGTTGGTTCTTCACCCACACGAATGCGATGTGCAGGCGCATTACGTTTATCTTCTTCATGATTGCTTGCACCCACTTGCGCATGTAATAAATAACGGTTGCCCGTGCGTTCAGCATACACGCCTTCATGGTTATCCGTGACTTCTTTTAATTTATCCATAATCAAGGTCGCAATTTCATCACCCCGTTGGCTTTTACCAAAGGTTTCATTTAGTCCTTCTTGTTGCAATAAATGATTTGCCGCATCTGCGAGACCAACAATGGCAAACATTCCCGTAAAATTAGTCCGTTTGATAAACCCTTCTTTTTCGAGGAATGACGAGTTAAAGAAGTTACTTTCTTCCACAACAAATTTATGGCGTTTATCCATAGTAGAGAGCGCACATTTTGCTACACGAGGTAAGAGCTCATTGACCATTTCATCCACGGTTTTACAGGCGCGCGCGATAGTCCCTAAGCGCAAGCGAGTGAGGGTATAAGCCCCTCCACATTCAGGTAGTGCGTTATAGCAACTTGCAATACCATATTGTTCACCTAAGTCAGAAATATAGTAAGCATCATTGGCAAAAGACGGTTTAGAAACCAATAAGCACGCTTTTGCTGCTAATTCTGCAAATTCACGACTTGTTTTGCTCTTATCGTAACGAATGGTCATATTGGGTGTTGGTGCTTCTAGCTCAATCACCGCTTTTAAAATCAAACGCCCTGCTTTGGTGTCATAAGGCCCAATATTGGCATGGCAGAATGAATCTGGCACAGTTTTATCCACATGATTTAAGAAACGTTTAATTTTGATGTAGTCTTGTTCTTCATCGGTAATAAACGGGTCAAGTAGCATGTCTAATCGCCCAATGTAAACCGGGAATGTGGTAATTGATGGCACGTGGGAATATAAAATCAATAAGCCATCTAATGCTTCATCAAGATCTTTTGGCGCTGGCAATTCAAGGAATTCACAGCCTTTTTTAATATACACATTGTAATCCGGCAAAATATAACGCGGGCGATAAATCGCATAGCCTTCGTTTAAATCACAGATCATTTGATTTTGAAGGAATTGCCATTCTTCATCTGTGTAACCTAATAATTCACGAGGGTCAAATAATCGCTCGGCAATATTGCCTAAACACATGAGTTTTTGTTGATAGGTGAGCGTGTTGGATTTTACGGTATCCAAAATATCTTGAAGAGATGCAAGCATAATGATGTCCTGATTAAAAAGGGTAGCTTATTTTAAGTCAGTGAATGAGTGATGACAATTTTGATAATGTGATTTGCATCACATTTATGATATTTATCAGTCAATTCGGTTATATCATATGACGTTAAAATGTTTGGGTTTTATCAGGTTTACCATTATGATGTCGGCGTTAAATATAAATGGGAATAATATGAAAAAAGCACGGGTGATTCCTCACACCAGTTGGGCCGCCAAATCGCTATGGTCAGTCGAAGGTAAAACGATGTCGATGCTCTTATTTGCATTGGCAATACTGGGGATTGGAGATGGCTTAATTGTGCTCGCTAATTTGGGCTCTTCACCTTGGACCGTGCTTTCTCAAGGTGTGGCATTACAAGTTAAGGTGAGTATCGGTTGGTCATCATTTTGGATTAGCTGTTTGGTAATGTTAGCCTGGATTCCCCTCAAATTAAGGCTTGGGCTTGGCACCATTCTGAATATTATTGTGATTGCCTTTTTCCTTGGCTTAACCACGAAAATTGTACCAGAACCAACCGCACTTTTTAGCCGAATTTTATTCGGGGGAATTGGGCTTTTGCTTTATGGATTAGGAACGGCATTGTATTTAACTTGTCATCAGGGGGCAGGCCCGCGAGATGGTTTAATGGTGGGACTTTGTCAACGCCTTCATTTAAAAGTGGGGATTGTGAGAACAAGCCTTGAAGTGTCGGTTTGTGTGTTAGGTTATATTCTCGGCGGCACAGTCGGAATTGGTACCGTTGTTTTTGCCGCCGCAATAGGTTGGATTGTGCAGTTATGCTTAAACTCAATTACCCGCTTGCCACACCTTTCGCACGAAGGGGACAATCTTCACTAAGGCATCATCAATAGAAATTAAGCCTAAATTCATTTCCTCTTTCCCTTTTGGCGGGCAGAAAGCAAGGTGTTTGTCTGCATCGTTAATCGGTTTCCAACGACGAGGCTGAGATGACCGACTATTTGGATAGAACCCAATTGTTGGCACATTGAATGCACTGCTTAAATGTAATGGTCCAGTAGAGCCTGCAATGAATAAATCCGCACAAGCTAGAGAATGTGAAAAATCAACCAATCCTTTATTCTTATCGTAAACAACCACATTTGGGCTGTCGATTTTTGCCGCTAACTCATGGGCTTTTTCACTCTCACCAGGTCCTGCTGTTAAGATAATCTGGCAATCAAATTTGCTTAACAAACCTTGTATCAATTGAGCATATTGTGTCAACGAAAGACTTGTTGCTGAACCACCTGTTCCGCTATGCACAAACACCCATTTTTTATCTGCCGATAAACCAAATTGTTCTTGCAGAAAAACACGTTGATTTTTAACCGCACTTTCAGGAAGTGAAAGGTAAGGCGGTTTGGGGTCCACAATTGGCATGTTGTGTTTCTTTAAGAACGCCCGAGCCAGATCTTGATTATACTCTGCTTCAGATTTTTCTGAGCGTGAGCGGCGTTGTGTTAAACGATGGTTATAAAGGATTTGCACCCATTTTGTTGCGGGTGCAAGACGATAAGGAATCCCACTTTTCCAAGCTAATTTACCGTTATGGGTATTGGAAAAGAAGCTAATCATGCCGTCAAATTGCTGCTCTTTGATTTCTTTAACAAGACGATTAAAATCCGCGTTGTCGTTCTTGGCACTATCAATGATGACATCATCTAAATAGGGGCAAATTTGAGCCAATGGGGCAGTATAAGCTGGCACAAGTGCGGTCAGTTTTAGCTCAGAATTTGAGGCTTTCAACATCGCAAAAGCCGGAAACGCCTGAACAAAATCCCCCAGTTTATCGTTACGAATGACTAAAATTTTCATTATTCTGCCTTTTGCCGTGTTCGTATTGCGGTATAAAACACAATCGTTAAGAAAAAGTAAAAAATAGTACCTGAATTATGCACCAAGAAACCTTGGCTTAAGCCATAGACCATCACAGATAAAATATGGGCAACGCCTAATGTTGCAATTAGTTTGATCTCATTATTTGCTGTTTTTAGGTTTTTCATAAAGGTACGTAGAGGGATAAATAAAACAGCAAGTAAGGCGAGCAACCCAACAATTCCTCGTTTAGATAGGTCGTCTAAATATTGATTATGAGCATGAGTAAATTGTCCAATATTACCCGTAGCAATTTTTTCTTTCGTTTCTTGCTTACGTTTTTCTGTTGCGCCTTGAATACCCCAACCAAATAACGGCTTTTCTTTCGCCATTGCAATCGCACTTTTCCACATTTCAAAACGAGCACCTAGAGAGGTGTTGCCATTATTTTTGTCTAGATAAAGTTGGATATCTTTTTGAGCAACATTAATTCGTTCCATAATTCGGTTATTGGGCATTTGGCTAATGCCAACGCTTGCTACGGCAATGATTCCAAAGAAAGTCAGGAAAAAACGTTTTGAAAGGGAATGGCGATAAATCCAAAGGATAATAATAAGTAAGAGCGGTAACGCAATCCATCCTCCACGAGCAGTGGAAAGTAAACTTCCTACGATGCCACATAAGCCACCAATCACACTAAGAACGGTCAGTTTCCCCTCTCTTTTCTGATAAGCATATAGGGCAATAATCAGGCTCAAAATGCCTAATGACATAGAAATATCACCACCTTGAATATGCATAATTCGAGGGTTTTGCTCTGGGCGTAGATTCAAGATAAATTTATCATAAAGCGCGATACAGACAGAAACAATACCACCAAGTGGAATAGAGTAACTCAAAACGCAAGTTTTGATGGGATACTTTAATAGTAAAAGCAAAACAAGGACAAAGAAAACGACGCGACTTGCGGAATCAAGATCACGCATTTTTCCCCCGTTAATGCAGAGGGAAAGTACAAATGTAAGAAAATAAAAAAGGTAGCTATAAATTAACCATTTATCAACTTTCGATAAGTTTAAAAGTGGTTTCTTGATTAAAGCATAAACGCCATAACCTAAACCGATTAACATCAGTAGAGCAGGCGCAGCATTATATCCACCTTTGACAATAAATATCGAAAGAAAGAAAAGCGTTACAGCAAAGTTTATTATAGTAGGTAACCAATTTTGTTTTGTAATTTGCATAGATAATGGCCGATATTTTAGGTTATATAAAATAAAAAAACCGCACTAACAAAGTGCGGTCTTATTTTAGTCTATTTTTATGGATTATAAAACATCAACGCAGTTTAAGTCTTCGAAAGATTGCTCTAAACGTTTAGACATGGATTCTTCCATTTTACGTAACCAAACACGTGGGTCATAGTATTTTTTGTTTGGAGCATCAGGGCCTTCTGGGTTACCTAATTGACCTTGAAGATAAGCTTCATTTGCTTTATAGAAGTTTAAGATACCATTCCATGCAGCCCATTGAGTATCCGTATCGATATTCATTTTGATTGCACCATAGCTAATTGCTTCGCGGATCTCTTCGCGGCTAGAACCTGAACCACCGTGGAAGACGAAATTGATTGGTTTAGCAGGAAGATTGCGTTCTTTTGCAACGAACTCTTGTGATGCGCCTAAAATAGATGGTTTTAATTTTACGTTACCTGGTTTATAAACACCGTGTACGTTACCGAATGCTGCAGCAACGGTAAAGTTAGAGCTTACTGGGTTTAATTGGTCGTAAACATAAAGCACATCAGATGGTTGAGTGTATAAACGAGATTCATCTACATCTGAGTTATCCACGCCATCTTCTTCACCACCAGTGATACCGATTTCGATTTCAAGGGTCATGCCTAGTTTGTCCATACGAGCAAGGTATTCACGGCAGATTGCCATGTTTTCTTCCATTGGTTCTTCAGATAAGTCAAGCATATGAGAAGAGAATAATGGACGACCAGTTTCAGCAAAGTGTTTTTCACCCGCTTCAAGTAAGCCATCGATCCATGGAAGTAATTTTTTCGCTGCGTGGTCAGTATGAAGAATAACTGGCACACCATATTCTTTGGCTAAAGTATGAACGTGTTTTGCACCTGCGATCGCACCTAAAACGTCTGGACGTGCACCGCTTGTTGGTTTGATACCTTTACCTGCGTAGAAAGCTGCACCACCGTTTGAGAATTGGATAATTACTGGCGCTTTCACACGTGCAGCGGTTTCCAATACAGTGTTTACGGAGTCAGAGCCCACGCAGTTTACTGCAGGGATAGCGAAGTTGTTTGCTTTGGCATAAGCAAAGATTTTTTGAACATCTTCACCTGTTACTACGCCAGGTTTTACGATATCTAATAATTTAGCCATAGTTGTGTTTCCTTTTGTTTTGGAGGGTTTGAAAAATCAATATTTATCTCCTCTGTGCAGAGGGGATAGAAGCCATTTAATTAACCGTTCGCACGTTTTTCAAGAATTTCGACTGCTGGTAATACTTTGCCTTCTACGAATTCTAAGAAGGCGCCGCCACCAGTTGAAATGTAAGAGATTTTATCTGCAATACCGAATAAATCGATAGCTGCTAAAGTATCACCGCCCCCTGCGATAGAGAATGCATCGCTGTTTGCAATCGCGTGAGAAATGATTTCAGTCCCTTTACGGAAGTTAGGGAATTCAAATACGCCAACTGGACCATTCCATAAAACGGTTTTTGCATTTTTGATGATTTCTGCTAATTGTTCTGCAGATTTATCACCGATATCGAAGATAGATTCATCGTCTTTCACTTCAGTGACTAATTTTTCTGTTGCAGGAGCTGTTTCAGAGAATTCAGTACCAACACGTACATCAACTGGAACTGGGATATCAGTGCTTGCTGCTAATTCTTTTGCTACAGGGATTAAATCTGCTTCATATAACGATTTACCCACATTGTGGCCAGCTGCTGCAATGAACGTATTTGCAATACCACCACCTACGATAATTTGGTCAGCAATTTTTGAAAGAGAGTTTAATACTTCTAATTTAGTGGAAACTTTAGAACCGCCTACAATCGCGACCATCGGACGAGCAGGCTCTTTTAATGCTTTGCCTAACGCATCTAATTCTGCTGCAAGTAATGGACCTGCACAGGCAATGGGTGCAAACTCTGCTACGCCGTAAGTTGATGCTTGCGCACGGTGAGCTGTACCGAATGCATCCATCACGAATACATCACAAAGTGCGGCATATTTTTTACCTAATTCAGGATCGTTTTTCTTCTCGCCTTTGTTTACACGAACGTTTTCTAAAACAACGATTTCGCCTTCTTTAACATCCACACCGTTTAAGTAGTCTTGTTCTAAACGCACATTGAAGCCTGCGTTTTTTAAGTAATCAACAACCGGCTGTAAAGAGTCTTCAGGTTTGAATTCACCTTCAGTTGGACGACCTAAGTGAGAGGTAACCATCACTTTTGCGCCTTTCTCTAAAGCCAGTTTTAACGTCGGGATAGTCGCACGAATACGCGCATCAGATGTCACTTTGCCATCTTTTACCGGTACGTTTAAGTCCGCGCGAATAAATACACGTTTACCTTTTAAATCTAAGTCGGTCATTTTGATTACTGACATAATCTTTCCTCTTGGGTTAGTTAAAATTAAACTCAAACATTATACCTAGTTCTGACTAGGTTGTAACGATGTAGATCAAATAAAAAAGCGAATTCCACTTATTTTTGGCAATCGATTACTTCCCACTGGCGATTGTAACAAATGAATAGTTCATTATGGCTCGCCCCTAAATAAGTGCCTTTTAATTGCGGATTATGTTGCTTCATCCATTGAAATAATTCTTTACGGCTTAATTGTTCGTTTGGCAAAGAGAGTGATTCAAATAATGCTTTCTCTTGTTTGAAATAAGCTTCCGCTGAATCAAAGGCGCAGCTACCGTGTTTTTCCCATTCGCCTTGCAACAATTTTGCGCCAGGCGAGATTGAAAGGTAAGGCTCGAGCGTTTCAAAAGGAAGTGGCGCTAAATCACCCTTACAAAAACGTGGGTGATCCGTGACAGAACGTGCATTGGCATTTTGTGGCCATAAACCATGCACTACCCAGCCAAATTGATTTTTTGTACTACATTGATATTGCGCTGAATCGGGTAAATTATTGCCATATTGCGCACGTTGTTTTTCACAGAATGCTGGCGACCAAGATAAGGCCAACATATAGTAATCAACAGGGGCATTTTTGTTTTGCCCAATAGTATCATCACGCATGATGACATCATAATTCCCAAAGTCTTCGGTGTTTTTGACCGCATTTTGACTTTGCTGTTGTGTGGTTGTAGGGGACGGTTTGGTGTCTTTTTTGTGTTCAGTGAAATATTGCCAAATACTAAATGCGGCAAGGGCAATAAGGGAAAGAGTGGAAACCTGTTTTTTCATAAAAATCCTGTTTAAATTTTGTCAATTTTGCTTTTGTCGGCTATAATTCGCCGCTTTCTCATATAAAGGAATGGTATGGCGTTACTGATCACAAACAAATGCACAAACTGCGATATGTGCCTCCCCGAATGTCCGAATGAAGCAATTTCAATCGGCGAGGAGATCTATGTGATCGATCCTGTACTTTGTACGGAATGCGTCGGTCATTATGACACGCCAACCTGCCAAAAAGTTTGCCCGATTACAAACTGCATTAAGCCAGATCCTGAACATCAAGAAAGTGAAGAGCAGCTTTGGGAACGTTTTGTGATGATTCACCATTCGGATAAGTTGTAGAATTTACCTGATCTTTTTCTTTTCGTCCAATGACTATGAATAAAACGAAGTTAATTAAAATCGCCATTATTCTGATTTATTTGTTCAGTCCCATTGATATTTTGCCTGAAGCGGTGCTTGGCCCATTAGGTTTAGTGGATGATGCGGCGGCGATTGCCTTATTGATTCGAATTTTATTGAAAAAATAAAAACTTGAATAAAATCAACCGCACTTTGCTTTTCTCATTCTTGCAAAATCCCTTTAATTTCTCTAAACTACACATCGGAAATTTTTTTCCTCATCATTTCACTTTAAACGCTACCCGTGAGTAGCAAAAGGAATCTCAATCATGACAAACGTCAATCAATATGGCTGGAAAGCCTTGATTGGATCAGCTGTCGGCTATGCGATGGATGGATTCGATCTTCTTATTCTTGGATTTATGCTTAGTGCCATTTCGGCTGATCTTAATTTAACCCCTGCACAATCTGGCTCATTAGTTACCTGGACACTTATTGGTGCTGTGGTGGGCGGTATTGTATTTGGTGCATTAAGCGATCGTTATGGGCGTGTACGCGTACTGACTTGGACAATCGTACTCTTCGCCGTATTTACCGGTTTATGTGCAATCGCACAAGGCTATTGGGATTTATTAATTTATCGCACCATCGCGGGTATCGGTTTGGGCGGTGAATTTGGTATCGGAATGGCATTAGCCATTGAAGCTTGGCCTGCAAAACACCGTGCAAAAGCTGCGTCTTATGTGGCGTTAGGTTGGCAAGTTGGTGTGTTAGCGGCGGCATTACTCACCCCTGTATTGCTTCCACATATTGGCTGGCGTGGCATGTTCGTTGTTGGTGTCTTCCCTGCATTTGTTGCTTGGTATTTACGTACCCGTTTACACGAACCTGAAATTTTTTCGCAAAAACAGACTGAACTTTCAACCCAAAAAATATCTAAACTGGAATCTTTCAAACTCTTAGTGAAAGATAAAGCAACCACAAAAGTGAGCCTAGGTGTAGTAGTGTTAACTTCCGTACAAAACTTCGGTTACTACGGCATTATGATTTGGATGCCAAACTTCTTATCTAAACAACTTGGCTTTAGTTTAACGAAATCGGGTTTATGGACGGCTGTTACGGTATGCGGCATGATGGCAGGGATTTGGATTTTTGGTCGTCTAGCCGATAGAATCGGACGTAAACCAAGTTTCTTATTATTCCAACTTGGTGCTGTGATCAGTATCATCACTTACTCTCAATTATCTGACTCAACCGCTATGTTGGTGGCCGGTGCATTCTTGGGGATGTTTGTGAACGGCATGATGGGCGGTTATGGCGCATTAATGGCTGAAGCTTATCCAACAGAAGCACGTGCAACGGCACAAAATGTGTTGTTTAACTTAGGTCGTGCAGTTGGTGGCTTCGGGCCAGTTGTTGTCGGGGCGATTGTCTCTGCTTACTCATTCAGCATTGCGATTGCTTTTTTGGCGGTGATTTATGTTATCGACATGGTGGCGACGGTCTTCTTAGTACCCGAATTAAAAGGCAAAGAATTGAGCTAAGTGCGGTCAAAAAAATTCAAGTTTTTGAAAACATCGGGGTTAAAGCCGATGTTTTTTATTTGTGAAAAATCAGCCAATTTCAACTGCACTTTATGCTAAACTATAGCCACTTTTTCCAATTTTGAAGAATTATTGTGCACGCTAAACGTTCAGTTTCTACTCGTATTGCTAAATATTTATTTGTGGTCATTATCTTCATGGGCATTATTAGCTCATTGAGTATGATCGTGATGGCCAGTAATAAATCGGATGCGGAAGCCATTAATATTTCCGGTTCTTTGCGTATGCAAAGTTATCGACTATTAACAGAAATGGAGCGCTTACCGGATACGGTCGAACAGAATTTAGTGCGTTATCAACGCAGTCTCGATGCCGATGCTTTGCTAACAGTACAAAATCAGCTTTTTGCACCTTCAGGAGTGAGAGAGTCTTATCAAAAAATCCTAAAACGTTGGGGGGGGATGTCCGATTTCGCTCGTAGCCATCAAATCGAAAAATATCATGCTGAACTAAAAAGTTATGTACAAGATGTAGATGATTTCGTGTTGGAATTACAGCGCTTTGCTGAACTAAAATGGATTATTGCGGTTTCGGTATTGTGTGTTTCGATGCTATTGATTCTTGCGATGGTGTCTTATGTGATTTGGTATATGAAGTGCGAAGTAGTGAAACCGTTAGAGCTTATGACCAAAGCCAGTATGCAAGTACAAATGGGGCAGTTTAACCATATCCAACTTGATACAGAAAGCAATAATGAGCTCGGTATTTTAGCGAAAGTGTTTACCCAAATGTCATCTGAGTTAGGGCAGCTTTATTCCCGTTTAGAAGATGCAGTAAATGAAAAAACACAAAAGTTACGCCAAACTAACCGCTCTTTAACGACGCTTTATCAAAGCTCTCAGTTACTTACGCCAACAAAGATTAATGATAAAATCTTAAGCCAAGTGCTCAATCATATTCGTGTTAGTGAACATTTGCGCTATATCGAATTAGAGATTTTAGGGGCGGAGCATTGGGAAATTTCTTTTGGACAAAAAGATCCAAAACAAACGATTCAAGTTGAAGAGCTCTCTATTGAAAATGAAAACTTGGCTGTGCTTTCGTGGCAAGCGGGTTTGCCTTGTCCTGATCCTCGTATGATGAAAAACTTAGGGCAAATGGTGGCAAAAGCGTTGTATTCACACAAAACGCAACGCCAGCAAGAGCAACTCTTATTGATGGAAGAGCGGTCAATTATTGCACGGGAATTACATGACTCGTTGGCGCAAGTGTTGTCTTTCTTACAAATTCAATTAACGCTGTTAAAGCATAATTTGAAGAAAGAAGACGAGGAATCAAAAGAGAAAAGCATTGCCATCATTGGTGAATTTGAACAAGCCTTATCAGATGGTTATTCTCAATTACGAGAATTATTGGCGACCTTCCGTTTAACGGTGCAAGAAGCCAACTTACAGGTTGCATTGGAACAAGTTATCGAAAGTTTGCGCTCACAAACGAAGATGCAAATGACAGTAGAATGTAGTTTGCCCTCACAAAGTTTAAATCCACAAGAGTTAGTGCACGTTCTGCAAATTGTACGTGAAGCAACGTTAAATGCGATTAAACACTCCAAAGGCACACGTATAGAAGTAAAAGCCCATATTAATGCTGAGGGCGAATACGAAATCCTCGTACAAGATAATGGCGTAGGAATTCCTACACTAGACGAGCCAGACGGACATTATGGTTTAAATATCATGACTGAGCGCAGTCGGCAATTAAATGCTCAGTTCAGTATTTCAAAAGGGGAGCAAGGTGGTACTATCGTGAAAATCACGCTTCCTCACACACTTTTTTAAGGAAAGTTAATGCAAAGTTTACAGCCGTTTCACACCTTCAATATTCCAGCAAATGCGCGTGAAATTATTGAAGCCACATCGATTGAACAAATCCAACAAGCTTGGCAAAAAGCGCAAGCTGAAAATCTACTTGTCTTATTTTTAGGACAAGGCAGCAACATGCTGTTTTTAGAAGATTTCCAAGGTGTTGTAATTGTTAACCGTTTATCGGGTATTCAACATACAGAAGATAGCGATTACCATTATTTGCATGTTAATGGTGGTGAAAATTGGCATCAGTTAGTCGAATGGTCGCTCTCTCAAGGGATTGACGGTTTAGAAAATCTCGCACTCATTCCCGGCTGTGCCGGCTCGGCACCGATTCAAAATATTGGCGCGTATGGCGTAGAATTTAAAGATGTGTGCGATTACGTGGATGTATTGAATCTCAACATGGGCGAACAATTCCGTTTACAGGCGAACGAATGTGAATTTGGTTATCGTGAAAGTATTTTTAAGCATCGCTATGCACAAGGCTATGTGATTACAGCGGTTGGATTGAAATTAGCCAAAAATTGGCAACCGATTTTAAAATATGGCTCATTAGTGAATTTTGATCCTCAAACTGTAACGGCAAAACAAGTATTTGATGAAGTGTGCCATATTCGCCGCAGTAAATTGCCCGATCCTAAAGAGTTTGGTAATGCGGGCAGTTTCTTCAAAAATCCTGTGGTGAGTGCAGAGCAATTTGTGAAAATTCAAAAACAGGTCGAAAATCTACCGCACTTTCCACAAGCAGATGGTTCAGTGAAACTGGCAGCGGGTTGGTTAATCGATCAATGCCATTTAAAAGGTTTTCAAATTGGTGGCGCGGCGGTTCATCAACAACAAGCTTTAGTACTGATTAATAAAGGCAATGCCACTGGGCAGGATGTGGTTAAGCTTGCGCATCATATCCGCCAAACCGTGGCAGATAAATTTGGTGTGTATTTACAGCCAGAAGTGCGCTTTATGAGCGCGAATGGCGAAGTGAATTCAGAGCAAGCTATTAGTTAATTTATAGAGGAAAGCAATCATGAACTTTAAAGACATTTTAGAAACTTTACCAAGCATTGAGCATCTAACAGGTTTGGATGTGTTAAAGGGTGAAACCGTGATTCATCATATTCCTGCTGCTCCAGGCAAGCTTGGCTCACTTCGTCTTTATAATGCACTGGCTGAAAAATTTAACGGAAAATTAGACCGCACTTCAGCGCAGCAAGGCATTGAATGGTTTGCAGAGCATGTTGAAGATGCCAAACAAAATCCAGGCAAGCATCCAAATATCGACTTATTGTTCAAAGTCGTCGAGGAAGAATTGAGTTATTCACTCATGCCATTAAAATAGTTTGATAAATTTATCGTAATAAATTTGAACTTTTAATCGTTAAAAACTGTCAAATAGAACAAATTAAAGCTACAATAATTTTAAATATTGTGCTATAACTAGACAGTTAATAAGTTGGAGCTTAGCTCCGTATGCTGTGAGGAGAAGAATGAATAAAGAAACTCAAATGATGTTAGTACCTCAAGGTAGCATCGAAGGTTATATTCGAGCAGCAAACGAATATCCGATGCTGACTGCAGAGGAAGAAAAAAGCTTAGCAGAACGTTTGTATTATGACGGTGATATTGAAGCAGCGAAAAAGTTAGTTTTATCACACTTACGTTTTGTTATTCATGTCGCGCGTGGTTATTCAGGTTATGGATTACCACAAGCAGATTTAATTCAAGAAGGTAATATCGGATTAATGAAAGCGGTAAAACGTTTTAATCCGGAAATGGGTGTTCGCCTTGTGTCTTTTGCGGTGCATTGGATCAAAGCTGAAATCCATGAATATGTCCTTCGCAACTGGCGTATTGTGAAAGTCGCTACCACGAAAGCACAACGTAAATTGTTCTTTAACCTACGTAAAACTAAACAACGTTTAGGTTGGTTCAATGAAAACGAAGTGGATATGGTGGCGAATGAGCTTGGTGTGTCAAAAGAAGATGTCATCGAAATGGAATCCCGTATGACAGGGGCTGATGTAGGCTTTGATTTGCCAACAGACGATGATGACGAAGCTTATGCACCTTCTTTATATTTAGAAGATAAAAGCTCAAACTTTGCGGCAGAACTTGAAAGCGAAAACTTTGAAGAACAAGCAACAGAAAAATTAGGTACAGCTTTAGCAAATCTTGACGAACGTAGCCAAGATATTATCAAAGCTCGTTGGTTAGATGATGATAAAGCCACACTTCATGATCTTGCAGCAAAATATAATGTATCTGCAGAACGTATTCGTCAGCTTGAAGCGAACGCACTGAAAAAACTTAAAAGTGCGGTTGATTTCTAAGCCATTTTGATAAAAAGAAAACCTGTCGATTATCGACAGGTTTTTTTATTTATTTCTTCTTGGATTTTCCCCACATTTTATCTTCTTGGCCTCGCCATAAGCGCTGAATATTGTCGTGGTGTCGATAAATCAGCAAGCAGCAAACTAAGGCAACGGGGAAGGTAAATTCCGGTTTAAGCCACCAAACATAAAATGGCACGAGAAGTGCCGTAATGACCGCACTTAATGAAGAATAACGGCTAATTAAGAAGACTAACAACCACGTACCTAGCGTAGAGCCAGCTACGCCCCAAGAGATGGGCGCAATGGCACCGAATGCGGTCGCCACACCTTTCCCGCCTTTAAACTGAAAGAAAATAGGAAAGATATGTCCTAAACACGCACCCAAGGCAACCATGCCTAATTCAAATTGCGTAAGCCCTAAATAATAACCCGCCCAAACAGGTAACATCCCTTTTAAAATATCGCAAATTAGTACTGCAAGCGCCGCCCAACGTCCGCCAATACGCAATACATTGGTCGCACCAGGATTATGAGAACCATTTTTTCGTGGGTCAGGTAAGCCCGCTACCTTACAAATCAAAATTGCACTGGAAATCGAACTCAGTAAATAAGCAAAAATCATATAAAAAAGGGCAAATAGGCTCATTTTGTGCTCCACAATCTTGATTGTATTTGAAAAACTTGTTCGTTATTTTAACCAAACTTGATAGCATAAGCCCACTATATTTTTACAGGAATGAGAGATGGATCGTATTTTTATTGAAGAATTAGTGGTCTTCGCACAAATCGGTGTGTATGACTGGGAACAACAAATTAAACAAAAGCTCGTTTTTGATTTGGAAATGGCATGGGATTGTCAAAAAGCTGCAGAAACGGATGATGTGCAATACTGCCTCAATTATGCGGAAGTGAGCCAATTTATTTTAGATTATGTCCAAGCTAAGCCATTTTTATTGATTGAGCGCGTGGCTTATGAAGTAGCAGATCAATTACAACAACGTTTTGGGATTTCATGGTTACGCCTCAAATTAAGCAAACCTAAAGCGGTTGCCCAAGCAAGTAATGTGGGAATTATTGTAGAGCGAGGTGAGTGGAAATAATCGCTGAAAATTGACTGCACTTTGGAAATATCAAACCAAAGTGCAGTCAGTTTTTTAGGTGTTTTTTAATGCCAAGCGAAATGCCTCAATTCCGCTTTTTAGCACGAGAACACTCAATATCATACTTGCCAATGGATCAACCCATTGCCATCCGAGAAAATAAGCGCCTAATCCTGAAAGAATCGCGATAACGGAGCCAAATAAATCTGTTAATACATGCAGATAAGCTGCTTTGATATTGAGATTGTCATGATCACTTTTCAACATTATCCAAGCAACGAAAAGATTGACGAGTAATCCTAAAGATGCCACACCAAGCATCGGTAATGCCATCATCTCGATGGGATTTTGCCAGCGTTGAATCGCTTCAACTAAAATCATCAATGCCACAACAATCAATGAGCCGCTATTAAGCAGGGCAATGTATCGTTGTTTTTGAGCGGATAGAAACAATGCTAACAAGGCTAAAAATAACGATAAGCTATCATTTGCCATGTGTCCCGCATCAGCCATGAGTGCCAAACTGTTAAACCAATAGCCGCTAACAAATTCGACAACCATAAAGCCGGTAATGATGGCAAAACTGAGCGCTAAGATTTTTTTATCTTGTGGAATATGCTCATGAGATGAATGGTCATGATGTTCATGGGAATGGTGGTCGGACATAATGCTCCTCATTGTGTCTTTAATTAACTTGAGATAAAGTATAAAGTCCGTAGGAACTACAAGGTCAAGGCTCGATTTTAAAAAATGAAGATTCACGAACTCAGCAAACAAAGCGGTATTCATTTAGAAACCATTCGTTATTATGAAAAAATGGGGTTAATGCCAGAGCCTAAACGGCTAGCAAATGGTTATCGAGATTATGATGAAGCCAGTTTGAAGCAATTAAAATTTATTAAAACCTGCCGAGCGTTAGATTTTAGCTTGGCTGAAATTAAATTTTTTAATGAGATGAAAACGCAGAAATCTCAACATTGTGAAGTGGATAGTATGTTGGCAAAACATTTGGTTTCAGTCGAAGAAAAAATTGCCGAACTGACTGAAATTAAACATTTCCTACAAAGTTTAATTACTGAAGATGAGCATCAAGCTGCAGATTGTAAAGCTATGGCCCAATTAAAAGCCTATTAAGTGCGGTCTAAAAAATATCAAAAATCCGCACATTGATGTGCGGATTGGTCATTACTCCGGATCATCTGTAAAAGCGTTGTTTCGGAATATCGGTACAAAGGTTGCGAGATAAAGCACAAACACGACGGCAATTAAAATAGCCGGAATCGTGATAAAAAACAGTTCGTCCACATACATCAAACAGGCTCGGGAAAGCGCCGCCGTGAAAAGGCAAAGTATGGCAAGGCGACAGAGTTTTGGGTAATCCAGTTTCGTAAAGCCACTATGCCATAATCCTGCAGTGAGCCAAATCATCATCATACTGCCTAGAATGCCACCAAGTGTCACCATGTGTAATGGATCGGCAGTAGGCTCATCAAGTAATTTATTTATGCCAATCCACAAATAGCCAATCGCGGCGAACAGTTGAAGGAAATAATAAGTGCGTACGTAATGTTTACGTAGCAGTTCGTGATGATGTAATTCGCGTAACTTGGCAAGCAAGATAAAGCCAACGGCAAAGGCTGTAAAAGCGGCTGTTTGCGCAGGCAACCAAAGCTCTGCTGCGGTATGAAGTAATAAAAATGTAATCGCGATATTTTTGTACACGATATTTGGGATAAATACGGGATCTTTCAATGTACTTTCTTTCAGTGCCTCTGCACCTAAGAGTATGCTTACTCGAATTGATACAAACATCACTGCCGCCATATTCAAATGCACCTGTGCTCGCAATAATTTCAGACTATCAGTCATGGCGTAAGCCGTCTGGCAAACCGTAAATGCTGCAAGTAACATCAGTAAAGTAAAATTGTCGGTATTGCGATCCAACCAAAACAGCCAAGTACAAAAGAGTAACAGCGCTAGCCAATAAGCCGCCACTAAAAATGAGGCGGTTTTCGGGGAAAATGGCAATAACACCAATCCTGCAAGCAAGAGCACTGCTAAAATCGTCGCAATAGGTTTTAAATTACCTTTGTAATTTGTCCATTCGAGCATGGAAGCCGTTAGAAAGCCGCCGTATGCGGCTGGTAGCATAAATTCTAAGAAAATTTTGCGGTGTAGGATGAGATCATCGGGGCTGATGAAAAAACTCAAGGCACCAACAATCGCAAGAATGGCTGCACCAACAAAAAAGGGTCGCATTGGATGGGTAAAGAAATTATTCATAATAATGGATTCCTTGAAATTCGCGTGCGACTACGGTTTCTTCAAAGGCTGAATTGCGTTCGGATAATGGCGTTGGCAAAGTAATCACATTTTGCACATCCATCCCTTTTGGAGAAAGCTGCATAATCTCTCGGCTTAATCGAGCCGCTTCAAAACGATCGTGCGTCACCAAAATGCAAGCCATGCCTTGTTGCTCAATTTTCTCGACTAACATAGCGGCTAAAATATCACGTAAATCACGATCCAAACCGACAAAAGGTTCGTCCAATAAGGCTAAATCACAGCCGCATAGTAATAGACGCAAAAATGCCACGCGTTTTGCCATACCGCCTGATAATTCGGTCGGGTATTTATTCAAGTCACCCGAAGAAAGCCCGATCTTTTCTGCCAGTGCAATGATTTCATGTTCATTAGGATTATCCATAAAAATAGCGATATTCTGCATGGCAGTGAGATTTTCTAATAGACGATTTTCTTGAAATAGAAACCCCGTTTTACGAAATGTATTCTTGATTTCGCCCGATTTTGGCGTTTCCAAACCTGAAATCAAACGCAAAACCGTAGTTTTCCCACAGCCACTTGGCCCGAATAAGGTTTTCACTTCGCCCGGTTTTAAATCCATACTGAAATCGCGCACGATGGGATCGCGGAGAATTTCAAAACGCACATTTTTTAAACTCAGCATTATCTTCTCCACGGCATAAATAGGATTTCCAATGGCTTGGTAATTAAATATTCAAAGAGGGAAACAAACATAATCACCAACAGCACATAAGCCATGACCGTTGATGTATCTAACATAGCTCTGGCATCGGCAATCTGTGCCCCCACACCCTCATTGGCACCCAAAAGCTCTGCCATTATCACCACTTTCACACCCATCGCAACTGCAACACCAATACTGGAAATCACATAGCCCGTGAGATGGGGAACGTACAAATAGCGGATTTTTTTCCACAATCCGAGTTTGTACGCATCAAACAATTCTTCATGTTGTTTGTTTACACTTGCCATGCCCATGGCTGCACTGGCAAAGGTCAGCGGGGCGACTAATACGATAATGGTAAACAGCACACTTGGATTGCCAAAGCCAAACCAAAATAATGCCATCACGACCCAAATAATTGGTGGCATGGCTAACAAAATCGTAATGACGGGTTTGAGCAATGCCATAGCCGTTTTAAAGCTGCCCGCAATCAGCCCAGCGGCTAAGCCAGCGACTAATGCAATGGTAATACCCACCACAGAACGCCATAGTGAAATACCGATTTCGTTTTGTTGGAAATGGTCGAGTAAATCAAGGGCTTTTTGAAAAACATCCGCAGGAGTAGGCAGCATAAATTCACCAAATATCGCACTGCCCCAAGCCCACAAGGCAACAACCATCATCGCCACACTCAAGCCGGTAAAGCCGCTCCAGAGATAGTCGATGATGTAAAACAGGACAGGTTGTGGTTTACGGATTTTGTCAGTTTTAATCATGTTATGTGATTCAGTTTCAAATTAAGCCAAGAAGAATTTATCATCTGGTAATTTACCACCTAAGAGTTTTGGATTGAACTCCATCAAGGTTTCATAGAATTGCATGATTTCATTCTTCAGCTCACTAGCTTTGGTCACCGTTAAACGCGCACCGTCTAAGCCCATTTCAATAGCGGCTTCTGGAGCAGGAAGATAATTAGCACCAATTTCAGCCGCACTTTTGCGATTAGCCATAATCCAGTTTAACGCATCACTTAAATCTTGGTGAAGTAGATCAAACTCCGCCTTGTGTGCGTGGAAATATTCTTCATTGGCAATAATGCCTGCCATTGGAATAAGCGGTTTCGTGTTAAACGCTTGTCCCCATTCTTTCACTAAATCAAAGCCACGTACAATCTCTGTACCGACAATTTTAGCTTTCTGCACAACCGCACTTGCCATTGGTTCTGGCAAGATAGCCGCATGGAAATCTTTCAGCAAGAACAAACCAATTGCTTCAGTTGGTGTAGCTGCATAGGTGATATCCACTTTACTTATATTAATATTCAATTTTTTCAGTAAAGCTTGCAATACAATGTCTGGCATATCGTTTTTAAATGGCACTAGGATTTTCTTACCCACTAATTCTTGCGGTGAAGTAATAGCACCACCTTTACACATCAACTGTGTAATCCCATTGGTGAGAATATTCACCATGCCAACTTGTTGCCCCTGATTACGTAAATTCACGCCCACATTACTTGGGCTCATCATTACTTTAAATTGCCCACTTGCCACACCCGCACGCAACTGATCAGGCGAACGCCAAATTTCTAATGCTACATCCGCTTGTTTGGCTAATTTACCTTGTGTCGCCGCCACCGCAATAGTTACACTTGGCATCGCGGGTGCACCATAAATGGTAAATTGCTCTTTTGTTGCCGCAAAGAGAGAAGGCGACATGCCCGCTGCCGTAAGTGCTGCGCTCATTCTTAAAAAATCACGTCTATTCATTGTCATGGTTATCTCCTTATAATGAAACAGACCCAATGTCTGTATTTTGATAATGGTTTTCATTTATTATCTTACTAGCTGTGGCTAAAGTAAAGAAAGACAAAAGTGCAGTCAGATTTTTAGGTGTTTTTAAATTCTCCTACTTTGTTAAGTCGTAGCTCCAATCCAACAATTTGAAGATTTCTTCGGTTTTTACGCCATGATCTAACACAATCGTTAGCCAGTGAGTTTTGTTCATGTGGTAGGCTGGCAAGAAATTAGGTGATTGTCTCAAAATGCTCACCATATCGGGTGGACATTTGAGATTGATAAAATTAGTCTCTCCTTCTTCTTGTAAACCAAGCTTCATTTTTCTGATTTTGCCAATAAGTGCATACCATTTCCCTTTGGCATTACCATGGCGCAAGATGGCATATTCGGGATATTTTTCCCAAAGATATTCTGGCTGCGTCGCATATTGATTAGCCACATAATCAAAGATTTGTTGTGCTTGGCGCATGGTTTGTCTTTTTATCATTTAGGTTATAAAAAACGCCTAAAATAGAATTTTAGACGTTTTTGGAATTTTATTTTATTCCCCAATAAACAAGCCCTTTATGTGGTAATTTGATATTCGGTAACCAAAAATCTTTACCCTGCCAACCTTTATCTTTATTTCCCACTATTTGATAAAGTGTAAGGAATAAATCATTGGGATATTTTTCTCCTAATTTGCGGTCTTCTTCCGAGAGCATTGTGCCTGTTGCTCGAGAAAGATTACGTCCTGTTTTAACCAAAACATAGATTTTGAAAGTTGGACGTTGCGTTTTTAATGCTTCTATGCCGGCAATAAATTTTTCCTTATCCCAGTCATCAGGTACATAATTACCAAGCTTATCTAAAATCAAGAATAGATCTTCTATGTTTATTTGATACAAATCAGATTGCACCTTATCTATCAAAACAGATGAAAGAATACCGTTTATAACCAACAAGTTATTCTCATTCGGACAAAGTGGAAAGTAATTTACACCACCAACCATTTGATTGATACTACCAGCTTTTAATACATTTTTTCTGGTAGGATTGATGTTTTTCGGGTAAATAACCTGAATATTGCCATCTGATTTTTTTGCCTGCTCAATAATCAGATTGTTTGCCTGATTGAGTTGGACAAAGAAATGATAGACATCAGACGGAATATAAAGCCGTAACAATGATTTATCTCGGTCATATCCAAAAATGCGCGAATGCTGCCAGAAAGTATCTGCATTCGGTTTTTTAGCTGTACGACTGTAATAAACTGTTTGCAGTTTTGGAATAGTCAAACCACGACCAATCACATTACCACCAATAATGATATTGAAACCTTTTTCCAAGTCAAAATCTGCTTCTGTCTGCGAATTAATGACAAGAGTAGAGATTTGTTGATTCTCCAAAAGTGCGGTCAATTTTTCGTATATTTCATCAAAGTGATGAATATCGGGCTTGGTCTTTTGTAAATCCAAATAACTTTCTTTAAAGCTACCTGCAAGATCTTCCCCATTATTGACTGCTTGCACTAAGTCATTTAAAAAGGCTTGGATTTTCTTTGAAAAGGCTTGATGATCTTGAATTTTATAGCTTGGATGCAGTGCAAAATTACAGTTAGTTTTATCACATAGCGCGAATTCTGCACAGGTTATTAGAAAACTAAGCAATGCTTGTTTTGCCCCTTCGGCAATTTCACCACTCTCGTCTTTCATATCATCCAATTCACTATCAATAAAACGAACGATATAGCTAGGTGGATCAGAGAAGACAAAGTTACCGCCGATGTATTTTTCACCAGCTTCAAAGAAATGAATAAATTCAGGTTGCCAATCAGATTCTTCATGTTGCAATAAAAGCGATTGAGGTGTGGCGGTCAACTGAATAAATAGGCTTTGACAACAGGAATTCTTAATGTCATTTAGCAGTTTATTGATAGTACTGGCATCTTTATCCGGCTTATCTGCATTAGTATTTAGGCTGGCCGCATCGGCTTCATCGTCCACAATAACCAAAGGATAGCCTTTCAGGCTACTTTGACTGGCAAACAAATTACGCCAACGTTTCAATACACGGGCATTTTTTTTAATTACGACCAAGATGGGATTATTTGCCTTCATTACCTGCATAAAACTACTGTCGTCGTTCTCTGACAAGATAATAAATTTATCCAACGATTTTTCTGCACGTTTTAATGTTTGCTGCTGCAAATCTACGCTATCGGTCGTCAAATAAATAAAGAGTTTGAAATCACGATCCGCCAAGGCACTCAATATGCCCAACACTTGGGCAGTTTTGCCACTTTGCACATTGCCAAGCAACAAAACATTTTGAGCGGTTTTAGGTTCGGTTTGCGATAATTTTTCCATAAAATCGTCAACAGTATTTTTAACAGAAATCGCCAATTCAGGTGGATTTAATTGGTTCAAGTAGGTTTGTAGCATCTAGTTTTTCCCCTTAAATGAAAGTAACCAAATATCGGGATCGTCGGTTGAGCGGAATTCAAGATGATCATTTCCATATTTGTGTAGGGTTTTGGGTGTAACAGGTTCGCCTGGCTTTAGGCAACCCGAAATTTCCAAACGCCCTTTTATCCATTTACCTAACGTTTTTAGATCGTCTTCTGAACGTAGATTCTCCGTAGATAATTGGTTACCTTTATTTTTCGAACTGGAATAGCAAGAAAAAGACCAACCGTCATCAGTAATAATCTTTACTGTTCTATTTGTAGGGTAGCCCTCTTGACGGACGATTTGGATAGGGACAATTAATTCAACTTCATACCAAGAACGAAGTTGCCATGGTTTCTTAGGATTTTTTCCTTTGCCAAAAAAACAATTTAAATTACTTTTTGGCTCTGTTTTTGCAGGGATTAAAAAATGATATTGCGCTGTTTGTCTGAAAAGTTCAGACACTTTATTTGCATCAATTTTCTCCACACCAATACAATTTTCCAAATAAACATTGTGCGGTGCAAAAATAGTTGGTTCACTTGCCTGATTAATAGGTTTCCCTAAAAACTTGATAGTCTGTCGGATACCTGAATGTAAATCAGATGCCGTCTGAAAATCATCCAAATGCACCATGGTTTCGTAAGTGCGTTCGGTGTTATCCCAAAAACACGTTAAATTTGCAGAACCAATCAAGCCATTAATTTGTTCTTGATGCTTGAATGAGTACATTTTTCCGTGAAATTTAACAAATGGCGAAACGTATACCTGCCCCCGTTTCTCAGCTTGTAAAAAAGCATTCAATCTGCACAAACTACGGTATTGTGGTTGAGAAAATCCCTCCAAATAGTGCATTCCGACCAATAATTCTACTGTTCTGATACTCGTTTTTTGTTCCAAAATACGTTGTAATTCAATAACGGCATCATTGGATACATAACCTGTCGCCATTAAAACTTCATCAGCACCTAAAAATAAATCCATCCAAACATCATTGAGTTTTTTCTGTGTTATTTGGGCAGGATGAAAATTAGAAAAAACTGTATTCATTATTTCCCTCCGCGAATTTTGCTTAGTCGGTCATGAAATAAAATTTCTTTTTCTGTAACCAATTTCTCATGCAAATCTATTTTTTCGTAGTTGTCTGAAAAAATTGGTAAGATAGCCTTTGCTAGCTCAACTACACCTTGAGGAGGAACCGCATTGCCAATCTGGCGACGTACTTCCGTCGTTGAGCCAACAAACTCAAAATCATCAGGAAAACTTTGAAGCCTTGCTCGTTCTCTATTAGTAAAAGCACGTGGTTCAGGGAAGTGATAGCCCCAAGTTCCACCGCCACCTGCTGCAATAATTGTTTTTGATGGCTCGCTCCGATGCATACGACGATAAACGTGGCTAATCATACCTTTCACATATAAAGGATGATCTTTAGGAATATCGGTAAAATTTCCACCTTCAGGAATTAATTCCAACATACGGCGTGTTTTATCACTAATTTTTAGTAATTCATTATTACTAACATTTTGTGGAATATTAGATATCGCTTGACCAGCAGTTACATATGGTTTTAAACCATTTTCGCCAGTTTCATTGTGAGTCGGTTCTGGATGGCGAAAATCAAATCCTGTATCCAAACGTACTCCGACAATCAACACACGCTCACGAAATTGAGGTACACCAAATTCTGCAAAGTTATATAGCTTTGCCTGAACGTAATAACCGCAATTCTCAAAGTCGGTAATAATTTGCTGGATGGCTTTTTTCTTGTTGGCAGTCAACAAACCTTTCACATTCTCAGCAACAAAAACTTTTGGTTTTTTTGCATTTACAAAACGTAAAAAGCTTTTATAAAGATTGCCACGCTCACCCTCTAGGCCCGGCTGTTTCCAAATCATGGAAAAATCTTGGCAAGGGAATCCGCCTAAAATGATGTCGCAATCTGGAATAGTTGGATCGTTAGGGTCTATTTGTTCAATATCGCCTTCTACGATGACATCACCGATATTTTTACGGAAACTTTCGCAAGCCCAATGGGAAAAATCGTTCGCCCAAATAGTTTCATAACCAGCTTGGTGAAAACCCAAATCTAAACCTCCACATCCTGAAAATAGAGATAGAATCTTAGGTTTATTTTCGGTTGATTTAATAAGAGGAAGTTGTTCAGAATACATATGAGTTTTCTCCTATGTGGGAATTATTTAGAAAATCATGAAACAATTGTAGAAGAAAGTTGTATCTTATCCATAAGATACAGATTAATGAATTTAAAAGTATCATCTTTAACATTTTCTTATATAGCTGTTATTTTATTGCTCGTTATTATTTTTTATTAAGATCATATTGAAAATATATTATGTGGCACATATTGTGCATTAGAGCACAGATGTTTTTTTGTGTTTTTAATTACTCAGTCACGTGGAAAACTTGTTTTTCAAATTCATGTTTACCAATTTTGACAGTCAACACATATTTGCCGATTGGATCTCGGCGGTCGAATGTCCAGCAGTTCATCATGTATTTACCATTTTCTAATGTCGGTCTAGTATACGTGATGGTATGGAGTTTTTTGTTTGGTGATGACACCACTTTTGCATTCTCAATCGAACTGCTGAATTCACTTTGGGCTTGAGCTTTAAAGGTTTCACTTACCGTTGCTTTTTTGCCAAAATTCCCCGTTGCTACCCAACATACTTTCTCAGTTTTATTGGAACGAGAGGTTTCTTTTTTATTTAAATAAGGTCGCAATTAAAGCGAATGTTGAGATTTTTTTTATGTTAGATTCCTTTTTATATCATTATTTTATTGAACGATCGTTATACCAAGGCAGCCCATATCTGCCAGCATTAAATTGGATGAGCCAAATAAGAATGGATGAGTATTTGACGAAGGTTGTTCAAATTTTACTAAAATTTGTACTTTCTTTTTCACCCAAACCGTGTCTTTCCAGGCTAGCTCCGACGCATCGACGTTAACATCATCTTGGCTTTCAATCACAAATTTAGCGCCTTGAATGGTGAAACCGACAGGCTGCGAGCTGTTGATGATCCAACGTTCGACGGTACCGACTTTAGCCGAAACATCAAGTCGACGCGGGTCAAAACGTTGCTTGTTGATTAAGCCGTTAGTCACATCTAGTTCAAAGGTGCGTTCTTGGGCGATTTTACTTTCGAGCATAGTCGTGGCATCAGTATTAAATTGCTCACTCATTTTTTTACTGAATGCGGAGATTTCACCTTGTGGGCGAAGTTCTAAAACGGTGTTATCTGCAAAATCATTGCCTGAGCTGAACACATTTTTGATTTTGTCGAAAAAACCACGTTTAGCCCCAGAGATGAGCGATACGCCTTCTCCTTCGCTTAAATTGATTAACACTTCGGCACGCTCACCCGGTGCAAGAATGAGAGAATTAATCGCTTTACCTTGAGGTAAAAAGCCTAGGTCTCGTGCAACGAGCAACATGTCTTGTTCGTTATCTAAACGGAGGTCATAGGCTCTTGCTAATGAAGCATTGAGCAAACGCAAACGCACCCAGCCGCGAGGGACATCAAGATAAGGCGCTTCCTGTCCATTAACAAGAAGACGATTACCGACAAAGTGCGGTTGATTTTGCTTAAATAATTGTAATCCGTCGCCGTTAAATTCCATGTCTTGTAAGATTAATGGAATATCGTCCACACCGTATTTATGAGGTAGCTGAGATTTTAAGCTTTGCTCATCTTCAATTAACCACATTCCCACAATGCCGCGATAGGTTTGATAAGCCGAGTTAGCCAAGGTCGCAGAACGATACCAGCAAGTCGCGGCAGGTTGCTCTATTGGAATAATTGGTGCCCAAGATTCCCCTTTTTTGAGAGCTTTGGTGGCACCACCAAATAATTCGCCACTGGCTTGTAATCCCTGAATAGAAAGAGCAATGCTTTGTGGTAAATTGTTGTGATAATTGAGTTTTGCAAAGGAACCCGATTTGATGCGAATAGTGGGACCAAGATAATTACCGTTAAAACCCCATACACTGACACTATGGGAGCCATCTAATTTGTAGCCGGTTTCTTCCATATTAAAAATAATTGGGCGGCCACGTTTCGCTTCCATCAATGGCGGAATGGTTAATTTTTCATGAGATGCCGCTAATACCGATTGAGGTGTGGTAGCAAGTGCGGTTGAAATTGCGGTAGTTTTTAATAATTGGCGACGAGAAAGACGCAACATATTATTTTCCTTGTGCAATTTCAGCATCGAGTTCTGCGATGCGTTTTTCCATCAAATCGTGGCAGTAAGTAGCAAGTTCGCGGACATTGTCTTTTGTGTAGGATGACACGTCAATCGGATCCATCATTTCACAAATTACTTTACCGTTATCCCAACGATTTAAATCTATTTTATTATGTGTAGTTGAACACACAACGGGGACAATTGGTACGCCAGCTGCAATTGCTGCATGGAATGCCCCTGTTTTGAATGGCAATAAGCCGCGACCACGGCTACGAGTGCCTTCAGGGAACATCCAAATTGACAGGTTGTCTTTATTGATACGACGAGCAAGTTCTGTCATCGTGCTGTGTGCTTTAGAGCGATTTTCACGATCTAAGAAAATATTGCCCGTCACCCAATACAAAATGCCGAAAAAAGGAATCCAAATCAGGCTTTTTTTACCTACACTCACCGTGCGAGGCAATACCATGTAAGAGATGGTCACCATATCGAAATTATTTTGGTGGTTACCGATATAAATACAACGCGGCATATTCTCTTTATTTTGTGGAAAACGGTGTTCTACTTTTAAGCCAAATAATGGGTATAAGCGGCCAAACCAGCGAGCCATAATGCCCACATTGCTTGGATTTTTGAAACGAATAAAGGAATAGATTGTACCGAGCACACAAATTAAAATACAACAAAGTGCAACGATGAGAATTCTGGCGATTTTTAACATAGAAAATACCTAATTAAAATTTTTGGAAAGTATAGCAAATTACACAAAAATGTGTGCTAATCTAATGAAAAAAATGACGGAATAGTTATGAAACCCATTTATTTTATTGCAGATCTTCATTTGAGCGAAACGCATCCAGAATTAACCGCACTTTTTAACGATTTTATGCAAAACAAGGCACAAGAAGCCCAAGCGGTTTATATTTTAGGTGATCTTTTTGATTTTTGGATTGGTGATGATGAAATCTCCCCTTTAATTTCACAAGTCAAACAGTCGATTAAAAACCTGACAGAAAAAGGCATTGCTTGTTATTTCATTCATGGCAATCGAGATTTTCTCGTCGGGAAAAAATTTGCACAAGATTGTGGTTTAACGTTATTGCCTGACTATCATTGTGTTGATCTTTATGGCGTGAAAACCTTAATTTGTCATGGTGATACGTTATGTGTTGATGATGTGAAATATCAGCAATTTCGCCGAAAAGTGCATCAAAATTGGCGACAAAGGCTATTTTTATGTTTGCCACTAAAAGTGCGGTTAAAAATTGCAGAGAAAATTCGCGCGAAGAGTAAACAGGATAAGCAGTATAAGTCGCTGGATATCATGGATGTAAATTTAGCGTTTACGGCACAAACCGTGAAAGAATTTGGCGTTAATCGGTTAATTCACGGTCATACACATCGAGAAGCTATTCATCAGGAAGAAATATACACGCGAATTGTTTTAGGCGATTGGCGAAAGGATTATGCCTCAATTTTGGAAGTGACAGAAAACGGTTATCGGTTTATTTAAACAAAAAGCACAGGATTAAACCTGTGCTTTTTTGTATTAAAACGTGCTAATTTTCAACCGCACTTTATTCTACCGTTACCGATTTTGCTAAGTTACGAGGTTGATCCACGTCGGTTCCTTTAATTAATGCCACATGGTATGACAATAATTGCATTGGAACGGTATAGAAAATTGGTGCAATAATTTCATTCACTTTTGGCATAGTGATGATTTTCATGCCTTCGCTAGGTGTGAAGCCGGCTTCTTTATCCGCGAAAACATAAAGCTGACCACCACGAGCACGTACCTCTTCAATGTTTGATTTCACTTTTTCAAGCAATTCATTGTTTGGTGCCACCACGATAACCGGCATATCCGCATCGATTAACGCTAATGGACCGTGTTTTAATTCACCAGCCGCATAAGCTTCAGCATGGATATAAGAAATTTCTTTTAATTTCAATGAAGCTTCCATTGCGATAGGGTAGAACTCACCACGACCTAGGAAAAGCGCATGATTTTTCTCGGCAAAGTCTTCAGCTAATACTTCGATGTCTTTGTCAAATGCAAGGGCTTTTTCAACTTCAGCCGGAAGTGATTGTAATGCTTTCACAATTTCTACTTCTTGTTCGCTTGAGATATTGCCTTTTACTTTACCAATTGCAGTTACTAACATTAATAATGCTGCTAATTGAGTAGTAAATGCTTTGGTTGATGCTACACCGACTTCTACGCCTGCACGAGTCATGAAGGCAAGATCAGATTCACGTACTAAAGATGAACTTGATACGTTACAGATCGTTAAGGCAGCCATATAACCTTTTTCTTTTGCCAAACGAAGTGCTGCAAGGGTGTCCGCCGTTTCACCTGATTGAGAGATGGTCACTAACAAGCTATTTGGGCGGGTCACGAATTTGCGGTACCGGAATTCAGACGCGATTTCAACATCACAACTCACGCCAGCAAGTGCTTCAAACCAGTAACGGGCCGTCATACCTGCATTATAAGAGGTACCACAAGCCACAATTTGAATGTGTTCAACTTGTTTTAAGATTTCAGATGCACCATTACCAATAGCATCCACAATCACGTTATTATGAAGGATACGACCTTCCATGGTGTTGATTAATGCATTTGGTTGCTCATAGATTTCTTTTTGCATGAAATGGCGGAATTTGCCTTTTTCTGCTGCATCATTTTCAAGGTTAGATTCGTGTACTTCACGTTCTACTTTTTGACCATTTGCATCGTAAATATCTACGGTACGACGCGTAATTTCTGCAATGTCACCTTCTTCTAAATAAATGAAACGGCGTGTGACGCTTAATAACGCAAGTTGGTCAGATGCTAGGAAGTTTTCACCAATCCCTAAACCAATTACTAATGGACTGCCTGAACGTGCAGCCACTAAATGTTCTGGATGTTCGCGATCTAATACCACCATACCGTATGCACCGGTAAGTTGTTTTACGGTTTTTTGTACCGCTTCAAGTAGAGTAGAGGCTGTGCGCATTTCCCATTCAACAAGGTGAGCAATTACTTCGGTATCAGTTTGAGAATTGAACACATAACCACGAGATTTAAGCAATTCACGTAATTCTTCGTGATTTTCGATGATGCCGTTATGGACGACAGCAAAGTTACCTGAAGTATGCGGGTGAGCATTGGCTTCAGATGGTTCACCATGAGTTGCCCAACGTGTGTGCGCAATCCCCGTACCACCGATTAATGGTTTTACTGCAACGGCTTCATCAAGGGCTTTTACTTTACCTAAGCAGCGCACGCGGTGTAATTCATGGTTTGGATCCACGACAGCAACACCTGCAGAGTCATAACCACGATACTCTAATCGGTGTAAACCATTAATTAAAATTTCTGCTACATCACGTTGTGCTACCGCACCAACAATACCACACATAGTTTTTCCTTATTTAATAAAATTAAAAGTCTTGTTTTTCTGACCGCACTTTATGCCACATTCACACAAATTACCTCTACGCCTTGCGCCATTATGGCGTCTTTATCGGTCTGAGATAATTTGTTATCGGTAATCAGCACATCAATTTGCTGCCAGGTTAATTCCACATTTGGCATTTTTCTGCCAATTTTTTGTGATTCCACCATCACAATCACTTCACGAGACACTTCAGCCATCACTTGGCTTAAGCGAACCAACTCATTGAATGTCGTTGTACCTCGCTCTAAATCAATGCCATCGGCACCAATAAATAATTGGTCAAAATCATAAGAACGTAGCACTTGCTCGGCAATATTGCCTTGGAAGGATTCAGAACGCGTGTCCCAAGTGCCTCCCGTCATTAAGAGCGTCGGTTCATTTTCGAGTGAACGTAATGCCGTAGCCACAGAAAGTGAATTCGTCATCACAACCAAGCCTTGCTTGCGATTAAGTTGTTTAATCAAGGCGGCAGTTGTGCTGCCACTATCCACAATAATGCGATTGTGATCACGAATACGTTCTGCTGCCGCTTTAGCTAAGACTAACTTTCGTTGCGAAAGTTCATCATCTTGTTCTTCTTCGATGATTTCTTGTGGCATTAAAATAGCACCACCATATTTACGAAGAAGGAAACCATTACTTTCCAATGCGGTGAGATCTTTTCGAATAGTCACTTCAGAGGTCTCAAATAACTGTACTAGCTGTTCTACACTGACTTCACCTTGTTCTTGCAGAAGCTGCATGATGGCATGTCTGCGTTGTTGGGTATTTCGGTGTTGAATGTTTCGTTTCATCATTTATATTCCATAATAAGTTTCGGTTCGGAATTATATCAGCAAAGCAATGATTGTAAAGCTAAAATTTAGGCAACAAAAAACCCTGACAAAGCAGGGTTCAATTAAAATTCGTTTTAAGACCAATTATTTGATTGTGTCTTTTAATGCTTTACCTGATACGAACGCTGGAACTTTAGATGCTGCGATTTTGATTTCTGCACCAGTTTGTGGATTACGGCCAGTACGTGCAGCACGTTGGTTTACTTTGAATGTACCGAAACCGATTAATTGTACAGGTTCACCTTTTTTAAGGCTGCCAGTGATAGCTTCTAAAGTTGCTTCTAATGCAGCTTTAGCTTGTTTTTTGTTTAATTCAGCTGCACTTGCAATTGCATCGATTAAATCTGTTTTGTTCATAAATTTGTACCTTCTGTTAAATTAAAATTTGACTCTATTCAAATAAGCGTAGCTTTTAACAGCTACGGCTTGGCAAAGTCTAATCTAACTTAGCGGGAAATAAAAGCTCGATTTGTAAAAATTGTGACAAATCTCACGTTATTGCTCAATTTTTACACCAATATTGGAGATTCCCTCCTGTTTGATCTCGTTTCGGAGAGATAAAATCAGGTCTACATCGCGTTTTTCACAGTCTTTGAGTAAGCGATAGATTTGCCATTGAAGGTCAAGTTCTTCTTTAATTTCTTCACGGCTTTTTAGTTCGCTTTCAGAAAGATCACGATTTTCTTGAGTTTCTAACAAAGAACAAACCGTACCTAATGAAATTTGGCTGATTTGAATCGCTTTTTCGAGTGTTTCGCCTGCGATAATGGCATGCAATAATTCACCTAACGCTTCACAAGCATCGAGGGCGGGTACTACACCAAAGAAGTCGTAATCATTCACATCAGGAATAATCTCTTCGAGTTTCTCTAATTGGTTTTCGAAATTGATTTTCGCCCCTTTAACGGTTAGAAATTCCCACACTAAATTTAAAATGTTGTGATAGGTCTTTTCTGCTTGCTCCTGTTCTGTCATTTGACAAAACAGGGCAAAGTTCGGTGCCATGCGTTCGCATAAGCAAGTCATAAAGGTCAGATGTTGCCAGCTTTCAACATTTTCTAGGCGCTTGTGAATTGGATTTCGCATTTTCTTCTCGCTTATTTATGATAGGCTTTAGAGAATTCATGAATGGCATCCACGAAGATTTTTGGCGCACTTTCCTGCACGTCTTGGTGGATTCCATGGCCTAAGTTAAATACATGTCCGCTGCCTTGACCAAAATCGGCTAAGATTGACCGCACTTCTTGCTTAATACGCTCTGCAGGCGCATATAACACACTTGGATCCATATTGCCTTGTAGCGCCACTTTATGACCCACACGCGCTTTCGCATCAGTCAAATTAACTGTCCAGTCTAATCCTAGCGCATCACAGCCTGTATTAGCCATGGCTTCTAACCATAACCCGCCGCCTTTAGTAAATAAGGTTACCGGTACTTTACGGCCATCGTGTTCACGAATTAAACCATCAACGATTTTGTGCATATATTGCAGAGAGAAGTCTAAATATTCACGATGACCTAATACACCACCCCAGGTATCAAACACCATGACCGCTTGTGCACCTGCTTTGATTTGTGCGTTTAGGTATAAAATCACGGAATCCGCTACTTTATCTAATAAAAGATGCAAAGTTTGCGGTTCGGTATACATCATTTTTTTGATTTTATTGAAGGTTTTGCTGCTACCACCTTCAACCATATAAGTTGCCAGTGTCCACGGACTACCAGAGAAACCAATCAGTGGCACTTCGCCTTTTAGTTCGCGACGAATTGTGCGCACAGCATTCATCACATATTGAAGTTCTCCTTCAGGGTCAGGAATCGGTAAATTTTCGACCGCGCTTTTATTTTCAATTGGATGAGCAAATTTCGGGCCTTCACCTGCACCAAAACTTAAGCCTAAGCCCATTGCATCAGGAATAGTTAAAATATCTGAGAACAAAATAGCTGCATCTAAAGCATAGCGACGAAGTGGCTGTAAGGTAACTTCACAAGCTAAATCCGCATTGCGGCAAAGAGACATAAAATCGCCTGCTTCTGCACGTGTTGCTTTATATTCAGGCAAATAGCGTCCCGCTTGGCGCATCATCCATACGGGGGTCATATCCACTGGTTCACGTAATAAGGCTTTTAAATAGCGATCATTTTTTAATTCAGACATGGACTTTCCTTTATTTATTTTGTTCCGCTTTGCAAAGCTCAAGCGTAGCATTAATTAATTTTAGTGCGATAGTACCTGTTGGCGGTAATTCTGGCAAGGGGGCAGCGCTAGAAAACCATTGTGCATCATGCAGTTCTGTTTCTTGCAGTTGAATTTCTCCGCTGTCGTAATCAGCTAAAAAGCCCACCATTTGTGAATTAGGGAATGCCCAAGGTTGACTACCGAAATAGCGAATGTTTTTAATACGAATGCCCGTTTCTTCAAAGACTTCGCGACGAACGGCATCTTCAAAGGTTTCACCCGCTTCCACAAAACCGGCTAGCGTGGTGTAAATACCTGCTTTGCCTGGCGTGTAATGGCGTTTATGGTTAGCTAATAAAATCTCTGTGCCACGGCGAACGGCGACAATAACCGAAGGGCAAATAACGGGGTAAGTACGATAGCCACAACTTGAGCATTGAACCGCTAGCTCATCGTGAGTTTGTTCCGTTTTTTGACCGCACTTTCCGCAGAATTGGTGGGTTTTCAAAAAATGATTGATTTCCACACCTCGGCTTAATAAATGAAAATCTTCAGTCGGTAAAGATAACAAACTTCGTAAGGAAAGGTATTCTCGTTCATCTTGATCATTTTCTGCCACAAGCCATAAAGGTTGTGATTTCCATTTCCCGAGTAACATTGCTTTTTGCGTTGTGAGGCCGAGTTCATTTGCTGATCCAGAAGGTAGATCATTTTCCTGCCAATAAAGCATCGATCCTTTGGTGAGCAGCCAATATCCCTGATCTTCGGGCTGAATTGCTTTCATATTTTTCTCTTTTTATTCTAAAAGTACGGTCATTATAAAAGGGATTTTTAATAAAACGAATAAAAAAAGACCGCACCTTAAAAGTGCGGTCTTTTTTTCACTCATTTTACCCCACGACAAAAGGTAAGTAACCTGCTCGGATGGCAAAAGGAATCGAAGTAATAATCACACCGAGTACCAATACAAGCACTAATAATGCTTTACCGCCCCATACTCGATATGGCAAGTTTGGATGAATTGAGCGAGCTTTCCAAACTAATGCTACCGGTAAAACTACTGCGTAGAATGCGAACATTTGACCGGCATAACCCAGCGCGAGAATAAAACCTTCCGGATAGAAAAGGGAGAAAAGCACAGGGGGAATAAAGGTCATTAAACCTAATGAAATACGCCCTGCATGAATATCAAAAGATTGCTTGAGTAGGTCTTCGATACATTCTAATAAACCTAATGCCACCCCTAAAAATGAAGTGACCAATGCTAAAGTGGAGAAGATTTTTACCGCATTCGCAATAATTGGGCTTTGGGTGATTTCTAAGGTTGCTTTCACCAAGCCATTTAACGTGGCGTCTTCACGTAAAATTTGTAAAAACTCATTTTGGCTGAGTAAGCCGTGCGTCGAAAGCTGCCATAAAAAGTAAGCAAATAATGTGATGCCAGAACCCACTAAAATCGCAATGCGTAAGGATTTCACATTACCGTCTAAGTATTTATTTAAACTTGGAATGGAACCATGGAAACCAAATGCGGTGAAAAATACAGGGCTTGCAGAAATAATTAAGGCGTTATCAATTGGCATCGCCAATAAATTATCAAATTTAATGTTCGGTAGCATTAACGCGAGCACTAAGATAAAAGCAGCAATCATCACAAAGAATAACACTCGATTGATTTTATCCACACTGTGTGTGCCGATGACAATAAAACTGCCGAAGAAAATAGTGAATACAAGCACCGCAATTTTATTCATGGTGTCTTTGTCGCCCATAGCTGGGAGTAAATCCATTAATAAAGAACCACCACCACTCACATAAGCGGCAATTAAGGCATATAAAAAGACAATTAAAACAGCAGTGGAAATAATTCGCCCTGCTTTACCAAAATATTGTGCAGCAAGTGTGCCGATCCCCGCATCACTGTCAGCGGTTTGATACAGCTCCACGAATAAAAGTGCGGTGAAAGTAAGCACTGCCCACAAGCCAAGTAATAAGAAAACAGTCGCAGTTAAGCCAATCCCCGCAGAGGTGAGAGGCATTGCCAACATCCCCGCCCCAATCATGGTTCCTGCAACAAGTAAGGTACTTCCCACGGTCTTGTTCATTTTATCTTCCTTAGGTTGTAATAATAAATTTACGTTGATTGTATTTTAATCTTTACAGTGTGTAAAGTAGGGAAAACAAAATTCTTCTACAAAATGTACAGTAGAAATGACCGTACTTTCCCGATAAAATAGCCGGCAAATCAATTAAGACAAGAGACAATAGTAGGAGAGTGCTTATGATTTATAGTATGACAGCCTTTGCACGCCTTGAAATCAAAAAGGATTGGGGCGATGCAGTTTGGGAAATTCGTTCGGTTAACCAACGCTATTTGGAAAACTTTTTCCGCTTGCCAGAGCAATTCCGAGGCTTGGAAAACGCTTTGCGTGAGAAACTTCGTCAAAATCTCACTCGCGGTAAAATTGAATGTTCATTGCGTATTGATAGCAAAAAACAAGCGTCGGCTGAGCTTAATTTAAATAAAGAATTAGCGAATCAAGTTATCCAATCTTTACAATGGATTAAGGCACAGGCTGGTGAGGGCGAAATCAATTTAGCGGACGTATTGCGTTATCCCGGCGTGGTGGAAGCGACTGAGCAAGATTTAGATGCTATCAGTCAAGATTTGTTGACAGCTTTTGATGAATTGTTGGTGGAATTTATTGCAATGCGTGGACGTGAAGGCGAGAAATTGCAAGCCATTATTCAACAACGTCTTGATGGTATTACTGTAGAAGCTGAAAAAGTGCGGTCACAAATGCCGGCGGTTTTACAATGGCAGCGTGAGCGTTTATTGCAACGTTTTGAAGAAGCGAAGATTCAACTTGATCCACAACGAGTCGAACAAGAAATGATTTTACTGGCGCAACGTGTGGATGTAGCGGAAGAATTAGATCGTCTGCAAATGCACGTGAAAGAAACCAATAATATCTTGAAAAAGGGCGGGGCAGTGGGCCGTAAACTGGATTTTATGATGCAAGAACTTAATCGTGAGTCGAACACTTTGGCATCTAAATCCATTAATGCCGATATCACCGCTTCCGCTGTGGAATTAAAAGTATTAATCGAACAAATGCGCGAGCAAATTCAAAACCTTGAATAGGAAAAATCATGGCAACATTTATTTCATTAAACCACTATGATTTGGTGGAAGTGGCGGGCGTGGATGCGGAGAAATATCTGCAAGGCCAATTAACTTGTGATGTGGTGCATTTAGCAGCTGGCGCTTCAACGCTTACAGCGCATTGCGATCCTAAAGGCAAAATGAATTTGTTGTTCCGCTTAATTAAGCTTTCAGCAGAACAGTTTTTGATTTTAATGCCGAAAGCTTTATTGGCTCCACTCGATCATTTAAAAAAATACGCAGTGTTTTCAAAAGTCACTTTCCAAGTATTGGATTGGCAAGTTGTCGGCTTGATTGGTGAAAAGTGCGGTCGGATTCATGCGCAGATTGAATTGGATATTGATGAAAATCGTGCAATTTTGATCAATCCTACACCGTTAGATGTCACCTTTAATGGCGATGAAAAACAATGGCTTTGTGCGGATATTCAAGCGGGCTTACCAAGCTTGAGTGCGGAAACACAAAATGAATTTATCCCGCAGGCATTAAATTTACAAGCGATTGAACAAGCGATTTCTTTTACTAAAGGCTGTTATATCGGGCAAGAAATTGTTGCGCGAGCTAAATACCGTGGCGCCAATAAGCGTGCGATGTATGTGCTTTCAGGGGAAACCACGGTTACACCGAAACTTGGCAGCGAAATTGAAATGCAATTAGAAACAGCTTGGCGTAAAACCGGCACTATCGTAAGTGCGGTCAATTTTGACGGCGTTTTATGGCTACAAGTGGTGATGAATAACGATTTAGAAGAAGGGATGTATTTCCGTTTACCTGAAGATGGAATTGTTCTGAAAATTGAACCGTTACCTTATTCCATCAATGGCTAAAAAAGCTTCTTTTAATTCTTTTTAAGCTTAAAAAATCCTTGCTGGAGTCAATTTCCACAAGGATTTTTCTATTATGTATATTTGTAATGAAAATTTATTTTTTACCATAAATTATGCATTTTTATTGGTTTTTTTAAAGAGTTAAAATAATGTTATAAAGAAAAGCGAAAAATGTTAAAAAAATGTGAGAACTTTGTCACATTTTCAATTAACTACCACTAAAGGGGGGGTGGATTTTTCATTAAGAATTCATAGAATACGCGCCACTTTTTAGTCGTACAGAGGAGTGATTATGAGCTTGTCTTTTATTCTTAGTGTTTTTCCAATCATTTTATTGATTTATTTAATGGTAAAGCGTAATGCGTTACCTTCTTATGTTGCATTACCTTGGATTGCAACCTTGGTGATTGGCGTTCACCTTCTTCATTTTAATACTGACATTGTAACGATCAGTGCCAATGTGACCGCCGCAATCGTAGCGGTTCAAACACCAATTACTGTTATTTTTGGCGCAATTCTCTTTAACAAATTTTCAGAAGTATCTGGCGCAACTGATACGATGCGTAAATGGTTAGGCAATATTAACCCAAACCCAGTTGCACAATTAATGATTATCGGTTGGGCATTTGCTTTTATGATTGAGGGTGCAAGTGGTTTTGGTACACCAGCAGCGATTGCAGCTCCAATTTTAATGGGCTTAGGTTTTAATCCATTAAAAGTCGCCATGTTGGCGTTAGTGATGAATTCGGTTCCGGTTTCTTTTGGGGCGGTAGGTACACCAACTTGGTTCGGTTTTGGTCCATTAAAATTAGATTCAAAATCGATTCTTGAAATTGGTTCGATAACAGCGTTTATCCACTCCATTGCGGCATTAGTGATTCCATTGATGGCATTACGTATCATGGTGACCTGGAAAGAAATCCGTCAAAATATTGTTTTCATTTATATTAGCGTATTCTCTTGCGTGATTCCTTACTTCTTAATTGCACAGTTTAACTATGAATTCCCATCATTAGTCGGTGGTGCAATTGGTCTCTTTATTTCTGTATTTGTAGCGAATAAAGGTATTGGTTTAGAGAAAGTTGAAAACAAGTTAGATAATAATGCTGTTAGCACAGGCCAAGTTGCTAAAGCATTACTACCAACCGGTTTATTAATTTTATTCTTAATCGTTACACGTATTCCAGAATTAGGCTTAAAAGGCTTAATGAATAACAAAGATGTGTGGTTCTCCACAGCGTTAGGTTCATTAGGCACATTTGAAGTCAGCAAAGGTTTAATTTTTAGTTTGAAAAACATCTTCGGTTCAGCGGTGAGTGAAAGTTACAAACTACTTTATGTACCTGCGCTAATTCCATTTGTAATTACTGTATTAATTTCATTACCACTTTTTGGCGTGAACTTTAGAAAAACAAAAGGAATTTTTAGTGCAAGCTTAAGCCAAGTAAAAAATCCATTTATTGCCTTAATGGGTGCCTTAGTGATGGTAAACTTGATGTTAGTGGGGGGCGAGCATTCTATGGTGAAAATCATAGGTCGTACCTTTGCAGAAGTTACCGGTAGTGACTGGACAATCTTCTCTTCCTTCTTAGGTGCGGTAGGCGCATTCTTCTCAGGATCAAATACCGTATCTAACTTAACATTTGGTAGTGTACAATTATCAACAGCAGAAACTACAGGTTTATCTGTGACTTTAATTCTGGCGTTACAATCAGTCGGTGGTGCGATGGGTAATATGGTATGTATTAATAATATCGTAGCAGTTTCTTCCGTGTTGAATATTCAAAACAAAGAAGGAACAATCATTAAGACTACGATTGTACCAATGGTCGTTTACGGTATCATTGCAGCCCTTTGCGCAAGTTTCTTAATTCCGCTATTCTATGCGCTCTAAAATAGAGGCAAAAAGCAACCGCACTTTGTCGGCGGTTGCTTAACTTTTATCGAATATTTTACTTTTTATTTTCTATTACTGTTGGAGTAATTATTTATGAACGTAAATTTCTACGTTACCTGTATTGCTGACGTAGTAAAGAGCGGTGTGGCGAAAAACACCGTATTACTACTGGAAAAACTCGGTTGTAATGTTATCTTCCTTGAAAAACAAGGCTGTTGTGGGCAACCAGCATTAAACAGCGGTTACACCAAACAAGCCATCCCAGGCATGAAAAATTTAGTCGAAACCTTTGAAGTGAACGATTATCCAATCGTTGCTCCAGCAGGTTCTTGTGTTTATGCTATCAAAAACTATCCTGAGTATTTCACCAAAGTTGGTGAGTTAGATTGGGCTGAGCGAGCAAAAAAGGTCGTCGCGCGTTTCTGTGATTTAACGGATTTCATCGTCAATAAATTAGGTGTAACAGATGTTGGCGCCTATTTGCCGGGTAAAGCGGTTTATCATCCTTCTTGTAGTCTTACTCGTAAATTAGGCATTGTTGATGAACCAATCGCTCTCTTGAAAGGCGTAAAAGGGTTAGATCTTCTTCCTATTCATAATCAACAAACTTGCTGTGGCTTCGGTGGAACTTTCTCTGTGAAAATGGCAGAGATTTCTGGTGAAATGGTAAAAGAAAAAGTTGAGCATATTGAAGAGGTTGAACCACAATATTTAATTGGTGCAGATGTAAGTTGTTTATTAAACATTGGTGGTCGTTTACAACGCGAAGGCAGCAAGATCAAAGTGATGCACATTGCGGAAGTATTAATGCAAGGGGAGAAATAAGATGTCATTGAAAACCAGTAATCTTCCTTTTAAAGCGCGTGTCGATCATGAAGTACATAACACTATCATGCGTAAAGCGGTAGTGAAAGCCCAAGAAACTATTGGGGCTAATCGTCAAAAAATGGTTGACGAATTAGGTCATTGGGAAGAATGGCGTGATTTATCTAAACAGATTCGTAACCATGTTTTAGCTAATTTAGACGCTTATTTGTATCAATTAAGCGAAAAAGTGATTGAAAATGGCGGTAAAGTGTATTTTGCTGAAACTGCCGAAGAAGCGAGTGCTTATATTCGTAAAGTAGCATTAGAGAAAAATGCGAAGAAAATCGTAAAATCCAAATCCATGGTGACTGAAGAAATCGGTTTAAACGAAGTGCTTGAAAAAGAGGGCATGCAAGTGATCGAAACTGATTTGGGTGAATATCTATTACAAATTTCAGGTGATAAACCATCCCATATCGTTGTGCCTGCAATCCATAAAGATCGTCACCAAATCCGCAAAGATTTGTCTGAAAAACTCGGCTATCAAGGCGAGGAAACGCCTGAAGATATGACGCGTTTCGTACGTGAAAAAATTCGTCAAGATTTTTTAGAAGCTGATATTGGTATCAGTGGTTGTAACTTTGCCGTAGCGGAGACCGGCTCAGTTTGTTTGGTGACAAACGAAGGTAACTTACGTTTAGCGACGACCTTGCCGAAAACGCATATTGCAGTGATGGGAATGGAGCGTTTAGCACCAACTTTCCAAGAAGTTGATGTGTTAATTACGATGCTTGCTCGTAGTGCAGTAGGGGCGAAATTAACCGGTTATAACACTTGGTTAACCGGCCCTCGTCTTGCCGGTGAAACTGACGGTCCTGAAGAATTCCATTTGGTTATAGTGGATAATGGTCGTTCAGATATTTTAGCTTCTGAATTCCAAGAAGTTTTACGTTGTATCCGTTGCGGTGCCTGTTTGAATACCTGTCCAGCATATCGTCAAATCGGTGGTCATGGTTATGGTTCTATTTACCCAGGTCCAATTGGTGCAGTGATTTCTCCATTACTAGGCGGCTACGATGAGTTTAAAGAATTGCCGTATGCTTGTTCATTATGTAATGCGTGTAACTCTGTCTGCCCAGTGCGTATTCCATTAGCGCAGTTAATCTTAAAACACCGTGAGAAAATGGTAGAGTTAGGTAAAACTCCCGCGATGGAACGTTTATCTATTTTTGGTTTCACCACAGCCAATGCCAACCCAACACTATGGAAAACAGGTGTGAATATCGGTGCAAAATTAGCGGGTAAGCTGATCAAAAATGGGAAAGCACCAATTACATTTGGTGCATTGGGTGAATGGACAAAAGCACGAGATTTACCACAAGCAGATGGCGAAAGTTTCCGTCAATGGTTTAATAATAGAGAGAGAGGGTAATAAGCATGGATTTACAAAATCGCGAAAATTTTCTTAATAAATTAGCGGCGAAAATGGGTAAAGCCCGTGCTATCATACCTGAACCGATGGATGTACCAGTCAATACATACCCAACTGAGCGTTTAACTCATTTAAGTGCGGTTGATTTAGCGAATGAATTTACCAATTCTGCTAAAACCATGATGGTGGATGTAAATGTGTGTAGAGAGTCTGATGCAGTACAAACCTTACTTGCTCTCTGTGAAAAATATGGCGGCGGTGATGTTGTGCTTAATTCCGATGAAAGATTGACCGCACTTGGTATTCCAGCGGCGCTTGAAGCGAAATATACTTGCCATACATGGTCACCAGAAACGGCACAAGATAATATTAGTTTTTCTGAAAAAGCTAATCTTGGTGTGGTTTATGCAGAATATGGTTTGGCGGAAACTGGCGGAATCGTCTTATTCTCTAGTGCAGATCGTGGACGTTCAGTGAGTTTATTACCTGAAAAATCGATTGTTGTTGTACGTAAAAGCCAAGTACTTCCACGTGTTGCACAAGTGGCGAAAGTATTACACGATAAAGCACAACAAGGCGAGCGTATGCCATCTTGTATCAATATTATCTCAGGTCCAAGTTCAACGGCAGATATTGAATTGATTAAAGTGATTGGCGTACATGGCCCAGTAGCAAAAATCTATTTAGTCATTGACGACTTATAAGAATCATCCATGATGAAAAGAGAGAACTACAATGTTCTCTCTTTTTTTATTTTTTTAAAATCCGCTATAATTCTGAAAAACTCACGAATTGAATATTATGACTTATTATCTTGGCATTATGTCGGGCACCAGTCTTGATGGTGTCGATATTGCTCTTACTGACATCCATTCGAATCAAACCAAATTAATTGCGGCCGATTTCACGCCGATGCCAGCAAATTTACGTGAAAAAGTGACCGCACTTATTCAATCTGGCGAAACCACTTTACAGGCTCTAGGGGAGCTTGATCATCAATTTGGTTTTCTTTATGCCGATTGCGTAAATGCCTTTTTACGTAAACATGAGTTAAAACCTGAGCAGGTCGAAGCCATTGGCTGCCATGGTCAAACAGTGTGGCATTCCCCAAAAAGTCAATTCCCGTTTACCATGCAAATCGGTGATATGAATTTATTAGCCGCTAAAACAGGTATTACGGTTGTTGGTGATTTGCGCCGTAAAGATATGGCGTTTGGTGGACAAGGGGCGCCTTTAGTACCCGCTTTTCATCAAGCGGTATTTTTTGATCCTAACTGGGCAACGGTGGTGCTTAATATTGGCGGTATTAGCAATATATCGTTATTGATACCCGAACAGCCTGTCATTGGCTTTGATACGGGAACCGGTAATGCCTTGCTCGACCAATGGATCGAAAAACATCAAGGCAAAGCTTACGACAAAAATGGTGAATGGGCGGCTTCGGGTCAAGTAAATCCAGATTTGTTAGCGGCATTATTAGATGAAGATTTCTTTCAACTACCCCCACCGAAAAGCACGGGGCGTGAATTATTTAATTTGGCTTGGCTAGAGAATAAAATTCAAAAAATAGCAGGTAAAACGACCGCACTTTTACCACAAGATGTGCAAGCCACCTTGGCTGAATTTACCGTGCAAAGCATTGTTTTAGCCCTTAACAATATTCAGACAGCATTACCATGCCGATTACTTGTTTGTGGCGGTGGCGCTAAAAATCAGGCGATCATGAATGGCTTAAAACAAGCATTGCCAAGTTGGCGTATTCAGCTGACGACTGAATTAGATCTTGATATTGATTATGTGGAAGCAGCGGCATTTGCTTGGCTCGCTTATCGTCGTATGCATAATTTGCCCGCTAATTTACCGAGTGTAACGGGCGCTACAAGTGCGGTCAGTTTAGGGGCGATTTTTCCAAAGGAATAAACTATGGCAGAGAATTTATTACAAACCCTTTCAACTTTAATTACTGAGCAACGGAATCCCAATTCCATGAATGTGGATAGTTTATCTGCATTGGAAATTGTGCAATTAATGAATGATGAAGATAAGCAAGTGCCTTTGGCAATTGAAAAATGTTTACCTCAAATTGCCCAAGCGGTCGAGCGTATTGTTGCCGCATTTCAAAAAGGTGGTCGATTAGTCTATATTGGCGCGGGAACCAGTGGTCGATTGGGGGTGCTCGATGCTTCTGAATGCCCACCAACATTTGGCGTGTCACCTGAAATAGTGAAAGGTATTATTGCAGGTGGTGAGCGTGCATTGCGTCATCCAATTGAAGGGGCGGAAGACAGTAAATCGCAAGCCGTGGTTGACTTACAAACAATTCACTTTTCCTCAAAAGATGTGTTGGTGGGGATTGCTGCAAGTGGCCGAACCCCTTATGTGATCGGTGCATTGGAATATGCGAAAAGTTTAGGTTCAGTGACCGTTTCGATTGCAAGTAATCCGAATTCAGTGATGGCGAATATTGTGGATATTGCCATTGATACGGTAGTGGGACCAGAAGTACTGACGGGTTCGAGCCGTTTAAAATCAGGTACGGCACAAAAATTAGTACTGAATATGCTGACTACAGCTTCTATGATCTTAATGGGTAAATGCTATCAAAACTTAATGGTGGATGTTCAGGCAAGCAATGAAAAGCTTAAAGCTCGTGCCATTCGTATCGTCATGCAAGCCACGGATTGCAATAAGGCTCTCGCAGAAGATACATTAAAGCAGGCTGATCAAAATGCGAAATTAGCGATTATGATGATTCTGAGTGGATTAGATCGTGCTCAAGCTGAGGCTTTATTGGAAAAACATCAGGGCAAGTTACAACTTGCATTGAAATAAGCAAAAATAAAACGCTAGGCATCAAACCTAGCGTTTTTTATTATTTAATAGTTTGCTCAATTAGCAATCTTGTTTGCCGTAAGCATCTTGACGAAGGATTTGACGAACGCCTTCATCAAATTGTGCTAAAACGTGATCCGCGTCTTTTGGATCTTTACCACGAGCATCAAGATAGAACTTGATTTTCGGCTCAGTACCAGATGGACGAACGATTAAGCGGCTACCGTTTTCTAATACGAATACAAGGATGTCGCTTTGGCGATCAGTTTTAGTGTGGTCGATGAATTGTGCCACTTTAACACCACCTACTTCAGCTGGAGGCGTGTTACGAAGTGCGGTCATTAATTTACCAATTTCAGATAAATCGCTTACACGGATAGAAATTTGACCACTTACATAAGCACCGAATTCTTGCGTGAAGTCATTGGCGTAATCCGCTAAGGTTTTACCTTGTGCTTTTAAGTGACGCACTAAATCTAAGAACACGATCGCCGCTGAAATACCGTCTTTATCACGTACTTTATCTGGGTCAACTAAGTAACCAAGTGCTTCTTCAAAACCGAATAATAAGCCTTGAACTTTACCGATGTATTTGAAACCGGTTAAGGTTTCTTCTGATTGGAAACCGTATTTTTTCGCAATTTCAGCAAGCGCAGGAGATGACACTAAAGAACACGCTAATACGCCTTTCTCACCTTTTGCATGATATTGTTTTGCTAAATACCAACCTAAGAAGCAACCTACTACGTTACCGTGTAAAGGTTTCCAGTTACCTTGCGCATCAGGAACAGCCACTGCTAAACGGTCTGCATCAGGGTCATTGGCAATAATGAATTCTGCATTGTGTTCTTTTGCTACTTTAATCGCTAAGTCTAATGCTCCTTTTTCTTCTGGGTTAGGGAAGTTTACCGTTGGGAATGTGCCATCTGGCCATACTTGTTCTGCCACAATGTGAGGTTGTGGAAGGCCTGCTTTGGTTAAGGTTTTGCTTAATACTTCATAGCCTACACCGTGCATTGCGGTATAAACGTAGTTAATAACTGATTTAGGCTCTTTAGCAAGAGAAGCGGTTTTTTCGATATAAGCGTTAACCACTTCATCATCTAACACCACATAATCTTGGCTACGTGGTAAATCTTTTACATTGCCCGCTGCTACTTTATCGATTAATGCGGCGATATCTTTGTCAGCAGGAGAAACGATTTGGCCACCGCCGTTCGCTTTACCTAAGTAAACTTTATAACCGTTATCTTCTGGAGGGTTGTGACTCGCAGTCACCATGACACCAGCAGTGGTATCAAAATATTGAATTGCGTAAGCTAATACTGGCGTTGGTAATTTACGTGGAAGTAAATAAGCTTTCACGCCTGCACCCGCCATGATTTCAGCGGTATCACGAGCGAAAACATCAGAGTTTTTACGACCATCGTAACCAATCACGATAGAAGGCTGTTTGTCGTAATCTTTTAAATAATCCGCTAAACCGCCTGCTGCCTGTGCCACTAAAACACGGTTCATACCCATAGGGCCTGCTTGTAATGGCCCTCGAAGCCCAGCAGTACCAAATTGTAAACGGCCGCTAAAGCGAGTTTGTAATTCAGATTGTGCTTTTTCATCACCATTTTTTGCCGCCGTTAAAAGTGCGGTTAATTCTGCATGAGTTTCAGCATCAGGATCTTGGTTTAACCAGTTTTGTGCGATATCAAAAATCGTTGTCATGATGTTTTCTCCTTGTAAAAAATATTTCTAGTTAGACTAGCTGAAAATGACTTTAATTAAAATGACTATTTTGCTTTTTTACTTAAAATCTAAGCTTTTTTTGATCGTAATCGTTTTCTCTGAATACAAAAACGGCGTAAAATTAGTTACGCCGTTGTTTTTATAGAAAATAATGAAAGATTAGAGAAGAAGAGCTGAACCCCATTTGATAATATCAAAGAAGAATTTGTTCTGATTGGTAGCAATGCCATCTCCACTTTTCTTCAATGTGCCGTCATCATTCTTCGTTTCATCTACCATACCATTTATATATTGCCCTTTGACCACATCCAAATCTTCTTTTGCCTGAGTACGCAAGATTTGACACGCTTTAGGTTCTAATGGCTCGACATCACCGACTTCTGTACGGAATTTCTTAAATTGATAGGTCGCGTAATTCATCGATTTTTCATCTTTTTGAATCATTTTCACATAGTCTTCTCCGATGATTTTTTCTAACGGATAGAAAAAGACATATTGAGAATGAATGTAGCTATCTTCTTTAGCAAAATGCTGTTGTTGAATACGAGTTAAATTCGGATAAATGCATTGTTCAGCTTGTTTACTTGCCGTTGCCCATGTTTTCGCATTCACATCTGAAAGGAGGTAATCCGCTTGTGCAAATTCTGCGGGAATCGGCGATTGTGATGAGTCAAATAAACTACAAGCACTTAATAGCATCGTTATACCGAAAAGAATAAATTTTCTCACTTAAATATCCTTATAAAACCTAGGGTAGGAAAATTTTAGCAACAACAATCTGATTGTAAAGTGATTCTATACTTAGACAGTGATTTTCTTTCCAGAAGTAAAAAACTTCCGCTATAATGACCGCACTTTTTACACTTATTAAAGGAAAGAACAATGCAAAATCCAAAAGATGATGTTTTATATGCACCAGTTGAGTGGGTTGATCACAGTGAAGGTTATACTGATATCCGTTTCCACAAATCGACTGATGGTATTGCAAAAATTACCATTAATCGTCCAGAAGTGCGCAATGCATTTCGTCCGCAAACAGTTAAAGAAATGATCCATGCATTTTCTAATGCTCGTTTCGATGAAAAAATTGGTGTGATTGTGTTAACCGGTGAAGGCGAAAAAGCATTCTGTTCTGGCGGTGACCAAAAAATTCGTGGTGACTACGGCGGTTATAAAGATGAAAGCGGAGTGCATCATTTAAACGTATTGGATTTTCAACGTGATATTCGTACTTGTCCAAAACCAGTAGTGGCAATGGTGGCTGGATATGCAATTGGTGGCGGTCACGTATTGCATATGTTATGTGATTTAACGATTGCTGCAGACAATGCAATCTTTGGTCAAACTGGTCCTAAAGTAGGTTCATTTGACGGTGGATGGGGAGCAAGCTATATGGCGCGTTTAGTTGGTCAGAAAAAAGCACGTGAAATTTGGTTCTTATGCCGTCAATATAATGCGCAAGAAGCATTAGATATGGGCTTAGTGAATACTGTGGTGCCTTATGCTGATTTAGAAAAAGAAACCGTGCGTTGGTGCCGTGAAATGTTACGTAACAGTCCAATTGCGTTACGTTGCTTGAAAGCTGCATTGAATGCAGACTGCGATGGTCAATCAGGTTTACAAGAACTCGCGGGTAATGCAACCATGTTGTTCTATATGACTGAAGAAGGTCAAGAAGGTCGTAACGCGTTTAATGAAAAACGTGCACCAGACTTCAGTAAATTCAGACGCAATCCTTAATTTGAACATAAAAGTGCGGTTAAAAATCAGTGTGTTTTTAACCGCACTTATCATGATATATTCAAATCTTTATTCATACCTTAGAGTTATTTTATGGACTGCTTCAAACAACATAATTATGTGATTAGTTTAATCAGAGAAACAAAACGTCGCAAACATATTGAACAAGAATTTGGTCAGCAAAATATCCCTTTTTCATTTTTTGATGCGGTGACACCAGATCATATAGAGGATGTAGCAAAGAAATTTAATATTACTTTAGATCGTTCGACAAACGCTAAATTATGTGATGGTGAAATTGGTTGTGCATTAAGCCATATTGCATTATGGGAGTTGGCAGTAGAAAATGACTTAGACTATATCAATATTTTTGAAGATGATATTCACTTAGGTGAGAATGCAAAGGAGCTTTTAGAAGTGGATTATTTATCTGATGATATTGATGTGCTAAAGCTTGAAGCTAATGGAAAAATGGTATTTCGAACACCTAAAACAGTAAAATATGATAGAAAGGTTTACCCTATTACATTTAAGCAATCAGGAACTGCAGGTTATACAGTGACAGCGAAAGGTGCCAAATACCTTCTCGAACAAGTAAAAAACAAACCGCTTGAGGTGGCCATTGATTCTCTTATTTTTGAGGATTTTTTAAATTTAAAGGATTACAAAGTCGTTCAGCTTTCACCAGGGATTTGTGTGCAAGATTTTGTTGTGAATCCGGATAAGCCTTTTGAAAGCACTTTGCAAAAAGGCCGAGAGTTGGTTTGTGAAAATCAAACAAAATTTTCAGCCTTTGGGAGAATCATAAACGAACTCATGAGATTAAAACGTAAATTATTTATGAAACAAGTGCCTTTTAAGTAGGATGCGTGCGGTTAAAAATCAGTGTGTTTTTAACCGCACTTTAGCTATCAAGGAGAACAAGATGAAAAGCAAATCATTTAATCTTTATCGTTATTCTATTCCCGTCGACAGCCAATTAATTTTACGTGGACGCTTTTTGAAATGTCGAGAAGGTTTGATTGTACGTGTTGCTTGCAGCCGTGATGGCTGGGGCGAAATTGCACCTTTGCCTGGGTTTAGCGAAGAAACCATTGAACAAGCGCAAGAGCAAGCCATTGAATGGCTGACGAATTGGTGTCATGCGAGCTGCAAAGCACCAAGAGTGCCACTTGATGGTTGTTATCCTTCTGTTGCCTTCGGTATTAGCACGGCGATGGATGAAATGAAACGTTATTTAAATGAGGAAGGTAACTATCATAATGCACCGTTGTGCTATGGTGATCCTGATGAGTTATATTCAGAACTGAATCAAATGCCAGGTGATAAAGTTGCTAAAATCAAAGTCGGCATGTATGAAGCAAATCGTGATGGTTTAATTGCCGACATGTTTTTGGAAGCTATTCCTGATTTGCAATTACGTCTAGATGCGAATCGTCAATGGACATTAGAAAAAGCCTTAAAATTTGCGGAGAAAGTGAAACCGCAACATCGTTCACGTATTCAATTTCTAGAAGAACCTTGTAAAACCCGTGAAGAAAGCCGGCAGTTTGCAGCTCAAACAGGTATTAATATTGCTTGGGATGAAAGTGTGCGTGAGCCTGACTTCCTTTTGGAAAAGGAACCGCACTTAAGTACCATTGTGATTAAGCCAACACTGGTTGGTTCGCTACAAGATTGTCAAAAGCTGATTGCACAAGCGCATAGTTTAGGCATAAAAGCAGTGATTAGCTCGAGCATTGAAAGTAGTCTAGGATTGACTCAACTCGCTCGTATCGCGGCACAATATACACCCAATGTGACGCCAGGATTAGATACGTTAAATTTGATGCAACATCAAGTATTACGTGCGTGGCCAGGCTCAGATTTACCGCTAATTGATTTAAATTCAGAATTTATTACCAAAATCGTCTAGAGATACGACCACCATTACACAAAAAATCGATATAATTCGCACAAGTTAAAGGATGTGAAAATGTCAAAAAAATTCAATATTTTGCTGTTAAATGGCCCGAACTTAAATATGTTGGGCGCAAGAGAGCCGAAACATTATGGTTCGCTTTCGTTATCTACCATTGAGGAAAATATGGCAAAACTTGCGGCGCAGCATAATGTGAGTTTGGCATGCTTTCAAGCAAATAGTGAAGAAAAGTTAATCGATAAGATTCATCAAAGTTTTCAGAAAGTGGATTTTATTTTAATTAACCCTGCAGCTTATACGCATACCAGTGTTGCATTACGTGATGCGTTGCTTGCTGTGTCAATTCCTTTTGTTGAAATCCATTTGTCTAATGTACATAAGCGCGAGCCATTCCGTCATCATTCTTACTTTAGTGATGTGGCAGAAGGGGTGATTTGTGGCTTAGGTGCGAAAGGCTATGAGTTTGCTCTTCAATTTGCTTTAGATTTTTTAAATAAAAAATCATAAAATTTCACAAAATTTACAGATTTTCGCAGAAATTTATCGCAAAGTGCGTGATTTTGCGGTAATCTTGCCGACACAAAAACAGGTTTCAAAATGACAGCACTTTGGAAATCAATTCTGAAAGTGCGGTTAACAATTCATTATTATTTTTAGGAAGAGCGTATGGACATTCGTAAAATCAAAAAACTGATTGAATTAGTAGAAGAATCGGGTATCACTGAATTAGAAGTGCAAGAAGAAGAAGGTACAGTACGTATTAGTCGTGCGGCACCAGCGGTTGCACCTGCTGCAATTCAATATGCAGCGGCGCCTGTAGCACCCGTTGCTGCTCCTGCAGCTGCTCCTGCGGCAGCAGCGCCTGCTGAAGCACCAGCGGCTGAAATTTCTGGCCACCAAGTTCGTTCACCTATGGTAGGTACATTCTACCGTAGCCCAAGCCCAGAAGCGAAAGCTTTCGTTGAAGTGGGACAAACTGTCAAAGTAGGCGATGCACTTTGTATCGTTGAAGCAATGAAAATGATGAACCGTATTGAAGCTGATAAAGCTGGTGTGGTTAAAGCAATCTTAGTGAATGATGGCGAAGCGGTTGAATTTGACCAACCATTAATCGTTATCGAATAATCCCTATCAATCTGAAATGGCGAGCTTTCTCGCCATTTTTTTACCCAAGTGGAAATTGTTATGTTAGAAAAAGTTGTGATTGCTAACCGTGGTGAAATTGCACTGCGTATTTTGCGTGCCTGTAAAGAATTAGGCATTAAAACTGTGGCGGTTCACTCTACCGCCGATCGTGATTTAAAACACGTATTACTTGCAGATGAAACAGTTTGTATCGGACCTGCGCCATCTGTAAAAAGTTATTTAAATATTCCTGCCATTATTGCCGCAGCAGAAGTAACAGGTGCGGATGCGATTCACCCTGGTTATGGTTTCCTTTCTGAAAACGCAGATTTTGCAGAGCAAGTTGAACGTTCTGGTTTTATTTTTATTGGCCCAACTGCAGACGTCATTCGTTTGATGGGGGATAAAGTTTCTGCAATTAAAGCAATGAAAAAAGCGGGCGTGCCTTGTGTACCGGGTTCTGATGGTCCTGTAGGTAGCGATATCGTGAAAAATAAAGAAATTGCAAAACGTATTGGTTATCCAATTATTATCAAAGCATCTGGCGGCGGCGGCGGTCGTGGTATGCGTGTCGTTCGTAGCGAAGATGCACTTGAAGAATCCATTGCGATGACAAAAGCTGAAGCAAAAGCAGCATTTAATAATGACATGGTTTATATGGAAAAATATTTAGAAAATCCACGCCATGTTGAAATTCAAGTTTTAGCGGATACACACGGTAATGCAATTTATCTTGCAGAACGTGATTGTTCTATGCAACGTCGCCACCAAAAAGTTGTGGAAGAAGCGCCTGCGCCAGGTATTACAGAAGAAGTTCGTCGTGACATCGGCACTCGTTGTGCGAATGCTTGTATCGAAATTGGTTATCGCGGTGCAGGTACGTTTGAATTCTTGTATGAAAATGGTGAATTCTATTTCATTGAAATGAATACCCGTATTCAAGTAGAGCATCCAGTAACAGAAATGATTACCGGTGTAGATTTGGTGAGAGAACAGTTGCGCATTGCGGCTGGTTTACCACTTTCTTATAAACAAGAAGATATCAAAGTGAAAGGCCATGCGATGGAATGTCGTATCAATGCGGAAGACCCAAAAACATTCTTACCATCTCCAGGTAAAGTTGCTCACTTGCACTCACCAGGTGGTTTAGGCGTTCGTTGGGATTCTCATGTATATGCTGGTTATACCGTTCCACCACACTACGATTCTATGATCGCAAAATTAATCACATACGGTGATACTCGTGATGTCGCAATCCGTCGTATGCAAAATGCATTATCTGAGACGATCATTGACGGTATCAAAACAAATATCCCACTTCATGAACTCATTCTTGAAGATGAAAACTTCCAAAAAGGTGGTGCCAATATCCACTATTTAGAGAAGAAATTAGGGATGTATGATTAATTCATAATTTTAAGGTAAAGGCAGAATATTTCTGCCTTTTTGTTATCGTTGAATAATTATCTGATGGTAAAATTTTTTAATAGGAACTCAAAATGGAACTTTCACAACGGTATAAGCAAGCGGCCAAGGAAGCTCGCTGGGCATTAGGTTTAGCTATTTTTTATGTGATTGGGTGGTGTATGTGTGCTTATCTCCCGAAAGATTCACCTGGGCCGATAGGTTTTCCGTTATGGTTTGAATTATCCTGTATTTATTTACCTATTTTGTTTGTCATCATTGGGTATTGGATTGTCAAAATTGTCTTTTTAGATATCCCGCTAGATGTTGAGTCAAAGGAGAATAAATAATGAATTTAGGTATTATTCTCCCATTAGCTATCTATTTAGTCTTTATCTTTGGCGCGGCATTATTTGCTTATGTAAAACGCAGTAAAGGTGATTTCCTTACGGAATATTATGTAGGAAATCGCTCCATGACGGGCTTTGTCCTTGCGATGACAACGGCTTCCACTTATGCCAGTGCCAGTTCTTTTGTTGGTGGACCTGGGGCGGCTTATAAATATGGGCTAGGTTGGGTATTACTCGCCATGATCCAAGTACCGGCTGTTTGGTTAGCCTTAGGTGCATTAGGTAAAAAGTTTGCACTACTCTCTCGCGAAACTAATGCGCTCACTATTAATGATTTATTTCTCTATCGTTATAAAAACAAATATCTCGTTTGGATTTCCAGTCTAGCATTGTTGATTGCCTTTTTTGCCGCTATGGTTGTGCAATTTATTGGTGGGGCGAGATTGCTCGAAACCACGATAGGGATTCCTTATACTCACGCCTTGCTTATTTTTGCCTTAACGGTTGGCATTTATACATTTATTGGTGGTTTCCGAGCGGTCGTATTAACCGATACAATTCAAGGTACGGTAATGATTTTGGGCACAATCGTGTTATTGGTGGGCGTTATTTACCATCTCGGTGGCGTAGAAAGTGCGGTCAATAAATTAACTGAAATTGATCCAAGTTTAGTGAGCCCTTACGGCCCAAATGAGATGCTAGATTTTCAATTTATGGCATCATTTTGGATTTTAGTTTGTTTCGGTGTGGTTGGCTTACCACATACAGCTGTGCGTTGTATGGCTTTCAAAGATAGTAAAGCCTTACATCGAGGCATGCTCATTGGTACGATTGTCCTTTCAGTCATTATGTTTGGTATGCACTTGGCAGGCGCTTTAGGACGTGCCGTTGTGCCAGATTTAACGGTGTCAGATAAAGTCATTCCAACCTTAATGTTGGAAGTGCTCCCACCTATTGTTGCAGGGATTTTCTTAGCTGCACCGATGTCAGCGATTATGTCCACAGTTGATGCGCAACTTATTCAATCCTCTTCAATTTTTGTGAAAGACTTATATCTTGCAAGCAAACCTGAAGCAGAGAAGAATGAAAAACGAATTAGTCGTATTTCATCAGTCATTACACTAATTTTATCGGTGTTGTTAATTTTTGCCGCACTTAATCCACCGGATATGATTATTTGGTTGAATTTATTTGCTTTCGGGGGATTAGAAGCAGCATTCCTTTGGGTAATTGTATTAGGCATTTATTGGGATAAAGCAAATTCAGCAGGTGCAATAAGCTCAATGGTGGTGGGATTAAGCAGTTATGTGCTGCTGACTCAATTTGGTATCAAACTATTTGGTTTTAATGCGATTGTTCCAGCACTTGTATTTGGTTTGATTGCGTTCATCTTAGGCAATCAATTCGGCGCCAAAAAACAGTAAAAATGGACCGCACTTTATGATTTACCAGATCCTGGCGTTGTTTATTTGGAGTAGTGCCTTTGTTGCCGCGAAATACACCTTTACAATGATGGATACTATTTTAATGATCCAAGCCCGTTTATTAATGGCGGCGATTATTGTGATGCCACTCTTTTTTCGTCGTTGGAAAGGCGTGTCTAAACCGATGCGAAAACAGCTTTGGTGGCTAGGTTTTTTCAACTATACTGCGACCTTTTTGCTGCAATTTATTGGTTTAAAATATACGAGCGCGGCGAGCGCAACAACCATGATTGGATTAGAGCCGTTATGTGTGATTTTTATTGGGCATTTTTTCTTTCAAGATCGTGCGAAATGGTATCATTGGTTGTGTGGCGCTTTTGCCTTTTTAGGTGTGGCCATTTTAATTCTAGGTGGGCAGGGCAATGAAGGCTCAAGTGAAATTAGCTTATTGGGATGCTCATTAGTGGTGGCGGCAAGTATTGTGTTTGCTTGTTGCTTGCGTTGGACGAAAAAAGTGGTAGCAACGGTTTCAGCACAAGCCTATACATCAATTTCGATTGTGTTAGCAACCATCACCATGCTGCCATTTACTTTATTGATGACTGAAAACTGGGATATCCATTGTAACTGGCTGGGTTTCTTCGGTTTGATTTATCTCGGTGTAGCGTGCAGTTGGTTTGCTTTTTGGTTATGGAATAAAGGCTTAAATTCGGTGGATGCAAAAATCTCTGGAATTTTGACCGCACTTGAGCCGATTTTTGGTGTCTTTTTGGCAGTATTATTACTCAACGAAGAGGTTTCACTTGTTTCAGCGCTTGGGATTATCATTATTGTGGTTTCAGCCCTAGGCGTAAGTTTATTACCCAGATGGTTACATAAAGAAATTAATTAAAAGGAAAAGAAGATGGCGTGGATTCAAATTCGCTTAAATAGTACAAATGAAAAAGCCGAGAAAATTAGCGATTTTTTAGAAGAAATTGGCTCTGTTTCGGTCACATTTATGGATAGCCAAGATACGCCGATTTTTGAACCACTTCCAGGCGAAACGCGTCTGTGGGGAAATACCGATGTGATTGCATTGTTTGATGCAGAAACCGATATGAATGAAATTGTGAGCTTGCTTAAACAAGCCCATCATTTAGATGAAAATACCGCTTACAAAATCGAGCAAATAGAGAATAAAGATTGGGAACGTGAATGGATGGATAACTTCCACCCAATGCTATTTGGCAAGCGTTTATGGATTTGTCCAAGCTGGCGTGAAGTACCGGATCAAAATGCGGTTAATGTGATGCTTGATCCTGGTTTAGCTTTCGGGACAGGCACCCACCCGACAACCGCACTTTGTTTAGAGTGGTTAGATGGTTTGGATTTAACCGGCAAAACCGTCATCGATTTTGGCTGTGGATCTGGAATTCTTGCCATTGCTGCTCTTAAATTAGGTGCAAAAAATGCAATCGGTATTGATATCGATCCACAAGCGATTCTCGCCAGTCGTAATAATGCAGAACAAAATGGTGTAGCGGACCGTCTGCAACTTTTCTTATCTGATGATAAACCTGAAGATTTAAAAGCGGATGTCGTTGTGGCGAATATTCTTGCAGGTCCATTAAAAGAACTTTACCCGATTATCTCCCAATTAGTGAAAGAGGGTGGTGATCTTGGATTATCGGGCATTTTAGAAACTCAAGCACAATCGGTATGCGATGCTTATACACAATCCTTTGATTTAGATCTTGTGGCGGTGAAAGAGGAATGGTGTCGTATTACAGGTAAATTAAAATCGGCTTAATTTCTTTTTGTCAATTAAAAAAAGTGCATTTTTTGAACAAATTTCCCTTTGCAAAAAAAAGAAAAATGCGTAATATAGCACCCCTTGTCGGTGACTGCAGTTGCCTGACTTGCTAGAGATTAGGACTTGTAATTGGGGATAACATAAAATGCGAATTGGTTCTTATGAATTAAAAAATCGTATTTTATTGGCACCCATGGCAGGTATCACGGATCAACCTTTTCGACGTTTATGTGCCCATTACGGTGCGGGATTAACGTTTTCAGAGATGATGTCCACCAATCCTCAAGTTTGGCATACAGAGAAATCGAAACTTCGTTTAGCACATAGTGAAGAGCTAGGATTAAATGCGGTGCAAATCGCAGGTTCTGATCCTTTAGAAATGGCCCAAGCTGCAGCAATTAATGTAGCCTATGGCGCTGAAATTATCGACATCAATATGGGCTGTCCCGCAAAGAAAGTAAATCGAAAGCTAGCGGGCTCTGCACTTCTTCAATTTCCCGATTTAGTGGAGAAAATTTTAAAAGAAGTCGTGAATGCCGTTGATGTACCAGTGACGTTAAAAATTCGTACAGGTTGGGATAAAGCAAATCGAAACTGTGTGCAAATCGGAAAAATTGCAGAACAATCTGGTATTCAAGCTTTAACCATTCATGGGCGGACGAAAGAATGCTTATTTGAAGGGGAAGCGGAATACGACAATATTCGAGCCGTCAAACAATCAATTTCAATTCCAGTCATTGCGAATGGTGATATTGATTCTGCCTCGAAAGCGAAAAAGGTACTTGAGTACACAGGTGCCGATGCAATAATGATCGGTCGTGCCACACTAGGCAACCCATGGCTTTTTCAAGCCGTCGAGGCCTTAGTGGAACATGATTCGATAATTCAAACTCCAAGTTTGCGTGAAAAGTGCGGTCATATTTTGCGTCATATTCAGGAACTTCATCAGTTCTATGGTGAGCAAAAAGGCTATCGAATAGCCCGTAAGCACGTAGCTTGGTATTTACAGGGAATTCAACCCGATTCCGTTTTTAGACAGACTTTTAACGCAATTAATGAACCGAAAGAGCAGTTAATTGTGCTGGAAGATTTTTTAAATTCAATTTTGGATAAAGAAAAATGTTAGAACAACAACGTAGTCCGTCTGAAGCGTTAACCGTTTCAGTTTTAAACTCTCAATCACAAGTAACAAACAAACCATTACGTGATTCTGTAAAACAAGCTTTACGCAATTACTTATCACAATTAGATGGTCAAGATGTGAATGATCTTTACGAATTAGTATTAGCGGAAGTTGAACACCCGATGTTAGATATGATTATGCAGTACACCCGAGGTAACCAAACCCGTGCAGCGAACATGCTAGGCATTAACCGTGGTACATTGCGTAAGAAATTGAAAAAATACGGTATGGGCTAATTAAAATTAGCAAAAAGAAAGGCGAACATCATGTTCGCCTTTTTATTTATTGAATAGTGAAACTAATTGGTACGCTTACTGAAGAAGCAAATCCAGCTGGTTTTGAACCAACAGGTCTTGCACTTCTCACCGCTTCAAGTGCTGCGTTGTCTAAGCTTTCATCACCAGAGGAGTTTGTGACACGTTCTCCTGATAAGGAGCCATTTGCACCCACACTAAAACTCACGCTCACAACACCTTGTTTACGCATCATCTTCGCTCGAGCAGGGTAGCGCTTGTGCCGTTCAATTTCACGTCGAATAGCTGCACGATAAGCATTTAGCTCATCCGTATTGGTACCTGAGTCACCTTGAACGCCATTTGTACCAGGTTGACCTGTGGTCATTGCTTTAGAATTTGCCGTAGCCGTTGAATTTATATTCTTATCGCCAATCGGTAGGCTCTTTGGCATTTCTACCGCTTTCTCTGCTTTTACCTCATTTTTAGGTTTTTCCTTTGGCTTCTCTTTCGGTTTTGGTTTCGGTTTTTCTATTGGTTTTTCTGGCTTTTTCTCAGGTTCTTTTTTCTTTTCAGGTTCTGGTTTCTTTGTTGGATCCGAGACGACTTCCTGTTTTTCAGGTTCTGGTTCTGCCTGTTGAGGTTCGGGTTCCGGCTCAGGAGCGGGTTCTTCTACTCTCATCCCTTGAATCATTTCCATTGAAATCGTCGTGGATATTTCACCTGGAGCATTACTCGCCGCTTCATGTGGCGTATGCCAGTTCCAAAATAACGCTCCAAGGATGCTACCATGAACCAATAAAGAAATAAGCAAACCTAATAATGATCGTTTGGTTTGTTGGCTGTTCATTGACTACGTCCTACTCCAACGTCTCCGCTTGCAACTCCACTCACTTCAGGCGTATTTTTTGATTCATTTCCTTGAGTCGTTTTGCTTGGGGCGCCTTTATCTTTCATGGAAACAATGACGACATTTTTGATTTCATTTTTCGATAACATATCGGTAATGGTCACGAAATCTTGGAAAGAGGCGTCAGCATCAATTTTTAACGTTACTTTTTGGTCTTTATTCCAACCCATAATTTCTTTTTCAAGCGCTTCTTGTGAAATGGGCTTATCATTAAAATAAAGTTGCTTGTCAGCCGTAACTGTTAATAATTTTGTTAATTCATCTGATTTGAATGCGACCGTTGAACTCGCTTTGGGAACATTCACCTTAATTTTCCCTTGAGAAATAAAGGATGCAGTGACCAACACTATCGCTAATAACACCAACATAATGTCGATGAAAGGAATAATGTTGATTTCATCAAATTTTTTCACGATTATTCCTTATCTTTTTGAGTGTTTAATACTTTCCATTTCAATCGGTTAACTTCCACTTTACGACCTAAACCGTTATAGAACATCATAGAAGGAATGGCAACTAAAATACCTAGTGCGGTTGCTTTTAATGCAAGGGAAAGATGCATCATAATGGCGCTAGCATCAACTTCGCCATCACCATGACCAATTTGGAAGAAAGTTAATAAAATTCCAATTACTGTACCTAATAGACCAACATAAGGTGCGTTAGCACCGACAGTGGATATCACGGTCATATTGCGATTTAAATCAATTTCAAGTGCGTGAATATTGGAATATTTTGCTACATTCACATGCTTTAAAAAGAGAAAACGTTCAATCACGGCTGCGAGCATGATCACACTCATAAGAAGTAGAAGCCCGATAATCACGTAATCACTGTATTGTTGTAAAAACTCGAAAAGTTGTAACATTTGATTGTCCTTGTATGTGTAATAAAAATGTAAAATTAATTGAGAATGAATTTCAATTAGATTGCAAATTCTATCAAATGGAAAATAGAGCGTAAATATAAATTAGAGAAATGAACAATTTTTTGACCGCACTTTGAGATAAATCATAGAAAGAGCGGTTGTGTTGAGCGGTATTTTAAAGGGATTGTAGGTAATCTAAGACAACTCGATGATGTTCGCTCGTTTTGAATTTATCAAAAACGTGCTGAATTTTGCCTTGTTCATCAATGAGAAAGGTAATGCGATGAGTACCATCATAAACACGGCCCATGAATTTCTTTTCTCCCCATACGCCAAATTGTTCTGCAACCTGGTGATCTTCATCAGAAAGTAAGGTGAAGTTGAGTGCTTTTTTCTCTATAAATTGAGTGAGTTTTTTGGGTGCATCTGTACTGATGCCTAAAATAACTACACCTAATTTTTCTAACTCACTTTTAGCATCACGCAAACCACAGGCTTGAGTTGTACAACCTGGTGTTAAGGCTTTTGGATAAAAATACACAAGTACTTTTTTACCTTTGAAGTTACTAAGTGAAATTGGTTGATTGTCTTGATTTAAAAGCGTGAATTGCGGTGCTAAGTCACTCGCTTGTAATGTTTTCATAAAAAATCCTTAAAAATGTAAAAAATGATTTGTAAATTCAAGCTATTTTAGCGATTATAACCAAATATTTTCAAATGTTATTGTTAAAACGCAAAATAGGTGTAAATGGAGTGCCTTATGACTACGCAAACCCCCTTATTTTCAGGCAGTATTGTTGCTTTAGTAACCCCGATGGATAATCACGGAAACATTGATTTTGAAACATTAGAAAAACTTATCGAGTTTCATATCAATGCGGGTACAGATTCAATTGTATCTGTAGGTACAACAGGAGAGTCTGCCACATTAAGCATTGAAGAAAATGTGAAGGTGATTGAAAAAACTGTGGAATTAGCGAAAGGGCGTATTCCAATTATTGCTGGCACTGGTGCAAATGCGACGAGTGAAGCTATTATAATGACAAAATTATTACGTGATAGCGGGGTGGCGGGTTGTTTATCTGTTGTGCCTTATTACAATAAGCCGACACAAGAAGGTATGTACCAACATTTTAAAGCGATTGCAGAATGCACGGATTTACCACAACTTCTTTATAACGTACCAGGTCGTACCGGTAGTGATATGAAACCTGAAACCGTAGCACGCTTGTCTCAAATTGAGAATATTGTAGGGATTAAAGAGGCAACAGGCGATTTAACTCGTATCACTGCGATTAAAGAATTAGCCGGTAAAGATTTCATTGTATTAAGTGGTGATGATGCAACAGGTTTAGAAGCGATGAAATTAGGCGCAGAGGGTGTTATTTCTGTAACAAATAACCTTGCAGCAAAAGATATGGCGGCAATGTGTCGTTATGCTTTAGCGGGTAATTTCGCAAAAGCGGAAGAAATTAATGCCCGCTTAATGCGTTTACACCAAGATTTATTTATTGAATCAAACCCAATCCCGGTCAAATGGGCAGCGTATCGTTTAGGTTTAATTAAGACTCCACACTTACGTTTACCACTTACCGTGTTAAGCGAAGGCGCGCAAGTCAAAGTAGAAGAAGCATTAAAAATTGCTGGCTTAATTTAATGAATTAAAGGGTTGTTTTTACAGCCCTTTAAACTTTCGGCTTTTTTATTTGTCAAAGAGCGGTCATTATTCTAATTATTTTTTATTGAAAGGATTTAAGGAATGAAAAAAATCGTACTGAGTTTAGTCTCGGCAGCATTGTTATCGGCGTGTTCAAACAGCGTGGAAAAAATGCAGACGGCTAATGACACTTATCAAAATTCTGATCGTGAAATACCGAGCTTTTCTCCTTTAGCAAGTGGTGGTGTAACATTACCGCAAGCTGATCCGACTTATGAACTTCCTCAGCTTAATGCGAAAAAAGAACGCGTGGATATTCGTCCGCCTTCAACCCCATTAGCGATTATTAAAAATTCTTTAACACAATTTGATGGCGAACGTGCATTGATTGTTTATACGGATGCACAAGCGGAACTTTATAACCTCAAACAAATTGAGCGCTTATTGAAAGAAGAAGGCACAAATTCGACTTTAAATGGTGGAGAATTAATCAGTGACTGGGCGCCAACAGGTCGTGCAGATGATAAAGCCAATACAGAGATCCGTTATAAAATTGAACAAGTTACAGCGCAAGATGCGAGTGCGTTGGCTGTTTCTGTCGAACAAATGCGTCGTGATGGTGTGATTTACACACCAAATCAAGCAGATAAACAGCGTTATGCATCAGATCGTTTAAATCGTTTTGTTGCTGCGCTTACTAACGCTTATAACAAGCAACAACAAGATTTAAATAATGCCTCGGCAGGACCTTTCCAATCAGGTTTAATTACTGATATGAACGGTAGAATGGCATTGGGTATGGATGCAAGTTTTGATCAAGCATGGCAACGTTTAGGTTCGGTTTTACCGAAATTAGGCTTTAAAGCCACATCGGAATCTACTGGCCGTGGTTATCGCGAGTTAAAATATAAACCATTGGATAAACAAGAGTGGCTACGTTTAGGTGTGAATCCGCCTAATCTAGAAAAAGGTGTTTACCAAATGCAAATCTCCGCAGTGGGTAAACAAAGTGCGGTCGTCATCACTGATGAAGATGGCAAGGCATTATCAAATGAAGCAGTTCAATCCCTCTATTCCGCGCTAGGTGTGTTACTTGCACAATAATATAATAAGTTGAGAAATAAAAAGTGCAGATCAATTTGACCGCACTTTTTTATTAGAAAAAATTTATTCAGCTTTCACGCCTAAGTTACCTATTTTTACGCCGAGGTTACCGAGTGAAACTGGGTCCAAATAATCTCCCAAGAACTTGAATAACTCGCTTAATTCTGTAAATGAGCGTTTGATTTTTACTTGATCTTCTACTTTACGCACAAATTCATAACGCACATTTTCGCCCTCAAAATAAGCCGTGAGCGTGAGATAAATGGTTTCAAAAAAGTGGCTTTGAGCACCTTCTTCACCAGGGTCACTGATACGGACATTCCAAGTATTGTTAAATAAAACTTCTGTTTTGATTGACATATAGACTTCCTCTGTTTGTTATTTTTTATACTGAAATTGAAACGAAAAACCCGATGATAAAATTTCTGAAATTAAAAACTTTATCATCGGGCTTTTCAAACCAATTGCTCGCATATTTTGCTTTGCGTTGGTAACTGCCTTTGCCTTTACGTTTTTTCTCAACGCGTTGGCGGAATAATTTGTCGTGTAATAGTGCAATCAAAGCATTATCTTTCACGACTCCTTTGGCGTGTTGATAAATGGGCTGATTTTCAACCGCACTTTTTGTTTTTTTTGTCATATTTACCTCTAAAAAATTGCCGTGAAGTGTTTCACGGCAAGTTATTATAGCGAAAATGAATAGAATTACAAAATGGCGAGTACGCTTTCAGGCGGTCGTCCAATTTTAGCTTTTTCACCTTTTACCACAATCGGGCGTTCTAATAGGGCTGAATTTTCACTGATGGCTTTTAATAACTCATCCTTAGTTAATGCAGGATTATCTAACCCTAATGATTGATAAAGCTCATCTTTGGTACGCATCATTTTTCTGACATCATCTAATCCTAATTTATTAGCCAGTTGCTGCAATGCTTCAACAGAGTAGTGTTGTTGCAAGTAAAGTTCAATCGTTGGTTGAATGCCTTTTTCTTCTAATAAAGCTAAGGTTTCACGGCTTTTTGAGCAACGTGGATTATGATAAATCTTAACAGACATAACGTTTCCTTCTATTTTATGTTGAATGAGTGGATATAGGATTGATTTAAATTTTAACTTATAATGACAAAAAATACTTGTTTAGGAAGACTTTATGTTTGAAATGCTAAAAAATTGGTATAGTCGCCGCTTCAGCGATCCGCAGGCGATGGGGCTACTTGCCATTTTGTTGTTTGGCTTTATTGCAATTTATTTCTTTAGTGATTTAATCGCTCCGTTGCTGATTGCCATTGTATTAGCATATTTATTGGAAATGCCGATTAATTTCCTGACGACAAAATTAAAATTTCCTCGAATGCTCGCCACGTTAATTATTTTTGGTGGCTTTCTAACCTTGGCGTTATTGATTTTCTTCGGGCTTGTACCAACACTATGGAATCAAACGATTTCCTTATTAAGCGATTTGCCGGCCATGTTCAATAAATTACATGAATGGTTGTTAGCCCTTCCTGAGCATTATCCTGAACTCATCGATTACACCATGATTGATACCTTTTTTAGTGCGGCTCGAGCGAAGATTTTAGGCTTTGGTGAATCTGCGGTGAAATTGTCGATTACTTCATTAATGAACCTTGTATCACTGGGTATCTATGCATTTTTAGTGCCATTAATGATGTTCTTTATGCTGAAAGATAAAAGCGAACTTCTTGCGAGTGTAAGCCGATTTTTGCCTAAAAACCGTCTTTTAGCCTCTAAAGTATGGAATGAAATGCAGCAACAAATTGCGAATTATATTCATGGCAAGTTGTTGGAGATTTTGATTGTTGGCGTGGTGACTTATATTATCTTTTTAAGCTTTGGTTTAAATTATCCGTTATTACTTTCTGTTGCCGTTGGTCTTTCTGTGTTAGTTCCTTATATTGGTGCGGTATTGGTGACGATTCCCGTTGCTTTAGTCGCCATGTTCCAGTTTGGCATTTCTCCAACGTTTTGGTATTTAATTGTGGCCTTTTCGGTGAGTCAACTTCTAGATGGAAACCTGTTAGTACCGTATTTATTCTCTGAAGTCGTTAATTTACATCCTTTAGTAATCATTATTTCGGTGCTGATTTTCGGCGGATTATGGGGGTTCTGGGGCGTATTTTTCGCTATTCCATTGGCAACGCTCGTCAAAGCTGTGCTGAATGCATTGCCAGATTAGACAGAATTAAAACGATAAAAAGAAAGCTGACGAAAGTCAGCTTTTTTGTTCTTTTAATTTTTGGATATCGAGAATTTCGACACAGTCTGTTGTCCCCGCTTTAATACGCCATTTAATATTAAATTCGTACAGACTAATACCGTAAATACGATCGGTTTCTTTACCTTGTTGATAAGCCGGGCGGGGATCTTGTACGATCACTTCCATAATGAATCTTGCTAAGTGCGGTCGGTTTTTGTGATATTTTTCAACCGCACTTTGGGCGATTTCTGTAAATTCTACGTTTAATTTTGCAGGTGGTTTTTCTTGCGCAAAACTTGACTTTGCATCAGGTTCACTATCAGCATAGGCAATATAAGGCTTAATATCAAAAATAGGTGTACCATCGACAAGATCCACGGAGCCTAAATGCAGAAAAACACGTCCATGAATACATTCCACTTGGCGTAATTCAACTTTGGATAAGCCTAGCGGGTTTGGGCGATGCGTAGCGCGTGAAGCAAATACACCGACACGTTGATTGCCGCCTAAACGAGGGGGGCGAACAGTGGATTGCCATTTCCCATGGGGTATTTTGTCGAATTGGAAAATAAGCCAAAGATGGCTAAATTGCTCTAATCCTCGCACAGCCTCTGGTGAATTATAGGGAGGTAGCAGTTCCACAATACCAATGCCATCTTGTACTAAATCAGGCTGGCGTGGCACCGAGAATTTTTCTTTGTAAGGCGTGTGAATCACCGCAATTGGGTGAAGAGTCAGTGTTAAATCATTCATAAAAAGGCAATTTCCGTGTAGAATACGCCCTTTATTGTAATCAAAAGTGCGGTCAAAAAAAATGACAAATCATAAATTGAAAATGTGGTGGGAAACCGCTCGCCCAAAAACCTTGCCTTTGGCATTAGCTTCTATTTTTACTGGCTCAGCATTGGCATATTGGGCGGATAAAGAAAGTTTTAATCTTACCGTGATGTTACTTTGCTTGCTCACTACTATTTTATTGCAAGTACTTTCCAACTTTGCTAACGATTACGGCGATCATCAAAAAGGCTCAGATACCGAAGAACGTATTGGGCCTTTACGTGGTATTCAGCAAGGTGCAATTTCTGCGAATGAGCTTAAATGGGGCTTAATTTTAATGGCGGTGGGAGCATTTTTCTCAGGTGCATTCTTAATTGGTATCGCATATCAAAGTCTTACTGATTTATTGGCCTTTGCAGGTTTGGGTATTCTTGCTATTATTGCTGCCATTACTTATACCGTGGGTGCTAAACCTTATGGTTATTTAGGTTTAGGTGATCTGTCAGTGTTGCTATTTTTTGGTTTATTGGGGGTAGGTGGAACTTATTATCTACAAACTCACAGCATTGATAGCTTAATTACTTTACCTGCGTTAGGCTCAGGTTTATTAGCAACAGCCGTTTTAAATATCAATAATTTACGTGATATTGAGCAAGATGCGAAAGTAGGGAAAAATACCCTGGTTGTGCGTATTGGCCCGAAGAAAGGACGTATTTATCATTGTGTTTTATTAAGTGTCGCGGCTTTATGTTATGTGCTATTTGCGGCATCAACAGCATTTAGTCCTTGGCATTTCTTATTTTTATTAGCATTTCCATTGTTATTAAAACATGCCTTATTTGTTTATCGTAGCAAAGAGCCTGCAGTATTACGTCCGATGTTAGCACAGATGTCAATGATTTCTTTATTTATCAATATCTTGTTTAGTTTAGGCTTGCTTATCGGCTAAATCGGCTTATACTAGAGAAAAAATTTTACCGACAAGGGGTACATTATGTATATCGATACTTCAGAACTTTGTGATATTTATGCTGATCAAGTGGATGTGGTTGAACCAATTTTTTCTAGTTTTGGTGGCGTCAGCAATTTCTACGGCAAAGTGACGACAGTAAAATGTTTTGAAAATAATGGATTAATTGCCGAGATTCTTGAAGAAAATGGTAACGGCAGAGTACTTGTCGTTGATGGTGGTGGCGCAGTACGCCGTGCTTTAATTGATGCAGAGCTTGCACAACTTGCGGCAGATAATGAATGGGCGGGTATTATTGTTTATGGTGCCGTGCGTCAAATTCAACAGCTTGAAAATATTGATATTGGTATTCATGCGCTTGCACCAATTCCAGTTGGCGCAGATGAAAATAATCATGGTGAAAGTGATCTTCCAGTCAATTTTGGTGGTGTGACGTTCTTCCCTGAAGATTATATTTATGCGGATTTAACAGGCATTATTCTTTCACAAGAAGCATTAGATTTAGGTGATTTGGAAGAAGAATAGGTGTGAAGTTATTAATTCTTTTTTAAGTGTGGTTAGAAATAACCGCACTTTTTTTGTTAAAATTTTTTTGAACAAGATCACATTTTAGATATTTGTTAGTTGAAAGTTTGTAACATTCATTTAACATCGCAAATAGTTCATTTGTAATCAGTTTGGAGGGACTCATGAACGAAACAAACACAACAAAAAATTATAAAAGTGGGATTATCTTTCTGCTAGCGATAGCCTGTTTTTTTATTTTACTTAAAGCCTTACCTTTTGCACCTAAGGAAAATGCAGGTTTAGCATTATTAGCTTTGGTAGCAATCCTTTGGTTAACTGAAGCATTACATGTAACAGTTACCGCTCTATTGGTGCCATTGCTTGCGATTGCACTTGATTTGGTGACAACTAAACAAGCTTTAGTGGCTTTTGCCGATCCAACCATTTTCTTATTTTTTGGTGGGTTCGCTTTAGCTACTGCTTTGCATATGCAAAAGCTCGATAAAATGATAGCCAATAAAATTATGGCGATGGCCCGTGGTAATTTATTTGTAGCTATCATGTATCTTTTCTCAATTACCGCTTTCCTTTCTATGTGGATGAGTAATACAGCAACAGCAGCCATGATGTTACCTTTAGCCATGGGGATCTTAAGTAAGCTTGATAAAGAAAAAGAACATAATACTTATGTCTTCGTATTATTAGGGATTGCGTATAGTGCGAGTATTGGTGGTATGGGTACATTAGTGGGTAGTCCACCAAATGCGATCGTCGCAAGTAACTTACATTTAACTTTCTCAGATTGGTTATGGTATGGCTTGCCAATTATGATTATTTTGATGCCATTAATGGTTGGTACGCTTTTCATTGTATTTAAACCAAAACTTAATTTACGTTTTGAGCAAAATTTTGAGCGTATTGAAATGAATGGCCAACGCATTTTAACGCTTGTAATTTTTGCTGTAATTGCACTTTGCTGGGTATTTAGTAGCTATATTAATCCAATGATTTCAGGTGTATTTGGCCTTGCTAAAAATATCGGTAGTTTTGATAGTGTGGTCGCATTACTTGCAGCTGTCATTATTTGCTCAACGGGTGTGGCAAATTGGAAACAAATTCAAGAAAGCACTGACTGGGGTGTATTGATGCTTTTCGGTGGTGGTTTAACCTTGAGTGCGGTGTTAAAAGATTCTGGTGCAAGTAAAGTTTTAGCTGACGGTATTGTATTCTTAGTTCAAGGGCAACACTACTACCTCATTGGTTTATTGGTCGCAACCTTCATTATTTTCTTAACTGAATTTACTTCCAATACGGCGAGTGCAGCGTTATTAGTACCAATCTTTATTTCTATTGCACAATCTCTTGGTATGCCAGAAATTGGTCTTGCGTTAATCATCGGTTTAGGTGCATCTTGTGCATTTATGTTGCCGGTAGCAACACCGCCAAATGCTATCGTATTTGGTACAGGTGAGGTCCGCCAAAGTGAGATGGTTAAAGCTGGGTTTATCTTAAATATTGTGTGTATATTGGTTATCGCGACAATAGGATATTATTTCTGGTTGAATTAATCGTATAAAGAAAAGGGCGTGTTGGATCTCCAATACGCCCTTTTGTTATTTCACTAAAGATTATTCATCTTTATTTGATTTATCCTCTTCTTCTACTTCAATCTTAACTTCATCTGCTTTATCTGCCACGCTATTGATCGTTAAGCAAATCTCACTAGAAATTAAATGTTCTAAGATTGTGGCAAGCTCGTGTAATTTCTCTTTGTCATCATCAAAATAACCTTCTTCTTTTAATTTAGCAATAAAGGCAGAGAATACCGCTTTATCGAAGAATTCCGGTGCGTTAATGCCATGTAATACGGAAAGACGCTGTGCCACTAATTGGCTTTCTTTTTCTAGTAAACCACGGGCAATTTCAGGATCTCTACGCAAAATACTTACTGTAATGTAGTAGCGTTGTAAGATTTCACGCATACCCGCAGACCAAAGTTGTAAAATACGCACTTTAGAGCGGTGGATCGATAAGAAATTATCATTGGGTTGAATAACTTCTTGACGCGCAAATTCATCAATAATAGCTTTAATTTGTGTATCTAATTCTTCTTCAGTGAAATGAAGGAAGAGTTCACCTTTTAAGAATGGATAAATTTTACTTACTGCATCCAATAATAAATCTTTTTGGATTGCTTCATAATGTAAAACGATACTCGCAACAAGTGAAGGCAACACAAATAAGTGTTGAATGTTATTGCGGTAATACGTCATGAGAACAGCGGAATTACGTTCTAAACGAATAATTTCCCCAAAGTTATCTTTTTCAACTAACACACCTACGCGATCTAAGCTTAATACGTGGTTAAGCATCGCTTTTGGTGTATCAGTTGGCAGTACAACATCAGTAGAATACGGTACATTTTTTAACATTTCTTGATAACTAGAGAGTTGTTCTAGTAGCTGTTCATGAGAAAGTGCACGCTGACGAGAAGAGAGTAGAACGGTTCCTACTAAATTCATCGCATTAACTGCAGCAGCTTTATTAATATTCACCATCACTTGATTAGAAACAGACCCAACAGCATGGTTAAACCAGTGAGGTTTATCTTCATGATGTTGTTCTTTCCATTCTGGATAATGGTGATTGAGGTAATTGGAAAGCGTGATTGGCTCACCGAAATTCACAAAACCTTGACCTAAATTACGTAATTTTTTAATCACACGTAAAACTAAGCCAGCATTTTCTTTTTCTTTCGCTGCGCCACGTAATTCTTTTGCGTAAGTGTCCACTTCTAATACGTGCTCATAACCGATATACACAGGTACCACAGAAATAGGACGAGTCTGGTTATGTTGAAGTGCTTGTAGCGTCATTGACATCATACCAGTTTTCGGTGCAAGCAAGCGACCTGTACGAGAGCGGCCACCTTCAATGAAGTATTCGACGGAATAACCGCGGTGGAATAATTCCCCTAAATACTCACGGAAAATTGCAGAGTAAAGGCGGTTACCTTTAAACGTACGGCGAATAAAGAATGCTCCCCAGCTACGGAATAAAGGACCCGCTGGCCAGAAGTTTAAGTTGATCCCCGCTGCAATATGTGGCGGTACAAGACCTTGGTGATAGAGCACATAAGAAAGTAATAAATAGTCAATGTGACTACGGTGACAAGGCACATAAACAATCTCATGTCCTTCTAATGCTAATTTACGCACGCGGTCCGCATTTTGTACATCAATACCGGAATACAGTTTGTTCCATAGCCAACGTAAGAAACGGTCTGCCGCACGAAGGCTGGAATGGCTTACATTAGCTGCAATTTCACGAAGAATTTTTTCGGCTTCAGCATAGGCTTTATCGCGGCTGATATTTTTTGATTTTGCCTCATCTTCAATGGCATTTTGAATTGCTTGAGAATTTAATAGCTTATTAAACATGGCTTCGCGGTTTGGTAAGCGAGGCCCTGTCGCGGAAATGCGTTGTTTAGCAAAGTGCATTTTAGCCACGCGAGCCAGTTTTTGTGCAATTTTTTCATCAGAACCATGTTCATTTACCATGTAACGCAAAGAAAGCGCTTGAGAAAAACGCACAAAAGTATCACGACCAAACCAAATTGCCGCAAAGGTTTTTTGAATGCCATTCAATAAACGCAGATTCGGTAAGCTTGCTTTATCTTCTTTACCTGGTGAACGTCCCCAAAGCACCGAAACAGGGATCAGTTGTACATCTAAATCAGCAACATCACGATGCAATTCTAAGTATTTATTGAAGACTTTGGCGGTTTCATCTTTTGCGCCTTTTGATTTAAAAAAGCGACGACCTTCGTCTAAATAGACATAACGTGGTAATGCTACGCCATCAATCACATTCTTTTCAGCTGGATCAGGCAAACCTACGCTCAAACAGTTACGACGGAAAATGACGAAGTCAGTTTGAGAGGTGTAAGGCAAAACATAAAGAATAGGTTGATTGATATTGAGTTGAAGCTCTTCAATTGGTTGAGCGGGGATTGGATTATTTTTTACTAAAACCGAAAGCGGTAATTCTAATAATTTACGATAAGTACTTACGATGCCAGACATAATTAACGTTCTCTTTTTGTTAAACATTTCTAGGTATTGTCAGGCATTTTAACACATTAGACCAGTCAAATTCTAAAAATTTACATTTGAGATTTGTGATGAACACTCAAAAATATGAAAAAAATTGACCGCACTTTTATCGCTAGAAAATAGTTGTTGCAATCGTCATCTTTCTGTATATACTAACAGTTGTTCTGTATAAAGTAACAGGAGTGTATATGAGACCATTAACTGCCAGACAACAAGAAGTGCTGGAACTCTTAAAGCGCCATTTAGAAACTACGGGTATGCCGCCAACTCGTGCAGAAATTTCTCGTGAATTAGGCTTTAAATCCCCTAATGCGGCGGAAGAACATTTAAAAGCACTTGCTCGTAAAGGTGCAATTGAAATTGTCGCGGGGGCTTCTCGCGGTATTCGCATTATTGATGACAGTGCAAATGATGAGGAAGAAGAAGGCTTACCGCTCATTGGTCGCGTGGCAGCAGGGGAACCTATTTTAGCGGAGCAACACATTGAAGGTACCTATCGTGTTGATGCTAATATGTTTAAGCCACAAGCTGACTTTTTATTAAAAGTATATGGTCAATCCATGAAAGATATCGGTATTTTAGACGGCGATCTTCTTGCCGTACATAGCACAAAAGATGTGCGAAATGGACAAATTGTTGTTGCCCGAATTGAAGATGAAGTGACAGTAAAACGCTTAGAACGCAAAGGATCAGTTATTTATCTGCATGCAGAAAATGAAGAGTTTCAGCCGATTGTTGTTAATCTTGAAGAACAACCTCATTTTGAAATTGAAGGAATTGCAGTGGGGATTATTCGTAATAACGCTTGGATGTAATGATGAAAGTGCGGTGAGAAAATAAAGTGTTTTTTGACCGCACTTTGTCTATTCAGGCTATTTGCCATTCGGCTTATTGCTCTCTATAATGCCAAAAAATTTTCAAATCAAGGAAGGAAACATGCAGTTTTCCAAAATGCATGGCCTTGGCAATGACTTTGTCGTTGTTGATGCTATAACGCAAAATGCCTATTTTACCCCTGAAACCATTAAACGCTTAGCCGATCGTCATCGTGGGATTGGTTTTGATCAGCTTTTAATTGTTGAGCCACCTTATGATCCAGATTTAGATTTCCATTATCGTATTTTCAATGCAGATGGCAGTGAAGTGTCGCAATGTGGAAATGGGGCAAGATGTTTTGCACGTTTTGTTACCTTAAAAGGGCTGACCAATAAAAAGGATATTGCAGTAAGCACACAAAAAGGAAAAATGGTTTTAACGGTAAAAGAAGATGGGCAAATTCGCGTCAATATGGGCGAGCCGATTTGGGAACCCAATAAAATTCCTTTTACTGCCAACAAATTTGAAAAAAACTATATTTTACGTACCGATGTTCAAACGGTGCTTTGTGGTGCCGTATCAATGGGCAATCCACATTGCGTTGTTCAAGTGGACAATGTTGAAACGGCCAATGTAGCAGAGTTAGGGCCACTCTTAGAAAGTCATGAACGTTTTCCAGAAAGAGTAAACGCTGGATTTATGCAAGTCGTCAATCGTAACCACATTAGGTTGCGTGTATATGAACGTGGTGCAGGTGAAACGCAAGCTTGTGGCAGTGGCGCTTGTGCTGCAGCGGCGGTAGGAATTATGCAAGGTCTACTTGATAACAAAGTGAAGGTTGATCTACCTGGTGGTAGCTTGCTTATTGAGTGGGAAGGCGTAGGCTCACCGCTTTATATGACAGGCGATGCCACTCATATCTATGATGGCAACATTCACCTTTAATCTTTTCTAATCGAATAAAAAATGCGTGGAAACTATCCACGCATTTTTTATTTATTGTTCAACTTCCACATCACGGTGATTTAATGGTTGCGTTGGGCGGTTATTTTTCCCTTCCATTTCTTCTATCGCGGCAATTTGTGCTTTACTTGCTTGAATTGGTGATTTAAAAATGGTCCAAGCCACGTTTTCACTACAAGGTGGCGTAGTGAGCGATCCATTTAAGCGGAAGCGTGCCATCTCTTTTGGCATTAGCGCTTGAATATTAATCGGTTGAGCCAATTTTTCTTTTTGTCCAACGGTGAGTTTTTTCTCAACGACTGGTGCTAATGCTGGATTAGCTTCACCTTCATTCACCATTACAGCGATTACGGCTAACGATTTATCTTCACTTTGATGCACAAAATGAATCTCTAGATGAGCCTTCATAAGGCACCTCTCCTTTTTTGTGGTATATGCCTCATCGATTCTAATGGTTCTGTATGATAACTTTTTGATTTTGGTCAAGTTCTGTTTGAGTGTTTAACTCATCGTAGGAGTGGGGAGTACTAAAAAAAGCCGTCTATTCTGACCGTACTTTTTTAGCCCTGACAGAGTCGTTCTCTCAGATCTTCTGCTGTTTTGCTGGTTTTAATTCGCTCAAAAACGATGTTCGCTTCAGGATATTCTTTATTGAGATAGCGTAGCCATTGTTTGATGCGGGCAACATGATAAAAACCAGAATCATGGAAGTTTTCCATTTCCGCATATTTTTGCAAGATCTTTTGAATATCCGTCCAAGGCATTTTTTCACAATTTTGTTTGAGTACAAGGCTTAGGTTCGGGATATTTAATGCACCACGTCCGACCATCAGATCCTCGCAACCTGTCGCTTTCAAACATGCTTGACCATCTTCCCAACGCCAAATTTCACCATTAGCAATTACAGGGATCGTCAAGCGAGATCTCACTTCACCGATTTTTTCCCAATTGATGCAATCGGCACGATAGCCATCGGCTTTGGTTCTACCGTGAATAGTGATTTCAGTCGCACCACCTTGTTGTACGGCATCGGCAATTTCAAAAGCCTGTGAAGTACAATCCCAACCCAACCTCACTTTTACACTGACAGGTAAATGGCAAGGTACAGTTTTTCGTAAGGCTAGAGTCGCTTGATAAATTAATTCAGGTTGTTTGAGTAGAGCTGCACCTCCGTTACTCCCGTTAACAGTTTTGGATGGGCAGCCACAATTTAAATCAATGCCATGTGATCCAAGCTCAATGGCGCGATGGGCATTTTCAGCAAGACAGTTCGGATGTTGACCTAAAAGTTGGACACGAACGGGTGTTTTAGATGGTGTAAAGCCCTGATTTTTGAGTTCAGGGCAAAGACGATAAAAGACCTTTTCAGGTAAGAGTTGATCCACCACGCGGACAAATTCGGTGATGCAGAGATCGTATTCATTCACTTCGGTTAAAAGCTGGCGAACGAAAGGATCGAGCACCCCTTGCATAGGGGCGAGGATAACACGCACTATTTCCAGCCTTTCACTTTACAAATTAAATCGTAAGCGGCTTGGATTTGTTGCGCTTTTTCTTTGGCCATTTCCATCATTTCTGGCGGTAAGCCTTTAGCGACTAATTTATCTGGGTGATGTTCATTCATTAAACGACGATATGCACGTTTTACAGCATTACGATCATCACTTTCACTCACGCCCAATACTTTATAAGCATCACTTAATGTTGGGCCAGAAGATTGTTGGTAACTACCTTGTTGGTATTGATAGCCACCTTGCTGTTGATAACCGCCTTGTTGGTATTGGCGATAGAATCCACCTTGAGTAAATTGACGAGCTGCAATTTCCATTGCCAGCATTTGCTCAAACTGCATACGGGAAAGACCAAGTTCTTCAGCCACCACATAAAGGACTTCTTTTTCTGAGTCATGTAATTGAGAATCAGCAAATGCGGCTTGCACTTGTACGTGCAAGAACATTCTCAGTAAATCAGCACGTTGTCCACATCCAATGCGGAATTCGCGAATCACCTGACGTAGTGGAAAATCTGTTGCTTTACCTCGACTAAATGCCTCTTGAGCAAGTTTGCGATGACTCTCATCTAATTGCATCTGGTTCATCAACTGATTCGCCAGTTGAATATCTTCTTCTGTCACTCGACCTTTGGATTTACTTAAATGTCCAAGTACCGCAAAAGTGGTTTGCATAAAGAGTGCTTGTCGGGTCGTTTTTTTCTTAAAAAAGCTAGAGTTAACCGAACCAAGCTCATAGAGTTTTTTATCTGCGATTGAGCCTAAAATGAGTCCTGCGATGGCACCGAAAAAACCACCCCATTTAAAACCGAGAAAAACGCCGATAATCTTTCCAAAAAAATACATTCTCTTCCCCTAAAGTGCGGTCAAAAAGGTCTTTTGACAATAATGGGCAGACGCAAATGTCTGCCCTTACATTAATATGGCTTTATTCTTATTTTTCAAGTGATGAATTACACACCATAACTTTCACGATAAGCACGCATTGCTGGCAAATATTGCTGATAATCGGCTTCGTTTTCAATGAATTGCATTAAATCATTAAAATCAATAATGGAAAGCACTTTGCACTGATAGTCGCGTTCCACTTCTTGAATAGCAGAAAGTTCCCCTTTGCCTTTTTCTTTGCGATTTAATGCAATAAATACAGCGGCTAATTTGGCGTTATTGGCCTCAAGAAGCGCCATGGATTCACGAATAGCGGTGCCGGCAGTGATGACATCATCAACTAATAACACATTGCCGGTTAATGAACTACCGATCAAATTACCACCTTCACCGTGATCTTTGGCTTCTTTGCGATTAAAGCAAACAGGTGTATCACGATTAAATTGATTGAATAGTGCAATGGAAACGCTCGTCGCAATCGGAATGCCTTTATAGGCAGGTCCAAAAATGACATCAAAATCGACCGCACTTGATTGAATAGCCTTCGCATAGTATTCACCTAAGCGAGCAAGATCTGCGCCAGTACTAAACAATCCTGCATTGAAAAAATAAGGGCTTTTTCGACCTGATTTTAGGGTAAATTCACCAAATTTGAGCACTTGGCGACTCAACGCGAATTTAATAAATTCGATTTTGTAGCTTTCCATTTTTTGTTCCTATAAACCTAATGCTTCACGTTGTGCAGCGAAGATTTGTTCGCAGCCTTGTTTTGCTAAGCCTAATAAGGTGAGTAATTCTTCGTGGCTGAATGGTTCACCTTCTGCAGTACCTTGCACTTCGATCATGCGACCATCTTCCATCATCACAACGTTCATGTCTGTTTCAGCGGCTGAATCTTCTACATATTCCAAATCACACACGGCTTCACCTTCAACAATTCCGACTGAAATTGCCGCAACCAGACCTTTGATTGGATTGGTTTTTAATGTGCCGTTAGCGATTAAACCATTGATAGCATCACATAAAGCCACTGCTGCACCAGTGATTGAAGCAGTTCTTGTACCGCCATCCGCTTGAATCACATCGCAGTCTAAGGTAATAGAACGTTCGCCAAGGGCTTCTAAGTCAACCATTGCACGTAATGAACGTGCGACTAAGCGTTGAATTTCCATAGTACGTCCACCTTGTTTGCCTTTTGCAGCCTCACGTTGCATACGGCTGTGTGTAGAGCGTGGCAACATGCCATATTCTGCCGTCACCCAACCTTGATTTTGTCCTTTTAAGAAACGCGGTACGCTTTCATCAACACTCGCCGTACATAATACTTTGGTATCACCAAATTCAACTAATACTGAGCCTTCAGCATGTTTAGTATAATTACGGGTGATTTTAATTGGACGAGATTGATGATTTTCACGATTATTTGGACGCATTCTGAATTCCTTTATTTTTATTGATAAAAAAGCGTGCCTATTTTAGCACGCTTTTTAATGTTTTATGGATTTGCTTGTTCAAACTCACGAATTTTATTAAAGACATCTTGTAAATCCGTACCATAATTAATTTTCTGCAATTCAGGCACAGAGTTAGATTTCACTAACATTCTAAGGGGTTGGAATTGCATATTGCACAAGTAGATTTGTTGATGTGGCAACATATGTTGTACAAAGTGAGTGAGTGCATGAATGCCCCCCGTATCGAGCACAGTCACGGCATCGCATTGTAATACGATATGTTTAATCTCGTAATCCGTATGTACGGTTTTATCGTGTAAATCCGCAAAAAGTTTATCTGCCGCCGCAAAGAACAATGGACCACTAATACGATAAGCTAACACATCATTCAGATCTTCTGGTGCAGGTTGCTCAATGGCTTTTGTCATTTCTGCAATGGTGCGGATAAATAAGAGACTCGCCAATAATACGCCGACTGAGATGGCAATCACCATATCGAATAACACCGTGAGAATTAGGCAAGTGAACAACACTGCCATTTCATTTTGTGTAGAGCGACGCGCCAACCGAATAATTTCAGGCACGTTTGCCATATGCCAAGCTACCATTAACAACAATGCGGCCATAGAAGAAAGTGGCAAGTAAGACAGGGCATTCGCCAAGAATAACAGTGAGAATAAGACTAAGAGCGCATGAACAACACTAGATATTGGTGATACCGCACCCGATTTCACATTAGCTGCTGAGCGCGCAATGGCTGCGGTTGCAGTAATCCCGCCTAAGAATGGCGACACAATATTCCCTAAACCCTGAGCAAGTAGTTCATTATTGGAGCGATGTTTAGTGTCAGTCATGTTATCTAAAATGACCGCGCAAAGTAGTGACTCAATCGCACCTAATACCGCCATTGAAAAAGCTGCAGGTAAGAGAGACTGTATGCGTTCAAAATTCCAATTAATGATTTCCCCCTGCGCGTTTGGAATATTCCAAGGTAAGGCAAATTCAGGCAAGACATTAGGAATGCCATTTCCTGTTGTGCCATTCGCTAAGGTGTAGTGGAACGCCGTACCAATGGTTTCAACTGAGAAACCAAATTGCCCTAAGGCTAATGCCATGAGTGTACCAATAATCACAGCAGGTAAATGACCTGGTACAGGTAAACGAAGTTTGTGCCATTGCGTGAGTACAAATAAGGTGACAACACCAACAGCGGTATCTGCCCAGCTAATTGTCGGAAGTGCGGTTAAAATAGTCTGTACTTTTTCAATATAGTGAGGTGGCATCTGGGCAATATCTAAATCTAAGAAATCTTTGATTTGCAATGTACCGATAGTAATGCCAATCCCGCAGGTAAAGCCAAGTGTAACGGGGAGAGGAATGTACTCAATTAACCGCCCCAATCGAGACAACGCCATAATGACTAAAATAATCCCCGAGAGCAGCGTAGCCATGAGCAACCCACTGAGCCCAAATTGTTGGGTAACGGGATATAAAATCATGACAAATGCCGCGGTTGGTCCTGAAATATTGAAACGCGATCCACCAGTTAATGCAATCACAATCCCCGCTACGATAGCCGTATAAAGACCATGTTGTGGTGGAACACCGCTGGCGATCGCTAAGGCCATGGAGAGGGGAATCGCAATGACTCCCACTGTAAGCCCCGCAATAATATCTTTAATCAATTTTTGTTTTCCGTAACCTTCACGGAAAGATTCTTTCAATGCGCTAAATGGTTTTACGGCCAAAAACACATTTTTAGAAAAGAGAAATTTGATTTGCATAAAAATACGACAATAGAAAAGAGATAAGTTTATATTTTAGCTAAAAGGAACAGGATTTTTTATGTTCTAGCTCAAAAAACTTGACTAATCTTAGATAAATCTTTATATTTCACGCACTTCAAAACGGTGAGATGTCCGAGTGGTTGAAGGAGCACGCCTGGAAAGCGTGTATGTGCGAAAGTGCATCGGGGGTTCGAATCCCCCTCTCACCGCCATTCAAATATTTTCTTTTCTGAATTTAAAATCATCTTTTAAACTAATTTGTTTTGAGATCTAGAATTTACGCTATTTTTCTTTGTACAAAATACGCATTGAGTTATTACTTTTGTTGAAAAGGTAATATAGATAAATTGATATAAGGTATGGCACGCCCTAAAGGATTCGAACCTTTGACCCACGCCTTAGAAGGGCGTTGCTCTATCCAGCTGAGCTAAGGGCGCATTTCAAGGGTTACATCTTTTGTATGGAATTTCGAGGGAAATATAAAAGAAGTGGTCGGCGAGATAGGATTTGAACCTACGACCCACTGGTCCCAAACCAGTTGCGCTACCAAGCTGCGCTACTCGCCGACGATTGAGCACAATTATAGTGAGCTTTTCTTTTCAGTCAATTAATTTTTTAGATTATCCTTTCAACTGCTCAAAATTATTCCAGTTTTTTCAACCGCTCTTTTATTGTCTTTGTAAAATAAGGCGTTGTCAGTTAAAATAGCAAACGTTTACTTAATTCCACCTTGAGGAAAAACGCATGACCGCCCAAATTATTTCAGGTACTGAACTATCAAAAAAAATCAAATCTGATGTTGCCAGTAAAATTGAACATTATCGTGCTCAAGGTAAACGTGCACCAGGACTTGCAGTAATTTTAGTGGGTGCAGATCCTGCTTCTCAAGTCTATGTAGGCAGTAAACGTAAAAGTTGTGAAGAGATTGGAATGGTCTCGAAATCCTATGATTTACCTGAAACCACGACAGAGGCGGAATTACTACAACTGATTGACCAATTAAATGCAGATGAAACTATTGATGGCATTTTGGTACAGCTTCCATTGCCGGAGCAGATTAATAGTTCGTTAGTGATTGAGCATATTAGCCCTGAAAAAGACGTAGATGGTTTCCACCCTTATAATGTGGGGCGTTTATGCCAACGTATCCCAACTTTACGTGCTTGCACCCCTTATGGCGTGATGAAATTATTAGAAACCACCGGTATTGATTTACACGGTAAACATGCGGTGATCGTTGGGGCTTCAAATATTGTGGGTCGTCCAATGTCGCTTGAATTATTATTGGCAGGCGCTACTGTCACGGTGACACACCGTTTTACCAAAGATTTAGAGCATCATATTCGTCAGGCGGACGTTTTAGTGGTGGCCGTCGGCAAGCCTCATTTTATTCCGGGCGATTGGATCAAAGAAGGGGCAACGGTCATTGATGTGGGCATTAACCGTATCAATGGTAAATTAGTGGGCGATGTGGAATATGATGTGGCAATACAAAAAGCGGCTTATATTACGCCAGTACCGGGTGGAGTAGGGCCAATGACGGTTGCCATGCTGATGTTTAATACACTTTATGCTTATGAGCATAACAATCAACTCGTTTAAGAAATAAAAAAGTGCGGTTAAATTGATTTGACCGCACTTTTTGTATTAATGTAATTTCAATCTTGGTTTTAAATAGTGGTTAAGTTTATCCACTAAAATAATCAAGCCAATCTTAATACATCCATGCAAAGCATGTTGGTGCATACGATATAAAGATACATACGCAAACTGAGCAAATTTACCTTGAACAGTTAATGGATTTTTCCCAAATTTATTTGAAATGCTACCCAATGCGGTAAAGCTTGAAAGAGAAACCAAGGTTCCTTTGTCGTTGTATTTAAAGGCTTTTAATGTTTTTTGCTCAAAAAGTGCAAAGATATTTTTTGCACAAGCTTTTGCCATTTGGTGTGCCGCTTGCGCTCTTGGCGGGACTAATTTACCGTTTGGTTGCATTAATGCCGCACAGTCACCAATGGCAAAAATACTGTCATCCACCGTAGTTTGAAGGGTATCTTTTACCACTAACTGATTGATGCGGTTAAGCTCTAATCCATCGAATTGCTGTGTCACCGTTGAGGTGCGAACACCTGCCGCCCACACAATAAGATCCGCTTTGATTTCTTCGCCATCTTTGGTGATAAGTGTATTTGGTTGGGCTTCTGTGATCATCGTATTTAATTTCACGTTTGCCCCCATTTCTTGCAATTCATCTAATACCGCTGCAGATAAATTTTCAGGTAGAGCCGGTAATAAGCGAGGACCTGCTTCAACTAAGGTGACTTGCAAGCAAGAATTATCAATTTTGCCGTAACCATAAGAAGATAAGTCTTCAGTTGCATGATAAAGCTCTGCGGTTAATTCCACACCAGTTGCACCGCCGCCAACAATCGCAATATTGACTTTGCTCTCATCGACCAATTTTTGTTTAAATTCTTCTTCACCAATATCGTCTAATACACGGTTTTCTGAAAATTTAAGGAATAATTCCAACATTCTTTGTTGGAAGCGAAGTGCTTGATCAGAGCTATCTAAGAAAATACAGTTATCAGCCACGCCTTTTGTATTGAAATCGTTCGATTTACTACCGATCGCAATCACTAAGTAATCATAAGGAATACGACGCGCAACCACGAGCATATCGCCTTCTTGCCCATAAACAGGAGCAAGTTCAACATATTTTTGCTCACGATTAATACGTGTGATTGAACCTTGCTCAAAGCTAAAATGATGGTTTTTACCGTGTGCACGATAACTCAGAGAATCGCTGCCATCATCCATCACACCTGTGGCAATTTCATGTAATAAGGGTTTCCACAAGTGGGTCGCATTGCGATCCACAAGTGTTACTTTAGCCTGTTTTTTGCGACCTAATTTGTCTCCTAAAAATGTCGCTAATTCAATGCCGCCAGCACCACCGCCAACGATCACGACGTTTTTCATAAAGTACTCCTAAAAGCAAAATTGTTAAAAATGTTAAACTAGTGTAATGATAGCATAACAAATAAACAAGACGAAAAAATTTAATGGAAATGACCGCACTTTATTGATGGCAGCGATCGTAAAGCAGTTGTAACTGTTGGATGGTTTTTGTGATAAATGAAACGGGATCAATTTGATAAAGTTCAGCTTTTTCAATGCTTTTCCCTATGCACCAAAAATCCTCATCTGAGCGTAAGAGAAGATCTTTTTCAGAAATGCGCTTCACTTGGCGAAAATCATCATATTCGCTTTCATCTTCTCGCCAAATATCAAAATCAGCAAATTGTTTGAAATCAAATTGATCAAGCCACTGATTATATTGTTGCACATTAATTTGTGAGCGATCAGCACGATAGCAATGCCAATCTAAACATACTCTTAGTCGGCGACGATTTAATAGCACAGAAAAGATTACTGCAGAATTTTGATTAAACTCGTATTTAAAATAAGCGAAGAAATGTGCTCGAACCTGCCAGCCATTGGTCCAACTTTCGATATGCGGTTTTGCAAAAGGCATGCCAAGTTGCTTCGCCACTTCTTGAATAATCGCTTTCCAGTTATCCCAATGTAATTTGTAATCACCTTTAATCGCCGGAATATCTTCCGGACAGAATTTTTTCATTTGGGCAAATTGATAGAAAGGAATATTGAACAATTCACAAGATTCAGCCGTAAGTGAGAGCATAGCATTTCCTTAAAAATCACTGTAATTTTTGACCGCACTTTGCGTGAAGAACTGTTTGTCTTCCCAACGTAACAGGGTCATTCGATTATTCCACACACAACCAGTATCTAGGGCATAGATACCTAGCGGAGTAAGCTCATCAACTAAACTTGCCCAATGTCCAAAGACAATGGGAATTTGTTTATAAAGTGGATTATCTAAATTAAACCAAGGTGTGAGCTCGGCTGGCGCATCTTTTAAAGGATATTTGCAGGCAAAATCAAAGCGATGATCCAAATAGCAAAAACGCATACGAGTGAAAGCATTAATAATGTAACGATGGCGCGCTAAGCCCTGCAAATCTGGCGACCAACGATCGGGCTGTTCAGAATACATATTTTCAATGAGATAATGAAAATCGCCGTACTGTAAAATCTGTTCAACTTCAGCCGCACAAGATTTCGCTGTTTCCAAATCCCAATCAGGCGAAATACCAGCATGTGCCATCAGGAAGTTTAATTCTTTATTATGCACAAGTAATGGCTGATGGCGTAACCAATGAATCAGTTCATCAAAATCCGGTGCATTAAAAATGGCATCAACACGATCACGCGGTTTTACTTTTTTAATACCCAGTGCGGTCGCAATTAAATGTAAATCATGATTGCCCAGCACTGTCTGTGCTGCATTGCCAATGGATTTTACAAAACGAAGACATTCAAGTGATTTATCCCCACGCGCGACAAGATCCCCAACAAGATAAAGTTTATCTTGCGTAGGATTGAAATCTACACGTTCTAATAAAAGCTGTAATTCATCATAACAGCCTTGCAAATCACCGACGAAATAGGTTGCCATTTTTGACCGCTCTTTTTACTCTTCTGAATATAAGATTTCATCTTTATTGATATCGGCTGGTGGATTATCCGCCAACCAGTTCGCTAAATGTGCATAATCTGCGATAGCCAAATTTTCTGCGCGTACATTTAAATCAATACCAAGTGCGGTCAGATTTTCAGGTGAAAATAATGTTGAGAGTGCATTACGCAGCGTTTTACGGCGTTGATTGAACGCTTGGGAGCAAACACGGTTCAACCAATATAAATCTTTTACAGGGTGCGGCAATTCCTTATGCGGAATTAAACGCACAACAGCTGAATCCACTTTCGGGGCAGGTTTAAATGCAGAAGGTGGCACTTCAAGTACAGGCATCACTTGGCAGAAATATTGCGCCATAACAGTTAAGCGACCGTAAGCTTTACTATTTGGCCCTGCGCATAAGCGTTTTACCACTTCTTTTTGTAGCATAAAGTGCATATCTTGAATCACATCATGATACTTAAATAAGTGGAACATTAATGGCGTAGAAATGTTGTATGGCAAGTTACCAAACACACGTAATTTCTGACCTTTTTCTGCCAAATTTTCTTTTGTATAAAGCTCACCAAAATCAAATTGCATCGCATCCGTTTCAATAACGGTGAGTTTTTGATGTAAAAATGGATGGTGACGTAAACGTTCTGCAAGGTCTCGGTCAAGCTCTACCACTGTTAGATGATCGACAAGTTCACCAACTGGCTCTGTTAATGCGCCAAGTCCCGGACCAATTTCCACTAAGAATTGATTAGGTTGTGGGTAAATCGCCGCCACGATACCTTGAATCACAGAAGCATCATGTAAAAAGTTTTGTCCGAAGCGTTTACGGGCGGTATGACCTAAGTGTTTTTTTGAATTCATAAAAATAATCTAATAAATGATAAAGTTTGTGGCAGGCATTTTTAAATATCTAGCCATTCTGGTTTTATTTCTCTCGGGGAGATCTCATTAACATTATCGTAGTAATGAATAATATGGCATACATTCTTAGAATTGGGATGCCAGTGCGTAAAATTTTCTTTGTCTTGCGAGTAAAAACAAATCATAGGTTTATTTAACCCCGAAGCGATATGAACCGTTGATGTATCAACCGAAATAAGTAGAGCACAGTTTCTAATCAATTCAATTGTATGATAGATCGTTGTGTGAGGATTTGGATAAACAAATATATCATTAAATTGAGTAGCGATTCTACTTAAATGCTCATAAGTATCAGGCGTTGAAAGTAATACTAATTGATGTTTATGAGAGTCTCTAATATATGTTAAATAATCTACAATGTGAGTCTCATCAAACTTTCTATTTTTGCCATTTCCATAGAAGTTAATGGCAATAAAGTTATTTAACTTGTTGTCCGTAATAAACTGAAGAATTTCTTTTTTAATTAAGTCATCTTGCGGAACGTCATAGCGATCATCACTTAGACTAATATTTGACAGAGCTAAAGCTCCTTTGTAAATTTCTGAAAAATGGCCGTCTTTAGTAATATTTATATTAAAAATATTATAATCTGCTTTTCTATAGCCGATATAATTACGGGCATTGAGTATTCTCAATAACAACAAGTCTCGGTTTCTAAGTACAAGAGTTGGATCTATGACAACATCATATCTTTCTTTTCTAATGAACAGTGCCGTCTTGATGTAGTCGAGAATGTTTCTTTTCTTTACAAGATAAATCTCATCAATGTTATGGTTTCTTTGAAACAGATAAGCGTTCTGTTTCGTGCAGATGACACCAATTTTTATCAAAGGGTTAAATTTCTTTATTTCCCGAAAAACAAAAGAACTCACGATATAGTCGCCAATTTTCCCATCTTGTCGCAAAAATAATAAACTCTTAGGATGTTCTAAACTTTGGGGATTATTTACTCTCGATGATTTATCGAGTATCCATTTCCCTATTTTTAACCTTAGGGCTTTTAACTTATTCATATCTCTCTTCTACTTGATTTATTTCAGAATCAATACTCAACCCTCTGAATACACAAGGTGGTTCGATTCCATAGGCATTCATTTTGTTTTTTTGAATAAGTCCTGTTAAGTAGTCTGAAGGCATTCGTACAGGATAAGCATAGTTAAGCAATTTTGAAGCCCCAAAATGTGTAATTAAATATGCGGCAGTACAGGTAATAAACCGCTTAGAATTTTTCGAAGGAGACTTATAATGTACAAGTCGATAGCCTTCATAAAGTTTTTTCTTACAAAGATGTGATTTGGCTTTTCCATGATCTAAAAAGATCAAATCATACTTTTTTCCAACTTTATTTAACGCATCCTGAACAATTTCCTCAAAATAATGTGAAACTATAGCATCGTCTTCAAGAATAATGGCACTTTCAATATTGTTTTCTACAATATGCTCATAAACCTTAATGTGGCTTATGGCGCAACCAATTTCGCCAAGTGTTAATGGTTTCGGTGATAAATAGTGTTTTGGATAGAAATCATAATCAACAGATTCTAAAACTGAAGTTGGCAGTGTTTTTCCATCAGTTGCATCAAAAAAAATAAAGTCTAATCCTAATCCTGAAAGACGTTTAGCAATGTTTTCTCTTCTTGTTGAGTTTTTTAAGCTAATTACAATTATTTTAGGTATAGCCATAAATAACCCTTGGGTTGAAGTTATTGTTTTACATACAGATTAACGAACATCATAGTAAAGTTTACTTTAGCTTTTTAGATAGGGTGCAATCTTGGGAAAGGTGATACCGTATAAGGCTACATCTTGGCCTCGTATGCTAAATTAAATTCTTTATCTAATCGACTGTTAGTGGAACATTATAATCGAATTATTAAAAAAATAATGTGCATTTCAATAAAATACCATTTTAATCTTTCGTCTAACATTAAAAACGGCTATAATCCGCCCGTTTTTCATTTATAACCGCAAAAAGTGCGGTCAAAAAAATCATAATTTTAGAGGATAAAATGGCAAAAGAAGATTGCATTGAAATGCAAGGCACAATTTTGGAAACCTTACCAAATACCATGTTCCGCGTTGAGTTAGAAAATGGTCATGTAGTGACTGCCCATATTTCTGGCAAAATGCGTAAAAACTATATTCGTATCTTAACGGGCGATAAAGTAACCGTAGAAATGACACCTTATGACTTGAGCAAGGGGCGTATCATTTTCCGTAGCCGTTAATATGGAAATGAAAAAGAAAAGCCGATATGTTGATATCGGCTTTTTTTGTTTGAAAAGCATACAAATTATTTGAAGTCTAGAAAAAAATCTGTATAATCAGCGCCCTTAGCCACGTTCATTTTTTCGTTCCTTGCCTTTGCAGATTGGTGGCTAATCTACGTCAAAGGCTGATTAACCCGTAAGGAGCAGTAATGCGTCACTACGAAATCGTGTTTATGGTTCATCCGGACCAAAGCGAGCAAGTACCAGGTATGATCGAACGTTACACAGGTTCTGTTAAAGAAGCTGGTGGTCAAGTTCATCGCCTAGAAGATTGGGGTCGTCGTCAATTAGCGTACCCAATTAACAAATTACACAAAGCACACTATGTGCTTATGAATGTAGAAGCGCCTCAACAAGTCATCGACGAGCTAGAAACGACTTTCCGTTATAACGATGCTGTATTACGCAGTCTTGTTATCCATACTAAGCACGCCGTAACCGAAGCGTCCCCAATGAAAGCGGCTAAAGAAGAACGTAAACCTTTAGCTGAAGTTGAAAACAACGATTTTGAGGATGCTGAAGAGTAATTCAAAACTTGATAATCGCTTCTCGTTAATCGGCACTGTGTGTCAATTACCCAAGCGAAGCAAAAGCCCTAACGGGATTGCGCATTGCCAATTTTGGCTAGAACATCGTTCCGAACAAGTCGAAAGTGGTTTATCACGCCAAGCGTGGTTAAAGATGCCAGTTCAAGTCAGTGGCAATCAGTTAATAGAAAAAACTCAAAGCATTACGGTCGGCAGTAAACTTCTTGTGGTAGGGTTTATTACTTCACATAAAACCTCAAATGGTTTAACGCAGTTAGTATTACATGCCGAGCAAATCGAATTTATAGATTAGGAGACAGCCAAATGGCACGTTATTTCCGTCGTCGTAAGTTCTGCCGTTTCACAGCGGAAAATGTTGTTGAAATCGATTACAAAGATATCGCTACATTAAAGAACTACATTTCTGAAAGCGGCAAAATTGTACCAAGCCGCATTACCGGTACTCGTGCGAAGTACCAACGCCAATTAGCACGCGCAATCAAACGCGCTCGTTATTTAGCGTTATTACCTTACTCTGATTCTCATCACAATTAAGAAGGAGTTAGGAAATGCAAGTAATTCTTTTAGATAAAATCGTTCACCTAGGTAACGTAGGTGATCAAGTTAATGTTAAATCTGGTTTCGCTCGTAACTTCTTAATCCCACAAGGTAAAGCAGTTATGGCAACTAAAGCTAACATTGAACACTTTGAAGCACGTCGTGCAGAGTTAGAAGCAGCGGCAGCAGCAAATCTTGCAGCAGCTCAAGCTCGCGCAGCACAAGTGACTGCATTAGGTTCTGTAACTATCGCATCTAAAGCAGGTGATGAAGGTCGTTTATTCGGCGCAATCACTACTCGTGATGTAGCAGAAGCAGTAACTGCAGCAGGCGTTGAAATTGCGAAAAGTGAAGTTCGTTTACCAAACGGTCCAATCCGTACTCTTGGTGACCACGATGTTCGTTTCCAACTTCACGGCGAAGTATTTGCAACATTAGATGTTATCGTTGTTGCAGAATAATTATCAAAGTTTTTGATAAAAGAAAACCCGACGTTATGTCGGGTTTTTTTGTTTTTCTGGATTAAGAAAATATTTTAGTGATTCTTTGAGAATAAAAAAGTGCGGTCATTTTTTGACCGCACTTTTACCTATCAATTTAGTATTTTTAAATTACAAACCTAATACGGCAAATAACACCCAAACAGTGTAAATGGTTGCGAGGCCGTAGAAGATAAATCCGCCTGTGGGCACGTGAATTTTAAGATCGTGCATCGCATGATGGATACGATGTAAACCACACCACATTGGGAAAATGGTTAAAACTAAGATAACTAATTTTCCGATCCATGAATAAGCGAATGTAATTAAGTTATGTGGATCAATTAATCCGAATGGTAACAATAAACCAAGGATTAAGATTACCACAGGGAAGAAAATCGCACTGACAGTCCCGCCAGCACCAAACATCAACCATACTGGTGGTTCACCAGAGCGTTTTGGATTTTGTTCGACCATTTTTTCTCTCCCTACATATAAACTAAAATTAATGCGATAACACTAATCACAGCTGTAACTGCCCAAAGTGCATTTCTTAACACGTGATGTGGTAAACGCTCATTTTTAACAATGATGTTCATCACTTTTGGGGTCATCACGAAATAAGTTGCAGTGTGATATAAGGTCGCAATTAATGTGATGATATTTAAGAACACCACAATTGGATTTCTTAAGAAGCCAATGAAATCAACAATACCTAAGCCAGGTTCAGGATTGCTTGCAAGGCAAAGTACACCATAAAGCAATACAATGCAGAACCATACAGCAAAGATAGAGGTTGCTTCGCGCACCATATATGCTTTGTAGAAATCCAATTTTTTCCACCAAGTAGCCGTCATTGGGCGAACATATTTTTTGCGTTTACTTACTGTTACTGACATATTCTTCCCCTTAGCCTTTTGGTTTTAGCATTGAGATAACATAATCTTTGGCACTTTCCACTTTGCCTTGGTTGATTGCTGAAGCTGGATCCACGTGTTTTGGACACACTTCAGAACAATAACCAACGAAAGTACAGCTCCAAACACCGTTTTTACCATTTAATAATGGCATACGTTGTGCCTTACCATGATCACGGTTATCAAGGTTGTAACGGTGTGCCATTGTAATCGCTGCAGGGCCTAAGAATTCAGGGTTTAAACCAAATTGTGGACAAGCCGCATAGCATAAACCACAGTTGATACACATTGAGAATTGACGATATTTTTCAAGTTGTGCCGGCGTTTGTTTAGTACGGCTTACTTGCAATTCTTTTGATGGATGTGGTTTACCATCTAATGCTGGTGCTTCGTTACCAATAATATAAGGTTTAATTGCCTCTAAACTTTCTATAAAGTGGCTTAAATCAACCACTAAGTCGCGTTCAATAGGGAAGTTTGCTAATGGTTCAATACGCATATGGCCGCTGTAATCACGTAAGAATGTCTTACAAGCCAATTTAGGTTTGTTATTCACCATCATCCCACAAGAACCGCAGATCGCCATACGGCAAGACCAGCGATAAGAAAGAGACGGTTCAAGTTTATCTTTAATGTAACCTAACGCATCTAAAAGAGAAGTTTGGTTATCATAAGGTACTTGATAAGAGCTTAAATGTGGCTCTTGATCATTTTCTGGGTTGTAGCGTAATACTTCTACAGTCATTACTGGTGAATTAGCCATTTGCTTGCTCCTTAGCTTTCGCAGCCGCTTCTGCCGCTTCTGCTTCAGCACCATAAACACGTTTTGCTGGTTGAGATTTAGTGATTTTCACCGGGCTGTATTCAATACGCGGTGCATCATCGCCATTGTAGTAAGCAAGGGTGTGTTTTAAATAATTCACATCATCACGTTCAGTATAGTCTAAGCGTTGGTGTGCACCACGAGACTCTTTACGTTCAATTGCAGAGTTGGCAATAGATTGTGCCACATCAAGGATGTAACCTAATTCTACAGTGTAAAGCACATCGGTATTGAATACGCTTGAACGGTCTGCAACACGAATACGTTTATAACGTTCTTTAAGCTCAGCAATTTTATCTACTGCTTTTTGCATGCTTTCTTGGTCACGGTAGATACCACAACCTTCTTCCATTACGGTACCCATTTCATCACGAATTTCAGACCAAGATTCATTACCTTCTTGGTCATAAAGCGCTTTAAGGCGAGCGACAACATCTTGCGCTTGTGCATCAACTGCAGCACGATTTGTAGATTGAGCTTCTGCTGCACGTTGTGCGGCATATTCACCTGCAACACGGCCTAAAACCACTAATTCCGCAAGCGAGTTAGAACCTAAACGGTTTGCACCATGTAAACCAGAAGATGCACATTCACCCACAGCAAATAAACCTTTAATGCGAGTTTCGCTGTTGTAATCCACTTCAATACCACCCATGGTGTAGTGAACAACCGGGCGAACTGGGATTGGTTCATTAACTGGGTTTACACCTTCATAAGCACTGGCTAATTCACAAATGAATGGAAGACGCTCATGTAAATATTTTTCACCTAAGTGACGTAAGTCAAGGTGAACCACATCAACACCTTTTGCCGTTTTTAAGGTGTTACCTTTTTTCCATTCTTGCCAGAACGCCTGTGAAACTTTATCACGTGGACCAAGTTCCATATATTTGTTTTCAGGCTTACCGATTGGGGTTTCAGGACCTAGACCATAATCTTGTAAATAACGATAGCCGTTTTTATTCACTAAGATACCGCCTTCACCACGACAACCTTCAGTCATTAAGATACCGGTGTTCGGTAAGCCGGTTGGATGGTATTGGACGAATTCCATATCACGAAGTGGAACACCGTGACGATATGCCATTGATAAGCCATCACCTGTTACGATACCGCCGTTGGTGTTAAATTTAAATGCACGACAGCCACCGCCTGTTGCAATCACAACCGCATTTGCGTTGATTTGAACAAGTGTACCTTCCATCATATTCATCGCAACCATACCACGAGCGTGACCATCATCAACTAAGATGTCTAAAACGAAGTGCTCGTCAAAGCGTTGAATTTGTGGATATTGAATGGATGTTTGGAAAAGAGTATGTAATAAGTGGAAACCGGTTTTATCTGCTGCGAACCAAGTACGTTCGATTTTCATCCCACCGAAACGACGCACGTTTACATCACCATCGGCTTTACGGCTCCAAGGGCAGCCCCAACGTTCAAGTTGAGTCATTTCCACTGGAGAATGTTCAACGAAATATTCCACCACATCTTGTTCACATAACCAGTCACCACCGGCAACGGTATCGTGGAAGTGTTTATCGTAGGAATCTTCCTCTTTAATTACTGCGGCCGCACCACCTTCTGCTGCAACCGTATGGCTACGCATAGGATAAACCTTAGAAACTAATGCGATCTTTAAGTTAGGGTTTGCTTCTGCTGCTGCAATTGCGGCACGTAAACCGCCACCACCAGCGCCAACAATAGCAATATCGACATTAACCGTTTGCACGATATCCTCCAATCAATAGAAAGTAAAAAAATAAAATGCCCTAAATAAATAGGGGATATGTTGTCATTCTGCCACTTTTGTTCACAAATTAGTAACCTTTTTTCCCGAATAAACGGATAAAATATCAAAAGTGTGATCTAACTCAAAAAAGTTACTTTTTTATATATTTTTAGATGATAACCGTTTTCGTTTAAGAATGATTTAGTCGGATTATTGAGTTAAAAATTACTCTTGTTTACAATAGTCTAATTCATTTTAAAGGTGAAAACGGAGAAAAAAATGACCGCACTTAGCGATAAAAAAATAGAATGGCAACCTTCCGCATCAATTAAAAACTTATTGGCGAGAGCCAAAATTATTGCTGATATTCGCCAGTTCTTTACTGAACGTGGATTACTAGAAGTAGAAACTCCAGTTTTAAGTGAATTTGGCGTGACGGATCTTCATCTTTCCACCTTTAATACAGAATTTGTTGCCCCTTTTGATGAACTGTCGAAAATGCTCTGGCTTTCCACAAGTCCGGAATATCACATGAAGCGTTTACTGGCGGCAGGCAGTGGACCGATCTTTCAAATTGGTAAAGTATTCCGTAATGAAGAAGCGGGCAATCGCCATAATCCGGAATTTACTATGCTCGAATGGTATCGACCGCACTTTGATATGTACCGTCTGATGAATGAAGTCGATGATTTACTACAACAGATTCTCGATTGTAAACCCGCAGAAACTTTAAGTTATCAATTTGTCTTCCAAGAATATGTAGGATTAGATCCATTATCAGCGACTCGTCAAGAATTGGTGGAAGTTGCACGTAAATACAACTTTATGGCAGATGAAGATGAGGATCGTGATACTTTATTACAATTTCTATTCAGTGAAGTGGTAGAACCTAAAATTGGTCAAGAGACGCCAGTCGCCGTTTATCATTTCCCTTCTTCCCAAGCGGCACTTGCGCAGCTTAGTCCTGAAGATAGCCGAGTAGCAGAACGCTTTGAGTTCTATTATAAAGGATTAGAGCTAGCCAACGGTTTTCATGAGCTTACAGATGCTCGTGAACAACAACATCGTTTTGAGCAAGATAATCGCCTACGTGCAAGAGCTGGTTTGCCACAACGTGAAATTGATCATCGTTTTCTTGCTGCATTACAAGCGGGCATTCCGAATACGTCAGGCGTTGCTTTAGGTGTTGATCGTTTAATTATGATTGCATTAGGCGCTAAAAGCATTAAAGAGGTGATTTCATTTTCGGTGGAATGCGCTTAGTTTGCTCAAAAAATATCCTTTTTTGTTCAAAAAATGTGATCTTGATCGGATTTTAGAACATTGGTCGGGATCCTCCATTGACACTATAGGTTTATTTTGTAATATTTGCGACGTCTATTTCGGAGATTGAACTTTTATGAAAAATTGCTTCAATCAAAAATCATCGGTAACAACCAAAAGGAATAACAATTATGAAAAAGACACTAGCAGCATTAATCGTTTCTGCATTTGCCGCTTCAGCAGCAAACGCAGCAGTAGTTTACGACAACGAAGGTACTAAAGTTGAGTTAAACGGTTCTCTTCGTTTAATCATGGAAAAAGCGGATAGCAAAAAATACGATGCCGCTGGTAAGTCAACTAAAACAGCTAACTCAGCTTTACGTAATGCAGGTTCACGTTTCGGCATCACTGTAAAACATAATTTAGATAACGATTTCTATGCATTAGGTCGTTTAGAATTCCGTTTTGATGATACTGATTCTCGTGATGAGTTTGGTAGACTTTACGCTAAACGTGCTTATGTAGGTTTAGGTAGTAAAGCAACTGGTGATATCACATTTGGTCGTCAGTTAACTATTGCAGATGATTTAAGCCAAGCGGTTGACTATGAATATGGTTTCATTCCAAAAGGTAAATATATTCCTACTGCGGGTACTGGTGTAGTTCGTTATGACTATAAAGGTATTGAAGGTTTGCAATTAAGTGCAAACTATAACTTTGGTCAAAGAAATAATGAAAAAGGCAAACTGCTAAAACCAGGTATTAAAAATGCTTATGCTGTAGGTGCATTATATACAGTGGGTGATTTAGATGCACGTTTCGCTTATGGCCACACTAGCTTTGAAACTGATGCGTCATATAAACACCGTTTAGATGGTTTTTTAGCATCATTAGGTTATAAATTTGGCGACTTCACATTAACTGGTGACTTTGGTTATGCTCATGAAAAAGAAAATGATGCAAAAACCAATAAATTCTACGTATCTCCAGGCTTTGCATATCAAGTAACTCCAGCATCTCAAGTATATGGTAACTACCTATATGAACGCGTAAAAGGTGAAACTACCAAAGATAAAACTCACGGTTTCTTACTTGGTGCAGACTACAAACTTCATAAACAAGTCGTAGTGTTCTTAGAAGGTAAATACGTAACAACTAAAAATTATGCTGAAAATGCAAATGGTGGTTATGCTTACGATGGTAAAACTAAAGACAGAGCTATCGGTGTAGGTATGCGTGTATACTTCTAATCTTTGATTAGAAAGAAATCTTAAAAGGCGAATCGAAAGGTTCGCCTTTTTGTTTATCTTTTTAAATCTCCCCAACCCCTCTTTACAAAAGAGGGGCTTTTTTATGAGTTACTTTTAATATTTTATGGGAGTATTTGAGAGGACTAAGAGCATAGAACATAGAGCATTTATTTGCCAATAAAATACCCCCTCTTTTGTAAAGAGGGGGCTAGGGGGAGATTTAATTAAAGGAGATTTACTACTGCAACTTATCCAAAATCAATTCTCCCATCATTTCAATATGGGCTTTTTCTGCATTTAATGCAGGGATGTAGTGATAAGAAACGCCGCCATGTGTCAAGAATTTCTCTTTATTTTCAACCTCTATTTCTTCTAAGGTTTCTAAGCAATCCACCGAAAAGCCCGGGCAGATCACAGCTATTTTCTGAATGCCTTGAGAAGCCGCTTCTTCTAAAAAGTGATCGGTATAAGGTTGTAACCATTCTTCACGCCCAAAGCGTGATTGGAATGTCATATTCCATTGGTTTTCTATTAAGCCAAGTTTATCCACAATTGCAATCGTGGTTTGTTTACAGTGCTGGCGATAATAATCGCCCATATTCTCATAACGCAATGGAATGCCATGATAAGAAAAAAGCAAAAACTCATCCGGTTTTAACCGCACTTTAATCGAATCCACTAAGGCATTAATGTAGTTTTCATTAAGATGATAGGAATGAATAAACTCAAAAGGCACAATATTACGTTCTTGTGCAATGGCACGATTGAACGCATCAATCAATGCACCGGTTGTTGTGCTGGAATATTGCGGGTAAAGTGGCAACACAATTATGCGTTCCACGTCATTTTTAAGTAAATTTTTGACCGCACTTTGCATCGATGGATTGCCGTAAGTCATAGCAATTTCGACCTGTGCATTGATGCCTTTTTCATTTAAATAAGCTTGTAAACCGGCTTGTTGTTGCTTTGTAATCGCAAGCAGGGGAGAACCTTGTTCTGTCCAAATAGATTGATAATTTTGTGCAATGCGTTTAGAACGCATAGGTAAAATAATGGCTTTTAAAAGGGGATACCATTTCCAACGAGGTAAATCGACCACACGGGGATCCATTAAAAAATCGGCCAGATAACGGGAGATCGCAGCGGGTTGCGGGGCATCAGGCGTACCAAGGTTTGCTAAAATGATGCCAATTTTTTGAGTTATAGTCATAAATATTTGATAGAAAGCGTTAATCGAGAAACGCAGCAGAGTTTATCTTGTTCATCACGAATGTCAATTTGCCAGACATGGATATTTTTACTTAAACTGATAGGCATTGCCTTAGCGATCACAACGCCTTGTTTTACTGGGCGAAGGTGATTGGCGTTGATATCTAATCCTAAGGCAGCTTGACCTTCTTCTATACAGAGAAATCCCGCTAATGAACCAATAGTTTCAGCCAAAGCAACAGACACACCACCATGTAATAAGCCAAAAGGCTGAGTAGTGCGATGATCAACGGGCATTTTTGCTTCAATCCAGTTTTCTCCATAAGCCGAAATCTCAATCCCCAGATGGTCAACGGCACAATGTTTTCCCATTTCATTGAGCTGCTTAAGTGTGAATGCTTTTTTCCAGATTGCCATATCGGTTTTTCCTTTGGTAAGCATCTTAGTTTTTAAGATGATTTATGCTTGTTTTTTTGCTAGAGGCAAGTTGGCATTATAACGAAAATCTACTTTTTATGTTGATATTTATGCTGAAAATGAGCGATCTTTCTTTTCATATAGACAATCCCAATTAAATCAATTTATAGCTTTCTTCTTTAGTTTTAGGCAAAATAGGAGAAAATTCTAGTAAGTAAAAAAGGATCATTACAATGACTAAACATTATGATTATATTGCGATCGGTGGCGGTTCAGGTGGGATTGCTTCAATTAACCGTGCGGCAAGCTATGGCAAAAAATGTGCAATTATTGAAGCAAAACATCTCGGTGGTACTTGCGTAAACGTAGGTTGTGTACCGAAAAAAGTGATGTTCTATGGCGCACAAGTTGCAGAAGCCATTAATAACTATGCACCTGCTTATGGTTTTGATGTAGAAGTGAAAAAGTTTGATTACGCGAAATTAGTCGAGAGCCGTCAAGCTTACATCGGTCGTATTCATACGTCTTACAATAATGTATTAGCGAAAAATAACGTGGATGTTCTAAATGGTTTTGCGCGTTTTAAAGATGCGAAAACGATTGAAGTGAGCTATGCAGATGGTTCAACAGAATTAGTGACCGCCGATCATATCTTAATTGCGACGGGTGGCCGCCCAAGTATTCCTGCAGTAAAAGGTGCAGAATACGGAATTGATTCAAATGGTGTATTTGCTTTAAATGAATTGCCAAAACGTGTCGCAGTAGTAGGCGCAGGTTATATTGCAGTTGAATTAGCGGGTGTTTTAAATAGCTTAGGCAGCGAAACGCATTTATTTGTGCGCCAACATGCTCCATTGCGTAATCAAGATCCATTGATTGTGGAAACTTTACTTGAAGTGTTAGCACAAGATGGTATCCAATTACATACCAAAGCATTACCAGAGGAAGTGGTTAAAAATGCGGATGGTTCGCTTACCTTGAAATTACAAGATGGCCGAGAAACTACAGTGGATACGTTAATTTGGGCGATTGGTCGTGAACCTGCAACGGATGTGATTAATCTTGAAGTCACCGGTGTGAAAACCAATTCACGCGGACAAATTATTGTCGATAAATATCAAAATACAAACGTACCTGGCATTTATGCGGTAGGTGATATTATCGAAGGTGGTATTGAATTAACACCAGTTGCCGTGGCGGCCGGTCGTCGTTTGTCTGAGCGTTTATTCAATAACAAACCAAATGAGCATTTAGATTACAATCTTGTGCCAACCGTTGTATTCAGCCATCCGCCAATCGGTACAGTCGGTTTAACTGAACCGCAAGCGATTGAGCAATATGGCGAAGAAAATGTGAAAGTGTATAAATCCTCTTTCACCGCAATGTACACCGCTGTCACTGAACATCGTCAACCTTGCCGAATGAAATTAGTATGTGTCGGCAAAGAAGAGAAAATCGTGGGCTTACACGGCATTGGTTTCGGTGTAGATGAAATGATTCAAGGTTTTGCTGTGGCAATCAAAATGGGGGCAACTAAAGCAGACTTTGATAATACAGTCGCGATTCACCCAACAGGTTCTGAAGAATTTGTCACAATGCGTTAATTGCAGATAAAGAAAGTGCGGTTAAAAATCTCTGATGTTTTTGACCGCACTTTTTATTGTGATTTGTTATTAGGCTGCAACGCGATTGCCTAATGTACCATCATCTTCCATTTCTTTAGCCACACCGACGACCTCAGCAATTTTGTCTCCTTCTTTGAAGAATACGAAACCACCATGTTCCATTTTAACCCAAGGTTCATCTTTGGTGAGAGGGAACGTCGTAATGATGGTGACTTTGTCGCCATCTTTTGCGTAATCATTAAAATCAATGACGCCATCATCATCAATGCGGTGTGCTTTACCAAAAGGGGCTTTACGTGTTAAGTAATGCAAATTGGTTGAGCAGTGGGCAATCATCCATTCTCCATTCGAAAGAATAAAGTTGAAGGTGCCTTTTTGTGAAAGCTCTTTGGTAATGTCTTGAATAGCTTCAAAAATTTCCATTTCAGATGGTTTACGACGGAAACGATTTTTCAAATATTCCGCCATATAACAAAAGGCCGCTTCTGAATCAGTTGAGCCAATCGGCTGACAGAAACTCTCAGACATATCCGGTAATTCTTTTAAATTACCGTTGTGAGCAAACACCCAGTTTTGTCCCCAAATTTCACGAATAAAGGGGTGGGTGTTTTCAATGGTGACACCACCTTGTGTTGCTTTACGAATGTGAGCAATCACATTGAGCGATTTAATTTTGTATTGTTTTACACAATCCGCAATAGGGGATTGTGAGGCAGCGTGGTTATCGCGAAAAATACGCACACCACGACCTTCAAAAAAAGCGATACCGAAGCCATCTGAATGGCAGTCGGTAAGACCGGCACGACGACGGAAACCTTCAAAAGAAAAGACAATATCCGTCGGTGTATTACAGTTCATTCCGAGTAATTGGCACATAAATTCCTACAACTTATTTTTATATTTTTATAACCTTATAATGTGTGCTGATTTAACACCATAATGCGTTGAAATTCAAGATGGATAACAAAGGATTTTTAGAAGAAAATGTTACATAAAATAACCTGAAAATCTTTCTGATCTGAAGGCTATGGATGAGCACTTTATTAAGTTAATAAAAAAGGCGTGTTTATCACGCCTTTTGTTATATTTTTTAAGATTATGCTTTAATTTCGGAGCGGCTTTTTAAGAAAAAGAGTGCGACTGTTGAGATCAACATCACAAAGCCAACGCCAACATATAAACTCTGTTTGTCCCAGCCCATATCTAATAATTGACCCGCAATCGTTGGAGCAAGAATTGCACCAATACGACCGATACCAATCGACCAGCCCACACCGGTGCTACGAATATCGGCATCATAAGTAAGTGGGTTTAAGGTATAAAGACCGCTGATACAGCCATTCATGAGTGCACCAACTAAAATACCGAATACCATCGCAATCCATAAAACGGACGAGGATAAGATAAAGGTAATGATTGCTGCAGAAGATAAGACGGTGAATAAAATTAACACGCCTCGTGCTGTCCAACGGCTAGCCAGTAAGCCATAGATTAAGGCGCCACAAGTGCCCCCTAATGAGATCATCATTCCGACGCTCACACTTTGCTCTGTCGTCATGCCTGCTTCTTTTAATAAGGCTGGTGTCCATGAGCTGATAAAATAGAAGCTGAACATGATTGCAAAGAAAGCCGTCCAAATTAACAGGGTAGAATGTAAGTATTTTTCGCTAAATAATTGGCTAATAGGCAATTTAGTTTTAACTTTTTCTGCTTTTTCAGGAAGTTTCCAATCACCGGCTAAACCAATTTTTTTTGCAATTAAATTTAACCGCACTTCAGCATTTTTAGGTTGTTTGGAGGTGAGGAAGTCAATAGATTCCGGTAACCAAATAAATAAAACCACTAAAAGTAAACTGGTCAAGATAGCGCCCGCTAAAAACACGGAACGCCAGCCATATTCACCTTGCAACATCACGGCGAATATACCACCTAATACTGCACCGATACCAAAACCAGCAGCATAGACACTGATCGCAAAGCTACGCCATTTGCGAGAGGAATATTCGCTGGTGATCACGTTTGTGCCCACTAAAATACCGCCGACACCAAGACCAGTGATAACGCGCCAGAAACCGAGCCATTGATATTGTGAAATAAACGCAGAGCCTAACATACCGATAGCAGAGAGTGATACTGCCATTAATAACAATGGGCGGCGACCGATTTTATCGGCGAGTGGAGCGAGGAAAAGTGAGCCGGCTGTCATCCCAAACAAGCCGGCACTTAATAAATAACCTAACTCAATCCCCGTGAGTCCAAATTCGCCACGAATGGCTGTTGCGGTGAAGGCGAGGGCTAATACATCGAAGCCGTCAAGTAAATTCATGATGGCAGCCATGACCACAATCATCCATTGATAAGCCCCCATTGGGCTTTGTTCTATTTTGGCTCTAAGAGAAAGCGTTTCAGTCATTTTATTTCCTTAAGTTAAGCAAACTGACGAGAGTCTGCGAGTGATTGAAGTTTACGTAAGATCATGCTCAGTACCACACCATAAGCAGGTACAAACAAGACAATACCGACAAATAATTTAAATAAGTAATCGACGAATCCAAGGCTAAACCAATGTTCTGCCATGAAAGGATCGCTACTTTGATAGAACGCTACGGCAAAAAACATAAAGGTATCTGCTAGGGAACCAAATGTCATTGAACTACTCGGTGCAATCCACCACGTTTTTAACTGGCGTAAACGGTTGAATACTAACACATCTAATAATTGTCCGAAAACATAAGCACAGAAACTGGCGAACGCAATACGAAAAACAAACATATTGAATTCACTCAATGCACCTAATCCTTGATATTGTCCATTAGAAAAAACAACCGAAACAATGTAACTGACAATAAGCGCTGGAATCATCACAATAAAAATGATCCAACGGGCTTCTTTCGCCCCGAATACGCGTACCGTTAAATCAGTGGCTAAGAAAATGAATGGGAAGGTGAGTGTGCCCCATGTACTATGGAATGAAAAATCATCAGCAAAGCCAAGTGCGGTAAATTTTAAATTGATTTCAAATGGAATTTGAACGAAATAGTTACTGGCTGTGATGATGAAGATATGAAATAAGCTTAATAAAATTAAAGCAAAACGTTTTTGTTGATCATTAAAGATTGGGGTATTAATTTTCATTTTAAGACCTTTTTAGTTGGTTAATCGGGGGTAGGGAACCCGACAATAGAAATAAACTCGCCAAATTAGCGAGCCGTGAATGATACTAGAATCTGTTGAGATTGCAAGAAAGTGCGGTCAAAAATTTTGGTATTTTTACCTATTCTAGTTAATGCACTTATTATAATGATAAGAATTATTATTTACATGAAAATAATATTGTACTAAAATCCTCGGGCATTATTTATTCCACATATGCCAGGAGAGCATTTCAATGTATAAATCCAATCATTTAAAAACAACATCATTCTTCGCATTAAGTGCGTTAACAATCGCTCTTTTTTCAAACTATTCTTATGCAGAAGAGAAACTTGAGGAAATTAAAGTTACTGCGGAAGATCAGGTAAAGCAATCACTTGGTTCTTCTCTTATTACGGCAAAAGATTTTGAAAAACGCCCAGCAACGAATGATGTATCTGAAGTATTACGTACCATGCCTGGTGTGAATTTGACGGGTAACTCATCTACAGGACAACGCGGAAATAAACGTCAAATTGATATTCGTGGTATGGGACCAGAAAATACATTGATTTTAGTGGATGGTAAACCCGTCACCTCTCGTAATGCAGAACGTTATGGTGTGCGTGGTGAACGTAACTCTCGTGGTGACAGTAGCTGGGTGCCAGTTGAAGCCATTGAAAAAATTGAAGTATTACGTGGTCCTTCGGCTGCACGCTATGGCTCAGGTGCAATGGGTGGGGTAGTTAATATTATCACTAAACCAGTTACCAATGATTTACACGGTAGCTTAAGTTATTACACCAATCAACCAGAAGACAGCAAAGAAGGCGCAACGAACCGTGTCGGTTTTAATCTAAGCGGAGCGTTAATTAAAGACGTATTGCAATTCCGTTTATATGGTAACTGGAACAAAACACAAGCAGATGAAGTCGGCATTAATGGTAATCCTGCAATTGCTGGTCGTGAAGGTGTACGTAATAAAGATATTAATGGCCGTTTAGTGTGGAATATCAATGAGAAAAATAAATTAACCTTGGATTCTGGTTTCAGTCGTCAAGGCAATATTTATAACGGTGATACGCAAAATAGTAATCAGTATGGCTTGGTTAATCAAAAAACGAAAAAACCAGTAGCCACAACCGCACTTGCTGATTCAAATGCGGAAACAGCTCGTCTTTATCGTCAAAACTATGCGTTAACTTATGAAGGTAAGTTTGATCATTTTGATAATAAAACTTATATCGCGTTTGATAAAACTAAAAATAGTCGATTACCTGAAGGGCTAGCAGGCGGTCCGGAAGGAAGTTATTTAAGTACAACGGGTTTCTCGGATTCAGTGTTAAAAAATACCCGTTTTAGCTCAGAATTCTATATTCCATTTACACTAGGTGTCGATCATATGGTTACACTTGGTTTTGAAGGTGTACATAGTTCTTTAGATGATGCACATTCAATGACGCAAGAATTGGGTGACCGTGTCAAATCAGAAAGTTTTAATGGCATTAGTAAAAACCGTAATAGTTATACGAGCCAAAGTGAGTGGGCAGTATTCTTAGAGGATAATATTGCAGCAACTCAAAGTTTAATTTTAACGCCATCAGTTCGTTACGACTACAACACAAAATCTGGTTCGAATGTCAGTGGCGGATTAAACTTCTTATATAGCTTAACAGATAGTTGGAAATTAAAAGGTGGTATTGCAAGAGCTTATAAAGCCCCTAACCTTTATCAAAGTAATCCTAATTACTTACTTTACACGCGCGGAAATGGTTGTCCTGTAGATGGTGCTGCAAAAGGGGCCTGTTATTTCCAAGGAAATGAGAATTTAAAACCTGAGGTAAGCTGGAATAAAGAAATTGGGGTTGAATACGCTAAAGGTGGCTATTTAGCATCGATTGCTTATTTCCGTAATGATTATCGTAACAAAATTATTTCAGATGGTGTTTACATTGGAACGACTACGGCAGGTAATTCAGTTTATCAATGGAGTAACGCAAATCGTGCACTTGTTGAAGGTCTAGAAGGAAACTTCACTTTACCACTAATTGAAGATAAATTATCTTGGGTGAATAACTTCACTTATATGCACAAAACCAAAAATAAAGACACAGGCAATCCGCTTTCTATTGTGCCGAAATATACATTAAACTCTAGCTTGAGCTATCAGATTACTGACGGTTTTGATGCAATGCTGACTTATACGCAATATGGCAAACAAACCGGCCGTAAAGTAAAAGAGTTAAGAATGGAAAATGCAGCAGCGTTAGCTAATTCAACTGAAATCGGTAGTTATGCCGTTTGGGGATTAAGTGCAGGTTATAACTGGAAAGATACGATTAGTGTACGTATTGGTGTGAGCAACTTATTTGATAAACGTGTTTATCGCGAAAATAATGGAGCAAGCACTTACAATGAGCCAGGTCGAGCATATTATGCAACAGTAAAATATTCATTTTAATTGAGCATTTAGAACTGATAGAAAAAGTGCGGTCGATTTTGACCGCACTTTTTTATTGATTGAATTTGGAAAATAGTGAATTTTAGATAATAAAAAACCCTGCATAGGGCAGGGTTCTTCACACAGATTCAAATTATTTTGTACCTGGGATTTTGAAACGGCTGTTAAAGCGTTCAACACGACCACCAGTATCAACAACACGTTGTTTACCAGTGTAGAATGGGTGGCAGCTACCGCACACATCAAGGTTGATGTCTTTGCCTAAAGTTGAACGAGTTTTGACCACGTTACCGCAAGAACAAGTTGCAGTAATCTCTTTATATTCAGGATGAATACCTTGTTTCATAGAAAACCTCAAATTGAAGCCACGCCGCTATAAATGCTTTCCACTTACACCGCGTGAGTTAATAATCACCGACAATCCGGCACCAAATAGACTGCGAATTATACTGAAAAAATCAAATTGATCAAGTGGTGTGCTTTAGTGATAAAATCATCACAAAATTTTTGCTTATTTTGACCGTACTTTAGGAAAGTTATGTTAGCTCAATCCTCTGTTGATGCCCCTTTTGCCCATTCTGTTTTACAATGGTATGACAAGTTTGGGCGTAAAAATTTGCCTTGGCAGCAAAATAAAACCCTTTATGGTGTTTGGCTTTCTGAAGTGATGTTACAACAAACTCAAGTTGCTACGGTGATCCCTTATTTTGACCGCTTTATAAAGACCTTTCCTAATGTGACCGCACTTGCCAATGCTTCGCAAGATGAAGTATTACATTTGTGGACGGGGCTAGGTTATTATGCCCGTGCGAGAAATTTACATCAAGCCGCTCAAACCATTAGAGATGAATATCAAGGCGAATTTCCTACGCAATTTGAGCAAGTTTGGGCATTAACAGGCGTAGGGCGATCGACGGCAGGGGCAATTTTATCTTCTGTGCAAAATCAACCTTATCCGATTTTAGACGGCAATGTAAAACGTGTACTTTCTCGTTATTTTGCTGTTGAAGGTTGGCCTGGCGAGAAGAAAGTTGAAAATCAATTATGGCAGTTAAGCGAACAGGTTACTCCAACAACGAGAGTCGCTGAATTTAATCAAGCGATGATGGATATCGGTTCGGCTATTTGTACTCGAACGAAACCAAAATGTGATCTTTGTCCTCTAAGTAATGATTGTTTAGCCAATAAACTTGAAAAGTGGATGGCATTTCCAGGAAAGAAACCCAAAAAATCGTTGCCGGAAAAACAAAGCTATTTTTTGATTTTATCTCATCAAGGAAAAGTTTGGCTGGAACAGCGCGAAAGCAAAGGCTTATGGGGTGGATTATATTGTTTTCCTCAGTTTGATGATAAACAAACATTGCTGAATTATCTGAAAGAACGAGGGATTACTGAGTATCAAGAATGGGTGACTTTCCGTCATACCTTTAGCCATTTTCACTTAGACATTCATCCTATTTATGTTGAGGTTGATCTAAAATCTGAAGATGGCGATCGTTCAGATTGGAAAAAATTGTCAGAAAAAGGAAAAGAATCTCGATCTGGTCTATTAAGTGCGGTCAAATATTGGTATGATCCAACGTCACCTGAACAGATCGGGTTAGCTCAGCCTGTGAAAAATTTATTAACGCAATTTGTAAGGAATTATTATGGCTAGAACCGTTTTTTGCGAATATTTGAAAAAAGATGCAGAAGGGTTGGATTTTCAACTGTATCCCGGTGAATTAGGTAAACGTATTTTTAATTCAATTAGTAAACAAGCATGGGGTGAATGGATCAAAAAACAAACCATGTTAGTGAACGAGAAAAAACTCAATATGATGAATGCCGAACATCGTAAATTATTAGAAGAAGAAATGGTGAATTTCTTATTTGAAGGCAAAGATGTGCATATTGAAGGTTACGTTCCCCCATCTAAATGACAAAAGATTATGAAAAGGTATTTATTATTGGCGCTACTTCCGCTTTTATATGCGTGTAGCGACTCGCCAACCCATCGACGCGGTGTTAATTATGACGAAGTGTTTGCAAAAGACACTCAAGGTTTAGATATTTTAACAGGTCAATTCTCTCACAATATCGATCGTATTTGGGGGGTAAATGAGCTTTTAGTGGCGAGCCGCAAAGACTATGTGAAATATACGGACTCTTTTTATACGCGTAGTCACGTAAGCTTTGATGAAGGTACGATTATTGTTGAAACTCAACAAGATCTTAATCGCTTACATAATGCGATTGTCCATACTTTATTGATGGGCTCGGATGCGAAAGGCATCGACTTATTCGCTTCTGGTGATGTACCGATCAGTACGCGTCCTTTCTTATTAGGTCAGGTTGTGGATAACAATGGTCAGCAAATTGCTAACCAAGTGATTGCAAGTAACTTTGCGACTTATTTAATTCAAAATAAATTACAAACTCGCCGCCTGCAAAATGGTAACACCGTGCAATTTGTGGTGATCTCAATGATTGCAAACCACGTTGAGGTGCGTGCACAAAAATATATTCCATTAGTTCGTAAAGCCGCAGAACGCTATGGTATTGATGAAAGCTTGATTTTAGGTATTATGCAAACAGAATCTAGCTTCAACCCGTATGCGATCAGTTATGCGAATGCAATCGGCTTAATGCAAGTGGTACCAAGCACAGCAGGTCGCGATGTATTTGCGATGAAAGGTAAGGGGGGACAACCATCTGCGCGTTACCTTTATGATCCTGCAAATAACATTGATGCGGGGGTTTCTTACTTATGGATTCTGCAAAATCAATATTTAGATGGTATTACGAATCCTACCTCTAAACGTTTTGCAATGATTTCTGCTTACAACAGTGGTGCAGGTGCAGTATTACGTGTATTCGATGAGGATAAAGATGAGGCGATCTATAAGATCAACCAAATGTATCCTGAACAAGTGTATCGTATTTTAACGACCGCACACCCATCTTCACAAGCAAGAAACTACTTGTTGAAAGTTGATGCGGCGCAGAAGAAATTCCGTGTAAGACGATAATTTCAGCTATTAAAAATAATGCCCGAAAGAAATTTCGGGCATTATTTTTTGAAAAAGTGCGGTTATTTTTGATTGAGTTTTACAAAATACGTTCTTTTTATAGTCGTTTTGGTTATTAACCACTCAAACACACCAACTTTTTCACTTTTTTTTAATTTAGTTGTTGACCGATACCCGAAAAAATAGTTTAATACGCTCCGTTGTCAGGCAGTAGCCAATAACGATAACGCCTCGATAGCTCAGTCGGTAGAGCAGGGGATTGAAAATCCCCGTGTCGGTGGTTCGATTCCGCCTCGAGGCACCATTTCCTCCTTAGTTCAGTCGGTAGAACGGTGGACTGTTAATCCATATGTCGCAGGTTCGAGTCCCGCAGGAGGAGCCAAATTCTAAAAAGCCGCTAAAGAAATTTAGCGGCTTTTTGCTTTTCATAATTCAGCCATTATTCTGTTATTTTTCTTCTCTTTCAAATGTGCTTAAATTTTTCACCACACTTTTTTGATCTAGATAAATATTTATGTAAAAAAGTCACATAAAATTGTTAGCAAGATCACACTTTATTATTTTGCACTTTGCAATCAATCCCTAATCTCATCATAATGCAGCCACTAATTTAATGAATGAATAGTCATTAAATGAACGATTTTATAATTTTAACTTTAGAGGGTGATATATGAGCACTACAATTAACAAAAAATGGAATAAATTTGATACCGCTTGGGTATTAAATTTATTTGGTACTGCGGTGGGCGCAGGGGTATTATTTTTACCAATTAATGCAGGGATGGGCGGTTTCTGGCCATTAGTGGTAATGGCTATCTTAGTCGGACCAATGACATATTTTGCTCATCGTGGTTTGGCTTATTTCGTTTTGTCTTCTTCTAAACCGGGCAGTGATATTACCGAAGTGGTAGAAGAACATTTCGGCCCGACTGCAGGGAAATTAATTACTTTATTATATTTCTTTGCGATCTTCCCAATTTTATTGATTTATGGAAACGGGATCACCAATACGGTTGATTCTTTTATCGTCAACCAATTAGGTATGGCTTCACCAAACCGTGTGATTCTTTCTTTTGTATTGATTGCGATCTTGATTTCGATAATGTTATTCAGTGAAAAAGTAATGTTAAAAATCACTGAATTACTGGTGTATCCATTGGTATTGATTCTCTTTGCATTATCAATCTATCTCATTCCTCAATGGAATGCATCAATGCTTTATGAGCTTCCTACAGCGAGTGGTTTTGTAACTACATTGTGGTTAACTATCCCAGTATTGGTCTTCTCTTTTAACCATTCTCCGGCAATTTCTTCTTTCACACTTTCTCAACAACGTGAATATAAAGATTTTGATAAAACGGAATATCACATTGGTCATACAGAAAAAGGTACTTCAACCGTATTACTTTTCTTTGTGATGTTCTTTGTGTTTAGCTGCGTATTAACGTTAACACCGGCAGAGTTATTAGAGGCAAAGGCACAAAATATCAGTATCTTGTCTTATCTTGCGAACAAATTTGATAATCCATACATCTCTTATTTTGGTCCGTTAGTAGCGTTCTTGGCAATTACCAGTTCATTCTTTGGCCATTATTTAGGGGCTCGTGAAGGTCTAGAAGGTTTATACCTCAAAATGAAAGGTGAAAGTGTAAATCGTAAAAAATTAAATTACAGTACCGCAGTATTCTTCTTACTCACTTTATGGGGAGTAGCAATCATTAACCCAAGTATTTTAGGCTTAATTGAATCACTTGGCGGCCCAATTATTGCGATGATCCTTTTCATTATGCCAATGTATGCTATCCGCAATGTTCCAGCGATGAAACGCTATCAAGGTCGTTTTAGTAATGTATTTGTAACAGTAATGGGATTAATTGCTATCTCTGCGGTCGTATATGGATTATTATAAGCGACTTTTTAGTTTAGCTTAGGATTGAAAATAATATGATTAGTGTATTTGATATGTTTAAAGTGGGCGTTGGGCCATCCAGCTCCCACACTGTTGGTCCGATGAAAGCAGGCAAGCAGTTTATTGACGATTTAATCGAACAAGGTAAATTTGATTCGGTCGCGATCTTGCATGTGGATGTGTATGGCTCCCTTTCTATGACAGGACATGGCCATAATACCGATATTGCAATCATTATGGGATTAGCTGGCTATCTACCTCACGATGTGGATATTGATTTAATCCCAACATTTATCGAACAAGTTAAACAAACCAAAACGCTGTCGATTGCACAAGGTAAAAAAACGGTTAATTTCGACTGGGATACTAATATGGTATTCCATAATTCCTTTTTATCGTTGCATGAAAACGGCATGACCATTACTGCATTAGATGCTGATCGTCAGGTAATTTACCGCCAAACCTATTACTCCATTGGTGGTGGTTTTATCGTGGATGAAGCACATTTTGGTCAAGAGGAAGAAAATCCAGTGACAGTGCCGTATCCTTACCAACATGCTGAGGATATTTTAAAACATTGTCAGGAAAATGGCTTAATGCTTTCTACGATGATGATGAGAAATGAGTTGGCATTACATGGTAAAAAAGAGGTTGAAGCGCATTTACATAATGTTTGGAAAACTATGAAGGATTGTATTGAACATGGTGTTCATACAGAAGGCGTGTTACCGGGACCATTAAAAGTGACACGCCGAGCGCCGTCACTTTATCGTCTCTTGCAAGCCAATAGTAATCGTCTTGCAAATGATCCAATGCATGTAATCGACTGGGTGAATATGTTTGCCCTTGCGGTAAACGAAGAGAATGCTGCGGGTGGACGAGTTGTGACCGCACCAACAAATGGTGCTTGTGGTATTGTGCCAGCTGTGCTTTCTTATTACGAAAAATTTGTAGGACCGTTAACACAAGACGTGATTGAACGCTACTTATTAGCAGCAGGTATGATTGGTTCACTTTATAAGATGAATGCCTCTATTTCTGGCGCTGAAGTTGGCTGCCAAGGTGAAGTGGGTGTGGCATGTTCAATGGCTGCGGCGGGTTTAACAGAAATCTTAGGCGGTACGCCGGTACAAGTGTGCATTGCAGCTGAAATTGCGATGGAACATAATCTTGGCTTAACTTGCGACCCTGTTGGAGGCCAAGTACAGGTGCCTTGTATTGAACGTAACGCAATTGCTTCGGTGAAAGCGATTAACGCAAGCCGTATGGCATTACGTCGTACCACAAACCCTCGCGTAACCTTGGATAAAGTGATCGAAACCATGTATGAAACAGGTAAAGACATGAATGCTAAATATCGCGAAACATCAAAAGGTGGCTTAGCAGTGAAAGTAGTGTGTTCTTAAGGTTTCATTGATAATAAAAGAGCGATCATTTTTGACCGCTCTTTTTTATTTTCCTTTCACATCGATAATGATTACTTCCGATTGAGATCCTAATCGCATTGGAATGCCCCAGAAGCCATAACCAGAAGTGACAAAAACATGTGGATTGCCAATTTTTTCATGACCATAATCCAGACGATACATCATTTTCGTGATTAAACTGGCCGGGAATACTTGCCCTTTATGTGCATGCCCTGAAACTTGAATATCAAGCGGGAGTGAAGCATGTTTTTCAATATCTGTTGGGCGGTGATCCAATAGGATAGTTGGTAGGTTAGTATCCACCTGTTTTAGTAAGGTCTCAGTACTTGGTCTATCGTGAGCAAGATTGTCATTTCGTCCAATAAGCACCAATTCATTATTTAACGTTAATGTTTCATCTCTTAATACGGTAATACCTGCCTTGCGAATTTCTTGATCAATTCGATCTTGGTCTCCAAATAAATCATGATTACCTAGTGTGGCATAAACGCCCATTGGCGCTTTGAGTTTGGCTAAATGAGGTTGCATTTTTTCAGCTAAATAGGCATTGACGTTATCGTCCATAATATTGCCAGGCAGTAAAATGATGTCCACCTTTTCTTGCTGCATAATCTCAGCCAGTTTATCCAATTCTTTCCCGCCAAATAATTTGCCTAAATGGAGATCGCTTGCCATGCCAATTCGCAATGGTTTAATGGGTTTATCTAACGTAATTTCATAATGAATAACACGGGTTACATAGGCGTTATACACACTTAAGGTAATGATACCAATAAATAAAACTGGATAAGCTATACGCAAAGTGTGATCGATTTTTGTGATGGATTTGGATTTTCGGAAAAGAAAATGAATACATCCCACGGCGATACTCGCAAAGGTTGAAAAAAGCAATAGTGCGAGCACTAAAGCAAGAAGTCGAAATGCCGTAAAAAGCTTTAAAAAATGGCAAATAACCAAAACATTAGGAAGCAAAAAACTGGTAAATATGATAGATCGTCTTGCCTTTTTGGATAACGGTTTGTTAAGCCACCAAATCAGCGTTTTATTAAAAATATAAATCAGCAGTTGTAACAAAATAATAGCTGCCGTAAATATAAAGTAATAACGAGTTTCCATCAGTAATTCCTAAATAAAAGTGCGGTCGTTTTTGACCCAGTTTTGAAGTATGGAATAATAAATTTCTCTGTTCCCAAAGGCAATTTTTTTCGCTAAAATGCGGCTCGTTTTAGTTAATTTAAGAAGGAAAATCCAATGTTTGGAAAAGGCGGTTTAGGCGGCTTGATGAAACAAGCCCAACAAATGCAAGAAAAAATGCAAAAAATGCAGGAAGAAATTGCCCAATTAGAAGTAACAGGCGAAAGCGGTGCGGGTTTAGTCAAAATCACGATTAATGGTGCACACAACTGTCGTCGTATTGAGATCGATCCTTCTTTAATGGAAGACGACAAAGAAATGTTGGAAGATTTAATCGCTGCAGCATTCAACGATGCAGTCCGTCGTGCAGAAGAATTGCAAAAAGAAAAAATGGCGTCTGTAACCGCAGGCATGCCATTACCGCCAGGAATGAAACTTCCATTTTAATTCATCGGGTGTGTGAATTTACACGTTCACACACTATTCATTTTCTCCCATCATAAATATTATGCAAAGCAGTCCACTTTTAGAACATCTTATTGAAAACCTTCGTTGCTTGCCGGGTATCGGTCCGAAATCAGCGCAGCGTATGGCTTATCATCTCTTACAGCGCAATCGTAGCGGTGGGATGAATTTAGCACGTGCATTAACGGAAGCGATGTCTAAAATTGGACATTGTTCACAGTGTCGCGATTTTACCGAAGAGGAAACATGCAATATTTGTAACAATCCTCGTCGCCAAAATTCAGGCTTACTTTGCGTGGTGGAAATGCCGGCGGATATTCAAGCCATTGAGCAAACCGGCCAGTTTTCTGGACGTTATTTTGTTTTAATGGGGCATTTATCGCCTTTAGATGGTATTGGTCCAAAAGAAATTGGTTTAGATTTATTGCAAAAACGTCTGGTTGAAGAATCTTTCCACGAAGTGATTTTAGCCACGAACCCAACGGTGGAAGGCGATGCCACAGCTAATTATATTGCTGAAATTTGCCATCAACATAATATTAAAGTGAGCCGTATTGCTCACGGGATCCCTGTCGGTGGGGAATTAGAGACCGTGGATGGCACTACCTTAACCCACTCTTTCTTAGGTCGTCGTCAGATCGACTAATTTTATGCGCCTGTTTATTGCCGAAAAACCCAGTCTTGGGCGAGCTATTGCTGATGTATTGCCAAAACCTCATCAACGGGGTGATGGTTTTATTAAATGCGGTACTGATGATGTTGTGACTTGGTGTGTGGGACATTTGCTCGAACAGGCAGAGCCGGATGCCTACGATCCGAAATTCAAACAATGGCGTTTAGAACATTTACCTATCATTCCTGAAAAATGGATTCTGTTACCGCGAAAAGAAGTGAAAAAACAACTTTCTGTGGTGGAAAAACTTATTCATCAAGCCGATGTTTTAGTTAACGCAGGTGACCCGGATAGAGAAGGCCAGTTGCTGGTGGATGAAGTGTTTAGTTATGCCAATTTATCAGCGGAAAAACGTGATGGCATTTTGCGTTGTTTGATTAGCGATCTTAACCCAAGTGCGGTCGAAAAAGCCGTACAAAAACTCCAACCGAATCGTCATTTTATTCCATTAGCCACCTCTGCACTGGCGCGCGCTCGTGCGGATTGGCTGTACGGTATTAATATGACTCGTTCTTATACCATTCGGGGTCGCCAAGCCGGTTATGATGGCGTGCTTTCCGTTGGGCGAGTACAAACTCCCGTATTAGGTTTGATTGTTCGCCGTGATTTGGAAATTGAACATTTCCAACCAAAAGATTTCTATGAAGTGTTGGCATGGGTGAAAGAAGAAAAAACGTCTGAAAATCCAACCGCACTTTTTTCTGCACTTTGGCAACCGAGTAAAGCTTGTGAAGATTACCAAGATGAAGATGGTCGCGTACTATCTTTAGGCTTAGCCGAAAATGTGGTGAAACGCATTACCGAACAACCTGCCGAAGTGACCGAATATGTGGATAAGCGCGAGAAAGAAACGGCGCCTTTGCCTTATTCGTTGTCAGCATTGCAGATTGATGCAGCAAAACGTTTTGGCATGTCAGCGCAAAGCGTGTTAGATACCTGTCAGCGGTTATATGAAACCCATCGATTGATTACCTATCCGCGTTCTGATTGTCGCTATTTGCCAGAAGAGCATTTTGCTGAACGACATAAAGTGATGAATGCAATTTCACAGCATTGTCAGACTTATCAAACCCTGCCATCGGTGGTAGATACTGAGCAGCGTAATCGTTGTTGGAATGATAAAAAAGTGGAAGCACACCATGCAATTATTCCGACGGCTAATACGCGTTCGATCAATTTAAGCATTGATGAACAGCGTATTTATGAACTGATTGCTCGCCAGTATTTATTGCAGTTCTGTCCAGATGCAGAATATCGTAAAAGCAAAATTACCTTAAGTATTGCAGGTGGTACTTTTGTGGCACAAGCACGCAACTTGCAAACAGCAGGGTGGAAAGAGTTACTTGGCAAAGAAGACGAAGATGAAAATCAAGAGCCGTTATTGCCGATCGTGAAAAAAGGGCAGATTCTGTATTGCGAACGAGGTGAAGTGGTGAGCAAAAAAACGCAACCGCCGAAACCATTTACCGATGCGACGTTGCTTTCAGCGATGACAGGGATTGCGCGTTTTGTACAAGATAAAGAATTGAAAAAAATTCTGCGTGAAACGGATGGTCTTGGCACAGAAGCCACCCGTGCAGGTATTATTGAATTGCTATTTAAACGCGGTTTTTTGACCAAAAAAGGACGCAATATTCACAGCACAGAAACGGGGCGGATCCTCATTTCAGCTTTACCTGATATTGCCACACAACCTGACATGACGGCACATTGGGAAGCGCAATTAACGGATATCAGTCAAAAACAGGCGAGTTATCAGCAATTTATGTTTACGCTTAATCAAATGCTGCCGGATTTAGTGCGTTTTGTTGATTTCACCGCATTACGTCGTTTAAGTCAGATTTCAAAAGGTTTAAATGCGTCGCCAACGAAACGAAAAAGAGCGGTCAAAAAATCGGAAGATTTAAACGCTGAAAATTGATTAAACTTAATACAATTAAGTAAAAAAAATGGGAAAGCGCTTGCGAAAAGCGTGAATTTTATATAACATTTGCTCCCAGTTTTCTTGCGAAATCGCAATTTAGAGAAGAAAGAATAATGTACAATATTTTATTATTTGTTTATGTATTAATTTGTATCGCCTTAATCGGCTTTATCCTTATTCAACAAGGTAAAGGCGCGAACGCAGGTGCGTCATTTGGCGGCGGTGCATCAGGTACGATGTTTGGTTCTGCTGGTGCAGGTAACTTCTTAACCCGTACCAGTGCAATCTTAGCAACTGGCTTTTTTGTGATTGCTTTAGTGTTAGGTAACATTAACTCTCACCGTGGCAACGTACAAAAAGGTTCGTTTGACGATTTATCTCAAACTGCTGAACAAGTTCAACAACAGCAACAACAAGTTGCTCCAGCAGTTGAAAACAAAAATAATGACATTCCGCAATAAGGAATAAAAACAGAATAAACGCTCTGGTGGTGGAATTGGTAGACACGCTATCTTGAGGGGGTAGTGGCCGCAGGCCGTGCGAGTTCAAGTCTCGCTCAGAGCACCAACTATAAACCGACTTAATCAAGTCGGTTTTTTTTCGCCTAAAATTTGTTTAGACCGCTAGTTATTATCCCCTGTTTTAGTTACAATCGGTCAATTTCTTTTTCTTTAGAAACCCATTAGGAGAGCACTATGAACTTCCCTCAAATCGCCCAACAAGTGATTGATAAACTTGGCGGTAAAGACAACATCGCCACTGCAGCACATTGCGCAACGCGTTTACGTATTGTGTTAAACGATGAAAGCAAAGTGGACAAAGAAGGCATTGATAATATTGAAGGCGTGAAAGGGCAGTTTGCTGTCGCCGGTCAATATCAAATTATCTTTGGTTCAGGTACGGTGAATAAAGTCCATGCTGAACTTACTAAATTACTTGGTATCGGCGATGTGAGTAAAGCCGAAGTGGCTGAAGCAGCATCAGGCAATCAGAACTTATTGCAACGTTTGGTGAAAGGCTTAGCGGATATTTTCGTGCCAATCATTCCGGCAATCGTCGCTGGTGGTTTGTTAATGGGTATTCACTCCATGCTTACAGCGAAAGGTTTCTTCGTTGATGAATTAAGCGTGATTGATATGCATCTAGGTCTTGCGGATTTGGTGGACTTCATTAATACCATCGCGAACGCACCATTTGTGTTCTTACCTGTATTACTTGGTTTCTCTGCAACCCGTAAATTCGGTGGTAACCCGTTCTTAGGGGCAGCACTTGGGATGTTGTTGGTTCACCCTGCATTAGCAGACGGTTGGAACTACGCATTAACTCTTGCTCAAGGCAAAATCCAATACTGGAATGTATTCGGTCTTGAAATTGAAAAAGTCGGCTATCAAGGCACGGTTATCCCAACATTAGTTTCTGCTTGGGTATTAGCAACCTTAGAAAAAACCTTCCGTAAATTTGTGCCTTCTTACTTAGATAACCTCATTACCCCATTATTCTCGCTCTTTATTGCGGGCTTCTTAGCATTCACCGTAATTGGTCCAATCGGTCGTGAAGCAGGTTCATTAATTGCATCAGGCTTAACTTGGTTATATGACACCTTAGGTTTCGTGGGCGGCGCGATCTTCGGGGCATTCTATGCACCAATCGTTATCACGGGTATGCACCAAACCTTCATTGCGATTGAAACACAATTATTAGCTGAAATGGCAAATACAGGCGGTACCTTTATTTTCCCAATCGCCGCAATGTCAAATATCGCACAAGGTGCGGCCTGTTTAGGTGTGGCAGTCGCATTAAAAGATCCAAAAGTACGCGGTTTAGCGGTACCATCAGGTATTTCTGCATTATTAGGAATTACTGAACCGGCAATGTTCGGGGTGAACTTACGTTATCGTCAGGCTTTCTTTGCGGCGATGATTGGTTCAGGCTTAGCAAGTGCCTTTATCGCATTCTTCAATGTAAAAGCCATTGCATTAGGCGCAGCAGGTTTCTTAGGTATTCCATCGATCAAACCGGATAGCCTTGCAATGTACAGCATTGGTATGGTGATTTCATTTGTGGTGGCATTCACGCTTTCAGTCATTTTCGTGAAACGTGCACAAGCAAAAGCATAATCGAAATAAAAAAGAAAAAGCACGAGTTTAACCTCGTGCTTTTTTGTTTGGAAAAATGCAGTCTAAAAATGACCGTACTTTCAGTGAGAATTAGCCTTCTCGACAATTTAACCAAGCTGTTCTCATGCCTTGATTGTTTTTGTAATACACGGAATTATTTTCATGAGCGATTAAATCAACATAACTGCCATCAATTGGTTCATAAGAGCGATAAATCACTTCAAAACGATTTCCGCGTGCATTTAAGGTTCGATTTTCCACATGATCAAACGGCACTGCTTTTCCACCATCTAATTGGAAATAAATACCAAAGTTATCTTTCATGCGGCTTTCTCTTGAAAGTGGGAAGTAAGTGGTTAAATAAGAATTCGAACCTGTTTCTGAATTACGGCAAGAATAATAATAACGTTTGTAATCTTTCGGATTGTTTAATTCCGCTTGGCTAATGTTATTTTTAAGGTATCGCGTTTTAACGGTTTTCTTTGGTTGTTGTGTTGTTGTACAAGCAAACAAACCTACGAATGCAGCCGTGAGTAATGCTATTTTCAATTTATTCATCGATAAAGTTCCGAGAGTAGAGTGAATGAGAAAGGGAGTATGATAGCGGAAATTGGGGATTGTGCAATATAGAAAGGATAAAGTGCGGTGAGTTTTTGAAGTGTTTTTCTTGAATTCAGACAGAAGCAAGGAAAATATGCGACATACTTTACTAATGGAAGTTTAATTCTAAATTTTATTAATTTTTCACTAGTTGGAAATTAATTTCCATTTTGTGTATAATTCTCAAAAATATGAAATTAACTTCCAATGAGTAAAACTATGATCTCTCGTGAAAATTATTTACAACAACTGATTCAATTTAAAGATACTGATTTTATCAAAGTCATCTCGGGTGTTCGTCGTTCAGGTAAATCAGTGTTACTCATGCAATACCGTGATTACCTTCAACAACAAGGAATTTCCCCTGAAAATATTCTTTACCTCAATTTTGAATCTTTTGAATATCAATGGGTGAAAGACGCTCAAGACTTCCAACAGCTTATTCAAGAAAAAATGCCGTCTTCTCAAGAGAAAATCTACTTTCTGATTGATGAAATTCAGTTTGTGGAAGGTTGGCAAAAAATCGTCAATGCGCTTCACGTGAGTTTTAACACCGATATTGTGATTACGGGTTCCAATGCCAACTTGCTTTCCGGTGAACTTGCGACGTTGTTAAGCGGTCGGTATGTAGAAATCAAAATTTACCCGCTTTCTTTTAAAGAATTTTTGCACGCCAAAAATGTGGATAGCCAATCAAGATTGGTGGATAAACTCTATTCGGAATATGAAAAATATGGCGGTTTTCCCAGTGTTGCTATTGCTGATGAACCTTTAAAAGAAACGATTTTATCCGGCATTTTTGATTCTATCGTGCTGAATGACATTGCTCATCGAGCTGGTGTAAAAGATACCCATATTCTTAAAAGCGTGATTCTCTTTCTAGCGGATAACGTAGGGCAGTTGGTGAATCCAAGCAAAATTAGCAACACGCTCACTTCCGAACGTGTCCCCACTTCAAACCACACCATCAGCAAATATCTTGAGCTATTAGAAAATGCCTTTCTTTTTTATAAAGCAAAACAATACGATATTCGCGGAAAAGGTTATTTAAAAACCAATGCCAAATATTTTATTGTGGATAACGGTTTAAGACGACACGCGATTGGCAAAAAAGGCGCGAATTATGCCAATCGCCTAGAAAATATCGTCTTTATTGAATTACTCAGACGTGGTTATACCGTTGATGTGGGCAAACTCGACAGCAAAGAAATTGATTTTATTGCCCGAAAAGCAGATGAAATTCTATATGTACAAGTCGCCTTTGAAATCCCTGAAAATACCCACGAAACAGATAATCTTTTGCATATTAAAGATAACTATAAAAAGATTTTAATTACGGGAAAATATTACGAACAAACGGAGATTGATGGGATTGAAGTGATTTATGTGGTGGATTGGTTGCTGCAATAAATCTAAAAACGTTGAAAATTTTCACCGCACTTTTAGCTAATAGGCACAAGCTATGATCTTGTGCCTATCAGGGAAGATGATTCCACCATAAAATTAACGATATTTGCTCTGAATTAACGCATCTAATTCAGCAAGATTTTCAATTTTGTCCATATCACTCAAGATATCTCTAAGAATTTGAGATGTAACAATATAAGTTTTTCCATCTGTAGATTTTGGTATCGTTCTATTTAAACTTTTTAGAAAATCTCTAACTGGTTTATTGAATAATGGATATTCATGAGGATATTCTAAAGAAAGCAATTCAGATAGTAATGCTTTTCTATTTGAAATCTTTTTATTTTGTAAGTTGTTAATTTCTTTCTCTACTATATTATCCCTCTCATCAGATGAGGTTTTGTATATTCTATCTAATGCTTGGCATAATAACTTAAAGTTATCACGACTCCCACGTCTAGACCAATCAAATCTAGGCTGAAAACTGATACCTTGTTTTAATATTTCTTTTAAATTTTCATAAAAATTTTCGTGGCTTATTTCACCATTAGCGCATTTTGAAATTAGTTTTTTTAGTTCTTTTTGATGAATTTTATAGTTTTCAAGTTGTTTTCTTCTCGATGAAATTAACTCTTCATCATATGAGAGTAAATCTTTTAATGTTTTTTCATACATATTTAATTGTTCAATTCTAAGTGGTATTGCTTGGTTATATTTATCTACCCATTCTTTTGTAACTACTTTTGATTCTTTTTCAATACTAGATATCCATTTTATAACATCTAAAAATTGTTTCTCAGAAAGAAAAGTTAATATATTAGCTTCACAATTTGAATTAAATGCTGCATTTGTTAGATTTGACGAACCTATTAATGCATAGTATTCATTGTTACTATTTTTCCAAAAAATAGCTTTGGGATGAAATCCTTGAATATGCTCTGCAACAAGAAATTTTTCTTGAAATTCTGAAGGAAGCCAATCTAGTACATTTTTTATAGCTTTCTTTCTAGATAAACCAAAATCTTTACCAAATATAAATCTAAACTTAGAAGGTTTTATTTTGGGGTTAAGTTTTGTATTTATGTTCCACTCAGTTAGGTATGCAGAAACAATATATAATTCAATAGCCTCAGTAATTGCTTTTTGATAAAAATCTAATAATTCAGATTCATTTTCTTTTGTATGTAAAAATAATTTTGGTTCTTTCATTCTTGATTCCTCCCATATAGATTATTAAATTTCCTAAAAATATATTTTGCTTAAGATAAGATCATATACTATCTAGGTATTAAATTAGAAAACTACTTCATCGCAACACCTAACCATTTCATCATCTCTCTCTCATCCCAACCTTTACGTTTGGCATAATCTTGAGCTTGGTCTTCATCAATGCGACCGAGGGTGAAATAGTTGCTTGCCGGGTGGGTGAAGTACCAACCGCATACGGAAGCTGCCGGCCACATGGCGTAGCTTTCGGTGAGTTTCATACCGATACGTTGTTCAACCTCTAATAAATCCCAAATCAAGGCTTTTTCGGTATGCTCAGGGCAGCTTGGATAACCCGGTGCAGGGCGGATGCCGACGTAGTTTTCGTTGATTAACCCTTGGTTGTTGAATTCCTCTTGCGTGTAGCCCCAAATGCGGGTGCGCAGCTCGAAGTGCAGGTATTCTGCCATGGCTTCGGCGAGGCGGTCGCCCACGGCTTGTAGCAAGATGGCGTTGTAGTCATCGCCTGAGGCTTTGTAGCCTTCTACTAAATCCATTTCTTCAATGCCGGCACACACGGCAAACATGCCCATCCAGTCTTTTTTGCCGCTTTCGCGATCAGCGATAAAGTCGCTCAAGGCAAAGTTAAATTGGCTTTTGCTGTTTTTGCCACGTTCCGTTTGTTGGCGTAAGCCGTAAGCGGTGCCGATGGTTTGCGTGCGTTCTTCATCAGAGAAAAGCACCACATCATCGCCCACACGTTCCGCAGGGAAAATACCCAACACGCCGCTTGGGTTAAGTTTGTGGTTTTGTTCGAAAGCATCTAACATCGTTTGCGCATCATTCCACACGCGGCGGGCTTCTTCGCCACTTTCCGGATGATCAAAGGCATCCGGATAGCCACCCATCAAGCCCCATACACGGAAGAACGGCGACCAGTCGATAAATTTGCGCAGTTCGGCAATCGGCACGCTTTTGAATTCCACAATGCCGGTTTGGTTTGGCGTTGGCGTCACATAATCCGCCCATTCGCCACTAAAGCCGTCGAAACGGTTGGCGCGCGCTTCTTCAATGCTAAGTTGTTTACGTAACGGTTTGCGGTTGGCGAAGGATTGTTGGATTTTCTCGTAATCTTTCTTGAATTGCTCCCACAATGCCGCACGGCCTTCTGGGTTCATTAAAGTTGCACAAACCGTTACCGCTCTTGATGCATTTGAGGTATAGAACACACCATGTTGTTTGTATTTTGGATAAAGTTTAATCGCAGTATGCTCTTTCGATGTAGTTGCTCCGCCAATCAACACAGGCAAATTCAAACCTAAGCGAGTCATTTCACCGAGGAAATATTCCATTTCATCAAGGGACGGGGTAATCAAACCGCTTAGGCCGATAATATCGGCTTTTTCATCAATCGCCGTTTGAATGATCTTGTCTGCCGGCACCATCACGCCTAAGTCAATCACTTCAAAGTTATTACATTGCAATACCACGCTCACGATATTTTTGCCGATGTCATGCACGTCGCCTTTTACGGTTGCAATCACTACTTTACCGTTGCTTGAGCCTTTTTGTTTGGTGGCGTTAATAAACGGCTCTAAATACGCCACGGATTGTTTCATCACGCGTGCGGATTTCACCACTTGCGGCAGGAACATTTTGCCGTCGCCAAACAAATCGCCCACCACATCCATGCCCGCCATGAGTGGGCCTTCGATCACCTCTAACGGCGTTGGTAATTTTTGGCGGGCTTCTTCGGTGTCTTCAATAATATGTGTGGTAATGCCTTTCACAAGGGCGTGTTTTAAGCGTTCTTCCACCGGCCACGTACGCCATTCGGCCACAGAATCGACCGCACTTTCATCGTTGCTTTGGTTACGATATTTTTCCGCAATATCGAGTAATTTTTCGGTGGCATCAGGGCTGCGGTTTAATACCGCATCTTCCACAATTTCACGTAATTCAGGATCGAGATCGTCATAAATCGTGAGCTGCCCCGCATTCACAATCCCCATATCCATACCCTGCTTGATGGCGTGATAGAGGAAGACCGCATGAATAGCCTCACGCATCACATTGTTACCACGGAAGGAGAAAGACACATTCGACACCCCGCCCGAGATTTTCGCATGCGGTAGCGCACGTTTAATACGACCAGTGGCGTTGATGAAATCTACACCGTAGTTGTTGTGTTCTTCAATCCCCGTACCGATGGCAAAAATGTTTGGATCGAAAATAATATCTTCGGGTGGGAAGCCGACTTGGTTGACTAAGATGTTATAGGCACGGGTACAGATTTCTACTTTGCGAGCCTCAGTATCGGCTTGACCCACTTCGTCAAACGCCATGACCACCACAGCTGCACCGTATTTACGCACCAGTTTAGCGTGTTCGATAAAGATTTCTTCGCCTTCTTTTAACGAGATGGAGTTCACAATTGGTTTACCTTGCACCGATTGCAAGCCTGCTTCAATCACTTCCCATTTGGAGGAGTCGATCATCACCGGCACTTTGGCCGCATCGGGTTCCGTCGCCATAATGTTGAGGAAACGGGTCATGCATTTTTTGCCGTCGAGCAAGGCTTCGTCCATGTTCACGTCGATCACTTGTGCGCCGTTTTCTACTTGATCTATAGCAATTTCAATGGCTTCGGCAAATTTGTCTTCTTTAATTAAGCGTTTGAATTTTGCCGAACCCGTCACGTTATTACGTTCGCCCACGTTCACGAATAGACTTTCATCATCAATATTGAGTGGTTCTAAGCCTGATAAACGCATCGCAGTTTTAATTTCTGGCAGTTTACGCGGCGCAATACCTTGCATTGCATCCGCAAAGGCTTTGATATGCTCTGGCGTTGTACCACAACAACCACCGACAATGTTTACAAAGCCACTTTCAGCCCATTCTTTAAGGTGTGTAGCCATCTCTTCTGCACCTAAATCATAACCACCAAAGGCATTTGGCAAGCCTGCATTTGGGTGGACGGAAACATAGGTTTCGCTGATTTTAGAGAGTTGTTCGACATACTGACGCAATTCTTTCGGCCCTAAAGCACAGTTCAAACCGAACGTCAGCGGTTTGGCATGGCGAAGCGAGTTGTAGAACGCTTCGGTGGTTTGCCCTGAAAGGGTACGGCCAGAAGCATCGGTAATGGTGCCGGAAATCATAATCGGCAATTCCACGCCTAATTCTTCAAATACTGTTTCAATGGCTAAAATGGCGGCTTTTGCGTTTAACGTGTCGAAAATGGTTTCGATCATGATTAAATCAGCACCACCTTCAATTAAACCACGTGTTGCTTCTGAATAGGCATCCACCAATTCCATAAAGGTGACGTTACGGAAACCCGGATCGTTTACGTTCGGGGAAATGGACGCAGTGCGGTTAGTCGGGCCGAGAATCCCCGCGACGAATCTTGGTTTTTCTGGTGTGCTGTATTTATCTGCGGCTAAACGGGCTAGTTTTGCCCCAGCAAAATTCAGTTCGTAGGCAATAGGCTGTAAATCATAATCCGCTTGCGCAATGGTGGTAGAACTGAAGGTATTGGTTTCAATAATATCGGCGCCTGCTTGTAAGTATTTCTCATGAATCGCAGAAATTAACAGCGGTTGGGTCAAGGTGAGCAAGTCATTATTGCCACGTAAATCAACCGCACTTTCTTTAAAACGCTCGCCTCTAAAATCAGCTTCGGTAAGTTTATATTTTTGGATCATCGTCCCCATCGCACCATCTAAAATGAGGATGCGTTCAGCGAGAGATTTTTTCAGTAATTCGGTTTGATTATGTGGCATAGACAGCTCTTTTTAAAATCAATCAATATTGGTCGGAATAATAGGGATAAGCATGGATGCTGTCAAATAAAAGGGGAGAAAGTGCGGTAAAAAATGGAATGTTTTCAAAAAGAAAGGCGGACAAATTGTCCGCCGAATGGTTAGCAATATTTGCTGTCCGAGTAAAAAAACAGATTAACGTAAAAATGCCGGAATATTTTTTTCGTATTCACTGATGGCATCTTCATGTTGTAACGTCAAACCGATGTTATCCAAGCCGTTTAATAAACAATGACGGCGGAATTCATCCAGTTCAAAGTGATAGACTTTGTCACCTACAGTGACGGTCATCGCTTCCAAATCTACATGGATTTGTTTGCCTTCATTTGCCCACACCCATTGGAAGATTTCTTCCACTTCTTCTTCGCTTAAACGAATCGGTAACATGTGGTTGTTTAAGCTGTTGTTGTAGAAAATATCCGCAAAACTTGGTGCGATCATTACTTTAAAACCGTAATCAGCTAACGCCCAGGGTGCATGTTCACGAGAAGAACCGCAACCAAGGTTTTTACGTGCTAATAAAATGGTCGCGCCTTGATATTGTGGATAATTTAATACGAAATCTGGATTTGGCTTGGTGCCTTCTACATCCAAATAACGCCATTCATGGAATAAGTGTTTGCCGAAACCTACGCGCGTAATCGCTTGTAAAAATTGTTTTGGAATAATCGCATCCGTGTCCACGTTCGCGGCATCCAATGGCACTACTAAGCCTGAAAGTTGTTTAAATCCTGCCATTTTCTGCTCCTTAGTTTAATGTGACGTCACGAATATCAACGAATTTACCGAACATTCCCGCGGCGGCAGCCATGGCTGGGCTCACTAAGTGAGTACGACCATTACGACCTTGGCGACCTTCAAAGTTACGGTTTGAAGTAGAAGCACAACGTTCCCATTCGCCTAAACGGTCATCGTTCATCCCTAAACACATGGAACAGCCCGGATTACGCCATTCTGCGCCCGCTTCGATAAAGATTTTATCCAAGCCTTCTTTTTCTGCTTGTTCTTTCACTAAACCGGAACCTGGTACCACTAAAATACGTTTTACGTTATCGGCTTTTTTTCGGCCTTTCATGACAGCCGCTGCCGCACGTAAATCTTCAATACGAGCATTAGTACAAGAACCGATAAAGACTTGATCTACAGGGATATCTTTTAAATCAGTGTTAGCGTCTAAGCCAATATAATTCAATGCTTTTTCTGCTGAGGCACGAGTCACGGGATCGGTCATTTCTGCTGGGTTTGGCACTGGCTGATTGATACCGATTACTTGGCCTGGGTTTGTTCCCCAAGTAACCTGTGGCGCAATATCTTTCGCTTCTAATGTGATGACCGTGTCAAATTTCGCATCATCATCGGATTTTAAGGTTTTCCAATAAGCAACTGCATCATCCCAATCTTTCCCTTTCGGGGCATGTGGACGACCTTTTAAGTATTCGAAAGTCGTTTCATCAGGCGCGATTAAGCCCGCTTTCGCACCCATTTCAATCGCCATATTACAAACGGTCATACGGCCTTCCATGGAAAGATCACGAATGGCTTCACCGCAGAATTCCACTACATGGCCTGTACCGCCCGCCATGGTTGTTTTACCGATGATGGCAAGAATAATGTCTTTTGCGGTAATGCCTGGCGCCACTTTGCCTCGCACTTCAATTTTCATGCTTTTTGCACGGGCTTGTTTTAAGGTTTGTGTCGCTAAAACGTGTTCTACTTCGGAGGTGCCGATACCAAATGCCAAAGCACCAAAGGCGCCGTGGGTAGCAGTATGAGAGTCACCGCAGACGATCGTCATACCTGGCAAAGTTAAGCCTTGTTCCGGTCCCATCACATGCACGATACCTTGTTCTTTCGTGGTCATGTCGAATAATTGAATACCGGTCGCTTTCGTGTTTTTTGCAAGCTCCAATACTTGAATTTTTGCTTGGCCTTCAAGTTTATTCACATCGCGTACTTGCGTGGAAATACTGTGATCCATGGTGCCGAAAGTTTTACTTACTTGACGTACTTGACGACCTGCAACGCGTAAACCATCAAAGGCTTGCGGGCTAGTCACTTCATGGATTAAATGACGGTTAATATACAAAATCGGTGTTTCGCCTTCGGCTTCATACACCACGTGGGCGTCGAATAATTTTTCGTAAAGAGTTTTTGCCATAATTTTTCTCAATTCGTTAGAGTAGTAAGTGCGGTTAAATTTGACAGTGTTTTAAACCGCACTTTAATTGTTTTTGATTAGATTGCGTTAGCAATTAATGTACCCATTTCTGCGGTTGAAACAGGTATAGAGTCATCGGCTAAATCACCTGTACGGTGACCGTTTGCTAAGACTTTTTGTACCGCATTTTCAATGGCATCTGCTGCTTCATTTAAATTGAAGCTGTAACGCAACATCATCGCAGCAGAAAGAATTTGTGCGATTGGGTTGGCAATACCTTTGCCTGCGATATCAGGGGCAGAACCGCCAGCCGGTTCATATAAACCGAAACCTTCTTCATTTAAGCTAGCCGATGGCAACATGCCCATAGAGCCCGTGATCATCGCCGCTTCATCAGAAATAATATCGCCGAAAATGTTAGAGCAGAGGAGTACATCGAAAGATTCAGGCGCTTTGATTAACTGCATGGTTGCGTTGTCGATATAAATATGATCTAAGGTGACTTCAGGGTAGTCTTTCGCCACTTCTGTCACAGTTTCACGCCATAAGATTGAAGCTTGTAATACGTTGGCTTTATCCACAGAAGTGACGTGTTTACGACGTTTCATTGCCGCATCAAAAGCTGCACGCGCAATGCGTTCGATTTCATATTTGTAATAAACTTCGGTATCGAATGCTTTGGTTTGAGCACCTTCACCTTCACGACCTTTAGGCTGACCGAAATAAATCCCGCCCGTTAATTCGCGTACAACCACCATATCAAATCCTTTCGCTGCAATATCTGCACGTAATGGACAGAATTTTTCCAACCCTTTGTAAAGGGTTGCAGGACGAAGATTACAGAATAATTTGAAATGTTTACGCAATGGCAACAATGCACCGCGTTCCGGTTGTTGATCGGGTGGTAAATTTGTCCATTTAGGACCGCCTACAGAGCCAAACAAAATTGCATCCGCATCATCACAACCTTTTAAGGTGTCTGCCGGTAATGGGCTACCGCAATTATCGATTGCGGCACCGCCGACATAAAACTCATTGAAGTTAAGTTTGAAACCAAATTTTTCTTGGACTTTGTTTAATACTTTGATTGCTTCAGCCATGACTTCCGGACCGATACCGTCTCCCGGTAGAACTGCGATGTTGTATGATTGCATATTATTTTTCCTATTTCTTTCACACTAAAGTGCGGTTAATTTTCTTCATATTTTCTCCCCTCTTTTGTAAAGAGGGGCTGGGGGGAGATTTTAACGATATAAAATTCACCACTGAGGTTGATGTTACTTCTGCCAAATCTCCCCTAACCCCTCTTTGCTAAAGAGGGGGATTGAGTTAATGATGTTTATGATTCTTAATATCTGCCACCTTATGCGCACGATAAATGGCATTAATTGCATGAACTAAAGCAAGTGCGGAAGATTCAACGATGTCTGTCGCTAAACCAACACCATGGAATTTACGGCCTTCGTGTTCAATCACGATATCTACCTGACCTAACGCTTCAGCACCTTCGCCTTTTGCTGTTAAGTTATAGTGGGACATTTTGATATCTAAGCCGGTTAAATTCAAGATCGCATTGTAGACAGCATCAACCGGACCATTACCACCGATAGAAGAGGTACTTAATTTTTTACCATCCAATTCTACTTGAACAAAAGCAGTTGCTGGATATTCTTTAGTGGAGTGTGCAGAAAGTTTATCTAACACTAAACGATCTTCATCACCTTGTTGCATATCAATAAAGGCTAAGGCTTCCAAGTCATAATCGAACACTTGGCCTTTTTTATCCGCCAATTTTAAGAAGGCTTCATACAATTTGTCTAAATCGTAATCTTGTTCGGTGTAACCCATATCCGCCATGTGGCCTTTTACTGCTGCGCGACCAGAACGCGCGGTTAAGTTTAATTTCTCTTTCTTCAAGCCAATAGTTTCTGGTGACATGATTTCGTAGGTATTTTTGTTTTTCAACATGCCATCTTGGTGAATACCGGAAGAGTGAGCAAAGGCGTTTGCACCCACAATTGCTTTGTTTGGCTGAATAGGCATATTACAAAGTTGGCTCACCATTTGGCTGACGCGGTGAATTTCTTGCGTGTTGATACGTGTATCCACGCCCATAAATTCTTGGCGAACTTTCATTGCCATTACCACTTCTTCAAGTGAGGTATTACCCGCACGTTCACCAATGCCGTTGATAGTACATTCAATTTGGCGTGCACCATTTTGTACAGCGGTTAAGGAGTTAGCCGTTGCCATACCCAAGTCATTGTGGCAATGTACGGAAATCACAGCTTTATCGATATTTGGTACGCGGTTACGTACTTCAGCAATAATATTGCCGAATTGATTAGGTAAGCAGAAACCAACAGTGTCAGGAATATTTACAGTTGTTGCACCTGCATTAATTGCCGCTTCAACAATACGACAAATATTGTCGATACCTGTACGGCCTGCATCTTCGCAAGAAAATTCTACATCGTCAGTATAATTACGTGCATGTTTTACTGCGGCTACCGCCATTTCAACCACATCATCAAAGGTACGTTTTAATTTGGCTTCAACGTGTAATGCTGAAACTGCAATAAATGTATGGATACGAAACGCTTCTGCCACTTTTAAGGCTTCAGCTGCAGCATCAATATCTTTAATTACCGCACGGGAAAGTGCCGCAACACGACTATTTTTGATATGGCGCGCAATGGTTTGAACAGATTCAAAATCACCTTGAGAAGAAACCGGGAAACCGACTTCCATCACATCTACGCCGAGACGTTCAAGGGCTAAAGCAATCTGTAATTTCTCTTTAACGGTTAAGCTTGCTTTTAACGCTTGTTCACCATCACGCAAGGTGGTATCAAAAATAATAACGCGATCTGTCATAATGTTTTCCTTCTTTTATCACTCAAAGTGCGGTCATTTTTACCGTGATTTTAAAACGAAAAAACCCGCAATCTTAAAAGTGCGGGTTGATAATAGATTTTTTACATAAAGGTGTTTTTTATCCACAACTTAGCCGCACAAAGAATGTGAGAGCAGGAGGTTGAGAGATAAAGAAACAGCTTGGTACATAAAAAGATAATCCTGTAAAAAATTCTGTAAAACGCTGTCCATATTACGGATAAAAATGTTGCTGTCAAATCATTTATCAGTGATTTATATCTAAAATGAATATCTCTACACAATCTTAAAAGTGTATTTCTCTTAATATAAGTTTTTTATCAGAATTAATCTCTGAAAATGGCTTTTAAAAAGCTATTTTTGTCCTGTTTTATTCCTTGTTTCTGGTATGCCGATTTTTTCTAAAATTTTTTCTCTTTTTGCGATCTGAATCGCAGAATTAAGACAAACTTTTTATTTTTTGAAACCAATCTCGCCATAATTTTCTTTTTAAAGGAGAGAATTATGAGCGATTTTACGTCGATTTTGTTGCGATTAGCTCAAGTGCCCAAATTAGGCAGTGTGCGAATTCAACAAATTTTGGCCCATGTGAATATAGAAGACTTGTTAAATTATGATGAAGTGGCATTTCAACAAATGGGCTGGAATACTTTGCAGATTCGTCGTTGGTTTCAGCCTGAAATGAAATTCATTGAGCCAGCTTTGAGTTGGGCCGAAAAAGAAGGGCATCATTTAATACATTGTTTTTCAGATGACTATCCTTTTTTACTTAAACAAATTAGTGGTTTTCCGCCGTTATTATTTGTGAAAGGCAATTTGACCGCACTTTCTGCCCAGCAAATTGCCATGGTTGGGAGCCGCTATTGTTCGGCTTATGGGGAATATTGGGCAAAATATTTTGCGACAGAACTTTCTCTTGCAGGATTGGCGGTGACGAGTGGGCTTGCATTAGGTATCGATGGATTTAGTCATCAGGCTGTGGTGGATATTCGAGGACAAACCATTGCCGTATTGGGCAGCGGATTAGATCACATTTACCCCGCTAAACATCGCCGATTAGCCGAGCAAATTATCGAAAATAACGGGGCATTAGTTTCTGAATTTATCCCTACGCAAGCGCCGATTGCTGAAAATTTTCCTCGTCGTAATCGCATTATCAGCGGGCTTTCATTAGGAACGTTAGTGATTGAAGCCACAGAGAAAAGCGGTTCACTCATTACAGCACGCTATGCCTTAGAACAAAACCGCGACATTTTTGCCTTACCAGGGAATATTCAAAGTGAATACAGTCAAGGCTGCCATAAACTGATTAAGCAAGGGGCGATGTTGGTGGAAAATGTCAAAGATATTTTAGATAGCCTCAATCACAGCGTTGTTTTTCAGCCTCCAGTACATAATACGCAAATTAATAAGCCGATAGCTCAACCACTCACAGCAAAAACACTAGCCGTGGAACCAAGTCATCCTGAACTTTATCAACATATCAGTTATACGCCGATAAGCCTTGATGATTTATCTGCAGCATTGAATTTGTCGGTGGATTTGCTTTTAGTGCAGTTATTGGATTTGGAGTTACAAGATTTAATCGTCAATGAGAATGGACTCTATAAGCTGATAGCATAAACGGGGTAGAGCGATGAGGCAATCCTGTGCTAAGATACGGTTCAGTTTTAGAAAGGAGAACCTATGTTAGCCATTATTTCCCCGGCAAAAACCTTAGATTTTGAAAGTGCGGTCAGAAATCTTCCTGCTTCTCAACCACACTTGACGGATTATAGTGAGCAACTGATTGAAATCTGTCGTCAATTATCTCCCCAAGATCTTTCTTCCTTAATGTCTATCAGCGATAAACTTGCGGGCTTAAATGCCGCTCGTTTTGCTGAATGGACAAAATCTCACAACGAAAAAAATTCACGTGCAGCTATTTGGGCATTCAAAGGTGATGTTTACACCGGTTTGGATGCGGATAGCTTATCTGATGAAGATGTGCAATTCGCACAACGCCATTTACGTATGCTTTCTGGCTTATATGGCTTACTTAAACCCCTTGATTTAATGCAACCTTATCGCTTGGAAATGGGCACGAAGTTAGCGAATCCAAAAGGGAAAGATCTTTATGCTTTTTGGGGGAACATTATCACTCAATCCGTACAACAAGCACTTGATGAGCAAGGCGATCGTCTGTTGATCAATTTAGCTTCCGATGAATACTATAAATCAGTGAAAGAAAGCCAATTAGAGGCACAAATTGTGAAGCCTGTTTTCTTAGATAATAAGAATGGTAAATACAAAGTGGTCAGCTTTTATGCGAAAAAAGCCCGTGGTTTAATGTGTCGTTTTATCATTCAAAATCGTTTGGAACGTGTTGAACAACTGAAAGAGTTTGACCTAGGTGGTTATTGGTTTGATGCGACATCCTCAACGGAAAAAGAATTTGTATTTAAGCGAGATATCAATGAATAAAATCCTGGTTATATTGACCGCACTTTTACTCTCAGGTTGTGCGGCAAAAGTGAGTCAGCTTCAAACTCCTGAAAAAATTGAGTACAACGGCAAAACTTATAAACTTACCGCAAGCCAAGATTTGGATACGATTGCGCGTTATGTTTATCTTGCCGAGCCAGATACCTTAGAAAATTGGCAATCTCAAATTGAAGTGTTGCTTGATCGTGATTTATCCCGTTCTATTGAGCAACGCGTAGCATTGCGTGAGAAGGTATACCGTAATTTAGGGGTGAAAGATTTCAAAGTTCTTGCTAATTCAATGAATCCGAAAAAGCCCGCCACAGAGTTAAACGGTTATGTCATTTATGCTCCGACAGAACAAAATCCATCTTGGCAAGTGGATATTGCTAAGGGCAAAAATGTGCCACGTTGTGGTTTTGTGCAATATCAATATTCCCAAAAAGTGGAACAAGGTAAGAAATTTCAGCGTTTAAACACAGTAAAAATTGTGAAAAACTTACAAAAGTATTTGGTGGCGAAAGAAAGCAAGACATTACAAAAAGCCGATCTTTCTTGGAAATGTGAAAGTTATTTCCATCACTAAAACTTATACTAGATCAAATTCCACGTAAATTTTAAAAATTTTTCTAGAGCAGAAATAATGGATGGTGTAATCTTGACGCCAATTATTCTTAGAGTTCAAAGTAGGTAAATATGATTAAAAAAATTGCTGTATTAACCAGTGGTGGTGATGCACCAGGTATGAATGCTGCCATTCGTGGCGTTGTTCGTGCAGCTCTTGCAGAAGGGCTTGAAGTATTTGGGATTTATGACGGTTATCAAGGTTTATACAACAATAAAATCAAACAGTTAAACCGTTATAGTGTATCAGATATTATTAACCGTGGCGGTACATTCTTAGGCTCTGCGCGTTTCCCTGAATTTAAAGATCCAGCAGTACGTGAAAAATGTGCAGAAATTTTACGTTCTCACGGTATTGATGCTTTAGTTGTTATCGGTGGTGACGGTTCTTACATGGGGGCAAAATTGCTTACTGAAGAACATGGTTTCCCTTGCGTAGGTATCCCTGGCACAATTGATAACGATGTAGCTGGAACAGATTACACAATTGGTTATGAAACAGCATTACAAACAGCCGTTGATGCTATTGACCGTTTACGTGATACCTCAAGTTCTCACCAACGTATTTCTATCGTAGAAATCATGGGTCGTCACTGTAGTGACTTAACTATTTCTGCAGGTATTGCTGGTGGTTGTGAGTATATTGTGGCGTCTGAGATGGAATTTAATCGCGAAGAATTAATTCGCCAAATTGAACGCAGTATTATTCGTGGAAAACGCCACGCCATTATTGCGATTACTGAATTAATCACAGACGTACATTCTCTTGCTCGTGAAATTGAAGCGCGCGTAGGCCATGAAACCCGTGCAACCGTATTAGGCCATATTCAACGTGGTGGTTCACCTTGTGCCTTCGACCGTATTTTAGCTTCACGTATGGGCGTATATGCGGTAGATATATTGCTACAAGGCAAAGGTGGCTACTGTGTGGGTATTCAAAATGAAAAATTAGTTCACCACGATATTATTGATGCAATCAACAATATGCGCCGTGAATTTAAAGCAGATTGGTTAGAAATGGCTAAACGCTTAGAATAATCTTTTAAAGGTTATTTAAAACAAAAGAAATCGGGCTAAAGCAGTTATTGTTTTAGCCCGATTTTTATATGCCTAGATTAAGCTTTTAGGTTATTTCTCTTACGTTGCAAAATTAAAAAACGACAATCATACGGATTATCTGCATCTGCTTGACGATATTCTTCAAACTCGATGTTCCATTCAGCCCAATTAATTTCAGGGAAGAATGTATCACCGTCAATGTCTGCTTGAATTTGAGTGAGGTACAATTTATCTGCTTTAGGTAAATATTGTTTAAATAACTCGCCGCCGCCAATCAACATAATTTCATCAAATTCTTTGACAAAATCGACCGCACCTTCAAAATTCTCTTTCCAGATGACACCTTCATGTTCGTAAGGCGTGCGTGAAAGGACAATATTAGTCCGTTTCGGTAGTGGGCGACCAATGCTTTCAAAGGTTTTACGGCCCATAATCACCGGTTTTCCCGTGGTGTTTTTACGAAACCAAGCTAAATCAGCAGGCAAGTGCCAAGGCATTTGATTATCTTTTCCGATGACGTTATTTTTTGTTATCGCAACGATCAAACTTAATGTCATATTTTCTATCCTATTTTTCTTTTTTTGCACTATATCATAGCTATTCACAAAATCTGTATATGAGGTTGGATTTTTCGTGATTTTTATTAATTTTAGTGCTAATTTAACCGCACTTTTCTATTTTTTCACTGAGGATAAACTATGTCGGCAAATCGCAAAACAATCGTCGTAAAATTTGGTACTAGTACATTAACTCACGGTTCCCCAAAATTGAATGCTCCTCACATGGTCGATATTGTTCGCCAGATTGCACAACTTCATCAAGCAGGTTTTCGTGTAGTGATTGTGACATCTGGTGCGATTGCCGCTGGACGACATTATTTAAATCATCCCCAACTTCCTCCAACTATTGCGTCAAAGCAGCTTCTAGCCGCAGTAGGGCAGAGTCAACTGATTCAAGCCTGGGAAAAATTATTTGCGATTTATGATATTCATATTGGACAAATTTTATTAACTCGTGCCGATATTGAGGATCGTGAACGTTTTTTAAATGCGCGCGATACATTACATGCGTTGTTGGACAATCACATTATTCCAGTGATCAATGAGAATGATGCGGTGGCGACAGCTGAAATTAAAGTAGGGGATAACGATAACTTATCCGCACTAGTTGCGATTTTAGTGCAAGCGGAACAACTTTATTTATTAACAGATCAACAAGGCTTATACGAAAGCGATCCTCGTAAAAATCCAGATGCGAAATTAATTCCTGTGGTTGAGCAAATTACCGACCATATTCGTTCGATTGCTGGCGGTAGCGGTACAAATCTTGGTACTGGTGGGATGAGTACAAAAATTATTGCGGCAGATGTGGCAACGCGTTCAGGTATTGAAACCATTATTGCGCCAGGTAGTCGCTCAGATGTCATTGTGGATTTGGCCTACGATAAACCAATTGGCACTAAATTTATTGCGCATCACTCAGATCGTCTCGAAAGCCGAAAACAGTGGTTATTTGCAGCACCATCAGCGGGCATGTTAATGATTGATGAAGGCGCTGAAAATGCCATGTTAGTACAGAATAAATCGTTACTGCCTGCAGGAATTACGGCTGTGGAAGGGCGTTTCTCACGTGGTGAAGTCGTCAAAATTAAGAATACCTCAGGTAAAGTGATTGCACTCGGTATGCCTCGTTATAACAGCGATGCATTAGAATTAATCAAAGGGAAAAAATCTCAAGATATTGAGCAAATTCTTGGTTATGAGTACGGTGCTGTCGCGTTACATCGTGATGATATGATAGTGCTTTAGCGTGCAATAGAAATCAGAACTCTCATATTTTCTGAACCTTCCTTTTATTTTATCGGTCTATAAAACCATAAAAAGGGCGATAGCCCGACATTAAGTAGTAAAAGGAGACAACATGAGATTAATAGCGACCGTTTTAGCTGTTGGGCTATAGTGCTTGTACACAGGGCTATTATGTAAAACATTGTAGCCCAATTTCAGTGAGCAAACGCGTAAAATGTTTAAATACGGCGGCTTGTCATGATAAAGATGACTGGTACTTAGATGGTTATCGAGTAGGGAAAGATTTCCAAGCGCAAAGCCAATCTCAATTGAATAAACGAATTAACTTTTGTGGCCGACGAGTACCTGAGGAGCTGAGAACCGCATGGTTTAATGGATTTGATGCTGGCTCAAATGGCGTTCAGATTGATATAGCGGGTTATGATGAGGATGCGATCTTAACCTATGATTATGACGATAATGATCGTTATAGAGAAGACGACGAAGAATAAAAAAGTGCGGTTAAAATTAACCACACTTTTTCGTTTTAAAGGATATCGAGTAATTCGACTTCAAACACTAAGGTTGAGAATGGTGGGATAGATGCACCTGCACCACGTTCGCCGTAAGCAAGTTCGTATGGAATAGTGAGTTTCCATTTAGAACCAACAGGCATCATTTGTAATGCCTCAACCCAACCACGAATTACGCCATTTACCGGGAATTCAGCAGGTGTACCACGTGCAACAGAGCTATCGAATACAGTACCATCTGGTAATGTACCTGTGTAGTGAACACGTACTTTGTCCGTTGCAGCTGGTTTGTTACCGTTACCTTCGGTTAGAATTTCGTATTGTAAACCGCTGTCAGTAATTTTTACGCCCGCTTTTTTCGCGTTTTCTTCTAAGAATTTTTTACCTTCTTCTTCAATCGCTTTAAATTGCGCTTGTTGTGCTTCAGCCGCTTGTTGTTGAAGGGCTTGAACAGAATGCATTAAATCATTAATTTCTAATGCCGGTTGATTGCGGTTTAACGCGTCGAAAATGCCTTTTGCTACCGCTTCAACAGAAATATCCATTTGGCTATCTGCTAATTGTTGACCGATTTGTAAACCGATACCATAGCTACCTTTTTCAGAAATACTTTCTAATTTTACTTGTTCAAAAATTTGAGCTGTCATGTTTTTTCCTTTGTTGTAAAACTATTTTTTCAATGCCAAGATTTCACCCATGCGAACAGGTTCATCAACACTTAAGTGATCGGTAATTTTCACTTGGCCGGCTTGGAATAAATTAATTACGGTAGAACCAAGTTGGAACCAACCCATTTCTTGACCTTTGCTTAATTTAACCGCACTTTCACCTTCATAAGTCCATACTTTTACTTCGTTATGACGTGGCGGATTAATAACGCCAGCCCAAACCGTGCCGATACTCGCAGTGATTGTTGCCCCCACTAAGATTTGTACCATGGTGCCGAATTCAGTATCAAAGACACAAATTACACGCTCATTACGAGCAAAGAGGTTCGGCACATGTTTCGCTAAAAATGGATTGACGGAGAATAAATCACCCGGCACGTAAATCATTTTGCGAAGTGTACCATCACATGGCATATGTACACGGTGATAATCACGTGGTGATAAATAAGTGGTGATGAATTCCCCATTTTTAAAGGTCTCGGTTAAATCTTTATCTTCCGCTAATAAATCGTTTAAGCTGAAGAAGTGGCCTTTCGCTTGTAATAGGCGGTCATCTTCAATGTGTCCACATTCACTTACACGGCCATCCGCAGGGCAACAAAGTGCGGTTGAATTTTGGTTAATTGGTCGTGCATTTTCTTTTAATGGACGGATAAAGAATTCATTAAAACTGGCGTAATCACTGAATTTTTCTTTTTCAGCAATGCTCATATCAATGTTGTATTTTTTTGCAAACGCTTTAATCACAAAATGTGTCACTGCGCCCCATTTTTGTTTAGCTAACCAACCTGCTGCTTGTGTCATATAGATTTGTGGCATCACATATTGAAATGCAACTTTTAGGCGTTGCCAATAATAAATTGGGTTCATTGATTTCTCCAATAAGATTAAAAAGTCGGGCGATTATAACAACTTATTTCACTTGTGCAATGTTAGTCGATGTTTTTGCGCAAGATGAAAGCAAGAAGCCGACATTTGCCGGCTTCTTTTTGTATTTATAAAATCATTTTGACCAATTTGTCTGCCTGAATCCGAGCAAATTTCTTCAACAGTTTTTGCACCGGTTCAGGATATTGCGTCAATTCTTCTAATTCAGAATAATCTTGCAATACTTTGGTATGTTGGCGGATATGTGATAATTCTTTTTCCGCTTGTGACAGAAGTTCTTGTTTTGGATCGTGGATTAATAATCCATTTTCCGCATCTAAACGCCATGCACGAGGATTCAGATTGTTCCCTGTTAAAAGAATATACTGATTGTCCACCCAAACACCTTTGAGGTGATAAGTGTTATCGCCATCTTTCCATAAACGCACTGTTAAATGGCCATTTTTAATGTAAGCATCAAATTTCTCGCAGAAACGACGAAGATTGCTTTCATATAAATAAGGTAATGCACCTGCCATTTTAAACGGCTGCTCTGGTGGAATATAGAAATCGTTCGCGACTTTATCACCCACGATAATTTCGACACGTTTACCTTGTTCTAACAAATGGGCAATTTTACTTCTTAGCGTGCGAGGGAAGTTGAAATAAGGCGTGCAAATCACCAATTTTTCCTGCACTTGTAAGAATAAATCTTCGATAACTTGGTTTAATTCGTTGCCTGATGCACCTAAACCAAAAAGTGGTGAAATGGTTAAAACATCTGAAAAACTAACCGCACTTTCCAACTGATATTCAGCATGGGCAGATAAGTTTTTACGATAAGCTTTTATTGCACTACGAATTTCTTTGGTGCGAGGGCGATTAGCTACATCTAATGGATGTACCGCAGTGAAATCCAATAAATAATCATTGATGAAATTAACCATCGAGTCTGCCAGTGCAGCATTATGGATTTTTTGGTAGCGGTCGTAACGGTATTTATCTTGTTGTTGTAAATACACGTTATTGATACTTGCACCGCTATAAAGGACGGTATCGTCAAACACAAAGCCTTTAATATGTAATACACCGAAGACTTCGCGGGTATTAATTGGCACACCGAAGAACATATTCGGTTCATCGGGAAGTTGATAGGTTTGGCGTTGTTCACAATACCAATCAGCGTTAGTGGCAGATTTTTCTGCACCGAGTAAATTGCGTTGTCCGCGATGCCAATCCACTAATATTTTCACATCCAATTCAGGATGATCTTGTTTTACGCGATAAATCTCATTGAGAATTTCTTGTCCCGCTTCATCTTTTTGCCAGTAAAGTGCAGTCACGTAAATACGTTTTTTAGCTTGGCGAATTAATTCTATAATTTGTGCTTTGAATTCAAGTGGACTAAACAGAAACTCAACCTGTTCTGCCTGTAAAGGAAGAAAAGGTAAATTTTTTAAATTTTGTTCTGCTCGTTTAGCTTTATTGATTAACATAATCTATCTCTACACTAAAAATTAATGCCCTAGTTTACAATATTTCCTTTGAGGATTGATAGAAAAAAGGTTTTTTTTCGTTATAATGCTCACAAATTTCCGCATTTTTTGGCGAATTATTATCCAATTATTCCTTCGAGAAGAAAATTATGAGCAATTCACGCAAACCGTCATTACAAGCAAATTCTACCAAATCTTTTCAAGAGCGTACCCCAAAACGCGCATTTAATGACAAAGAACGTCGCTTTGATAATCGTCGTAATAATGAAAAACGTGAGGGAAATCGCCCGCACTTTGATAAAAAATGGAATGATCGTAAACCTTCTCGAGGTTTCCAACAGCAAGAAGTGAGAGAGCCGAAAATTGCTGAACTTTCATTAAATAAAGCCAATGGTGAAAGTGGCTCGGTAAAAGTAACAGTAAAAAGCACTGGCGTGAGTTATAAAGCGAAAGAAAAGAAAACGGGCGCATTATCACCACGAGCACCAGAGAAAATTAAAAAGAATCGCGCTGAAGAAATGAAAGTGTATGGTGAAAATGCATGCTTAGAATTGTTTGCAGAACGTCCAGAGAGCATCGTTCGCGTATGGGCAACGGTGCAAATGGCGCATCGAATTGGCGAGATTTTCAGTTATTTAGCCGCAAATAAAAAAGTGTATCACGTGGTGGATAGTGATGAGCTAAGCTTAGTAAGCGGCACGGAGCATCATGGCGGAATTTGTATGTTAGTGAAAAAACAACGTACTCTTTCTTTGCTAGGTTATTTAGATGTACCGCATCAAGAAGACTGTTTAGTCGTGCTTGATCAAGTCAATAATGCGCAAAACCTAGGTGGCGTTGTGCGTACTTGTGCCTTCTATGGCATTAAAAATGTGGTAACAAATCAAGTTGAACAGCTTTATGCACCGGCTGCGATGCGTGTAGCTGAAGGCGGGATGGAGCATATTCGTATTTTAGAAACAGAAAGTACTGAAATCGCTTTAGAGGCTTTACGTAAGGCTGGCTATCAGATTATTCATGTATCAACCAATAAGCAAGGCGTTGCGTTGGAACAACTCAAATTTGCAGAGAAAGTCGCGTTGGTATTGAGTGAAGGTAGTACGGACGATATTCGTGAGAAACAAGATGTAAATGTGCGTCTTTCTTTAAGCAATCCATTAAAAGCAGGATTAAATATTGCAGTAAATACAGGGATTTTATTAGCACATTGGTATGTGAAATAACCTTAAGTGCGGTTATTTTTAGGTTTGTTTTGGGGCTGACATCCGTCAGCCCTTTTTCTTTTTCAAAATTGTATGGGATTCAAATTTTGATATTTCTTTTAAAAGCCTTTGGGGGAATCAGACAAAAGATCTATACTGTTTCTAGTTGTTATTTAACGGGGAGTTTTTATGCCTGAACGTTCAGCAAACATCAGTACACACGATCCTTTCGGGAGCTTATTAGGCTATGCGCCGGGTGGCATTGCGATTTATTCATCCGATTATCATACAGCCGATGAGAAAGAGTATCCGGATGATGCTGCCTTTCGCAGTTATTTAGGAAGAGAGTACATGGGCTATAAATGGCAGTGTGTGGAATTTGCGCGCCGTTATTTATACCTCAATCATGGCATGGTGTTTACTGATGTGGGAATGGCTTATGAGATCTTTTCTCTACGATTTTTACGTCAAGTGGTCAATGATGCCTTATTACCCTTACAAGCCTTTGCAAATGGCTGCAAACGTAAGCCTGAAGCTGGAGCCCTTTTAATTTGGCAAGAGGGAGGCGAATTTAAACATACGGGGCATGTGGCGATCATTACCGAAGTCTTAGAGGATAAAATCCGCATTGCTGAGCAAAACGTGATTCACTCTCGCTTACCTAGCGGGCAGCAATGGACGCGTGAATTACCGATGACAGTTTCTGAAACAGGCTATTTTTTGCATGATACCTTTGATGATACCGAAATTTTAGGTTGGATGATCCAAACGGAAGACACCGAATACAGTCTGCCACAGCCAACGCCAGAAAAAGAGAAACTTGAAATTCATGCAGAACATATTGAAAACAACGGTCAGTTTGAGCATAAATGGCTGAATGAGCAAAATGAATTTGAAGCTGCCTATGTGAAGGCTATGGGAGGGCATAAAGTCAGCCATTCGGATCAATATCGCTATTTTACGATATCTGAAACAGCACAACATGAGTTGATTCGTGCAACCAATGAATTACATTTAATGTATTTGCATGCCACAGATAAAGTTTTAAAAGACGATAAGCTATTAGAATATTTCAATATTCCAAAATTATTATGGCCTCGCTTACGTTTGTCTTGGCAAAATCGTCGTTATCAAACCATTACGGGGCGTTTAGATTTCTGCATGGATAATCGAGGATTGAAAGTGTATGAATACAACGCAGATTCAGCCTCTTGTCATGCGGAAGCCGGTGAGTTTATGAATCGATGGGCAATCCAAGGTGGATTGAATATAGGTGAAAATCCTGCTGATGGTTTACGTAATGCGCTAGCAGATTGCTGGAAACACAGTGAAGCTACGTCGCTTGTTCATATTATGCAAGATCATGATGATGAAGAAGATTACCACTCATTGTTTATGCGTAACGCACTGGTTCAAGCGGGATTTCAAGCCAAAATTATTCATGGCACAGAGGGATTACATTGGGATAGTCGTGGTCGTTTAATTGATGATGAAGACAACCAGATAAAAACGGTATGGAAAACATGGGCTTGGGAAACCATGTTAGCGCAACTTCGTGAAGATGCGACAGGTATGGAAGTCGCTCCACCGATTCGTACAGGCTATCCGGAAGATAAAGTGCGGTTGATTGATGTGTTACTTCGTCCGGAAGTTTTGGTTTACGAACCTCTATGGACGGCTATTCCAAGTAATAAAGCGATCTTACCAGTGTTGTGGTCATTATTCCCAAATCATCGTTATCTACTCGAAGCAGGATTTGAATTGCCCCCTGAACTGATTAAGAATGGTTATGCACAAAAACCAATTGCAGGTCGTCGAGGTGATAATGTGAAATTGATAGGTGAGTGTAAATCTGTACTCGATAGCACAGACGGTCGTTTTGATAAGCAGGAGAGTATTTATCAACAGCTTTGGTGTTTACCAAAAGTGGAAGATCAATATGTTCAGGTCTGTACTTTTACTGTAGGTGGGCATTATGGTGGTAGCTGTTTACGCTCAGACCCGAGTTTGGTCATTATGGGAAACAGTGATATGCAACCGTTAAGGGTATTATCTGATAAAGATTTCCTTAAGAAATAAAAACAAAATCGGCACTCAAAATGAGTGCCGATTTATTATCATCAATTTATTAGATTATTTCGTATCTTTGTTATCTGCTGGTTTTTCATTTGCTTTTAACATATCCGCAGGAATAAAGCTTTGTTGTACTTTTTCCATATGTGGAAGGTTATGCGCAATACCTTTGTGGCAATCGATACAGGTTTTGTTTTGTTCCTGTGCAAGTGCGTGCATTTGTTGTGCGACAGTTTTTTGTTGAGTAAAGTCCATATCATTGAAGTTATGGCAGTTACGGCACTCTTGTGAGTTATTCGCTTTCATACGTGCCCATTCGCGTTCTGCCATTTCTAAACGATGTTTTTCGAATTTTTCTTTAGTATCGACTTTACCTGTAAAGTGAGCATAAACTTCACTCGATGCCTGCATTTTTCGGATCATTTTAGGTACAAATTCATGCGGAACGTGACAGTCTGAACAAATTGCTTTCACACCTGAACGGTTACTAAAGTGGATTGATGCTTGGTACTCAGGTACAACGTCATTAGTATGACAGTCTGAGCAGAATTGCTCTGTATTGGTTGTTGCCATTCCTGCATTAAACAGGTTAGTTCCAACGATAGTACCAATGATAGTTAATAAAATAACCCCACCAATTGCCATTTTGCTCGGAGAGCGTAACCAACGGCAAACTTTCTGAATGTTTGATTTAATCATTGTTTTGCTCCTTATTTACCTTGCATTTGACGAATGGTTTCAAATTTATTTTGAATAATTGGGTTCACGTCAGTTTGTTGAACGTGGCATTGTAAACAGAAATAACGGCGTGGCGAAGTACCTTCCGTTTTTTGTCCATCACGTGTTAAAAAGTGGCTTTCAGGTACGCGAGGTGCACCCGTTGTTGGAGCAACATCCGGAGAGTGGCAGCCTAAACATTGGTTAGCATTCTTAGTCACTTGTAAACCACGAATGCTGTGTGGAACAAGTGGTGGTTGGTGAGGGTAGGTTACAGGAATATTACCAACATCTTTATAAGGATTCGTAAATGCTGGTGCAACACTTTCTGCTGTTTTATCAATGCTGTTTGCAACTTGAGGTGCATCGGCGAATGCCAATCCACTACATAAAGCAAGCATGAAAATAAATGATTTTTTCATGAAATCCACTCCATTAAATAATTAAATATTTTTAATTTTTATTTGTTTCTCAAAGCGAGAGCCAAATGCAAATACATTTTCTGCGCAGACGTCAATACAGCGTCCACAAGTAATACAATCTTTTGCCAGTATAATTTGGCTATCTTCAGGTCCACCGTGTAAAGGAAGTCTTAAAACTTGCGGTTCAGGGCAAACATTATAACAATCCATGCAACGGTCACAGCGATCGCGATCGATTACATTAATTTTAATTAGGCTTTTAGCACCAATAACACCATAGATTGCGCCAATTGGGCAAAGGTGACCACACCAGCCATGTTCAGCAACGAGTAGGTCAAATAGGAAGATAACTGCTACCAACCAAAGGGTTGCACCTGTTCCAAAGACAAAGATGCGTCCAAGTGCAGCAACAGGGTTTATCCATTCCCATAAGAGTGTGCCTGTTATTGCGCTACCGACCAGAATCACGGCTAAAATCACATATCGAAGTTGGTGTGAAATTTTTAATGATTGTCGAATACCTAATTTTCTACGTAACCAAGCTGCGGCATCAGTCACGATGTTCATTGGACAGACCCAACTACAAAAGGCTTTGCTCGCAACGATGGCGTAGAATACGACGATAACCAAGGCCCCAATAATCGTTGTGATTTCTGGTTGGTAACCTGTCGATAAACTTTCAGCGGTCATCAATGGATCTGTCAATGGCACAGTATCCAAAAGCATACTTGAGCTGTAATTGCCTTTTAGAATCCAAATTTGCCAAATCGGGCCACTTAAGAACATTAAAATAATACTTAATTGACTAATTCGACGCAGAATTAAAAAGCGATAAGCATGCCACCAACCGAGTTTTTGACGGGCTTCTAAGCCTGCATCTTTCGGTTTGTTTGGGGTATATTTTGGTGCAATTGCCATTATTTCACCCCCTTAATATTTAAGTCCAAATTCGGGAAGTGCTCAGCTTCAGGCACCGTAGTTGAACTTGGCACATAATCCATAGAAGCTCGGTTTGGCGTTGCCACTTTCTGATTTGGCTTCACTTGCATTGGTTTATAGCTTGCTTCGCTCATCCCCTCTGGCATTCTTGCCTCAAATTGCGGACGCAGTCCATCAGGATGTTGTGCCTCAATCAACGATTTACCTGCATTTTGTTTCTCTTTCCAGCCTAAGCGGTAATGACGACCGAGTAAGCCTTTAGCGAGATCCATCGGCAACACTTTAATCGCCGCCTCTTCCAACACACACGCTTGTTCACATTTACCGCAGCCTGTGCAAGCATCAGAATGCACGGTTGGAATCAGTTTGGCATGAATGCCTGTGCGATCGTTATGGACATTCTCAAGCGTAATCGCTTTGTCAATCAGTGGACAAACTCGGTAGCACACATCGCAACGCAAACCTTGCCAGTTAAGGCAGGTTTCGTGGTCAAGTAACACCGCCAAGCCCATACGGGCATCGTTGATATTTTTAAGCTCTTCGCTTAATGCACCACTCGGACAAGCGTTCATACAAGGAATATCGGGACACATTTCGCAAGGCTTATCACGTGCCACGAAATACGGCGTTCCTGCTTCCATCGGAGCAATCAGCGAAGCTAAGTGCAACATATCGTAAGGACACGCCTGCACACACTGCCCACAACGGGTACAAGCAGCTAAGAATTCGTTTTCTGGTAATGCACCAGGTGGACGCAGAGCCACGCCTTCTTTCGCCTTAGCTTGCTGTTGTTGCAATCCAAGAATAACGCCTGCTCCACATACCCCTGCCGCAATTCGTGTCACATTTTTCAAAAATTGACGGCGGTTTGGATCCAGTTTCATCTTGTTTTCCTTTGTAAGCGGTCAAATTTTGCAAAAATTTCGCTATTTTGCCCGCTTAACCTTATTCTGGCTTAGGCTTTCTCCACTCTTACCGCACATTTTTTGTAGTCGGTTTCACCAGAAATTGGGTCGGTTGCATCTAAGGTTAATTTATTCGTCAATTGTCCTGCATCGAAGAATGTTGTAAAAATTAAACCAGGAGGACATTTGTTTCGACCGCGGGTGTCTAAATATGAAATCATTTCACCACGACGAGTTGTTAATTTCACTTTATCCCCATGACGTAAACCATATTTTTTAGCATCCGCTGGGTGCATCCACACTAAGTTATTTGGGAACGCACGGTGTAACTCTGGTACACGACGAGTCATGGTACCGGTATGCCAGTGCTCAAGTACACGACCAGTACATAACCATAATGGATATTCTTCATCCGGTGATTCTGCAGGTGCTTCATAAGGTACACCTAAGATAATTGCTTTTTTATCAGGATAGCCGTAGAACGCAACATCTTCACCTGCTTTAACATACGGGTCGAATCCTTCACGATAACGCCAGAGCGTTTCTTTACCATCTACTACTGGCCAACGTAAACCACGCACTTTATGATAAGTATCAAATGGTGCTAAGTCGTGTCCATGTCCGCGCCCGAATGAAGCATATTCTTCAAACAAACCTTTTTGGAGATAGAAGCCAAAGTGTTCTGCTTCATCATTCAAATAGCCAGGAATGTCTGTTGGAATTTGATATTGATTAACCTGATTGTTAAGGTAAAGCACTTCATAAAGCGTTTTACCACGATATTCTGGGTTTTTAGCTAAAACTTCTTCAGGCCATACTTCATCTGTTTTGAAATATTTAGAAAACTCAACAATCTGCCATAAGTCAGAGCGAGCATCACCAGGACCTTTTACTTGCTGACGCCATAATTGTGTACGGCGTTCTGCATTACCATATCCCCCTTCTTTTTCTACCCACATACAAGTCGGAAGAATTAAGTCAGCAGAAACCGCTGAAGCCGAAGGGTATGGGTCAGAAACCACAATAAAGTTCTCAGGGTTACGCCAGCCTGGGAAAATTTCTTCATTAATATTTGGACCACCTTGCATATTGTTGGTACACATCTGCCATAGGAAATTCATTTTGCCATCTTTTAATGCACGGCTTTGCTGTACAGCTGGGTAACCAGGTACAGTTGGAATAACCCCTGTAGGTAATTTCCAGATTTTTTCTGCAGTGGCCACGTGTTTTGGATTGGTTACCACCATATCCGCTGGTAAACGGTGAACGAAAGTCCCTACTTCACGAGCCGTACCACAAGCTGATGGCTGACCTGTTAGAGAGAACGGTCCACAACCTGGTTTTGAGATTTTACCTGTGAGTAAGTGAACGTTATACATCATTTGGTTTACCCACACACCGCGAGTGTGTTGGTTAAAGCCCATTGTCCAGTAAGATACTAAGTTCTGTTCTGGATCAGCGTACATTTTCGCAAGGGTTTCAAGCTGATCTTTCGGCACACCAGAAATACGGTGTGCTTCATCTAATGTATAAGGAGCAACGATTTTCTTGAATTCTTCGAAGTCAGAGTCATACATTTTACCTGCAGTTTTACGATTTTTCGCTGCAACTTCAAGTGGGTGTTCTGGACGTAAACCGTAACCGATATCGGTTTCACCACGTTTGAATTTGGTGTGTTTGTTAACGAAGTCCCAGTTCACTTTATCATTTTGGATAATGTAGTTTGCAATGTAGTTAAGAATTGCAAGATCTGAATGTGGATTAAATACGATAGGCACATCAGCTAATTCAAACGAACGGTGTTCGAATGTTGACATAACCACAACTTTCACATTATCAGAAGAAAGGCGACGGTCAGAAATACGAGACCATAAAATTGGGTGCATTTCCGCCATGTTTGAACCCCAAAGCACAAACGCATCGGTTTTTTCGATATCGTTATAGCAGCCCATAGGTTCGTCCATACCAAAGGTACGCATAAACGCAACCGCTGCTGATGCCATACAGTGACGAGCATTCGGGTCGATAGTATTTGAACGAAGACCAGCTTTCCAAAGTTTTACTTTTGCATAGCCTTCATAAATAGTCGTTTGACCGGAAGAGAACATCCCTACAGCATTTGGTTCTTTTTTCTTCAAGATGTCTTTGATTTTTTCCGCCATGATAGTGAAAGCTTGATCCCAAGAAACCGGTGTAAAGTCACCTTCTTTATGGAATTTGCCATCTTTCATACGTAATAACGGAGTTTGTACACGGTCAGCACCGTACATGATTTTAGAAAGGAAGTAACCTTTGATACAGTTTAAACCACGGTTTACTTCTGCATCTGGGTCACCTTGAGTTGCGACAACTCGACCATCTTTGGTTCCTACCAATACGCTACATCCTGTACCACAAAAACGGCATGGGGCTTTATCCCATTTGATGCCCATATCTTCGGTCGCATTAACCTGTTTAACAGGGATAGTCATACCGGCAGCCGCTGCCGCTGCAAGAGCAGCATTGGCTTTCATAAAATCTCTACGATTAAGTTCCATAGTTTTCCCCACTCGTTGTTGAATTTTTTAGAATATACAAAAGAGTATGTATTCCTAAATTATTTATTTTTCATCTAAGTAATTAGAAATTAAAGAAACGACAATCACTCCTGAGATATCTTTAATTTCATCCATAAGATCCGCTAATGCTAATTGACGGTTACTTTCAAGGGTGACCACCAATTTGCCTTCATCAGATTTTTCGCCATGAATTTCAGCAGTTGGAATCGCTAAAATGGCTTCTTTGACTTGGTTAAGTTTTTCTGGTCTGGCTTGCACAACAATGCTGCATACATACCAGTTCTCATTTTCGCTAAATTGACTCATCGATATTTGTTTCAAAATTAAGAATTTTTATTGCTTTTGTTGGGCAAACGCTTAAACAAGCACCACAACCATTACAACTTTCTAAATCTAAAATGGGTTTTGCAACACCACCAAGCTGTAATCGAAAACGGATGGCATTCATCGGACAGCTATCTTGGCAACTTCGACATTCCACTCGATTTTCTGTTAGGCACTGCGTTGTAATCTCAACTTTATGTGTCCAAGGCTCTTCTTCTAATGAGTGAAAAATCGGTTGTTCACAGACTAAAACACATTTTTGACAGAAAGTGCACTCGCCCTTGTCAAATTGTATTTCAGGAAAGCCACCATCGCCTTTTACGATAATTTGGGTTTCACATACCAGTATGCAATCACCGCATCGAGTGCATTTATCTGTAAAGTCTGCTTCGTTTACCGACCAAGGTGGACGGATAGCATTGATACCTTGAATTTTAGCGTTTTCAGAATGTAACGATTGTAAAAATTGCCCACGTAATAATTGTCTGCGAGAAGGATTTTCAATCGCCATATTTTTCTTTAAAGTTCGGTATTTTCAAGGGGAGCATTATCTAGCTCCGATAACAAAATAGTAACTACCTAAAAGGAGTAGTTTTTAAGAAATATACACTTTTCTTGAGGTAGATCAAGGATATTTTGAAAGGAAATTAGGAATGTAAATAAATTGTTAAAATATAAGTGAAAATGATTATTAAATAGGGCGGATAATCCGCCCTGAAGTGTGCTTAAAATATTATGCGTTTTTTGTTGGGTAATCCCACCAAATATCGAATAATTCACTGATTTCGATTTGTTGCAATTTATTCTCTTCTAACCATTTTTGTACTAATTGGCGATGGCTTTCATCACATTTGCCAATTTTTTCTAAGCAAACTAAGCCTTCCCAATGTAAATAGCCGCTACCTTCATAAGCTAAGCCGTTTGGTTGAATCACTTCAGCAATAAAACGATCAACGGTTTCATCGATAGTTTCGATGCTGGTTCCTTCAGCAAATTGCCAATTCACTAAAAAGCCTAATTCTTGGAATTCAGCTAAGTGAAGTTTTTTACGTTGACGTTGATTACGAGTTTTCATTTTCAATGTTCTCCTATGTTAAGGTAATGGGTATAGTCATCATCTCGATGATTATTTTTTCTTAAAGTATAAATCCCACACACCGTGACCTAAGCGATGACCGCGCGCCTCAAATTTTGTAAGAGGGCGGAAATCAGGACGTGGAATATAATCTTGTTCGGCAGTATTGACTAAATTTTCATTAGCTGAAAGCACTTCGAGCATTTGTTCCGCATAGTTCTCCCAGTCCGTAGCCATATGAATAAAGCCATTGGGTTGTAATTTTTGGACGATTTGCTCTACAAAGTGTGGTTGAACAATACGGCGTTTATGATGTTTTGTTTTATGCCAAGGGTCTGGGAAGAAAAGCTGTAAACCGCCCAATTCGCCGTCTTTCACACAATCACGTAAAATTTCAGTGGCATCATGGCAAATCACGCGAAGGTTTTTCACGCCTTTTTCTACCGCATAAGCAATACAGGCACCCACACCAGGTGTATGCACTTCAATACCGAGATAATTTTTATCAGGATTTGCTTCTGCCATATCCACTAAAGATTTCCCCATTCCGAAGCCAATTTCTAATATAACGGGATTCGTATTGCCATAAATAGCGACAAAATCAAAAGGGGCATTTTGATAATCTAATCCAAGATCAGCCCAGTGATCGTTCATCATATTTTTTTGAAAATCACTTAAGCGACCTGTCCGCAACACAAAGCTACGAACTTTACGTTTATAACGACCATCTCCTGTAAATTCAGCCGTTTCAACGGTTTTACGTTTTTGATCAGCAAAGGTTTTTTGCTCTTCTGTCATGATTTTTATTCGCTTAATTAAAATTGGCGGCGATTATACACTAAAAGGCAAGGTTGTGGGATTTTTCCACCTAATTCCCGTATAATAGCGAAAATTTTTAATTGTTTTTTGTTATGAATATTGTCCGAGTTGCATTATCCGTACCGCTTCCCCGATTTTTTGATTATCTCTATTCGCCAGACTTAACGCCAATCGTTGGTGGACGAGTGTTGGTGCCTTTTGGTTCGCAAAAACGAGTAGGGATTGTGGTGGATTTGCCAGCCTCTTCGGATGTAGCAAAAGAAAAGTTAAAACCGATTATTGATGTGCTTGATGCTGGCTCACTTTTTAATTCCACAACTTGGGATTGGCTGTCTTGGTCAGCTAATTATTATCGTGTTGCATTAGGCGATGTGTTGTTTCAAGCGTTGCCAGTCAAACTCCGCAATGGAGAAAGTGCGGTTAAAAATGACCGCACTTTTTGGCGTATTACGGACCTTGGAAAACAAGCGTTAGAATCAGGCGAATTAAAACGTGCCAAAAAACAAATTGAAGCCTTAAATTTGTTGCTAACGCAAGATCTAGAAAAAGGTAACAATGAGATCAGTTCTGCAATTTGGTCAGCCCTTAAAGGCAAAGATTATGTGGAAGAGATTATTGTGCCTACTGAACAAAAAAGTTGGCAGCAAACTCTAGGGGATAATCCTTTAGTTAATCTTGATAACCGATTGACCTTAAACAAGCAACAAGCCCTTGCATTTAGCCAGTTGCTTTTCCAAGAAGGCTTTAATGTGTGGTTGCTAGAGGGCGTGACTGGTTCAGGTAAAACTGAAATTTACCTGCAATACATTGAAGAAGTCTTAAAGAAAGGCAAACAGGTTTTAGTGCTTGTTCCTGAAATTGGGCTTACCCCTCAGACCGTGAGACGGTTCCAAGCTCGCTTTAATGTAGAAATTGATGTATTGCATTCCAACTTGAATGATACACAGCGCTTAAATGTTTGGGAGCGAGCAAGAACAGGACAGAGTGCAATCGTAATTGGCACGAGATCGGCGCTTTTCACCCAGTTTTCAGATCTTGGCTTAATCATTTTAGATGAGGAACATGACGGCTCGTTTAAACAGCAAGATGGTTGGCGTTATCATGCGAGAGATTTAGGTATTGTTTTAGCACAAAAACTCAATATTCCTATCTTATTAGGTTCTGCCACACCAAGTTTAGAAAGTGTAAATAACGTACAAAATGGCAAATATCATCATTTGGTCTTATCAAAAAGAGCCGGAAATGCGACCGCACTTCGCCAGTTTGTGATTGATTTAAAACATCAACGAATTCAAAACGGCTTATCCGAACCGTTATTGAAACGTATGCAAGAACACTTAGAAAAAGGTAACCAAGTGTTGTTATTCCTTAATCGACGTGGATTTGCGCCTGTGTTGTTATGTCATGAATGTGGTTGGATTGATGAGTGTCATCATTGCGAAAAACCTTATACTTATCACCAACACCAGCGCGTTTTACGCTGCCATCATTGTGGCGCACAAAAAACAGTGCCGATGCAATGTGGCCATTGTGGTTCAACACATTTAGTCACAACGGGTTTAGGTACAGAACAACTGGAGGAAACCCTAAAAGCACGTTTCCCGCAATATAATATTGCTCGTATCGATCGTGATAACACAGCACGAAAAGGCAAGCTTGAAGGTTATTTAGAGGATATTCAGCAAGGTAAAAGTCAGATTTTAATTGGCACACAGATGTTAGCCAAAGGACACCATTTTCCGAATGTCACGTTGGTTGCTTTAGTGAATGTAGATAATGCCTTATTTTCCCTTGATTTCAGAGCCGAAGAACGTTTAGCGCAGCTTTATGTACAAGTTGCAGGGCGCTCAGGCAGAGCTGAAAAACAGGGTGAAGTGGTTTTGCAGACACATTATCCGGATCATCCGTTATTAACTACCTTGCTTGAAAAGGGCTATCAAGCCTTTGCAGAAGAAACCTTGAAGCTACGCCATAATATGGGCTTGCCTCCGTTTAGTTTCCAAGCGTTGTTTAAAGCACAATGTCGTCATTCTGAAGAGGCGGAAAATGCATTGTCGCAATTAGCCTCTTTCTTCTATGAACAAAAAATAGAAGGCTTGCAAGTGTTGGGGCCGATTCCCGCACCGTTCAGTAAAAAAGCGGGGCAATATCGTTGGCAGTTGCTATTACAGCACGCTTCTCGGAAACAATTACAGGCGGCATTAAGTCGATATTCGCCAGAGCTGATAAAGTCTTCTCAAGTGCGGTTAATTTTAGACGTGGATCCATTGGATTTGAGTTAGCAAAAATTCCCTAGAAAAATGCACAGTTTTTCAGTAGAATTAGGCGTTTTTTATACTCTAAGTTTAATTTATCGAATATTTTAGGATTTTATCGTGGCTCATCGAGATTTTGCCGGTCGAAGCGGCTCAAAAAATAATAAAAAGAAAGCAAAGAAAAGTTTTAATCGCAATACCTTAATTGTTCTTGCGTTGGTGGCGGTATTAGGTTTTGGGTTAGGGCTTTACTTCTTAAAAAGTAAAACACCAGCACCTGTAGTGACGACAAATGTTCAGCCGGAAAAACCGCAACCGAAAAGTGTGTTACCAAATCGCCCAGAAGAAGTGTGGCACTACATTAAAGAATTAGAAACCCGTACGGTGCCGGTGGATAATAATCCTTCTTCTGTTGAAAAAAATATGCGTTTGACGGAAGAGCAGCGTCAAGTGCTGATTCAAATGGAAAAGGAGCAAAAAGCGGCAGAAGAAGCGAAAAAATTAGAAGCTCAACGTAAAGAGCAAGAAGCGGCGAATGCAGAAAAAGCTGCTGCTCAAGCACAGCAAGCTCAACCAGCACAGACAGCTCAAACTCAGCTAGCTCAGCAAACAGCAAACCCAGAAGCGAAAAAGCCTGAGCCAGTTAAAAAAACAGAGCCAGTTAAAAAGCCTGAACCTCCGAAAAAAGTAGAAGTGGTGAAAGCTGAACCCGCAAAAACGGAACCTGCTAAAACTGAGCAACCGAAAAAAGTAGAACCGAAACCCGCTGAACAACAAGTACAGGCTGGCGGCAAAAAATTTGGTTTGCAATGTGGAGCATTTAAAAATCGTGCACAAGCAGAAAGCTTACAAGGTCGTCTAGCGATGGCTGGCGTAAATGCACAAATTGCGACAAGTGAAGAATGGAACCGCGTACGCGTGGGACCATTTAGTAGTCGAGATGCAGCAACAGCAGCACAAGATAAAGCAAAATCAGTGGCGAGTTGCGTTGTGATTGGAATGTAATTCAGAATTTAAAAGTGCGGTTAAAAATGACCGCACTTTTTTTATATTTTTCTCTTGCCAAAAAATGAAAAATCAATAAAATGAACGTTCATTCATTTTTGATATTCATCTTAAATGACCTTTCTCATATATAACCCTAAGAATTTAATTTTTTATTATGCGACAAGTAAAAGCCTCTAAAACGAAGCTTGATGTCAGTGAGCAGATCTTTGATGCAACAGATCGTCTTATGGCAAAAGAAGGATTACATCATCTTTCTATGCATAGGTTAGCTAAGGAAACAGGCATCGCAGCAGGTACTATTTATCTTTATTTTAAGAGTAAAGACGAGTTATTAGCACAATTTGCTCGTCGAGTGTTCAATAAGTTTGTTGTTGCGATTGAAGAAGGTTTTGATGAAAGCCAATCTTTTTTCGAGCAATACAGAAAAATGTGGTGGAATATTTGGCATTTTCTTCAAGAAAATCCAACGATTCTGTTAAACATGAACCAATATCGATATTTACCAGAGTTTATTGAAACCTGCAAAGAAATGGAGCATTCGTGTTGGGATCAGTTTTGTCTCAAGGGACAAGCCGCAAATGTGTTAGCTGATTTAGATCCTCACATGTTATTTTTGCTGAGTCTTAAAACGGCAATAGTTTTAGCCTCAGATATCAAGTTTCTCGGTACGGCAGTAACCGATGCGATGTTAGAATCTGTCATTGAACGCTCTTGGCGTGCAATTCAGAAGTAGTAATTTTATTGTCTTAATGGAGTTTTCCAAATGAGTATAACTCAAACTAATAGACCAAAGCGTTCACACGTTTTCTTTTTGAAATTAGCGTTAGGCGTATTTGTGTTAATTTTTGCAGCAATGATTTTCCTTAATCAAATGAAGGCAAAAGGCATTGCTGATTTCTTGGCAAATAAACCAGAAACAGCATCCCCTGTAACAGCGATGACAGTAAAGGCTTCAGAATGGACGCCAATCATTGAAACGACAGGTATTGTTCGTCCGAACCAAGGGGCGATGTTAAGCGCTCAAAGTGCAGGAACCGTGTCTAAAGTGCTCGTGCAAAATGGACAGAGCGTGAAAAAAGGTGATTTGTTAGTTGAGTTAGATAGCTCAGTTGAGCGTGCAAGCTTACAAGCCGCACAAGCTCAGGTGGTGTCATTACGTCAAACTTATCAACGTTATGCAAATCTTGCGGGCAGTGGGGCAGTTTCTCGTCAAGAATTAGATAATGCAAAAGCAGCTTATGAAGCACAAGCGGCAAATATTGAATCATTAAAAGCAACCATTGAACGTCGCCAAATCGTGGCACCATTTGATGGTAAAGCGGGTATTGTAAAAGTAAATGTCGGTCAATACGTTTCAAACGGTGCTGAGATTGTGCGTGTTGAAGATCGTTCTTCCATGAAAGTAGATTTTGCCATTGCGCAAAATCTATTAGATAAATTGCATATTGGTCAAAAAGTAACGGCTACGGCAGATGCGCGTAAAGGTGAAACTTTTGCTGCGAAGGTTACTGCAATTGAGCCAGCAATTAATTCTTCAACGGGTTTAGTCGATGTTCAAGCAACGTTTGAACCAGAAGATGGCGCAAAATTATTATCCGGTATGTTTACTCGCTTAAATGTTGCTTTACCAACTGAGCATAATCAAATCGTTGTGCCACAAGTGGCAGTGAGCTACAACATGTATGGCGAATCACTTTATATTTTGACCGCACTTTCCGATGAAGATATTGAGAAATTAGGCGGCGTAGAAAAAGCCGCGAATATGTACCGTGCAAAATCAATCACTGTATTTACGAAAGATCGTCAAGGTATTTATGCGCAATTAAAAGGCGATGAAGTCAAAGTAGGCAATAAAATTGTGACCGGTGGTCAGCAAAACTTAAGTAACGGCTCATTAGTGTCTGTTGCAGATAAAGCGGGCGTAGGTACTGAACAACCTGCGAATAATGCGAATAAAACGAATCTTTAATTAGGAAAAGCGAATGAAATTTACCGATATATTTATTCGTCGTCCTGTTTTAGCAGTTTCGATTAGCTTGTTAATCATCATTTTAGGATTACAAGCAATCTCGAAATTAGCTGTGCGCGAATATCCGAAAATGACCACGACGGTGATTACGGTGACCACAGTATATCCAGGGGCGGATGCGAACTTAATTCAAGCGTTTGTTACTTCCAAAATTGAAGAGGCGGTAGCGCAAGCGGATAATGTGGACTACATGTCTTCAAGCTCTAGCCCAAGTACGTCAACGGTCACCGTAAAAATGAAATTAAATACGGATCCGAATGCGGCCTTAGCAGATGTTTTAGCTAAAGTTAACTCAGTTCGTTCTGAATTGCCAAGTGGTATTGAAGATCCAACGATTTCTTCATCAACCGGTGGTTCGGGGATTATGTATATTAGTTTCCGTTCTAACAAACTTGATGCAAGCCAAGTGACTGACTACATTCAACGTGTGGTGAAACCACAATTCTTTACCGTAGAAGGTGTAGCAAGCGTACAGATCTTTGGTGCTTCGGAGTACGCACTTCGTGTTTGGTTAGACCCAGAAAAAATGGCGGCTCAAAACCTTTCTGCCACACAAGTGATGTCCGCATTATCAGCGAATAACGTTCAAACAGCAGCAGGTAATGATAATGGCTATTTTGTAACCTATAAAAATAAAGTAGAAACCACGACAAAATCGGTTGAAGAATTAAGCAACTTAATTGTGACATCAAACGGTGATAAGTTAGTACGTTTACGCGATATCGCTGATATTGAATTAAATAAATCAAGCGATAGCTCACGTGCGGTAGCCAATGGCGCAGATTCTGTTGTATTAGCGATTAACCCAACCTCGTCAGCAAACCCATTAACGGTAGCTGCGAAAGTACGTCCGCTATATGACAGTATTAAAAATAATCTACCGGATGCTATTGAATCTGACATCTTATATGACCGTACAATTGCGATTAATAACTCCATTAATGAAGTAATCAAAACGATTGTTGAGGCAACGATAATCGTGTTGGTGGTGATTACCATGTTTATTGGTTCATTCCGCGCGATTTTAATCCCGCTTATCACCATTCCGATTTCATTAATTGGGGTAATCATGTTGCTTCAATCATTTGATTTTTCTATTAACCTGATGACGTTGCTGGCATTGGTTCTAGCCATCGGTTTGGTGGTGGATGATGCAATTGTGGTATTGGAAAACGTAGACCGCCACATTAAGTTAGGTGAAACGCCATTCCGTGCGGCGATTATCGGTACGCGTGAAATTGCCGTTCCGGTTATTTCCATGACCATTACCTTGATTGCGGTATATTCTCCAATGGCGTTAATGGGCGGTATTACGGGTACGTTGTTTAAAGAGTTTGCTTTAACCCTTGCTGGAGCAGTATTTATTTCCGGTATCGTAGCATTAACGCTTTCACCAATGATGACCAGTAAATTGCTAAAATCCAATGAGGCTCCAAGTAAATTGGAACAACGAGTAGAGCATACCCTTAGTAAAGTGAATGCAGCTTATGCGTATGTACTTGATTTGGCGATGGTAAACCGTAAATGTATGTTGATGTTTGCGGCAATCATTTTTGCAACCTTACCAGTGTTGTTTAAATCACTTTCAAGTGAATTAACACCAACGGAAGACAAAGGCGCATTTTTGGCAATCGGTTCTGCACCGTCTAACGTAAACGTGGATTATGTGCAAAATGCGATGACACCTTATCAAGAGATTTTAACCAATACGCCAGAAGTACAGTTTGCGATGACGATTTCAGGGGCACCAAGCTCTAACCAATCTTTAAACGTTGTAACTTTAAAAGATTGGAAAGAACGCTCAAAAAGCCAAACAGCTATCATGAATGAGCTGAATGAAAAAGCGAAATCTATTCCTGAAGTGTCTGTACAAGGCTTTGCGTTCCCAGAAATTAATACAGGGGAGCAAGGTCCTCCAATTGGTTTTGTGATCAGCACATCACAAGACTACGGTGATTTAGCAAATGTGGCGGGTAAATTCTTAGAGGATATGCAAAAATCCAGCAAGTTCGTTTATACCAATCTCGATCTTAAATTTGATACTGCTCAAATGCGTATTAAGATCGATCGTGAAAAAGCAGGAACTTATGGCATTACAATGCAACAAATCAGCCGTACGTTAGGCAGCTTCTTATCTGCCGCAACCATTGAACGTGTGGATATTGATGGTCGAGCTTACAAAATTATTTCCCAAGTAAAACGTGACAATCGTTTATCTCCGGAAAGTTTTAATAAGTATTACATCACCGCAGCAAATGGTACCTCTGTTCCATTAAGCAGCTTGGTGACGGCTACATTGGAACCACAACCAAGTACATTGCCTCGTTTCAGCCAGTTAAACTCTGCGGTGATTAGTGCTGTACCGATGCCAGGTACTTCAATTGGTGATGCGATCCAATGGTTACAGGACAATGCGAAAAATACGTTACCACAGGGTTATAACTATGACTTTAAAAGTGAAGCGCGTCAGTTAGTACAAGAAGGTAATGCGCTTGCTGTAACGTTCTTACTTGCGGTAGTGATTATTTTCTTAGTCTTGGCAATTCAGTTTGAATCAATTCGCGATCCAATCGTGATTATGATTTCTGTGCCGTTAGCTGTAAGTGGTGCGTTATTAGCCTTAAATGCCTTTGGATTTGTAGGGATTGCTGGAACGACACTCAATATCTACTCACAAGTGGGTTTGATTACCCTGGTTGGTCTTATTACGAAACACGGTATTTTGATGTGTGAAGTAGCGAAAGAAGAGCAGTTAAACCACGGTAAAACGCGTATTGAAGCGATCACTGAAGCGGCTAAAGTACGTTTACGTCCAATTTTGATGACTACCGCTGCGATGATTGCAGGTCTTGTACCGTTGCTTTATGCAACAGGTGCGGGTGCGGTATCTCGTTTCAGTATTGGTATCGTTATTGTGGCAGGCTTGGCTATCGGTACATTGTTTACCTTGTTCGTGTTGCCAGTGATTTATTCTTACATTGCAAGCGAACACAAACCGTTACCAGTGTTTGATGAAAATGTAAAACCAATTGAAGGTCACATTAACGAACAGCATTAATTGAAAATACTATAAAAACAAACCGCACGTTGATTCTTCAAGTGCGGTTTTCTTTTTGAGATTAAAAAAGCGAACATGATATTCGCTTTTTATTTATGAAAGTGCGGTCAATTTTTTGACTGTTTTATTTAGCCATTTTTATTTTTAGCGGCTTTGTAAAGTTCCATTGCTTCTGGTAATAAGCGTTGTAAGTTTTCTTGACGGGACTCATCACTCGGGTGAGTAGAAGCTAACACATCAAGTGCCCCTTTAGAACCACCAGAGGCTTTTGCCATTTTTTGCCATAAACCTGGTGCAACTTCAGGATTGTAACCTGAGCGAGCCATTAACATAAGACCAACTTCATCCGCTTCAGTTTCTGCGCTACGAGAGTAAGGTTTATCTAAAGCAAAGTCTTTAGTCAGTGTGACTAAATCAGTCATGTCGGCTCCAACGACAACAGACAGAGCTGTTCCACCAATGGCACCTGCAATCGCACTCATGGTGCCAAAGTTGGCTTTGGCTTTACCGTGCTCTTTTAAGGCATGAGCCATTTCATGACCCATTACAACCGCGATTTCGTTATCGTTTAGTTGTAAAGTATCCACTAATCCTGTGTAGAAAGCCATTTTTCCGCCTGGCATAGCCCAAGCATTGAGCTCTTTAGATTTAATGACATTGATTTGCCAATTAAACTTTAAGCCAGTTTCATTCTCTTGGTTTGCATAAGGCACCATTTTGTTAAAGACATGATGAATACGTCTTGCGGTACTTGATGTAGTATCAATCGCACCTTGTGAGCGAATTTTCCCCATTTCTTGTGTATAGCTGCTTGCTGCTTCTTGATTGATTGAGGCAGAATCCGCACAAGACGTGATAACCGCCCCTGCTAATACAGCAAAAGCAAAACTTTTGAGTTGTTTTTTCATAAATTATCCTTTTGTTGAGATGGCTGATTATATGAATTTATTGCGTTTTGTCGATACAAAAAGATTGTCTTTTAAATTTGTACTACTATAATAGTGCAAATTTTTATTTTAGGGCTTAACGATGACAATAAAAAAATCTCCTTCTTTATTAGGCGGCGCCATGATTATTGCGGGTACCGCGATTGGTGCAGGTATGCTCGCTAACCCAACCTCGACGGCTGGTGTATGGTTTATCGGCTCTATTCTGGCTTTAGTTTACACTTGGTTTTGTATGACCACATCAGGTTTGATGATCTTAGAAGCCAACTTACATTATCCTACCGGCTCAAGCTTTGACACCATCGTGAAAGATTTGTTAGGAAAAGGTTGGAATATTATCAACGGTCTTTCCGTTGCTTTCGTGTTGTATATTTTAACCTATGCCTATATCACCTCTGGCGGCGGTATTACACAAAACTTGCTCAATCAAGCCTTGGGTTCCGCTGAAAGTGCGGTCGATATTGGACGTACTTCGGGATCTTTGATTTTCTGCTTTATTCTTGCGGCTTTCGTCTGGCTTTCTACTAAAGCAGTGGATCGTTTCACAACCATTTTGATTGTTGGAATGGTGGTGGCTTTCTTCCTTTCTACCGCAGGCTTATTGAGCTCTGTAAAAACAGAGGTGTTATTCAATACCATTGCGGAAGGTGAACAAAGCTATTTGCCTTATTTATTGACCGCACTTCCAGTTTGCTTGGTGTCTTTTGGTTTCCACGGAAATGTACCGAGCCTCGTCAAATATTACGATCGTGATGGTAGTAGAGTAATGAAATCGATCTTTATCGGTACGGGCTTAGCCTTAGTGATTTACGTCTTATGGCAGCTGGCGGTGCAAGGTAATTTACCACGTACAGAATTTGCACCTGTAATTGAAAAAGGCGGCGATGTATCGGTATTATTAGAAGCATTACACAAATATATTGAAGTGGAATATATTGCAGTTGTGCTGAATTTCTTTGCTTATATGGCTATTGCGACTTCATTTTTAGGGGTAACGTTAGGTTTATTTGATTATATTGCTGATTTATTTAAATTTGATGACAGCGTATTAGGCAGAACCAAAACCACATTGGTAACATTCTTACCTCCACTATTGTTGAGTTTACAATTCCCTTATGGTTTCGTGATTGCCATTGGTTATGCTGGATTAGCTGCAACCATTTGGGCAGCAATCGTGCCAGCACTGCTTGCTAAAGCCAGTCGCCAAAAATTTCCAAATGCGACTTATAAAGTGTATGGCGGTAATTTTATGATTGGTTTTGTGATCTTATTCGGTGTGTTAAATATTGTGGCACAAGTAGGCGCAAACTTAGGATGGTTTGCAAGTTTCGCAGGATAAGTTTTCACGTTAATATAGTAGGGGCGTATCAAATACGCCCTTTTTAATTTTGCATAGGAAACAAAATGAATAACAAAACGAGTGTTTACGATAAAGAAAACTTCTTTGCGCTTTATCAAAAACTTCGATCTAATCCCATAAGTCTCAATGAAATAGTGGAAAAGCCAACGATGCTTTCCCTGTTACCTGATTTGCAAGGGAAGAAATTACTCGATCTAGGCTGTGGAACGGGCGGACATTTGCAACTCTATTTGGAACGCAATGCGGAGAGCGTAGTGGGAACAGATCTTTCAGCTAAAATGCTAGAGCAAGCTGAAAAAGAGCTAAAAAAGTGCGGTCAATTTTCTGGACGTTTTTCGTTATATCAGTTACCGATGGAAAAATTAACGGAATTGCCAGAAAGTGATTTTGATGTCATTACCAGCTCTTTTGCTTTTCATTATATTGAAGATTTTCCCGCTTTATTAGCTTCTATTGCCAACAAACTTAAGCCTAACGGCACATTAGTTTTTTCCCAAGAGCATCCGATTACAACTTGCCATAAAGAAGGGGAACGCTGGGAAAAAAATGAGCAAAAACAGCAAGTCGCTTATCGTTTAAATCATTACCGTGATGAAGGATTGAGAGAGCGAAATTGGTTTCGACAACCTTTCAAAACGTATCACCGCACGACAGCAACAATTATTAATGATTTAATTGCCGCAGGTTTTCAAATTGAACAAATGGCTGAACCAATGTTAGCCGAGCAGCCACAATGGCATGATGAATTTAAAGATTTGCGGCATCGCCCCCCTTTATTGTTTATTAAAGCAAGAAAAGTGATGAATTTAACAAAATAAACTGGTTTTTGACCGCACTTTATGGTATAAATCACAGCGCTGTTTTTGGGTTTCAAAAGCAGCGTTTTTAATTATTAACAACACACACATATCATTAAGGCTTAATCGGGGTGCCAAACGGTCGATTAGCTGATATGTGGAGGCTCAACCCCAACAAAAGGAAAATATTATGGCACAAGTTTCAATGCGCGACATGATCAACGCGGGCGTACACTTCGGACACCAAACTCGTTACTGGAACCCACAAATGAAACCTTTCATTTTTGGTGCTCGTAACGGTGTTCATATCATCAACTTAGAAAAAACTTTACCTTTATTCAACGAAGCTTTAGCGGAATTAACCCGTATTGCTAGCAACAACGGTAAAGTATTATTCGTTGGTACTAAACGCGCGGCTCAAGAAGCAGTACAAGCTGCAGCATTAGACTGTCAACAATATTACGTAAACCACCGTTGGTTAGGTGGTATGTTGACTAACTGGAAAACCGTTCGTCAATCAATTAAACGTTTAAAAGATTTAGAAACTCAATCTCAAGACGGTACTTTTGACAAATTAACCAAAAAAGAAGCGTTAATGCGTACCCGTGAGATGGAAAAACTTGAATTAAGCCTTGGCGGTATCAAAGATATGGGCGGCTTACCAGATGCGTTATTCGTTATCGGTGCAGACCACGAACATATCGCAGTTAAAGAAGCAAACAACCTAGGTATTCCTGTATTTGCTATCGTTGATACTAACTCAACTCCAGCTGGCGTAGATTTCGTTATCCCAGGTAACGATGATGCAACTCGTGCTATCCAACTTTACGTTTCTGCAGCTGCAGCAGCGGTTAAAGAAGGTCGTGGTAACGAAGCTCAAGTTGCTGAAGAATTAGCAGCTGACGCAGAATAATTTAAGTTTTGCAATAAGGCGAAGCCCTTAATAATCAAACGATTAATTGGCATAGGGGCTAAAATTTAGCCCCTATATTTTTATCTAAAAGTGCGGTCACAATAAATCGCATTTTCGACAGAGGATTTTTAAAATGGCTGAAATCACAGCATCATTAGTAAAAGAACTTCGTGAACGTACCGGTGCCGGTATGATGGAATGTAAAAAAGCATTAGTTGAAGCAAACGGTGATATCGAGTTAGCAATCGACAACATGCGTAAATCTGGTCAAGCTAAAGCAGCTAAAAAAGCAGGCCGTGTTGCAGCTGAAGGTGTTATCCTTGCTCGTGTAGAAAATGGTTTCGGTGTATTAGTTGAAATGAACTGTGAAACTGACTTCGTAGCAAAAGATGCTGGCTTCTTAGGTTTAGCAAACGAAGTGGCTGATTTCGCAGCAGCAAACAAAGGTACTACTATCGAAGCATTACAAGCACAATTTGAAGAAAAACGTGCTGCATTAGTGGCTAAAATCGGTGAGAACATGAACATCCGTCGTGTTGCTTACTTAGAGGGCCAAGTTATCGCTCAATACTTACACGGTGCGAAAATCGGTGTGTTAGTTGCGGGTGAAGGTTCAGCTGATGAACTTAAAAAAGTGGCAATGCACGTAGCGGCATCTAAACCAGAATTCGTGAACCCAGAAGATGTACCTGCAGAAGTAGTTGAACACGAGCGTCAAATCCAAATTGATATTGCAGTTAACTCTGGCAAACCAAAAGAAATCGCAGAGAAAATGGTTGAAGGCCGTATGAAGAAATTCACTGGTGAAGTTTCATTAACAGGTCAACCATTCGTAATGGATCCTTCTGTATCTGTAGGCGACTTCTTAAAATCAGTAAATACTTCAGTGTCTAACTTCATCCGTTTAGAAGTAGGTGAAGGTATCGAGAAAAAAGAAGAAGATTTCGCAGCTGAAGTTGCAAAAATCACTGGCGGTAACGCTTAATTTTCTCCATTGAGATATTATACAAAAGCCGATATTCAATATCGGCTTTTTTGTTATCTTAAATTTGAGATGCTTTATTTCTTTGGACGAATATCAATGGCAGGGTCTGCATCTTTACGATATTTTTCTTCAATCAGTTTTTTCAGTCCATAATCATCTTTGTCAGCTTGTTCAGAGAATAAATCTTCCTCCAAAGTGAGCTTCGGATTTTTAATCCCTATCCAATTAGCGATGCCTTCTAAGAAATTCAAACCAGATTTAAAGGCTTTGTATTCTTTACGTGCCGTATCATCAGATGAAATCTTAAAGAGCGGAATATTATGATGTAATTGGCTGTGACAGTTTTGGTTAAATAAAGTCACACCATGTTTATCATCTTCCTGATGGCACAAGCCATGATCAGAGAAATAAATCATCGAGAAAGTGCGGTGTGTTTTTTGCTCGTTTTCTTTGAGGGTTTCATACACTTTCTTAATAAAATCATCGGTTTTCTTAATGGATGTAATATAGCAATTTAAGTATTCGTTCTTTTTCTCAATGTCATTGTCATTGAAAATTTTCGGGTAATCTTCAACACGATCGCAAGCAAGAGGATGTGAACCATAAATGTGTAACACAATAAAGCGTTTACCTTGAGTTGGATCTTCTAAGACTTGGGCAAATTTAGGGATTAAATCAAAATCGCTGTAGTTTGTAGAATTAAAGCTCCCGCCTTTTTTCAAGAAAATGGTTTCATCAGATTTTGATGCAAGCGAAGCAACCGGCGTGTCATATTCACCTAAGAAGCCTTGATTAGACAGCCAGTAGGTTTTCAGACCTGCAGACTTAATGAGATCCACTAAGCTTAAATCATAGTTTGGTTCCCATTTTTCTTTATCAGGTAACGTTAACATTAAGCGCAATGAGGCGACAGTGTTGGTTCCGGCAGATGTCATACCATCAATCAGTGTACCATTTACTGATGACATAAATGGTGTGTCATTTACGGGGTATCCATACGCATGCAAGTAATCTTTTCTCGCACTTTCACCCAAAATAATCACATAGTCTTGGTATTTAGAATTTTCTAATGTGGATTGCCCCCAGTTGCTTTCTTGTGACATTTTTTTCAATTTTTGCCATTCATTAACAATTTGTACACTCGAATCTATTGTTTCTTTTAATGGAGCAGCAATCGGTAAGTTGTAGCCAATCAACAGGGTAGCGAGAGCAATGAATGTTTTATTGCGATAAAATTTCACGCCAAATTTGACTGCACTTTTGTAATGTAAAAAGACTAATAGTGGAATAGCCAATGCCGCTAAATAGCTACTCACGGGGATTTGCATGAGAAACTCTTTGGTCTCTAACATATCCGTCGCGAGAACCGATGCAATATATTGGTAGCTTGGCGCACCAAAATTTAAGCCTGTCGGCGTATAAATTGCGTGTAAGCAAACTAAGGGGAATAAAATAAAATAGAAAGATTTTCGGCTACTACTTAATAAAATAATGAAAATAGCCGTGAGTAACATCAGACTAATAGATGGCTCAGGAAACATCCCTGAACCTCGTAAAATCAAATAACCGGCAGCAATGGCGCAAGCCAAAGAAAAAAGTGTGGTTAAAATTTGTGAGGTTTTTGAAATCTTCATAAAGTTTACCTATAAAATCAAAACGGCGATATTTTATCGCATTTTTCTGACCAATTTCCATTTTTAACTTTTTCGCTCTTTTGCTAGAATAAGCCAAATTTTGTAAGCGACAAAGGAAAAGACAAATGAGCCAACCAATTTACAAACGTATTTTATTGAAATTAAGTGGTGAAGCATTACAAGGAGATGAGGGCTTCGGTATCGATCCTTCAATCCTTGATCGTATGGCGTTAGAGATTAAAGAATTAATTGAAATGGGCGTGGAAGTTGGTGTTGTGCTCGGCGGTGGTAACTTATTCCGTGGCGCAAAATTAGCTAAAGCCGGCATGAATCGCGTGGTGGGCGACCACATGGGAATGCTTGCAACCGTGATGAATGGCTTGGCGATGCGTGATGCGCTTCACCGTGCAGATGTGAATGCAAAATTAATGTCTGCTTTCCAATTAAATGGTATCTGCGATACCTATAATTGGTCTGAAGCGATTAAAATGTTACGTGAAAAACGTGTAGTTATTTTCTCAGCCGGTACAGGTAGCCCGTTCTTTACTACAGATTCTGCGGCATGCTTACGCGGTATCGAAATTGAAGCGGATATCGTTTTAAAAGCGACTAAAGTTGATGGTGTGTATGATTGCGATCCAGCAAAAAATCCTAATGCGAAGCTATACCATAAATTATCTTATGCAGAAGTGATTGATAAAGAATTAAAAGTAATGGATTTAGCCGCATTCACACTTGCGCGTGACCACGGTATGCCAATTCGTGTATTTAATATGTGTAAACCAGGTGCGTTACGCAAAGTTGTACTCGGTACAGAAGAAGGTACAACGATTAGTTAATTTTTTAAAGAATAAAATGGCGAGAGACAATCTCGCCTTTTTTATGAATAAATTTATTCAAAACTCCCTAAAAATCCAGTAAAATCACTGCGTTTTATCTTTATTTATTAAAAGGACAGATGAATGATTAATGAAATCAAACAAGATGCTGAAGCTCGCATGGAAAAAAGCCTCGAAGCGTTGTGTGGGCATATTGCAAAAATCCGTACAGGCCGTGCACAACCAAGCTTATTAGACGCGATCCAAGTGGAATACTATGGTGCAGCGACACCACTTCGTCAATTAGCTAACGTTGTTGCGGAAGATGCGCGTACTTTAGCGGTAACAGTATTTGACCGTTCTTTAATCAGTGCAGTAGAAAAAGCAATTTTAACTTCTGATTTAGGTTTAAACCCATCTTCAGCAGGCACAACAATTCGCGTGCCTCTTCCTCCATTAACTGAAGAACGTCGTCGTGATTTAATCAAAATCGTAAAAAGCGAAGGTGAGCAAGGTAAAGTCGCGATTCGTAACGTACGTCGTGATGCAAATGATAAAATCAAAGCATTATTAAAAGACAAAGAAATCAGCGAAAACGATCAGCACAAAGCTGAAGAAATCATTCAAAAAGTCACTGATAGCTATATCAAAAAAGTGGATGAGATCTTAGCTGATAAAGAAAAAGAATTGATGGATTTCTAATTGTCGAACCATGTTTTGGGGCAGACCAAGTGTCTGCCCTTGTTCTATTCTGATAAAAAAATAAAAGCACAAAGTGCGGTCGAAATTTTATGCAAAAACAAAATCTTGTTATTTTAGGATCAACAGGTTCTATTGGTCATAGCACCCTTTCAGTTATCGAACATAATCCTGACAAATACCATGCCTTTGCGTTAGTGGGGGGCAAAAATGTTAAGACTATGTTTGAACAATGCGTGAAATTTCAACCGCACTTTGCCGCACTAGATGACGAAAATGCGGCAAAGGTATTGCGAGAAAAATTAGCCTCGCATCACATTAAAACGGAAGTCTTAGCTGAACAGAAAGCCATTTGTGAGTTGGCAGCACATCCGGACGCAGATCAAGTTATGGCCGCTATTGTTGGGGCGGCAGGATTACTACCAACTCTTTCGGCAGTAAAAGCGAGTAAGAAAGTCTTGCTTGCAAATAAAGAATCATTGGTAACTTGTGGCCAGATCTTTATTGATGCAGTGAAGCAGTCAAAAGCAAAATTATTGCCTGTTGATAGCGAACATAACGCGATTTTTCAATCTTTACCGCCTGAAGCCCAAGAAAAAGTTGGCTTCTGTCCTTTGAAAGAATTAGGGGTCAGTAAAATTGTCTTGACTGGTTCTGGTGGTCCTTTTCGTTATACGCCATTAAACGAGTTTGAACATATTACGCCAGCACAAGCCGTTGCTCATCCAAACTGGTCAATGGGCAAAAAAATCTCTGTGGATTCTGCCACAATGATGAATAAAGGTTTAGAGTACATTGAAGCCCGCTGGCTCTTCAATGCATCGGCTGATGAAATGGAAGTGATTATTCATCCTCAATCTATTATTCATTCAATGGTGCGTTATGTGGATGGTTCGGTGATTGCTCAAATGGGGAATCCAGATATGCGCACGCCAATTGCGGAAACCATGGCTTATCCAAATCGTACAGTCAGTGGTGTGGAACCATTAGACTTCTTTAAAATCAAAGAATTGACATTTATCGAACCTGATTTTAATCGTTATCCAAATTTAAAATTGGCGATCGATGCTTTTGCAGAAGGGCAGTATGCGACAACCGCAATGAATGCGGCAAATGAAATCGCAGTACAAGCCTTTTTAGATGGCTATATTAAATTTACGGATATTGCGAAAATTAACCAAGCAGCGGTTGAGCAAATGCCAGCTTCTACTATTTCAAGCATTGATGATGTCTTAGCCGTAGATAAGCAAGCACGTGAATTAGCAGCTTCGCTGATTAAAAAGTTAATGTAGAATACACCAAAGTGCGGTCATAAAATCCGAATATTTTAGAATGAAAGAACTTGATAACAATAATATTCCCGAACACGTTGCCATCATAATGGATGGTAATGGGCGCTGGGCTATGCAACAAAATAAGCTGCGCATTTTTGGTCATACAAATGGGGTGGCGGCAGTGCGACGTGCGGTGAGTTATGCACGACAAACTGGTGTTAAATTTTTGACGTTATATGCGTTTAGCAGTGAAAACTGGAATCGTCCTGAGCAAGAAGTGAGTGCTTTAATGACGCTCTTTATGCAAGCGCTTGATCGAGAAGTCAAAAAATTACACAAAAATAATATTCGTTTAAAGATTATCGGTGATGTTTCTCGTTTTAGTGAAAAATTGCAAGAGAAGATCGCAAAAGCAGAAAAGTTAACGGAAAATAATACCGCACTGACTTTAAATATTGCAGCTAATTATGGTGGTTGTTGGGATATTGTTCAAGCGACTCAACAATTAGCTGAAAAAGTAAAAGATAATGAGATTTCGGTGAGTGATATTAATGAATCACTTTTCCAGCAATATTTAGTCACACAAGATGAGCCGCCAGTCGATTTACTAATTCGCACGAGCGGTGAGCAACGTATTAGCAATTTCTTGCTTTGGCAAATTGCGTATGCGGAATTGTGTTTTTTAGATGTGCTTTGGCCGGATTTTAGTGAAAAAGATTTTAATCAGGCAATTGCCTGCTATCAACAACGTCATCGCCGTTTTGGCGGGACAGAATAAGCGGAGAACTTATGCTTAAAGAACGTGTATTATCAGCCATTGTGTTGATTGCTTTGGTATTATGTGCCTTGTTCTTATTTACCCCATTTTATTTTGCCCTAGCCTTAGGCTTTGTGGCGATGCTTGGTATTTGGGAGTGGGCTCAATTTGCTCGTTTTAAAAATCCTTTAGCACGCCTTTGTATCGCGGCATTTTTAGGTGCATTTATTTTCCTTTGGCTTTATAACGAAGGTGATTATTTGGATGCGGGTCGGGTATTTGAAAACTACTTACCGTTGTTATTGCTAAACTCTGTCGGTTGGTGGGCACTTGCATTGGTGCTAGTGGTGACTTATCCAAGTTCTGCTAAGTTTTGGGGCAAAAATATTCCTTTACAACTCTTGTTTGCATTTTCTACGTTGATTCCTTTTGTTGCCGCCGTCTTACGTTTACGTTTAGATAATTATACTGCTGATCCACATCATGGTTTATTCTTATTACTATATGTATTTGTATTAGTATGGGCAGCTGACTCAGGTGCATATTTTGCTGGACGAGCTTTTGGTAAGCACAAACTTGCACCGAAAGTATCACCTGGGAAAACATGGCAAGGCGTATTGGGTGGTATGATCACTGCAGCTGTATTGGCATTTGTATTTATCCATTTCTCAGGTGAAACCTTATTAGGTAGCCGTGCAATGAGTGGTTTTGTTGTGCTTTCTGTGGCAACTGTGGCCATTTCTGTATTAGGTGACTTAGCAGAAAGTATGTTTAAACGCGAATCAGGTATTAAAGACAGTAGTCAATTAATTCCAGGCCATGGCGGTATTTTAGATCGTATTGATAGCTTAACAGCCGCAGTACCATTCTTCACATACTTCTATTTCTTTGTGTTATAGGATAGAACATGTCGTTTTTGTGGTCGCTTGGCTCATTTATTGTTGCAATTGCTGTGCTGGTTGCCGTACACGAATACGGCCACTTTTGGGCCGCAAGAAAGTGCGGTATTAAAGTTCATCGTTTTTCGATTGGCTTTGGTAAAGTGATTTGGCGACGCACAGATAAATTAGGCACTGAATTTGCGATTTCAGCCATTCCGCTTGGCGGTTATGTAAAAATGCTTGACGGGCGAAATGAAGAAGTTCCCGCAGAATTAAAATCGCAGGCATTTGAAAGTAAATCTGTTGCGCAACGTGCTTTTGTGATTGCTGCAGGTCCCCTTGCTAATTTTATTTTTGCGATTTTGGCATATTGGGTGATTTATTCTGTTGGGATTCCGAGTGTTAAACCGGTCATTGAAAACGTCACGCCAAATTCTCCAGCTGCGATGGCTCAAATTGAACCGAATAGCCAGATTTTGGCAATTGAAGGGAAGAATACACCCGATTGGGAAACCATTAATTTATTGCTCACTGATAAGTTAGGTTCTGATTCGGTTGAACTCACATTAACGCCTTTGGGTGAAGACCAACCTTATCAACGAACCATTAATCTGCAAAATTGGACATTTGAGCCAGATAAAGAAACAGCATTTGAAACATTAGGGATCAATCCCGTTTCAAGTAAAGTGGAGATGACTTTATCAAAAGTGGTGGAGAACTCACCGGCTGAAAAAGCAGGCTTGTTGGTTGGCGATAAAATTTTAGCAGAAAATTCGACGGCACTTGATTGGAAAGCTTTTGTCGCACTGGTACAACAAGGTCAGCCTTTTACAATCAAGATCGAACGTAATCAAGAAATTTTTGACAAAACCTTGCAACCTGAGAAGAATCGAGAGGGTAAATGGTTTGTTGGGTTAAGTCCGACGTTCTTAAAAGTTGGCGAACAGTATCGAACTGAATTAAAATATGGTATTCTTGATGCCTTACAAAAAGGTGTGGAAAAGACAGGCCAAATTTCTTGGTTTATTGTGAAGGCAATCGGGAAATTGTTTAGTGGAGAGCTTTCATTTTCCAGTTTAGCCGGGCCAATTTCAATTGCCCAAGGTGCAGGTGCATCTTCTAACGCGGGTGTGATTTATTTCTTAAGTTTTCTCGCGTTGATTAGTGTTAATTTAGGCATAATGAATTTATTTCCGTTGCCAGTTTTAGATGGTGGACATCTCGTATTTTTGGCGGCGGAAGCTATCAAAGGAAAACCTGTTTCAGAACGGGTACAAAATTTAAGTTATCGTATAGGGCTCACAATTTTGTTAATTCAAACAATTTTTGTGCTTTTTAATGATTTCTTACGTTTATAACTATTGTTTTTTATAGGATAAAGTCGATGAAAAAACTTCTAATCGCAAGTTTATTATTCGGTACTACAACGAGTGTATTTGCGGCACCATTTGTAGCAAAAGACATTCGTGTTGACGGTGCTCAAGGAGACTTAGAACAGCAAATTCTAGCAAGTCTTCCTGTTCGTAGTGGTCAGCGTGTAACGGATAAAGATGTAGCCAATATTGTACGTTCATTATTCGTAAGTGGACAGTTTGATGATGTTAAAGCTTTCCAAGATGGCGACGCATTAGTTGTGAGCGTTATTGCGAAACCAATTATTTCTGAAGTGAATATTAAAGGTAACTCAGTTATTCCAACAGAAGCATTAAAACAAAACCTTGATGCAAATGGTTTCAAAAGTGGTGATGTCTTAAATCGTGCGAAATTAGAAGAGTTTGCGAAAACCTTAAGAGAACATTATAAGAGTATAGGTCGTTATAATGCGAAAGTTGATCCGATAGTGACAACTTTACCGAATAACCGTGCAGAAATTACACTTCAAATTGATGAAGATGATACGGCAAAACTTCGTTCTGTTACTTTTAATGGAAATGAAGCGATTTCTAGCAGTAAGTTACAAGAACAAATGGAACTTCAACCTGATTCTTGGTGGAAACTTTGGGGTAATAAGTTTGATGGTTCTCAATTTGATAAAGATATTCAAGCTATCCAAGACTATTACCAAAATAATGGTTATGCAAAAGCAAGAGTGACAAAAACAGATGTTCAGTTGAATGAAGAACATACAAAAGCAGATGTCACTATTGATGTAAGTGAAGGTGAAAAATACAATTTAAGTTCTGCTCGTATCGTCGGTAACTTAGGTGGTATGGCTGATGAATTACAACCATTATTAGGTGAACTTCACTTAAATGATACATTCAGTCGTGCGGATGTGCAAAATGTTGAAAGCTTAATTAAAGATAAATTAGGTGAACGTGGTTACGGTAGTGCAACAGTGAATACTGTACCAACTTTCGATGATGCGAATAAAACATTAGCATTAACCTTTGTGGTTGATGCGGGACGTCGTTTATCTGTTCGTCAAGTTCGCTTTGAAGGTAATACGGTTTCTGCAGATAGCACATTGCGTCAAGAAATGCGCCAGCAAGAAGGTACTTGGTATAACTCTCAATTAGTTGAGTTAGGTAAAGTACGTTTAGATAGAACGGGTTTCTTTGAGAGTGTAGAAAATCGTGTTGAACCAATTCAAGGTTCTAATGATGAAGTCGATGTCGTATATAAAGTAAGAGAACGTAATACCGGTAGTATTAACTTTGGTATCGGTTATGGTACAGAAAGTGGTATCAGCTATCAAGCAAGTGTGAAACAAGACAATTTCTTGGGAACAGGTGCAGCGGTAAGTTTAGCAGGTACACGTAATGACTACGGTACAAGTGTAAACTTGGGTTATACAGAACCATACTTTACTAAAGATGGAGTAAGTTTAGGTGGAAACGTATTCTATGAAACTTACGATAACTCGAAAAGTGATACTTTATCAACCTATAAACGTACAACTTACGGTGGTAATGTCACATTAGGATTCCCAGTTAATGAGAATAACTCATATTACGTGGGATTAGGTTATACTTATAATAAAATCAGTAACTTCGCGTATGAATACAACCGTGATTTATACATGAAGTCAATGAATTTGACTGGAAACTCAATCAAAACTAATGATTTTGATTTCTCATTTGGTTGGAATTACAACAGCCTAAACCGTGGCTATTTCCCAACTAAAGGTGTGAAAGCAAGTTTAGGTGGCCGTGTCACCATTCCAGGATCTGATAATAAATATTATAAATTAAGTGCTGATCTTCAAGGTTTCTACCCATTAGATCGTGATCATCGCTGGGTATTATCTGGAAAAGCAACTGCTTCTTATGCAAATGGCTTAGGTGGTAAACGTGTACCGTTCTATCAACTTTATACGGCGGGTGGTATCGGTTCATTACGTGGTTTTGCTTATGGTGCAGTAGGTCCTAATGCGATTTATCAAGACAAATATGGCCAATGGTATCAAAGTACTGATGTCGTTGGTGGTAACGCGATGGCTACAGCAAGCGTGGAACTTATTGTTCCAACCCCATTTGTTGGAGATAAAAGCCAAAATAGCGTAAGAACCTCACTTTTCGTTGATGCTGCGAGTGTTTGGAATACAAAATGGAAATCAGATAAAGAAGGCTTAAAATCATCTCCTGTTTATGCAACATTACCTGATTACAGCAAAGCAGGTCGAATCCGTGCATCGACTGGTGTAGCTTTCCAATGGCAATCACCAATCGGACCATTGGTATTCTCTTACGCGAAACCAATCAAAAAATATGAAAATGATGATGTAGAACAATTCCAATTTAGTATTGGTGGTTCTTTCTAATAAATTGAACTTTTACGTTCTATTTAAGTCAAAATCTTCGTTCTGTGTCAGTGAGTTAGCTGACACAGAAATATTTACTCAACTAATTTAAGGAAATTCAAATATGAAAAACGTAGTAAAAGTTACCGCACTTTCTTTAGGTCTTGCACTTGCATCAGGTTTTGCTGCTGCAGATGAAAATATCGCATTCATCAATGCGGGTTACTTATTCCAAAACCACCCGGATCGTCAAGCTGTAGCAGATAAGTTAGATGCAGAATTCAAACCAATGGCGGATAAACTTGCTGCAAGTAAGAAAGAAATTGATGACAAAATCGTAGCATCTCGTAAAAAAGTAGAAGCAAAAGTGGCTGCTTTACAAAAAGATGCACCTCGTTTACGTCAAGCTGAAATTCAAAAGCGCCAAGAAGAAATTACTAAATTTGGTTCAGATGAAGAAGCTGCATTAAATAAATTAATGGAAGAGCAAGATAAAAAAGTGGCAGAGTTCCAAGAGTTAAACGAAAAACGTCAAACTGAAGAGCGTGGTAAATTATTAGAAAGCATTCAAGTTGCAACTAATAACTTAGCAAAAGCAAAAGGTTATACTTATGTTTTAGATGCTAACTCTGTAGTATTTGCGGTAGATGGTAAAGACATTACTGAAGATGTATTAAAATCTATTCCTGCAACTGAAAAAGCAGCTCCAGCAAAAACTGAAGAGAAAAAATAATAGGTTCTCATAATGCAAAAATCCTATTCTTTACAGGAATTAGCAGCAAAAGTCGGCGGTACCCTTCGTGGTAACGCCGACGTTGTCGTTAATAATATCGCCGCACTGTCAAAAGCAGAACCTAACCAGCTTACCTTCATTTCTAATGCAAAATTCCGTCCTTTATTAGCGGAATCTAAAGCAGGTATTCTTGTCGTGTCAGAAGCGGATGTGGAGTTTTGCTCACCTGAAAGTAATTTACTTATCGTCAAAGATCCTTATGTTGCTTACGCTGTATTAGCTCAATATATGGATACCACGCCGAAAGCGGCTCAAAATATCCACCCAAGTGCGGTTATTTCTGAAAAAGCTTCAATTGGTGAAAATGTATCAATTGGTGCAAATGCCGTTATTGAAGAAGGTGTTCTATTAGGCGATAACGTGATTATTGGCGCGGGTTGTTTTGTTGGTAAATTCACAAAAATTGGCGCGGGTACACAGCTTTGGGCAAACGTAAGCGTTTATCATGAAGTAGAAATTGGGCAAAATTGCTTAATTCAATCAGGTGCAGTCATTGGTAGTGATGGCTTTGGCTATGCGAATGATCGTGGCCGTTGGGTGAAAATCCCACAAGTTGGGCAAGTGATTATTGGTAATAATGTCGAAATCGGTGCTTGTACTTGTATTGACCGTGGTGCCTTAGATGCGACAGTCATTGAAGATAACGTTATTATTGATAATCTTTGCCAAATTGCCCATAACGTTCATATTGGCACAGGCACAGCAGTGGCTGGTGGTGTGATTATGGCGGGTAGCTTAAAAGTAGGTCGTTATTGCTTAATTGGCGGAGCAAGTGTGATTAATGGTCACATGGAGATCTGCGATAAAGTAACCGTGACAGGCATGGGTATGGTGATGCGCCCAATTACTGAGCCTGGCGTATACTCATCGGGCATTCCACTACAAACCAATAAAGAGTGGCGAAAAACAGCCGCACTTACCTTGGGAATTGATGGTATGAATAAACGATTGAAAGTCCTAGAGAAAAAACTTGGCTAAGATTTTAAAACGTACCTTTGGGTGCGTTTTATTTTTATACAGAAATATCGTATAATCTCAATGTTTTATTATTATTTATTTTAAAGGTATTAGACGTGTCAGAGAATCAAGTAAGTAAAGTGATTGAAGCAAAAGAAATTATGACCTTATTGCCACATCGTTATCCATTTTTATTAGTGGATCGCGTGTTGGACTACAAAGAAGGTGAGTGGTTAAAAGCAATTAAAAATATCAGTGTAAACGAACCTTGCTTTACTGGTCATTTCCCGAGTGAACCGATTTTACCTGGTGTGTTAATTCTTGAAGCTTTGGCACAAGCAATGGGATTACTTGCATTTAAAACCCATGAATTAAAAGGTGGCGAATTATTCTATTTCGCGGGTATTGATGAAGCGCGTTTCAAACGCCCAGTATTACCTGGAGATCAAATGGAATTGAACGTTCAAGTGATTAAAGAACGTCGTGGTATTACAGCATTCACGGGTATTGCAACCGTAAACGGTGAAGTAGCTTGTGAAGCCAAATTAATGTGTGCTCGTCGATAATTAAAGAAAATTAAGGGGTAAGTATGATCCACCCAAGTGCAAAAATTCACCCGACCGCGCTTGTCGCAGATGGCGCAGTTATTGGCGAAGATGTTGTTATCGGTCCTTTTTGTATTGTTGAAGGAAGTGTTGAGATTAAAGCACGTACTGTTTTAAATTCTCACATTGTCGTGAAAGGTGACACCGTGATTGGTGAAGATAACCAGATTTATCAATTTGCCAGCATTGGTGAAGTAAACCAAGATTTAAAATATAAGGGCGAAGCAACTAAAACCATTATTGGTAATGGCAACCTTATTCGTGAACATGTGACAATTCACCGCGGTACTATCCAAGGTGGTGGTGTAACACGTATTGGTAACAATAACTTATTGATGATCAACGTCCACGTTGCTCACGATTGCCAAATTAAAAATAACTGTATTTTGGCAAACAATGCAACCCTTGCAGGTCATGTTGAATTAGATGATTTTGTTATTGTAGGTGGTATGTCTGCGATTCACCAATTTGTGATCGTTGGTGCGCACGTAATGCTAGGTGGTGGCTCTATGGTTAGCCAAGATGTGCCGCCTTATGTGATGGCTCAAGGTAACCATGCGCAGCCTTTTGGTGTAAACCTTGAAGGATTAAAACGCCGTGGTTTTGATAAACCAACTATGCATGCTATCCGTAATGTTTATAAAATGATTTACCGCAGTGGTAAAACCCTTGAAGAAGTATTGCCGGAAATTGAACAAATTGCACAAACTGAATCTGCAATTAGTTTCTTTGTGGAATTCTTCAAACGTTCTACTCGTGGCATTATTCGCTAATTAACGTTTCTTTTCTCATTAAGAGAAAATGATGAATAACAAAGAGACCGCACTATGATTTGTTCAAAGTGCGGTCGTTTTTTAGGATAAATTTAATGATAAAAGAAAATCCGACTATTGCGATTGTTGCAGGTGAAGTATCTGGCGATATTCTTGGTGCTGGTCTCATTCAGGCGCTTAAACGCCACTATCCACAAGCTAAGTTTGTCGGGATTGGCGGGGAGAGAATGATTGCTCAAGGTTTTGAAAGCTTTTTTGATATGGAAGAGCTCTCTGTCATGGGGCTAGTTGAAGTACTTAAACATTTACCTCGATTGCTTAAAATTCGTCGCAGTGTCATCGAACAACTTTCTGCTATTAAACCGGATGTATTTATCGGTATTGATGCACCGGATTTTAATCTTACCGTTGAACTGAAATTAAAAGGAAAAGGGATTAAAACCATTCATTACGTGAGTCCATCTGTATGGGCTTGGCGTCAAAATCGTATTTATAAAATTGCTAAAGCAACCCATCAAGTATTAGCTTTTCTTCCTTTTGAAAAAGCCTTTTATGATCGTTTTAATGTGCCTTGTCGTTTTATTGGCCATACTATGGCAGATGCGATTCCATTAAAACCAAATAGAACGGAAGCTTGCCAAACCTTAGGTATTGATGAAAAAGGACGTTATCTTGCTATTTTAGTGGGAAGCCGTAGTAGCGAAGTTGGGTTTCTTACTGAACCATTTCTAAAAACTGCTTTGTTATTAAAAGAAAAATATCCAGACTTGCAGTTTTTAGTTCCTTTGGTGAATGAAAAACGTCGCCAGCAATTTGAGGAAATAAAGGCTCAGATTGCACCTGATCTCGATATGCATTTAATTGATGGTAAAGCACGCCAAGTGATGATTGCCGTCGAAGCGACTTTACTTGCTTCGGGTACCGCAGCGCTTGAGGCGATGTTGTGTAAATCACCAATGGTAGTGGGGTATCGAATGAAACCTTTCACGCATTTCTTGGCAAAACGATTGGTCAAAACAAAATATATTTCATTGCCTAATTTGTTAGCGGATAAAATGCTTGTGCCAGAAATGATTCAAGAAGATTGCGAACCGCAAAAATTGGCAGAACAACTTTCTCAGTATTTAGGCGATGACGAAAGTGCGGTCAAATCTCGCAGTGTTTTAATTCAACGTTTTACTGAATTACACAAATTAATTCAATGTGATGCGGATAGCCAAGCCGCACAAGCTGTAATTGATTTATTGGAGCAAAAACATGACTGATTTTGTTTATCCTGAAGGTTATCAATTATTTGCCGGAGTGGATGAGGTTGGACGCGGCCCTTTAGTGGGGGCAGTTGTAACGGCTGCAGTGATATTAGATCCGAATAATCCAATTACTGGGTTGGCAGATTCTAAAAAGCTCAGCGAGAAAAAACGCCTTGCACTCGCTGCAGAAATTAAAGAGAAGGCCTTAGCTTGGGCAATGGGGCGAGCAGAGCCAGCAGAGATCGATGAACTGAATATTCTGTATGCCTCTATGCTAGCAATGGAACGGGCCGTAAAAGCCTTAAAAATTCAACCGCACTTTGTGTTGGTGGATGGTAATCGTATTCCGCCTAATCTAGGTTTGCCAGCTCAAGCCGTGGTGAAAGGGGATTCACTTGTGGCTGAAATTAGTGCTGCTTCTATTTTGGCAAAAGTTGCGCGAGATCAGGAAATGGAAGAGTTAGATAAAAAACACCCTGAATATGCTTTTGCTCAACATAAAGGGTATCCGACCAAATTACATTTAGAAAAGTTATCGGAACTGGGTCCTTTACCTGAGTATCGTCTAAGTTTTTCACCTGTGAAGAAGGTGCTAGGCATAGAAGAGTAGTGACCTTGAAAGATTGTAAGATTGAAGGATAGAGTATTAATACCATTTTTGAGCATGTACTTTGGGTGAGTCATTGTTTTGGACAATAATGTTGCTTGGCTCAGCCATCATTTTATTTGTACATAATAAAATTCGTATGTATGTGGCTGCCTTGGTTGTTTAATGTTGGCTTATTTCCGTTGTGTGGATGTTAAAAGTGCTTATGACTCCATTCAATGGCCTAGCCTTATTCTGATTATCGGAATGATGCCATTTTCAACCGCACTTCAAAAAAACGGTGGGGTAGAGTTTGCGGTGAAATGGCTGACTCAAATCATTGATGAATGGGGAATGTATCCTGTATTGATTGTACTCTTTGTATTTTGTGCATTAGTTGGGTTGTTTATTTCCAATACGGCTACTGCAATTTTGATGGCACCAATCGCAATTTCTCTCGCTACACAGCTTAATGTGTCTCCCATGCCATTTGCGATGGTCGTGGCGATTGCGGCTTCTGCTGCATTTATGACACCAGTCTCTTCTCCTGTGAATACCATGATGGTGTGGGCGGGGGGCTATAAATTTGCTGACTTTATTAAAATCGGCGTACCTTTTACCTTAATTGTTATGTTGGTGACTGTTTTTATTGTGCCAATATTATTTCCATTTTAAATGAAAAGAGCGGTCAAATTGGCCGCTCTTTTTATCTCTCAGCGAGATTATTTATTTAATTTCGATTTGTAAGTTGGGTTCATTAAGTTTGATTTTATTAATTCTTGAGTTGTTTAGTCGATTATTTTTTGTTATGCTACCTTGCATCATCCATGATGATAAATAGTGATTATCTTTTATTCTTAACCGTTTAGTCGAGGAGTTCCTTTATGAGAAAAGTAACACTTTCCGCATTAGCTATAGCTCTTGCTATGGGATTATCTGCTTGTTCATCTAGCCAAGAAGAAAGTCATGACCCATCTTCTAATAATGTTTCAACTTTCCAACCGAATAAATCTTCATCATAAAATAATTCGTCAAACCAATCTTCATCAGAAAATAATTCGTCAAATCAATCTGCATCAGAAAATAATTCGTCAAACCAATCTGCATCAAAAAATGATTCAGCAAATCAAACAAACGAATCAAATAACCAAAACCAATCAACCCAACCCCACTTGACAATAATTGAAAAGGGACCGTTAAGTAAAGGGCACCCATCATCAGCGAAAGATTACGCTATTCCAACAACTGGTAAATTTAATGGGATTGCTTATGAGTTTCGCAGCCACTATAACACTGACAGAATTGAGAATCCAAAAGTACATCAATTATCAACGGATAATATCTACGTGTTAAACATTAATGGTAAACGGATTGATATTGCACCAGAGGGTGTGAATCCAGCGTATACTTATGTGGATAAGGATGGAGAAATTCATTTAAGCACTGGGGCTTTTGTTAATGGTGTAGTTTTCCAAGACAGTATGCAAAATGGGATTTATCAAAACCAAAAAGATGGAAAAACCTACGTTTATATCCAAGGTGAACTCACTCCGACAGATAATATTCCGAAAAGTGGGGAAGCTCGTTATCTTGGGTTGAGTAGCTATCATGTGAATAATGACACACTACTTGAAGGTGCTCTTGATGCTGTTGAGGGTGCTCCTCCAAGATTTGGTATTGTGGGGGTTGATATGACGGCAAATTTTGAAGATAAAACGGTTGCTGGCCGCCTAGTTCATACCAGTGCAGCGAAGAATAATAATGTACTAGCTGAATTAGAGGGAACTATCTCTGGAAACCAATTCAGTGGTACAAAAAATGATACAAAACTGCAAGGCGCATTCTTTGGTGAAAAAGCTAATGAAATGGGCGGCGTTTATATCAATGAGAAAGAAGGTTTTAGTGGCGCATTTAGTGCAAAAAGTAAATGGTAACGAAGAACTAGCAAGTTAGCGTATTCAATTTAAAAGAGCGGTCAAAATTGACCGCTCTTTTCTATATCTCAGCGAGATTATTTATTTAATTTCGCTTTGTAAGTTGGGTTCATTAAGTTTTCTACAGAAAGGATGTCATCCAATTGTTCTGCAGTTAATAAACCTTTTTCTAATACGACTTCACGTACACCTTTACCGGTTTGAGCACAGATTTTACCCACTAAGTCGCCATTATGGTGACCGATAAATGGATTTAAGTAAGTCACGATACCGATTGAGTTAAATACGTAGTTTTCACAAATTTCTTTGTTTACAGTAATACCGTCTACACATTTATCGCGTAAGTTTACGCAAGCATTGGTTAAGATGTCGATAGATTCAAACATTGCTTGACCAATTACAGGTTCCATTACGTTTAATTGTAATTGACCTGCTTCAGATGCAAAAGTCACAGTGGTATCGTTACCAATTACTTTAAAGCACACTTGGTTTACTACTTCTGGAACAACAGGGTTTACTTTGGCTGGCATGATAGAAGAGCCCGCTTGTAATTCAGGTAAGTTAATTTCTTTAATACCAGCACGTGGACCAGAAGAAAGTAAACGTAAGTCATTACATACTTTAGAAAGTTTCACAGCAGTACGTTTTAATGCACCGTGAACCATGACATAAGCACCACAGTCAGATGTTGCTTCGATTAAGTTTTCTGCCGGTACGCAAGCTAATCCAGTCACTTGAGCAAGGTGTTTTACAACTAATTCTGTATAGCCTTGTGGAGTATTTAAACCAGTACCGATTGCCGTTGCACCAAGGTTTACTTCAAGGAGTAAATCTGCTGTACGTTTTAAGTTACGTACTTCTTCTTCAAGTAATACAGCGAAAGCTTTGAATTCTTGACCAACAGTCATTGGCACTGCATCTTGCAATTGAGTACGACCCATTTTTAAGATGTTCGCAAACTCTTTTGCTTTATTATCAAAACCGTCGTGTAAATATTGAATTTTATCGATTAATTTTAAGATGCTGTTATACACTGCAATACGGAAACCGGTAGGATACGCATCATTAGTTGATTGGCTTGCGTTAACGTGATCCATTGGGTTAATCACGTTATATTCGCCTTTTTTATGGCCAATTTTTTCAAGCGCAAGGTTAGCAACCACTTCATTGGTATTCATATTGACAGACGTACCTGCACCACCTTGATATACATCTGATGGGAATTGATCTAAGCATTTTCCAGTGGTAAGGATTTCATCACAAGCTGCTACAATCGCTTTTGCAATATCACTTGGAATTGCACCTAATTCACCATTGGCTAAAGCCGTTGCTTTTTTCACCATCACCATGCCACGTACAAATTCTGGTACATCAGAAATGGTCACATTAGAAATGTTGAAGTTTTCGACCGCTCTTAAGGTATGGATACCCCAGTATGCATCTGCTGGCACATCACGTTCACCTAATAAATCCACTTCTTTTCTGTATTGAGTCATTTTAATCACCTTTTTGGGTTGTTAATTAATTTGAGGTAATTATAGGAATTTACATAGAAAATAAATTTGACATGGATCACATTTCAAATAAGACGTATAAGAGATATTTTCATTTCTCGCATAAGTTTTTTTAGGGGAAATTAATTCAGCTATATTAATTTTATGCTGATTTTAGCTGTTCACCTATTTTCTCAAACAGTTTCTGAATGAGTTCGGCACGATGACCAAGCACTCGTACAATAAGTCCGCCTTTATTTAATTGAGAAACGCCAATAAGTAGAGATTTTTCACTTTCCTGCTGTTGAAGTGTTTGGACGATTTGTTTAACTTCAGTTGTTGTTTTCTGCAAATTGAGATAAACCAACGATCCTTGATGTGAGAACCCTTCCATTTGGCTTAAAGCGGTTAAATTCATTTTAGACGGCGACCACTGAATACAATCCAACATCAGCGGTTTAACTTTCCCATTTTCTTGCACAAGCTGAACTTTTAAATGAGAAGAAAATTGGCGAAATTCAAAACGCTCATCATTTGCCACTCGCCCAATAGCCACAATTTCACCATAAATTAGCGTACTCTCAGATTGCATATTGATTAACGTTTTTTGCTTAAGCGCAGAATTCTTATGCAAAACCAACGGATGAGGTAAGTAAAATAAACGACTTTTCTCAGCAAGTTGAATCAATGTATTTTGCTCGGCAAAATTCCCCTCATTCATTGCCTGAACTCGAGTAAATGCCTGCGTATTTAAAGAAAGTGCGGTAGATTGTTCGAGCGTTATTTGAATATCAACTCGATCCCCTGCCAATAAGCCTGGCGAAGAAGACATTTGCATTGCATTAAGTCCATTTTCCCAAGAATCGGAATAAGCAGATAACGTCATTACTTTAAAAGGTGGCGTCGCAAAGTATTCATCAAGTTGAGTTTTGCCGTTTGAGGAAAGTTTGGTTGAAAGTTTGAGGGTACTATTCATAATCTTTTCAATTTGTAAAAAACTCCCCTCTTTAAAGTTAAAGGAGAGGGGATGATTCTTTATCTCACTAACGCCTTAGGTTCTTCTACGTTCTTCAATAACGCATATTTTTCAATCCAACCAATCACGCCATCAAGATTTTCTTTTTTCATTAAATTGGTAAACACAAATGGCTGGCCATTACGCATACGACGCGCATCACGTTCCATGACGCTTAAGTCAGCACCAACGAATGGCGCTAGGTCAGTTTTGTTAATCACTAATAAATCAGAACGAGTGATACCCGGCCCACCTTTACGAGGGATTTTTTCCCCTTGAGCCACGTCAATCACGAAAATTGTCACGTCTGCCAAATCAGGGCTAAAAGTCGCTGAAAGGTTATCGCCACCTGATTCAATGAACACGATTTCCACATCAGGAAAACGCGCCACTATTTCATCGACCGCTTCTAAATTCATTGAGGCATCTTCACGAATTGCCGTGTGGGGGCAACCGCCTGTCTCTACGCCCATAATTCGCTCTGGCGGAAGTAAACTATTTTTAGTTAAAAATTCCGCATCTTCTTGGGTGTAAATATCGTTAGTAATCACTGCCACGCTATATTTACTCGCCATTTCGCGAGTCAGTTTTTCAATTAACGCGGTTTTGCCTGCACCAACGGGGCCTGCTACGCCAATTTTAATGTAGTTACGCATAATGTTCCTTTTGTTGATTCGTAGAGGCTCATTCTTATAACCTCTGCAATAAGTAAAAATTCAATAAAAAATGACCGCTCTTACGACATATAAAGTCGCGTATAAAGTACTTCGTGCTGCATGGAACGGATGTCATTTGCGAGAGTTGCTGCACCCAGCCAATCAAGATTGGGCTCAAGGCTTAATTCGACAGCTTGCAAGAGCGCACTACGCAAATCAAACAGAATATCTTGCCCGTCCATTTGGCTGAGCGGAATGAGTTTCACGCCATTGGTAATGGTACCAACTGCCGCATTGTAGTAAAACGCATACAGGGTATCAGCTTTGCTGAGCCCCATTGCTTGCGCCACCATAGCAAACACAATCGGGAAATAGCCTTGCACGGTTTTATTTTGAATCGCTTGCTGAAATTGGCTCAACATTGGGTGTTGTTCATAGCGGATAAAAATTTTTAATAACCGCACGCCGAGTTTAAAACTGCCTTCGCGACTTTCTCGTGCAATTTTGGTCGCAGATAGCGAATGATCTAATTCGCACAAACGGTCAAAATCATTGGTAGCCATGGCTTCAAATGCGAGCGAAAGATAAGCGCCATCGTTATACACCCAGTTTTGTAAAAGCTGAGTTTGCACATATTCTTCTAAGCTTGATTTTGTCGAAACAACACCTTGTTGAACAAAGGTTTCTAAACCGTTTGAATGGTTAAAGCCCCCGATTGGCAAAGTCGGGTCAACCAAGTGCAACAATGCGCCTAAATCTGCCAGACTTCGGTTTAATGTTGATGCCAATTGCCGTCTCCGTGATGATCATGCGAATGACTGTGCGAATGCCCGTGTCCTTGTGCCGAATTGGCACGCAAAGCTTGGCTTAAACGGCGTTCTGCTTTTTGAGGATGAAATCCCGCTGCTTGTAACCATTCGAACATCGGCTTATCGTAAGGCAATGTTACTTCATCGCCATCTAAAAAGAGTGGTGAATGTTTATTACCGATTTCATAACAAGCTCGAGCCATTTCAGGCAAAGTTTTCGGAGACAGTACAATTACTTCACTTGGCAGAATTTCAATCACAATGGCTAGTTCATCGCTGATAAACACCACATCATCGTGCTTTAAACGTTGTCCTTCTTTTAGTAAGCGAAAGGCAACTTCACGCCCCGTATCAGTGGTTTTACGCAGAATATTGCGTTCACTTTCATACCACTGCAATGCCACGTGTTCAATGGTTTGATGGGTAATTTTGCCTTCAGTTCTGAGGCTAACTAAGTCGCCTAAGATGGTATCCATAATAGGCAGAATGGGGGTGAGGATTTTCATTTTTGTATTACTTATTTTCTTCGCTAATTAAGGTTGCCCAATATCCCCGCCTCTCTTTGATAAAGAGGGATTTTCTTTATAAATTTGCTGTCATCTGACTCATTTATATTTGCCATATCAAAGTAGAACAATGATATAAAATCTCGCTCGTTTTTCCCCCTCTTTAGCAAAGAGGGAAAGGGGAGATTAGGCAGAAGAAAAAACAGAGAAATTAGGTTATTTAGATCAATTTCGTGACACCACAAAAATGGTTACAACGTTGGCTTTGTTTCTCTTAAAACCTCATATTTTTCATTCATCTCTGCTGCCCAAGCGGTTAAATTTGGAAATTCTTTTGCAAGATCTAATCCAATTTTTTCTGCTCTAAACAAGAACCAATCAATGACTGCAACCGCCGTTAACGTACCAATGTTTAATTCCGTGCCAAAGGGTTTTAAGTCTTGCTCCAGTCTTGCAAAACTTTGGCGATTACGCTCAGTTAGTTGTTGATGGCGAGCTGTCCACCATTCACTTTCAGGGCGAAGCATTTTTTCAGCCATCATCGGCACGGTGTTTTCCATAATGCCATCGGCTAAATTATGCAACGCTAACGCCGCCCAACGTGGCTTGCCATTTTCTGGAATGAGTTTAGGCTCAACCTTGCCTTTTTGGTTGAGATATTCGCAAATGAGCAAACTGCCATAAAGCCAGTTGCCACAATTACGTTCTAACGCTGGCACTCTACCCAGAGGATTCGCCTGATTATGCGGAGAACTTGCATCAAATGATGAACCAATTTTAATCAGTTCTGTTTTGTCTAAGAGTTGTTGATATTTCAACGTTACCAGCACTTTACGTACATACGGGCTGGTGGTGGAGTACCAAAGTTTCATCGTAAATTATCCTTAAAATTTGACCGCTCTTTTCTACTTAGAACAAGAAATATCGTTGCCCCAATGGCACCGTATCCACAGGTTCGCAGGTAATGAGTTCACCATCTACACGCACTTCATAGCGTTCTGGATCCACCGTAATTTCAGGTGTCGCATTATTGTGAACCAGATCTTTTTTCCCTACGCTGCGGCAACCTTTCACGGCAATGGTTTCTTTGTGTAAACCGAATTTTGCACGAATATTGGCTTTTTCAGCGACTTGCGAAACAAAGAATACTGCAGTTTGTGCGGTTGCTAAGCCTTGTGCACCGTACATTGGACGGTAGAACACTGGTTGTGGTGTTGGAATAGAGGCATTTGGGTCGCCCATTTTCGCGTAACTAATAAAGCCTTTTTTAATTACGACTTCAGGTTTTACGCCAAAGAACATCGGTTTCCATAACACGATATCCGCAATTTTGCCCACTTCTAACGAACCAATATGATCGGCAATACCGTGTGCAATCGCTGGGTTGATGGTGTATTTCGCGATATAGCGTTTAATGCGGAAGTTATCGTTTCCTTCATTGCCTAGCTCACCACGTTGCATTTTCATTTTATCTGCAGTTTGCCATGTACGAATAACGACTTCTCCAATACGTCCCATTGCTTGAGAGTCTGAACTCATAATCGAGAAGACGCCCATATCGTGCAAAATATCTTCTGCTGCAATGGTTTCAGGACGGATACGGCTATCGGCAAAAGCTACATCTTCCGGTACGCGTTTATCTAAGTGATGGCAAACCATCAACATATCCAAATGTTCATCAATGGTGTTTTTTGTAAACGGACGAGTCGGGTTGGTTGAAGCAGGCAATACGTTTGGATACATCGCTGCTTTAATGATATCTGGCGCATGTCCGCCACCTGCACCTTCTGTGTGGAAGGTGTGAATCACACGCCCATCAATGGCGTTCATTGTATCTTCCAAAAAGCCACTTTCGTTAAGTGTATCGGTATGGATTGCCACTTGAATATCCATTTCATCTGCCACTTTTAATGCAGAATCAATCACTGCTGGCGTTGCGCCCCAGTCTTCGTGGATTTTTAAACCTAATGCGCCCGCTTCAATTTGTTCACGTAGCGGATCTAGGGTTGAACAGTTGCCTTTACCGAAAAATCCTACGTTAACAGGTAAAGCTTCTGCCGCTTGGAACATACGTTCCATATACCATGCACCTGGGGTACAAGTAGTCGCGTGTGTACCATCAGCCGGGCCAGTTCCACCACCAATTAAGGTGGTTACGCCGCTTTCAATCGCATGTTGTGCTTGTTGAGGGCAAATAAAGTGAATGTGGGTATCAATACCGCCAGCGGTCGCAATTAAATGTGCACCGTTATGCACTTCCGTGCTAGCTCCGATAATCATGTTTGGCGTAACGTTATCCATGGTGTCAGGGTTACCCGCTTGTCCGATGCCGACAATACGACCATCGCGAATACCAATATCTGCTTTGATAATGCCTAATTTCGCATCAATGATCATCACGTTGGTAATCACAAAATCCAATACATTTGGATTGTCACGCGTTGCGGTGCCACTTTGCGCCATGCCATCACGCACGCTTTTACCGCCACCAAATTTACACTCATCACCTTTGGTTAATAAATCTTGTTCAATGGTTGCCCATAAATTGGTATCGCCTAAACGGACTTTATCGCCAACGGTTGGGCCATAAGTTGCTACATATTGCGCTCTTGAAATTGTTAATGCCATTCTGCCCTACCTTATAATTTGCCATCAATTTGATTATGGAAGCCGTAAATGGTTTGGTTACCACCGAAAGCCACTAATTCCACTGATTTCACTTCACCGGGTTCAAAACGTACCGCATTGCCAGATGGCACATTTAAACGCATTCCACGTGCTAAAGTGCGGTCAAATTTAAGGGCATTATTGGTTTCAAAGAAATGGTAGTGAGAGCCGACTTGAATGGGTCTATCGCCTGAGTTAGTCACTTCAATTATCACTGTTTTTCTGCCGACATTAGCGAGAATATCACCTTCGGCTAATTGGTATTCACCTGGGATCATTTTTAATTCCTTAGTTGTAAATTTTTTCCGATTTTTAACCGCTTGTACTTATTATCTAATCGGATTGTGCACGGTAACAAGCTTCGTACCATCTGGGAAAGTTGCTTCAATTTGTACTTCGTGTACCATTTCAGCAACGCCTTCCATCACATCTTCAACAGTGAGTAGGGTTGCTCCATATTGCATCACTTCCGCCACACTCATACCATCTCTCGCTGCTTCTTGTAAATGACTCGCGATATAAGCAATAGCCTCAGGATAGTTTAATTTTATGCCACGTACTTTGCGTTTTGCCGCCAACTCACCGGCTAAAAAGAGCATCAATTTCTCTTGTTCTCTTGATGTTAAATGCATATTGTTATTCCTTTTTTTGTTTATTATGCAAGACGGGCAGAATTTTACGTAAAAAACGACAGAATAGGAAAAATATTTTATTAGATTTTTTTAATAATACCCCTTGAAATCATAAAAATCCTCCTTATATAGGGAGTGCATTAACTAATTTTTAAGAAGGAAATTAATCATGAATATTCGTCCTTTACACGATCGTGTAATCATTAAACGTGAAGAAGTAGAAACTCGTTCAGCTGGCGGTATCGTATTAACTGGCTCAGCAGCGACTAAATCCACCCGTGCGAAAGTATTGGCAGTGGGTAAGGGTCGTATTTTGGAAAATGGCACCATTCAACCTTTAGATGTAAAAGTTGGTGATACAGTCATTTTCAATGATGGTTATGGCGTGAAAAGTGAAAAAATTGATGGTGAAGAAGTGTTAATCATTTCTGAAAACGATATTTTGGCGATTGTGGAATAATTTAAATTAAGGAAAAAAGAAAATGGCAGCAAAAGACGTAAAATTTGGTAACGATGCACGCGTAAAAATGCTTAAAGGCGTGAATGTATTAGCCGATGCGGTAAAAGTTACCCTTGGCCCTAAAGGTCGTAATGTAATTTTAGATAAATCATTTGGTGCACCAACCATCACTAAAGATGGGGTATCTGTCGCACGTGAAATTGAATTAGAAGATAAATTTGAAAATATGGGTGCACAAATGGTGAAAGAGGTTGCCTCTAAAGCCAATGATGCGGCGGGTGACGGTACTACTACTGCAACAGTTCTTGCTCAAGCTATCGTAAATGAAGGCTTAAAAGCTGTGGCTGCAGGTATGAACCCAATGGATTTAAAACGCGGTATCGATAAAGCAGTAAGTGCGGTTGTTTCTGAGCTTAAAAATTTATCTAAACCTTGTGAAACTTCTAAAGAAATTGAGCAAGTTGGGACAATTTCTGCTAACTCAGACAGCATTGTGGGGCAATTAATTGCTCAAGCAATGGAAAAAGTGGGTAAAGAAGGCGTGATTACCGTAGAAGACGGTACAGGTCTTGACGATGAATTAGCGGTTGTGGAAGGGATGCAATTCGATCGTGGTTATTTATCACCTTATTTCATCAACAAACCAGAAACGGCAACTGTTGAATTAGACAACCCATACATTCTTTTAGTAGATAAAAAAGTATCAAACATTCGTGAATTACTTCCAGTGTTAGAAGGTGTTGCGAAAGCAGGTAAACCGTTATTAATCATCGCTGAAGATATCGAAGGTGAAGCACTTGCAACTTTAGTGGTGAACACCATGCGTGGTATCGTGAAAATTGCAGCAGTGAAAGCGCCAGGTTTTGGTGATCGTCGTAAAGCGATGTTACAAGATATTGCGATCTTAACTGCGGGTACCGTGATTTCTGAAGAAATCGGTATGGAGCTTGAAAAAGCGACATTAGAAGATTTAGGCCAAGCAAAACGTGTAGTCATCAACAAAGACAATACCACGATCATCGATGGTGTGGGTGATGAAGCTCAAATCAAAGGTCGCGTAGCTCAAATTCGTCAGCAAATCGAAGAATCAACGTCTGATTATGACAAAGAAAAACTTCAAGAACGCGTGGCTAAACTTGCTGGCGGTGTAGCTGTAATTAAAGTTGGTGCAGCAACTGAAGTTGAAATGAAAGAGAAAAAAGATCGAGTGGACGATGCATTACACGCAACTCGAGCCGCGGTTGAAGAAGGTATTGTTGCTGGTGGTGGTGTTGCATTAGTTCGTGCAGCAACTAAAGTCGCGGCAACCTTAAAAGGTGATAATGAAGAACAAGATGTAGGTATCAAACTTGCATTACGTGCAATGGAAGCACCACTTCGTCAAATCGTCACTAACGCAGGTGAAGAAGCATCTGTTGTGGCAAGTGCGGTTAAAAATGGTGAAGGTAACTTCGGTTATAATGCAGGTACCGAACAGTACGGTGATATGATCGAAATGGGTATTTTAGATCCAACTAAAGTCACTCGTTCAGCGTTACAATTCGCAGCTTCTGTAGCGGGCTTAATGATTACCACAGAATGTATGGTTACCGATCTTCCAAAAGATGATAAAGCCGATTTAGGTGCTGCTGGAATGGGCGGTATGGGAGGCATGGGTGGAATGATGTAATTCCCCTTTGCGAAAGAAAGTGCGATCGTTTTTCTTTGTAGAAATGCGATCGCATTTTTATTTGTGTGATGCTACACTTTAATGGTTTTCGATGATTTTATAGGTATAACAATGACAATTTCCCAAACTGAACTTAATCAACAACTCAAATCTGCCGGTATTGGTATTAATGCAACGGAATTACATGGTTTTTTGAGCGGCTTAATTTGTGGTGGGCTGAAAGACCAAAGCTGGTTACCACTTTTATATCAATTCAGTAATGATAACCACGCTTATCCAGCCGCATTAATTCAGCCAATTACCGAAATCTATGAACAGATTGGTAAAACCTTAGGGGATGTAGAAGGGTTTGATTTTGAATTGGGATTAACAGAAGATGAGAGCGTATTTGCCCGTGCAGACAGCCTATCAGACTGGGCAAACCAATTTTTACTGGGTTTAGGTCTTGTTCAGACAGAATTGGATAAGGAAAAAGGCGAAATTGGCGAAGCGGTAGATGATTTACAAGATATTTGTCAGCTTGGTTATGATGAAGAAGATGACGAAGAAGAGCTTGCTGAAGCGCTAGAAGAAATTATTGAATATGTTCGCACCATTGCGATGTTGTTTTACACCCATTTTAACGATGATGCGCAAGAAATAAAACCTATATTACATTAAAAGGAGCGAAACATGGATCTCGCATACATGGCGGCGTTACCGCAAGAAGAATTTACAGAACGTCGTCAAAAAGTATTAGCACAAATGCAACCAAATTCTGCTTTGTTGCTATTTTCCGAAATTGAAAAACGTCGTAATAACGACTGTGATTTTCCTTTCCGCCAAGACAGTTACTTTTGGTATTTAACAGGTTTTAATGAGCCAAATGCTGCATTATTATTGATTAAAACGGAAGATGCAGAAAAGGCGGTTGTATTTCTTCGCCCGCGAGATCCTTTGCTTGAGACATGGAATGGTCGCCGATTAGGGGTTGAGCGCGCACCGCAAAAACTCAATGTTGATGAAGCCTATTCTATTGATGATTTCAAAACTGAATTTCCAAAATTAACGGAAAAATTGACCGCACTTTATCATGTGGCAGATCGTCATCCTTGGGGTGATAAATTATTAGCTGAAAGTGCGGTGAAATTTTACGCTATTTTTGATTGGCAGCCGATGTTAAGTGAAATGCGGTTAATCAAATCTCCAAACGAAATTCGCTTAATGCAGCAAGCGGGACAAATTACAGCATTTGGACATATTAAAGCGATGCAAGTAACTCGTCCGAATCGTTTTGAATATGAAATTGAAAGCGAAATTCTGCATGAATTTAATTGTCATGGCGCAAGATTTCCGTCTTATAATTCGATTATTGCGGGAGGCGATAACGCCTGTATTTTGCACTACACCGAAAATGATCAAGCATTAAAAGATGGCGATCTTGTATTAATTGATGCAGGCTGTGAGTTTGCTATGTATGCAGGCGATATCACGCGTACGTTCCCTGTAAATGGTCAATTTACCCAGCCACAACGTGAGATTTATGAATTAGTGTTAAAAGCACAAAAACGTGCGATTGAGCTATTAGTGCCAGGTAATTCAATTAAACTGGCAAATGACGAAGTGATTCGCATTAAAACTCAAGGCTTGGTGGATTTAGGTATCCTGAAAGGGGATGTAGATAAGCTGATTGAAGAGAAAGCTTATCGCCAGTTTTATATGCACGGTTTAGGTCATTGGCTTGGCTTAGATGTGCATGATGTTGGCCGCTATGATGATCGTAGTCGCACGCTTGAAGTGGGTATGATCATCACTGTTGAGCCAGGTATTTATATTTCAGAAGAGGCGGATGTGCCAGCTCAATATAAAGGCATTGGTGTGCGTATTGAAGATAACTTGTTGATGACTGAATATGGCAACAAAAATCTGACAGCAGCGGCACCAAAAGAAATCGATGACATTGAAAATTTAATGAAAAATTGAGAAAAATTCTCAAATTTGTGATCTAGTGCAAGTTTTTTGTGCAGGTAAGGTGCTAATATACTGTCAGATAAAAAAGGCCAATCAAATCAGTAAGGAGTTGATTATGTATAAACATGTTTTAGTTGCGGTAGATCTTTCTGATGAAAGTGAATTTCTACTCAAAAAAGCCGTGGGAATTGCAAAACGCAATGATGCGCAACTTTCCATTATCCATGTAGATGTAAACTTCTCGGATCTCTATACTGGTTTGATTGATGTCAATATGTCATCAATGCAAGATAGAATTTCGAGCGAGACACAAAAAGCGCTAATTAATTTAGCAGAACATGCTGGTTATCCAGTCAAAGAAAAATTGAGCGGTAGCGGTGATTTGGGTCAAGTTTTGACGGATGCTATTGATCAGTATGATGTAGATCTACTAGTGACAGGTCATCACCAAGATTTCTGGAGTAAATTAATGTCTTCAACACGTCAAGTGATGAATACCATTAAAATTGATATGTTGGTTGTGCCACTTCGCGACGAATAGTGATCAAAAATTATTTTAGCCCTATTAAAATAACGTAAATTTTAACCGCACTTCTCAATCAATGCAGCAGAGTGCGGTTTTCTTTTTTAAGATCAGTGAAAAAGCCTTTTTCTCTAGGTCAAAATATGCAAGAATAGTGAGCTTATTTTATAAATCGTGATCGAGATAGAGACACAAGGTTTTATCAATGAAAACAACAGCAGAAATTAGACAGTCATTCCTTGATTTTTTCCATAGCAAGGGGCATCAGGTCGTCGCAAGTAGCTCACTTGTGCCTGAAAACGATCCGACATTGCTTTTTACCAATGCCGGGATGAACCAATTTAAAGACGTGTTCCTTGGTATGGACAAACGTCCTTACTCACGTGCGACAACTGCACAACGTTGTGTGCGCGCAGGTGGTAAGCATAATGACTTAGAAAACGTAGGTTATACGGCGCGTCACCATACTTTTTTTGAAATGCTCGGCAACTTCAGTTTTGGCGACTATTTCAAACATGATGCGATTAATTTTGCGTGGGAGTATTTGACTTCTCCACAATGGCTTGGGTTACCAAAAGAAAAATTATGGGTAACCGTGTATGAAACTGATAATGAAGCTTATGACATTTGGCATAAAGAAGTTGGTGTGCCAGCAGAGCGTATTATTCGTATCGGTGATAACAAAGGTGCGCCTTATGCATCAGATAACTTTTGGGCAATGGGTGACACAGGTCCTTGTGGTCCATGTACTGAAATTTTCTACGATCACGGTGATCATATTTGGGGTGGGCCTCCAGGTTCACCTGAAGAAGATGGTGACCGTTATATCGAAATTTGGAACGTGGTATTCATGCAATTTAACCGTCAAGCAGACGGTACAATGGAAAAATTACCACGTCCATCGGTTGATACGGGGATGGGTTTAGAGCGTATTTCTGCCGTATTACAGCACGTAAACTCTAACTATGAGATCGATATTTTCCAAAAATTAATTGCAAAAACAGCAGAAATCGTAGGAACAACAGATTTAACTAATAAATCATTACGCGTAATTGCAGACCACATTCGTTCTTGTGCATATTTGATCGCAGATGGCGTAATTCCATCAAATGAAGGTCGCGGTTATGTATTGCGTCGTATTATTCGTCGTGCAGTACGTCATGGTTACTTGTTAGGAGCAAAAGAAGCGTTCTTCTATAAACTTGTGCCGACTTTAATTGAAGTCATGGCGGAAGCAGGAAAAGAAGTTAAAGAAAAACAAGCCAATGTCGAAAAATTACTTCGTTTAGAAGAAGAACAATTTGCTCGTACATTAGAGCGCGGATTAAGCTTATTAGATGATGCGCTAGCTCAAGTGAAAGATGGCGTGTTGTCAGGTGAAGTCGCCTTTAAACTTTATGATACTTATGGCTTCCCACTTGATTTAACCGCTGACGTATGTCGTGAGCATGATATTGCAGTTGATGAAGCAGGTTTTGAGCGTGAAATGGAAGCACAACGTTTACGTGCACAATCTGCAAGCCAATTCGGCATGGATTACAATAATGTTATTCGTGTAGAAGGTGAAACGAAATTTGAAGGTTATACTGAGTCAGAATCTTTAGCCAAAGTGACCGCACTTTTCCATGATGGAAAATCAGTAGAGAGTATTACAGCTGGTCAAAGCGCTGTGGTAATTTTAGAAAACACTCCATTCTATGCTGAGTCGGGTGGTCAAATTGGTGACAGTGGTTATTTAACCTCTCAAGGTATTCAGTTTAATGTAAAAGATACTCAAAAATATGGTCAAGTATTCGGTCATATTGGTGAGTTAGAACAAGGTAGTTTAAAAGTCGGACAAACAGTCAATGCGGTTGTGGATGCAGCAAGACGTCATCAAACGTCACTTAACCATTCTGCAACACACTTATTACACGCCGCATTGCGTCAAGTTTTAGGTCACCATGTAGTGCAAAAAGGATCGTTAGTATCCGATACAGCATTACGTTTTGACTTTGCTCATCCGGAAGCGATTACCAAAGCACAGCTTAACGAAATTGAAACGTTGGTAAACCAAAAAGTACGTGAGAATTTTGTGGTTCAAACGGACGTAATGGATATCGAAGCGGCAAAAGCAAAAGGTGCAATGGCGTTATTCGGTGAAAAATATGCTGATGTGGTACGTGTTTTAACAATGGGTGATTTCTCTGTTGAACTTTGTGGTGGCATTCATGCTAAACGTACCGGTGATATCGGTTTATTTAAAATTGTGGCGGAAACCGCAGTTGCAGCAGGTGTTCGTCGTATTGAAGCGGTAACGGGTGAAAATGCAATTCATTGGTTGCATAATCAACAACGCATTCTTGCTCAAAGTGCAGATTTATTTAAATCTGATGTTAACACTCTTGTTGAGAAAATTCAGCAACTTCAAGATAAAGCGAAGAAAGCAGAAAAAGAATTACAAGGATTAAAAGAAAAAGCCGCAATGCAAGCAGGGGCCGATTTAGTGAAAAGTGCGGTTAAAATTAATGATGTTTCTGTAATCGTACATCAACTAGACGGAATTGAAACTAAATCGTTACGTATGATGGTTGATGATTTAAAAAATCAACTTGGTTCAGGCGTAATTGTATTTGCATCTATTTTAGATGATAAAGTCAACCTCGTCGTTGGCGTAACAAGCGATTTAACTACTAAAGTGAAGGCTGGTGAGCTAGTGAATTTAATGGCTCAGCAAGTTGGTGGGAAAGGCGGTGGTCGCCCTGATATGGCAATGGCAGGAGGCTCCCAACCAGAAAATGTGAATCTAGCATTAACTGTCGCACAAAACTGGTTAAGCAATAATCTGTAGTACAAGCAGGTCGGTGGGATGCCGATCTTTACTTGATTGATAGGGATATCTAATAAATGCAAACTAAGGAGATAAAAGATGTTAATCTTAACTCGAAAAGTTGGCGAAAGTGTTCTCATTGGAGACGATATTTCTATCACGGTTTTGAGTGTACGTGGAAACCAAGTCAAACTCGGTGTACAAGCGCCTAAAGAAGTATCCGTTCACCGAGAAGAAATTTACCAACGAATTCTGCAGTCAAAAGATGAACATATAGATGGGACATCTTAGACCAACGAGTTTTATGAATGTTTTACATTCTATTTATAATTTAATTAACGTTTTTCAAAAAATTAAACCCATTGGTTTGCAAGATTTTAAATAACGGAAATTTGAGTTATAAAGGTAGAGAAGGAATCTTTCCAACTTAAATCTATCAAAATTTAATAAATAATGACCGCACTTTTAGTATAGAAGTGTGGTCATTCCATATTAAAACAAAAAGGAAAATCAATGAAAGCAATTATTCCCGTAGCTGGTTTAGGTACTCGTATGTTGCCAGCAACAAAAGCGATTCCAAAAGAAATGTTAACGCTTGTAGATAAACCACTTATTCAATATGTTGTGAATGAGTGTGTCTCGGCAGGAATTAAAGAAATCGTGCTAGTCACACATTCTTCTAAAAATGCGATTGAAAACCACTTTGATACGTCTTTTGAGTTGGAAACCATGCTTGAGAAACGTGTTAAACGTCAACTTTTGGAAGAGGTTCGTTCTATTTGTCCTAAAGATGTAACTATCATGCATGTTCGTCAAGGCAATGCGAAAGGTTTAGGCCATGCCGTATTATGTGGTCGACCTGTTGTTGGGAACGAGCCGTTTGCAGTGGTGTTACCTGATGTGCTTTTAGCAGATTTTACGGCAAATCAAAAGAAAGAAAATCTTTCAGCAATGATTAAACGTTTTAAAGAAACACAAGCAAGCCAAATTATGGTAGCGCCTGTTGCCTCTGATGAAGTGAGTAGCTATGGTATCGCGGATTGTGGTGGCGTAGAGTTAAAAGGTGGCGATAGCGTCAAAATTAACAGCATTGTTGAAAAACCATCTGTGGAAGAGGCTCCATCAAATCTTGCGGTTGTAGGTCGTTATGTGTTCTCTGCTGCGATTTGGGATTTATTGGAAAGAACACCTGTTGGTGTGGGTGATGAAATCCAATTAACGGATGCAATCGATATGCTTATTGAGAAAGAGACCGTTGAAGCATTCCATATGACAGGCAGAAGCTTTGACTGTGGTGACAAGATTGGCTATATGGAAGCCTTTGTAGAATATGGTCTTCGCCATGATAAATTAGGCAAAGAGTTTAAAGCTTTCCTAAAAGATCTTGCAAAAACCTTATAATTGACTGAAACCACCGAAAGGTGGTTTTTATTTATATTATCTAGATTGCTATACTTTTAGCCGTCTAGATTGTCATTTTGCTTATTTTTCATTAAAATACAGACAAATAGGTTATTTAAGGTGCATTATGGCAAACTGGGATGGCAAATATATTAGCCCTTATGCAGAACATGGCAAAAAGAGCGAGCAAGTCAAAAAAATTACCGTTTCTATTCCAATTAAAGTATTGGAAATTTTGACGAACGAGCGTACGCGTCGTCAGCTAAAAAGTTTGCGCCATGCAACAAATAGTGAATTGCTTTGTGAGGCATTCTTACATGCTTTTACGGGGCAACCATTACCGACGGATGCAGATTTAATGAAAGAACGCCATGATGAGATTCCTGAAAATGCCAAAGAGATCATGCGTGATTTAGGCATCGATCCTGAAAGCTGGGAATATTAATTTTATCCTTTTAATCCTTCCAAAATACTGCATTCAGGGCAATCGTTGCCCTGACAAGCGTTATGCCATCGTTCCAATTCCTCAACCATTTTTTGCAAGTGATGAATTTGCTCATTCAATGTTTTAATATGCTGCGTCGTAAGTGCTTTCACTTCTCGACTACTACGATTGGGATTATCCTGTAATTGCAAAAGTTGGTGGATTTGTTGGAGTGAAAATCCAACATCTCGAGAGTGACGAATAAAACGTAGTCGTTCTAAATCCTTTTCTTCATAATGGCGATAACCAGAAAGGCTTCGCTGTGCAGGCTTTAATAGGCCTGACTTCTCATAATCCCGAATTTGTTTACTTGATAAACCCACTAATTTGGCTACTTCACTAATGTTCATAAAAAATCCTTGACCTTAACCTTATGTTAAGGTTTATAGTAAGCTCAATTTCAATCTATATCAATAATTAAGGAGTAAATATGAAATCAATTACATTACATATAACAGGAATGACTTGTGGTGGTTGTGTGAAAAGCGTCACAAGAGTGTTGGAAGAGCTTAATGGTGTAGAAAAAGCCGTTGTAACACTTGATGATGCTAAAGCAGAGATTACCTTTGATGAAAGTGCGGTCAGTATTGCACAATTAATTGAAACAATTGAAGACGCAGGTTTTGATGCAACAGAATAAAAAAATAGCCATTCAAATAGAGGGGATGACTTGCCAATCCTGTGCTAATCGGATTGAAAAAGTGTTGAATCGAAAAGATTTTGTCTCTGAAGCGGGCGTGAATTTTGCGGCGGAGGAAGCACACGTAGTATTTGATTCATCTCAGGCTTCAGAACAAGATATTTTGATAATTATTCAAAAAGCGGGATTTAATGGCATTCTAAAGAAAAATATATTACCTAGTGCATCTAATGAAACGAAGATTAGCCCACGTTTATGGTTGCTTTTGTTCATTAACATTCCTTTTTTAATCGGAATGATCGGAATGATGTTTAATCATCATTCTTGGATGATGCCGCCAATGTGGCAATTTGTTCTTGCGAGCATTGTGCAACTTGGGTTAGCTATTCCTTTTTATAAAGGTGCGATTGGTAGTATTCGAGGTGGTTTGGCCAATATGGATGTACTGGTGAGTACTGGTACATTGGCGATTTATCTCTATTCGGTCTTTATGCTGTTTTATCATCAGTCAATGGGGCATGATGGTGCATTTCATGTTTATTTTGAAACATCAGTAATGGTCATCGGTTTCGTCAGCCTTGGGAAATTTCTTGAGGAAAGAACGAAGAAACAAAGCTTAAATAGTTTAGGATTATTATTACAACTCACCCCAAAACAGGTCAGTGTTCAACGTGAAAATCGTTGGGAAACGATTTCTCTCGATCAAGTAAAAATAGGCGATATTTTACGGGCTAATCAAGGTGAACGTATTGCCGCGGATGGTGTTGTTGAACAAGGGAGTGGTTGGTGTGATGAAAGCCATTTAACTGGTGAATCTCAACCGTTAGAAAAAATGTCTCAAAGCCCTGTACTTGCAGGGGCAATGGTGACACAAGGTAGCCTTATTTATCGAGCTAATCAACTTGGGCAGCAAACCCTATTGGGCGATATGATGAAAGCACTTTCTGAGGCGCAAGGTACAAAAGCGCCTATTGCTCGTTTTGCTGACAAAGTTTCAGCTGTATTTGTGCCTACCGTGTTATTGATTTCCGTAATGACATTTGGATTAACCTGGTGGATAAAAGGAGATTGGGTAACCGCTTTAATTCATGCGGTTGCTGTGTTAGTCATTGCCTGTCCTTGTGCATTAGGGCTTGCCACACCTGCTGCCATAATGGTGGGAATGGGGAAAGCAGTCAATGCAGGGATTTGGTTTAAAGATGCGGCATCTATGGAAGAGGCGGCGCATGTGGATACGGTGGTATTAGACAAAACAGGAACGATAACTCAAGGAAAGCTCAAAATTGCCGCTGTTTGGCAACCACAAAGTGCGGTCTATTCTGAGGAAGATTTATATCGTATTGCGGCTTCCGTTGAGCAAAATGCCAATCATCCTTTAGCTAAAGCGATAGTCCTGGCTGCACAGGAAAAATCACTTGAAATTCCGACCGCACTTTCGGTTCATTCAGAAGTGGGGCAGGGTATATCTGCTCACATTGAAGGAGTTGGTTTGGTTAAAGTAGGTAAACTTACTTATTGTGAATTAACCTTACCAGATAATATGCCTCAAATTTGGCAAATCGCGAGTGTTGTTGCGGTATCTGTAGATAACAGTCCAATCGGTGCATTTGCGCTAGCAGACAGTCTAAAAGAGGATAGTTTGCAAGCGATTCAACGCTTACACCAACATAATATTGATGTGGTGATAATGAGTGGCGATCAGCAATCTGTCGTTGATTATGTTGCCCAGCAAGTAGGTGTGAAAACTGCACAGGGTAATTGCAGTCCACGTGACAAAGCGACTTATATTGAGAGATTACGTCAGCAAGGCAAAGTGGTCGCAATGGTTGGTGATGGTGTGAATGATGCACCCGCATTAGCAATGGCTAACGTAAGCTTTGCGATGAAATCGGGTTCTGATGTTGCAGAGCAAACAGCATCGGCGACACTCATGCAGCATTCGGTGGATCAGTTAGTCGATGGATTAATGATTTCTCGTGCAACATTAAAAAATATTAAGCAAAACTTATTCTTTGCTTTAATTTATAATGTGTTAGGTATTCCACTTGCCGCATTGGGCTATTTAAGTCCTGTATTAGCGGGCGCAGCAATGGCGATGAGTTCACTTTCTGTGCTATCCAATGCATTGCGATTAAAACGAGTGAAAATTAGATAAGAAAAGGGCGATATGAAAATATCGCCTTTTGTTTGAACTAACTTTGTTTCCATACTGGAAGTTGAATCGTGACGGCAAGTCCACCTAAATTACTGGATTCAGCCCATACTTTTCCATTGTGTTCATTCACAATATTATAGACAATCGTTAAACCTAATCCCGTTCCGCCAGTGGCTCTTGTTCTGGTTTCATCAACTCGATAGAATGGCTTAAAGATTTTATCAAACTCTTCTGGCGGTAGGCCTAAGCCATTATCATCTACTCGAATTTGAAGGCAATTATCATCCTGCTCATTTTTATGTAAATCAATAGTTAAGAAAATATGATTTTTCGTGTATTTCAATGCATTACGAATGATGTTTTCAATTGCACTAGTCAGCAAACTTAGGTTGCCATAAATCATATGCTTTTCAGGATGTAAAATAGAGATATTCACATCACAAGTGATCTGGTGTTGTTCTGCTTCAAATAAGGCATCTTTGATCACATCATCCCAAAGCTGATTAATAGGAAATAAATTATGCTCCATTTGAGAATGCATTTGTTGGCGAGAAATGAGCAACAATTCGCTGATCATTTTATCCATTCGTTGTATTTCTTTTTCAATGCGTTTTACTGGTTCAATATCACCTGTTTGATGACGAACTAGCGCAGTGGAAAGTTGTAAACGCGTTAATGGTGTTTTTAATTCGTGAGAAATGGACGATAGCAGATTGTGTTGATTTGAAATTAGGGTATCAATTGCAATCGACATCTTATTAAAGCTTTGGCCTACTTCTCGTAATTCTGATGGACCATGGTTCGCTAACTTATTATCAACTTTGAAGTGCCCCAAAGCCACGCTATTCGCGGCTTTTTGCAAATTGGTAATAGGTTTGACGATGGTATAAGTGAACCACCAAAGCAAAGGTGTCGTAATAATTAACGTTAAAAGTAATAAGATCCAAGGGTGGTCAAGCATATAACGTAAAATTTCTTGTTGACCATTTGCTCGAGATACAAAGAATAATTCGGATGCTTGGTCGGAATCGCCAATATAGACTTTAAAAGGTCCTGCAATTTGGATATCTTTAAACGTTTTGCGTTGTGGCTGGGCAAAGTTACTTGATTCTTGGGCGAACTGAGTAATATGCATTCTTTCTTCGCCTAAAGCGCCGAAGATGTCTTTTTCGGGCGTTATGATGACTGGACGAGCTGAGTCGAATTTATCAGTTGGAAGCACAGGAACGCCTGCGAGGATACCATTGATCCTATTGTTACGAATTGATTCAACGAGTTTCTTTTGATAGCTCGAGATTTCATTTTGATTTAAATCTGAGTATAAGCGGCTATCAAAATAAGGGAGTGCGACCAAAAGTGCGGCCATGGCAAAGAATGCCAACCAAAAGACAGTGAATGTGAGTATAGTGAGCTGATTTAAGCTGAATTTCTTGATACGCATTATTCACAAACCAATAAGTAACCACGACTACGTAGCGTTTTCAGCCATGGTAAGCCATTGTCTCTTTCTGGAAGTTTTTTGCGCAAGTTTGACATATGCATATCAATCGAGCGATCGAAAGGAGAAAGGTGTTTGCCAAGCACATTCATACTTAATTCTTCACGAGAGACAATTTGTCCCGGACGAAGTATAAGCTTGTGGAGTAGTGCAAATTCAGAGCCAGTTAGACCGAGATCTTGGCCTTTATAAGAGGCTTGCTGAAGACCAGAGTGAAGCACTAAGCCTGCAAATTCCAATATATTTTCTTCAGATGGAAGTGCAGTCGAATTTTGTGTTTCTTTTTCTGATGGAGAGGCACGACGCAAAATCGCCTTAATACGGGCAACAAGTTCACGATCGTTAAATGGTTTTGGTAAATAGTCATCGGCACCAAGTTCTAAGCCCAGTACACGATCGATTTCTTCATCACGCGCAGTAAGCATCATTACAGGGACGTTTGATGTTTGACGAATTTTCTTGAGTGTTTCAAGACCGTTTAATACAGGCATCATAACATCCAATAAGACTAATTGGTGACTTGAGTTTAACTTGTCTAATGCTTCTTGACCATTATTTGCAATTTCGACTTCAAAACCAGTCAGTCGTAAGACTTCTGCAAGTAAATCTGTTAGTTCAATATCATCATCAACTAATAGAATTTTTGACATTTTTATTCCCTTGTAATACAACAAACCTGCTTGATATGACAAGCAGGTATTGTTTTTAATGACTACCAGAATTTCCACCAGCTTTTCTTGCCTGCATTTTCAGGCGTGCTGATAATAGTATTATTTTCGTCTTGTTTTGCCACTTCAGGTAATGGCTTATCTAATTCTGCACTGCTCACTAAACCGTTTTGATCAAATTTCACGGTAAATGTGTGCTGTTCAGGTTTTTGATAAGAATGTTGTTGTAAGAACACGTAATACCAAGTTAAGTTACTATAAGGATCAATTAAAACTGGTGTACCAAGTAAATATTGTACTTGTTGGGCTGTCATGCCTGGTTTTACTTGTGCCACAGTGGCCGCTTCTAAATAGTTACCTTGTGGTACATCAATACGATAAACGACTTTTTGTACTGTTGAACAAGAAGTTAAACTTAATGCTAAAACAACTGCACCTAAAAATGTTTTTAATTGCATATTTTTTACCTTTTATTGCAAAATTATGTCGAATGATACCGAAACTTTATGATCTTGCCAAATTAATTATTGCACTTTAATGCTTTTTGAAGTTGATCTTTCAGATTCGGTGGTATCCCTTTGATTGTTAAAGTATCTGTAAGTGGATCCCATTCAATACGGTTATTCAATAAATCCGCATTAAAACTTAATGTCACCCCTTTACCGGAACCTGAAAATTTTGTTAATGTTTTTAAGGCTGAGCGTACTGGTGGAATTGTTTCTTCCAAGCCGTAATCTTGCTCTTCTGTAAAGGTGACAAAAGGGCGATCGTTTAGAGTCGGCAAATTAGCTGAAAGTTCAGTTAAGGCAATTTCATCACCGCTTGCTAATTGCCCTTTACAGTACTCAAATACCTGTTTTTTGACTGCTTGGGTTTGTTCTTTATTTAGCTCTCCTTGCTCACAGTAGTCACTTACTGCTTGTAATAAGCATTGGTTTTGAACTTGTGGATTTAAACCTTCTTCCGCCCCCAAGAAATCCATAAAGAAGTCACTAATTTTACGACCTACACGACCTTTAATGAAGGTAAGGTAGCGGTTTGAGTTTGCGTTTACTTGCAAATCCGTTAGGTTTATACGTGCAGCAATATCAAATTGTGTGATATCTAAGTATTCCGTACGGCGAATTTCAAGATTTTCGTCAACTAACATGCTGATACGACTATCTAATAGTGCGATGAATAGGTAGTCAGTTGCTAAAAAGTTGTATTGACATAGGATTAGTGTGCCACTATCAGCAAAATTATATTTGCCCAATTCTTGCGCTAATAATTTTGTGGATTGTTGGCTGAAATTTAAAAAATTGATTTCATTTTCTAATAAACGATTCAGATCTTGTGCGAAAATGGAATTTTCTTGGAAGACACCAAATGCTTTACCTTTATTTTGATAGCCTTGATGTAGTTGCAACATCATTTGTTCGATTTCTGGCGTAATAGTGAGAAGTTCATCACGCAACACGCTTTCCATCATAGAGGTTTCATTTTCAGCGTACTTAACTAGTTGATGTAGCACGATTTGATTAACCGTAATGCTCATAATTTTTTCCTTCGTAAAATTTACCTTAAATTATAACCGCACTTTTTAAGCAAGAAAAAAGAAATTATTCAGATTGGACAAATTATCGGGTATGATATGAGAAGTTTTTTGTATTTAGAACAGGCTTAAACATTCCAAATGGCTCAACATTCAAAGTATTCCGATGGGCAAGTTAATGCCATCATTAACGACATGATTAGCGTACTTGAAACTCACAAAGCACCCGTTGATCTTTCGCTTATCGCTTTAGGCAATATGGCCAGTAATTTATTGACCACTAGCGTACCAGCCGCACAGCGTGAAGCATTAGCACAAGCCTTTGCCAACTCTCTAATGAATTCGGTAAAAATAAAATAAAATGTTTTGGTTTAAAAAAAGCAAATTTAACGGGCGTGAATACCGTGAAGAAACCTCACGAAAAATTTCGTGGGGACATTGGTTTGCTTTTTTTAACATTATCATCGCAATTCTTATTGGCAGTCGTTATGCCTTTCTCATTGACTGGCCCGACACATTACTCGGCAAAATTTATTTCTTCATCAGCTTATTAGGCCATTTCAGCTTTTGTGTTTTTGCCCTGTATTTGCTGGTTATTTTTCCACTGAGTTTTATCATCAAAAATCACCGCACTTTCCGTGGACTAACGGTAATTATTGCCACGATTTGTACCACATTACTGCTGTTTGATACAGAAGTTTTTAACCGCTTTAATATCCACCTTTCTTCTATTGTTTGGAATTTGTTAGTGAACCCTGAAAAGGGCGATTTCTCACGGGATTGGCAAATTTTCTTTGCGCCAATGCCGATTATTTTGCTAATCCAAATGCTTTTCTCCCGTTGGAGTTGGGAAAAATTACGTAGTTTAGAGCGTCAGAAATGGCTGAAGAAAGTGGGATTAGTTCTGACTTCCACGTTTGTCGCGACACACTTAATTTACGCTTGGGCGGATGCATTTTTATATCGTCCGATTACCATGCAGCGTTCTAATTTCCCTCTTTCTTATCCAATGACCGCACGAACATTTTTGGAAAAACAAGGATTTATTAATGCGGAAACATATTCTCAGCGCTTAGAGCAAGAAGGCCGTTTGGATGCATTAAAAATTGATTATCCGAAAAAAGATCTTCAGTTTGAGCAAGTTGAAAACAAACCAAATATTCTCGTGATTACCGTTTCAGGCTTACGTTATGATGCGCTAACGAGCGAGAAAATGCCTAAATTGTTCGAGTTTGCCACAAGCTCTACTCAATTTACGAATCATTACAGCAGTGGCAATACGAATAATGCCGGCTTAGTAGGCTTATTCTATGGACTGAATGCAAATTATACGGACAGTATTTTGAGTAATCACACACCGTCGGTATTAATTAAAAAGCTACAAGACGAGAAATATCAATTTGTTGCTTATTCGTCTACGGCATTCAAAGACAGCTTATTTAAACAAGCCTTGTTCCGTAATGTGAAATTACCTAAAGTGAAAGCCTCTTCGCCAAAAGAAGCGATAAATAGCGTTTTATCTCTCTTAAAAGAGGATAAACCTTGGTTTGCTTATGTGGATTTAGATATTGCGGATCTAACGGAAGAAAATTACACCAAATCGCTTGCGGAGATTGATCAACAAATTGATACTACTTTAGCATCAGTTTCTTTAGAGAATACGATTGTTATTATTACGGCAGAGCATGGTACAACGTTTAATAAACTGGATGAAAAAGCACAAGAAAACTATTTTGGTCGTGATGAAATCCAGGTGCCATTTATTGTTTACTGGAAAGATTTGCCGGTGCAAGAAGTCTCTAAATTAACGAGCCATACGGATTTATTACCAGCATTGATGTCATCAATCTTTAAAGTGAAAAATCCAGTTTCGGATTATGCACAAGGTCGCAATTTATTTGAGCTTAATGACGATCCTTGGGTGTTGGCATCGAATTTCCGTTGGAATGTCATTATTCAGCCGGATGGCACACAGTATCATATTGATCGCAAAGGAAACTATAAGAAATTTGACCGCACTTATACTGAACAATCTTCAAGCCGCCCTCCGCTCGGCTTGTTCTTAGATGTCTTTAAACAAGAGCGTTCTTTTGTCAATAAATAGATAGCTTTTTTGTGCTTAAAATCTTATACTTTGCACTCAGTTGAAAGACTGAAAAGATGTTATTAATTAAAATCTGCGAATTTTTCATAACATTGCAAACAATTCACAATAGACCAGAACCTTATTGGGTTTGCTTTTCAATTAATACACTTCTCGTCTCTCTTTTCCTTTCTTTTTTGGCGGAGTTATTATGAGAAATCACGTTCGTAGCTTTAAAACGTTTATTCGAGACGAAATTATTAAAAAAGGTGGCTGGGTTAATGCTCATGCTCACGCAGATCGTGCTTTTACAATGACACCTGAAAAAATTGGCATTTATCACAATAGTAATCTTCAACAAAAATGGGATTTAGTGGACGAAGTTAAACGTACATCAAGTGTTGATGATTATTACGCCCGTTTCTGTCAATCGATTGAGCTGATGATTTCCCAAGGGGTGACGGCATTTGGGACTTTTGTGGATATCGACCCGATTTGTGAAGACAGAGCCATCATTGCTGCGCACAAAGCTCGCGAAGTCTATAAGCATGACATTATTTTGAAATTTGCAAATCAGACCTTAAAAGGTGTCATTGAGCCAGAAGCTCGCAAATGGTTTGATATTGGTTCTGATATGGTAGATATGATTGGAGGCTTACCTTATCGCGATGAGCTTGATTATGGTCGTGGCCTTGAAGCAATGGATATTCTGCTTGATGCAGCCAAATCTCGCGGCATTATGTGTCATGTGCACGTGGATCAATTCAACTCTCCGAAAGAAAAAGAAACCGAACAGCTTTGCGATAAAACCATCGAACATGGCATGGAAGGTAGAGTTGTGGCGATCCATGGTATTTCTATCGGTGCACATAGCAGAGAATATCGTTATAAACTTTATGAAAAAATGCGTCAAGCAAAAATGATGATGATTGCTTGCCCAATGGCGTGGATTGATAGTAACCGAAAAGAAGATTTGATGCCTTTCCACAATGCATTGACACCGGCAGATGAAATGATTCCGGAAGGAATTACTGTGGCGCTAGGTACGGATAATATCTGTGATTACATGGTACCACTTTGTGAAGGGGATTTATGGCAAGAATTAAGCTTGCTGGCTGCGGGCTGTCGTTTCCCACATCTTGATGCGATGGTTGATATTGCCAGTATCAACGGACGTAAAGTGTTGGGTTTAGAACCAGTTTAATCTAAAAAATTGATAAAAGTGCGGTCGTAAAACGAAACGTTTTGTGGCCGTTTTTTCTTTATAAGATGAAACAGAAATAATGCTAATTTGACTGATTTAAAAAAGGACTTTAAGAAAAGTGGTGGGCGATACCGGTCTCGAACCAGTGACCCCCTCCTTGTAAGGGAGGTGCTCTCCCAACTGAGCTAATCGCCCGATGCACCTAAAAAGGTATTCGGATTTATTTAAACACTAAAATTAAGTGGTGGGCGATACCGGTCTCGAACCAGTGACCCCCTCCTTGTAAGGGAGGTGCTCTCCCAACTGAGCTAATCGCCCACATAAGAAAAGCGTTTAAATAATGGGAAAGTTTGAGCGGAAAGAACACTTTAGAAAAGTGGTGGGCGATACCGGTCTCGAACCAGTGACCCCCTCCTTGTAAGGGAGGTGCTCTCCCAACTGAGCTAATCGCCCGCTTGGTCAAACTTTTACAACATTAAAGTCTACTTTGGAAAAAGTGGTGGGCGATACCGGTCTCGAACCAGTGACCCCCTCCTTGTAAGGGAGGTGCTCTCCCAACTGAGCTAATCGCCCTTAATGTTGTGGATTGGCATTATAAGTATAATGAGATTTCAGTCAATATATTTTTATGAAAAAGCGTCTAGTTGTTGCAAAAATAGGCATAAAATCAGATTTTTTATTTAGAACTCATGCAAGTCGTAGTAAAATAAAAGTAATTTTTGTAAATGAATAGGTTATTAAGAAAATGAAAATTGATCCTCCTTTTGAATTAGATCCGAATGTAAAAGTACGTACGCGTTTTGCCCCAAGTCCAACAGGTTATTTACACGTAGGTGGCGCACGTACAGCTCTTTATTCTTGGTTATTTGCAAAACATAACAACGGTGAGTTTGTACTACGTATTGAAGATACCGATTTAGAACGTTCTACACCGGAAGCTACTGCGGCAATCATTGAAGGAATGGAGTGGTTAAACCTTGCTTGGGAACATGGTCCTTATTATCAAACCAAACGCTTTGATCGTTACAATCAAGTGATTGATGAAATGATTGAGCAAGGCTTAGCTTATCGTTGTTATTGCTCTAAAGAACGCTTAGAAGAATTACGCCATACACAAGAGCAAAACAAAGAAAAACCACGTTATGACCGTCATTGTTTACATGACCACAATCATGCAGCCGATGAGCCACATGTTGTACGTTTTAAAAATCCAACAGAAGGTTCAGTCGTATTTGATGATGCGGTGCGTGGTCGCATTGAAATCAGCAATAGCGAATTAGATGATTTAATTATTCGTCGTACCGATGGTTCACCAACCTACAACTTCTGTGTAGTAGTGGATGACTGGGATATGGGCATTACTCATGTTGTGCGTGGTGAAGACCATATTAACAACACCCCGCGTCAAATTAATATCTTAAAAGCGTTGGGTGCACCAATTCCAGTATATGCTCACGTTTCTATGATTAACGGTGATGATGGCCAAAAACTCTCAAAACGTCATGGTGCGGTAAGTGTGATGCAATATCGTGATGATGGTTATTTACCAGAAGCCTTAATCAACTATCTTGTTCGTTTAGGTTGGGGTCATGGTGACCAAGAGATCTTTACACGTGAAGAAATGATTAAATTCTTCGAATTAGATCACGTGAGTAAGTCTGCAAGTGCATTTAACACTGAGAAATTATTGTGGTTAAATCACCATTACATTCGTGAATTACCTCCTGAATATGTGGCGAAACACCTTGCATGGCATTATAAAGATCAAGGTATTGATATATCAAATGGCCCAGCATTAACTGAAATCGTGACGATGCTTGCAGAACGTTGTAAAACCTTAAAAGAAATGGCATCAGCAAGCCGTTATTTCTTCGAAGAGTTTGAAAGTTTTGATGAAGCAGCGGTGAAGAAACACTTTAAAGCAGCGGCAATTGAACCACTTGAAAAAGTAAAAGAAAAATTGACCGCACTTTCTAGCTGGGATTTACATTCTACTCATGAAGCGATTGAACAAACTGCGGCTGAATTAGAAGTGGGTATGGGTAAAGTCGGGATGCCATTACGCGTGGCAGTGACAGGCTCAGGTCAATCACCTTCTATGGATGTGACATTAGTGGGTATCGGCCGTGAACGTGTGTTAGCGCGTATCCAACGTGCCATTGATTTTATTAAGTCTCAAAACGCTTAATATTTAGGCTGATAAGCGGGATTTGATTATTTCAATATTGACAGTTTATCAGCCGAAATTTATCATAGCCTGCGTTATTTGGGGATATAGCTCAGTTGGGAGAGCGCTTGAATGGCATTCAAGAGGTCGTCGGTTCGATCCCGATTATCTCCACCAAATTTAAAACCTTGAAACTTAAAGTGAGTTTCAAGGTTTTTTCTTTATGGCAAATCTACATTTCTTTTAGGTAATCCAAGCCTAATCCATTCATTTGTCCCATAATCCAACTTTGTTTTTTACGAACTAACACACTAGGCTTATTCACTTTATAGATAATAGGATTTGGTAAAACTGCAGCAAGTAATGCCGCTTCTGATTGAGTTAAATTTTTCGCTGATTTTTTGAAGTAATAGCGACTGGCTGCCTCTACACCAAAGATACCATGACCAAATTCTGCGATGTTCAAATACACTTCTAAAATGCGTTCTTTGGACCAAAAGATTTCCATTAATACCGTTGTGGGAACTTCTAATCCTTTGCGAAACCAACTTTGTCCATGCCAAAGAACGAGGTTTTTTGCTGTTTGTTGAGAAATCGTTGAGGCGCCTCGGGTTCGGCGGGATTTTTCATTAAATTTAAAGGCCTTTTGAATAGCCTCAAAATCAAAGCCCCAGTGGTTTGGGAATTTTTGATCTTCAGCGGCAATCACCGCAAGCTGCATATTCGGTGAGATTTCATCAAGGCTCACCCAATCGTATTTGATTGAATAGCTGAAATCCAACTGTAATAAGTGCCCGATTTTTTGCTGTGCCATATAGGCAGAGAAGGGAACAGGGATAAAGCGGAAGCAAATGAAAAATGCCAGGATTGCGAGAGAAAAACGCCACGCAACCCGTTGCCAATTTTTTTTCCACCAAGATGGGCGAAAAAGATGTAAAAGTGCGGTCAGAATTCGCTTAGTTTTTTGCAGCTTGCTCATCGAGTTGGCTTTTCACCCAGTTTATAAAATCCGGATCCATTGTTTTGAGCATATTAGAACCACGCGTAATGGTTGCCGCACTGGTATTGAGATTTTGTTGAATCTCTCGTTGTGAGAGATTTTTATCCAATAACTGTGCCACGATTTGTAAACGTAACCCCACCGCATCACGTTCATCAGGCGTGAGCAGAAGCGTTAAGAAATCTTGTGCTTTGCCTTGCTCAAATGCGGTTTGCAAGGTCGCTAGGAAAGCATTCCATTGTTCTAAATTGCGACTAATATACATATCAACAACCCTATACTATTAAACTAGTGCGACTAGTATAGCCGATCGTATTCCTCTTTGCTAAAGGTTTGTAATTTTTCTTTGTCTTGTAGGTTTTGATAGTAAAAATCGTAAGTTAATACGTTTTGAACATAACCTCGTGTTTCAAAGAACGGAATAGAGGCAATAAATTCATCCATAGCCAATTTGCTATTTGCTCTCGCAAGCCATTTTTCTACACGGCTTGCTCCCGCATTATAGGCGGAGGCGATCAAAATTCGGTTATTAGGGTATTTAGCATTTAACTCATTTAAGTGAGCCGTACCGAGTAAAATATTATTAAGCGGTTTGAATAAATCTAACTCACCGTTATAAGGAAGTTGCTGATTTTCTGCTGTTTTTTGTGCAGTACTCGGTAATAACTGCATTAATCCTCGAGCATTTGCGGAAGATTGTGCCATTGGATTCCAAGCACTTTCTTGGCGAGCGATTGCCATGGCGAAGGTTTTAGTTACACGATTATCCACAATAGTTTGAGGTTCCGTTGCGCTGAGATTCACATTACTGAGGGCAATATCAAAATATTGACTGTAAGCATTTGGTAAGCGTAAGTCGATATAATCCCATGCTTTCGCAATAATCGAGCCATCTACGCCTAATTCAAACCAATTTTGTTCATTTGCATATTGGCTTAATGCAAGTTGTTTCTCTTGCGGTAATTTTTCTAATAGAGAACGCCAACGTTGTTTGGCTGCGCCTAATCGATCTAATTGACGCAGTTCTGCAATCTCAGCTAATTCAGTAGCATACTTCTCTTGGATATTGGACTCTTGAGGAATTTTAGGCATTTCCAGTTTGTAGGAATGGCCTAATTTGACCGCTGCCAACATTGGATAAAACCCACGTTCTTTCGATAAAGCTTCTAATCGTTGTTTCGCATCTTTATCGGATGCTTGAGCAGTTATTTTAACCATCCAATAACGCCATTCTTGTTTTTGCTTCGCTTCATCTGAAAGGGCATTCAACCAACCTAATAAATCCGTTTGTTGCCAAATAGCCGTACGCAAACGACGTTCAATGAGATTATCTGCGTTGAGTTTGAGAAGTTCTTGATCGCGCCATTGCACAAAATTAGGACTTTCATTATCAAAGAAACGGTTAATAAAGGCGATTTTCCAATCACGTAATTCAGCTTCGTTTAATTGCCAAGTCTTCGCCCATTGCTCGTAAGGGGTGAATGTTGGCTCATTCATATTTTCTGGAATGGTCCGCAAATAACGAGCAAAACCTAGCACTACGGCAAATTTATTGATGATTTTATTCGTATTACCATCAATTAATGGCAATGACTCAGTGAGTGTTTTCAAATTGGCTGGATTTTTTAAGAGATCCTGATAAAGCGCTAAATGAGCGGCTACTTGCTCATCTTTTTTAGCGTTCTCAATTTTTTCTAACTCTTTAGCGAGTATTTCGAGGCCTTTCGCGTCATTTTTACCAAAGAGCATTTCTGCTTTTTGGTAGATTTTCTCTTCAGTGCGTCCACCTTGTGAATACCAAGCCTCCCATAGCTGAGCATCATTAGGAAGTTCAGCATTGTTGAGCCAAAGCTGTTCATATTCAGACAAAATAGCCGATTTATTCTTGTCATTTGGTTGATTTTCTGTCGTCTGACTGGTATTGGCTGCCTCTATTTGATATTTAGCTGTAAGCACAGCAATTTGTGTTTCCAAATTATTAGGCGTGAGTTTGGCGAGCGCTTGAGTATCTTCAGCATTGGTTAATAATGTAAAAATGCTTTGTTCTAATTTTCCGCGTAGAAAATGAGAGGCGTGCTGTTGAATAAATTGTTCAATGTCTGTTCGCAATGCATTCACTTTTTCACGAGGCGTATCGCGATTAACGGTTTTTATACGTGCATCTAAATAAGCCGCTATAGCATCAGTTTGCAATGGATAACCTTTTAAAGAATCAATAAGCCCAAGAAATAATTTAGCATTATTAGAAACATGATTATTTTTGACCGCACTTTTTAGGAGCGACTCTAATTGTAGAAAAGTTGCACGTTGTTCAATCAGCTTTAATTCATGAGAGTGCTGTTGTTGTGCCCATTTGGCTTGTTCTTCTGCAAGGTTAATTTGTGGTGCTGTTTCATTTTTGCTTTGATGGGCATGCTGATTAGCCAAAGCTGAGCCTGAAAGTGCGGTTAAAATTAATAACGAAATTGTCGCGTGTTTAAGTGCTCGCATAGGAGGTTCCATATAAAGAGAAAGACGGATATTTAGATCCGTCTTTGAGTGTAGAGTTCGTTTTATTTAGAAAACTTTTTTGAAAGGCTTCACAATCACATCACCGTAAACGCCAGCTTCTACGTAAGGATCTTGTGACGCCCAGTCTTTTGCTGCAGACAGGCTTTCGAATTGAGCAATCACAGTCGAGCCTGTAAAGCCAGCTTCGCCAGGATTTTCATCGTCAATGGCAGGATTGGGACCGGCTGTTAATAAACGACCTTCTGTTTGTAATTGTTTTAAACGAGCGAGATGCTGCTCACGTACAGCAAGGCGTTTTTCTAAACTGCCAGGAAGATCTTGGGCAAAAATTACGTAATACATTATTTCTCCTTTTAACAACTTAATTGTAATTCTTCGATGGTGGCTAATGCACGTTCTAATTCGAGATTGCCTTCACGTGGTATACTGCGAGATTTGCCATCTTTTCCAACGGCGACAAAGGTAAATACGGCCTCTGTCACGCAATAACGTTCCCCAATTGGTTCACTGGCAACTTTTTTCACCCATACTTCTACCTTGATTTTAATAGAAGAACGTCCCACGCTGAGGCATTGACCATAACAACATACCACGTCACCGACAGCGATAGGTTTGATGAAATTCATACTTTCTACGGCAACAGTGACCACACGGCCATGAGCAATTTCTTTGGCAAGAATTGCTCCGCCCATATCCATTTGGGACATAATCCAGCCACCGAAAATATCGCCATTGGCGTTAGTATCTGAAGGCATTGCCAAGGTGCGTAGTAATAATACGCCTTTAGATTGACGACCTTCTTTATCAGTAAGATTTGAAACCATTATTTTTTCCCATCATTTTTTTGATCATCTTTAGGTAAGTAACGGTAAATATAAGCGCCGCTGACGATTGTTGCAACAAAGGTCATACCAAGTAAACCAAAAGATTTGAAATCAACCCAAGCATCTTCAGACATATTTTGGCTGATATAAATATTTACAAGCATACACAGAATGAAAAATCCTGCCCAGCCTAAATTCAATTTGTTCCACACATTATCAGGTAATTGGATTTCTTTGCCTAATAACTTTTTTACCAGTGGCGTATTGAATTGGAATTGTGCAACCAATAAAACAATGGCAAATAAGGCATTAATAATTGTGACTTTCCATTGTAGATATTTGATTTCATTGAAATAGGCAGTGAGCAAACCAAAAAACACAACCGCAATGGCCATGATTTTTTGTTGTTTCTCAATCACACCATATTTCAGTTTTAGTACAACCATCTGAATGATGGTCGCGATCACTAAGACAATAGCCGCCTCACGCACCCCAAACATTTTGTAAGTGATGAAAAAGAGAACAAGCGGAATAAATTCAAGAAGTTGCTTCATATTATGCCTTCATAAATAAACTGTAAAAACGGTAAGTAAATATCAAAATAAATATTTGAAATAATGCTGCCAAGATGCCAACGATAGCACTTAAAAATGATGAACCTAAGATTGCACCAACGGTATTCACCACTAAAGGAAGAAGTAAATAAGTGAGCAAGGCATAAATAATTAACACGCCATTACGTTTAATACCTGCACGCCACACTTGTAAAGCACTTTGCCTGATAGATTGATTAGAGGCAATATAATGCACAGGTGATAAGCATAAACGTACAAAGAAGAATAAGCCCAATACCATTGAAACAAAGGCTAGAGGGGAGAGGGCATTTTTGCTTAAAAATGAGCTCATGACATCCGCTATGCCAAAGAGAAGTGGCAAACTCATAAAAATATCTAAAACGACCACACCTAAAAAACGACGCAATGTCAGCATGAGACCTTGATTAATCGGATTTTCATTTTGCAGACTAATATGATGAATGCTTGAAATACCGAAGGTCGCAATAAAAGACATCAATAATTGTTGGAATAAAAAAGATCCAATCAGTGCAGTTGGTTCCACTTTGCTCAATGCATCAATAATATCCTCTTGTGATGGATTAGGATTATCACCCAAACTCGATATTGGGACACTGACTAATGCATTAATCAATTGTGAGATGACGAAAATACCAACGAAAAGTAGCACGGTTTTTCGCTGATTACGCATAAAGTTGAGGCTATCTTGAAAAATCTGAGTAAAGTTAATTTGCATTGTATTTTCTCGGTAAAAAAAGTGAAGTAATTATACAAGCTTTGACATCAAAAAACTAAAAATACAAGAAATTGTTCTAGATCAAAAATTATTAATTTTTAAAAAATTGATAGAGATCATATTTTTAATACTTAAAAATAGGTATCATATATTTACCCATAATTTGTATGGGAATTAATCTTAAAGAAAATGACTAAGGAGTCAAAATGAAAAAAGCAGCATTAGCATTGGGATTAAGCGCGGCATTATTAGCGGGTTTTGCAAACGCACATCAGCAAGGTGATGTTATTGTTAGAGCGGGTGGTGTTCTTGTGGATACACACACCACCACAAATAGCGATGTCTTTAAATTTAAAGTGAACAACAATACTCAATTGGGTTTAACCGGTACTTATATGTTCACTGATAACATCGGGGTAGAATTACTTGCGGCGACCCCTTTCAGTCATGAAATTAAGTTAGGTTCTGCCTTAGTAGGTAAAACTAAACATTTACCGCCAAGTGTATATGCTCAATACTATTTCTTTGATAAAGATGCTAGCGTACGTCCTTATGTAGGCGCGGGTCTTAACTACACGACATTTTTCAGTGAAAAAGCTAAGTTAGCTGGCGTATCTGATCTTAGATTAAAAGATTCAGTTGGCCCAATTGCGAACGTGGGTGTCGATATTAAACTGACCGACAATCTTTATTTCAATGCGGCAATGTGGTACGCGAACATTAAAACCAAAGCGCGTTTTAATTTAGCTGGTGAACATCATACGGTGAAGGTGAAACTTGACCCTACAGTATATTTCGTCGGTTTAGGTTATCGTTTCTAATAGAACCTTGCTCTGAAAAAAGCGGTACACAATGTGTATCGCTTTTTTATTTCACTTTATTCAGCGGCATAGCCAGATATCGGTAAAGGGGAGGCATCTAAATACGCTATACCGTTTTCGAGCTTTAATCGCTCTTCAATAAACCATTTAATCACTAAAGGATAAATATTATATTCCTGTTCACGTGTACGAAGTTCAATTTCCTCGACGGTATCACCAGGGAAAATCGGTACTTTAGCTTGTAACACAATGGCGCCGCCATCGAGCTCTTCATTGACAAAATGCACGGTTGTACCATGTTCACTCTCGCCATTCTCAAGTGCCCTTTGATAAGTATGTAACCCAGGATATTTTGGCAGAAGGGAAGGATGAATATTTAAAATTTTCCCAGCAAAACGTTGTGTGAATGGTTTGGTTAAGATTTTCATGTAACCGGCTAACACAATGAGATCAATATTGAGAGCGTCTAAATAATCCCCTATAGCCTTATCCATAGCGAGATTGGAACTAAAATCTTGGCGCAAAAAAACTCGGCTAGGAATGCCCGCACTTTTAGCGCGTTTTAAGCCAAATGAATCGATTTTATTACTGATGACAGTCACAATCTTTCCTGGAATAAAGCGGGTTTGACAAGCCTCAATTATTGCTTGAAGATTTGATCCTTGTCCTGAAATCAGGACGGCAATTTTTTTCATATTATTCTGCATAAAAGAAGGGCGAACCTTTCATTCTGAAATTTTCGCCCTGAAATGGAAAAGAGAAATTATTTAATAATAACTTGTGGTTCGTTATCTGTCGCATTTTCAATATGACCGATTAACCAGGCATTTTCACCGGATTGTTTTAAAATCGCTAAAGCGGTTTCCACTTGCGATTGTGGTAATGCAATCACCATACCAACGCCACAGTTAAATGTGCGGTACATTTCATAGGTTTCAATGTTGCCTTTTTCTTGTAACCATTTGAATACGGGTTGCCATTCCCAACTGCTTTCATCAATAACCGCTTTGGTATTTTTCGGTAATACACGAGGGATATTTTCCCAGAAACCGCCACCCGTTAAGTGTGCGATAGCATGGACTTTCGTTTGTTTGATTAAAGCGAGAACAGATTTTACATAGATTTTTGTCGGTGCAAGCACTTGTTCACTTAATGGATGACCATCTAATTGCTCAGTGGCTAGGTTGACGCCAGCAACATCAATGACTTTACGAATTAAAGAATAACCATTTGAATGCGGGCCACTTGAACCTAGTGCAATTAAAGCATCTCCTACTTTAACTTGGCTACCATCAACGATTTCTGATTTTTCGACGACACCCACACAGAAACCTGCTAGGTCATAATCGCCAGCGTGGTACATGCCTGGCATTTCTGCTGTTTCGCCACCCACTAATGCACAACCCGATTGTACACAGCCTTCAGCAATGCCTTTCACTACATCAGAGGCAACATCCACATCAAGTTTTCCAGTCGCATAGTAGTCTAAGAAGAATAATGGTTCGGCGCCTTGAACCACTAAATCGTTAACACACATGGCAACCAAATCAATACCAATGGTATCGTGTTTTTTTAAGTCAATGGCTAAACGTAGTTTTGTTCCTACACCGTCTGTACCTGAAACGAGGATCGGTTCTTTATATTTGCCCGGAATAGCACATAATGCGCCAAACCCACCTAATCCCCCAATGACTTCAGGACGAGTAGTTCGTTTCACGTGTGGTTTAATACGTTCAACTAATTCATTACCGGCATTAATATCCACGCCTGCATCTTTATAACTTAATGATGGTTTGCTCACAATGCTATCCTATATTTTTAGGTTAAATGATAAAACGGCGTGATTGTACCAGATTAAGCAAACGTTTGCGATAGTGATTTAATTGGGTTTTAACTAAAAAAATAACCGCACTTTATTTTGCATGATAAAGTGCGGTCAATTTCTAAAATATTTTTAGCGATTTGCTAATTCGAAAATCATCGCTTCAGCTTGGCAGCTAAATGTAAAACACGCCGTTAAATTGGCACCATTTTCAGTTTCTGTGATTTCACTTTTAATGTCGCAAGGATCGCTTTCTGTTTTGCGAGCTTTTTCAATGAAACGATTAAGTGCCGCTTCTGCTTCAGCTTTATTCGCATAGATTTGATGAATATCAACAGAACAATCTGAACCGTCAATAATCGTACCTACATCAACACAACTACAAGTGAGAGATTCTGCTGCTTTGCATGTTACTGTCATAGGATTTCCTTATTTAAAATTAAGATTAACTCCATTCTAGCATTTTTGAAACGCTCTGCCAAAGTGACCACACTTTTTTAATTTAAATATCATTTATTTATCACTGGTCGGAACACTTAAAATTTAATCTAAAATAATTTGCACTCCATTTATTGGAGTTTTAGAATCTTGCGGTTTTTTCATTATCATTAATAACAAAAGGTTCCAAATGACAAAATTAAATAAAACGCTATTAGCAATGACCACATTATTAGTAGCAAGCGGTGCAAATGCAGCCGCATTCCAATTAGCAGAAGTTTCTACATCAGGTCTTGGTCGTGCTTATGCCGGTGAAGCAGCAATTGCTGATAATGCTGCAGTAGTTGCAACGAACCCTGCATTGATGAGTTTATTTAAAACGAATCAATTTTCTGTGGGAGGGGTTTATGTGGATTCTAAGATTAATATGAGTGGTAATACTGATATTACTGCGTTAGGTAGAAATGTGGGTGCTCGTTTACCAGGTGCTTCAACTAATCTTCATCAAAAAAATGTAGTTCCAGGCTCTCTTGTACCAAATATGTATTTTGTGGCACCTGTTAATGACAAAGTGGCGGTTGGTGCAGGCATGAATGTGAATTTTGGTTTGAAAAGCGAGTATGATAACAAATACAACGGCGGTGTATTTGGTGGAACAACAGATCTAACTGCGTTAAATTTAAACCTAAGTGGTTCTTATCGTGTTACTGAGGGATTTAGTGCTGGTTTAGGCTTGAATGCGATTTATGCTCAAGCAAAAATTGAGCGTAGAGCTGGTGCTCTGGCTGATGCAGCTCAATATGTTGGTAATGCTGTACGCGCAGGAGCTATACAATTACCTCCTACAGCTGGTCCATTATTGGCTTCATTAAGTAGAGTTCAAAAAGATACTATTCTAACTCAACTACAAGACAAAGCGGCTTGGGCTTTTGCTTGGAATGCTGGTGTAATGTATCAATTTAATGAAAATCATCGAATTGGTTTAGCTTACCATTCTAAAGTAGATATTGATTTTACAGATCATACAGCAACTAGTTTACAAGCCCAGCGTATTGGGCAAGAAGGTGGTTTAAAGCTTAATTTGCCTGATTACTTAGAGTTTTCAGGATTCCACCAATTAACTGAAAAATTTGCGATGCACTATAGTTATAAATATTCTCATTGGAGCCGTTTGAAAAACTTATATGCAAGCTATCACTCTGATGGAAAAGAAGCCTTCCATAAGAAAATGTACTACAGAAATAGTTCGCGTGTTGCATTGGGTGGAACTTATAACGTAGATGACAAATTAACTTTACGCGCAGGTATTGCTTATGATCAAGCTGCAGCAACTGAACATGCTAGTGCGGCAATTCCTGATACAGATCGTACTTGGTATAGTGTGGGTGCTACATATAAATTTACTCCTAATCTTTCAGTTGATTTAGGCTATGCTTATTTGAAAGGTAAAAAAGTTCATTTCAAAGAAGAGCAAGTTATTCGAAATGGAGCAGTAGTAGTTACTGGAAACTATACATCTAAAGCTAGTGCAAATCTTTACGGTTTAAACTTAAACTACAGTTTCTAATTTGTTAAAAATTTAGCATAATACGTAGCACACCGAATGCATGTTCGGTGTGCTTTTTTCTTATATGGTCCCATAAAAAACGGGAGAAAAATGACCGCACTTTTTTATGCTTATATGGATTCACCAATCGGTCGGTTATTAATGCTTTCTGATGGTGAAAATCTCACAAATTTAGATTGTGAGTTAGAACAAACCACGCCAAATCCAAATTGGATTTTACGAGAAGATTTACCGCTTTTTGAAAAAGTTCAGTGTTCTTTAAGGCGTTATTTCAATGGCGAGCCAGAAAGTTTCTCCGATATACCTTTATCGCCTAAAGGTACCGCATTTCAACAAGCGATTTGGACAGCATTGTGTCAAATTCCTTATGGTAAAACAGCCAGTTATGGTGGATTAGCCGAAAGTATTAATAACCCTAAGGCGGTGCGAGCCGTTGGCGGTGCTGTGGGGAGTAATCCCATTAGTATTATCATTCCATGTCATCGTGTATTAGGGAAAAAATGTGAAATTACTGGTTTTGGTGGTGGATTGCCGGCAAAACGTTTTTTATTGAAATTAGAGAATATTCCTTACCTTGATAAAGGCGTAGAATACGTTAAACCGAAATTATTGAAGAAATACCACGAATGATCCCACAAACCGAACAAGCCTTATTAGAAAAAGCGCAATCTATTGCGGGGTTAACCTTTGGCGAACTTGCAGGTGAATTAAATATTCCCGTTCCGCCTGATTTAAAACGCGATAAAGGTTGGGTTGGAATGTTGCTTGAAACTGCATTAGGAGCGACTGCCGGCAGTAAAGCAGAGCAGGACTTTTCCCATTTAGGCATTGAGTTAAAAACCTTACCCATCAATGCAGAAGGTTTTCCGTTGGAAACCACGTTCGTTAGCCTTGCGCCTTTGGTTCAAAATTCGGGCGTGAATTGGGAAAATTCGCACGTTCGTCATAAATTATCGAAAGTCTTGTGGATTCCTGTTGAAGGTAGTCGAGATATTCCTTTGCGTGAGCGCCATATTGGCCAACCTATCTTATGGCAACCTTCGGCTGAACAAGAACATCAATTACGCCAAGATTGGGAAGAGTTGATGGATTATATTGTGCTCGGAAAGTTGAACCAAATTACAGCACACATTGGTAAAGTGATGCAGCTTCGTCCGAAAGGGGCAAACAGCAAAGCCATTACAAAAGGCATTGGCAAAAATGGGGATGTGATTGATACCTTGCCACTGGGGTTTTATTTACGGAAAGAATTTACGGCAGGCATTTTAAACGCTTTTCTTAATCATAAAAATGGGTGACTCATCACCCATTTTTTTATTTCTCTAAGTTCTGAAAAACACGGAAAAAACCCACCGAACTTTGTAAAGTCTCGCCATAAAAAATGAGAGGAATGCGATTTCGTTGCCAAGGCGGAACGCCGAGCTCTTGCCAGATTTTTTTCATGGTTTCGGCAGGACGATTATGTTGGCGTTTTACTTTGCCAGTATAAGCAAATCGTATTTGAATCGGTTCTTGCGTATCGGCAAGTTGAACCTGTTTTTCGTTCCAATTGACTAAAATGCCTGTTGCATTGTGGATTGCATAAATTATTCCAAGATTATCAGGCAAGACAATCTGTTGATTTAATGGCATATCAAGACAAGTTTGCGACAAATCAATTAATTTTCCTGTTAAATAGAGACGTTGTTGATATCGGCGAATAATATGCTCCCCAAGTTGAAATTGTGGGATGGCATCCGCTTTAGCCTGAATAACATCATCAATAATATGCATTAATTGAACCTGCGTAGGCATGGCAATCTGATTTTTAGCTAGCCACATTCGCAAAAGTGCGGTTTGTTTTTGCGATGAATATTCTAGAAAGTTTACGAGTGAAAACTGTTTTTGATCCTCAAGAAGATGCTGCTCAAAGCAAGGTTGTAATAATTCATTAATTAGTTGTTGTTGCTCAAAACAATGTTGTGCGGCACGCTGAACTGCATGATCAAAATGCCCCCAGCGTTGGCGTATTTCAGGTAAAATTTGGTTACGTAAGAAATTGCGATCGTAATGATTATCTTGATTACTTTCGTCTTCGACCCAAGACAGATTTTCTTGCTGAATGTAATCTTCTAATTCATTACGGGTAAAAGAAAGAAGCGGGCGTAGAATAGACATCCCGAACAATTGGCTTTCTTTCTGCATTGCGCCTAAACCTTGTAATCCCGCGCCTCGTTTTAATGCGAGAAAAAAAGTTTCAGTTTGATCATTTAAATGATGTGCAGTGACCAGATATTCATTTGGCTGGATATGTTTTAAAATCGCCTGATAACGGGCTTCTCTTGCGCCAGCTTCAATGCCATCGTGCATTTCTACTTTGACTCTTTCAATAATAAGTGGAATGGCAAATTGTTTACAAAGTTGTTGGCAATGAGCCGTCCAAGCATCCGCATTCGGGCTTAATCCGTGATGGATATGGATAGCTCGCAGACTTAAGTGCGGTCGTTTTTCGCGGAGTCTTTTAACTAAAGAAAGCAGTGCAGTTGAATCCAAACCACCGCTAAAAGCAATGAGAAACTTATTGGCGGTAGTTGGGATTTGAGCTTGGAATAATGAAAAAAGATCCATTAGGCAACTTTAACAGCTTTGTAGTTTGTGCTTGGATTTAAGATCTCAAAACGTGCAGCAATCGGTTGGAGTTCGTAAGATTTTAAATCAAAGGTAGTTTTCATTACGCCAGCAACCGCATTATTCATTTTTTCAAAAGCTTCTACATCATTGCCACAGTTTAAGTAATGCGCCAAGAAAGTCCCCGCAATTAAATCACCCACACCAACAGGTTCAAAGTTAAATTTATAAAGCGGACGGCTTAAATGCCATACACCTTCAGGTGTCGCCATAATAATTTCAAAGGTATCAGGATCATTTAATTTACCTGCTTTACCTAAGTGTTTAACCAACACTTTTTTCACACCTTTAGCCACTAATGCATTGGCGGCTTTCAGCACATCGTCAAACGTATTGATAGGGAAGTCAGAAAGCGTACGAAGTTCGGAAAGATTTGGGGTCATAATGTCCGCACGTGGAATGGCTTTTTCAATTAAGCGTTCACGTACACCATCGGCGACCACGCAAACTTTTTCGGCATTAGGCATCACTGGATCGCACAAGTAAAGTGCATTTGGGTTACGTGCTTTGATTTTTTCTAAAGCATAGATAATTTTGTCAACTTGCTCAGCTGAACCTAAATAGCCAGAAAGCAACGCATCACATTCTTGCAGTTTTCCAATAGCATCTAAACCGTTAGCAATTTCACCAATTTGCTCTTGTGGAATAACCATGCCTGTCCATTTACCATATTGAGTATGGTTAGAGAATTGCACGGTATTGAGTGCCCATACATCCACGCCTAATAGCTGCATTGGAAAGGTAGCAGATTTATTACCAGCGAAACCATAAACTACATGAGATTGGATTGCTAATACGTTTTTCATTTTGAGTTCTCCTTGTTATATTATTTTAGGCATTGATGCTGTTTCTTGCATTCATGCAACATTTTTTTCAAAACACAAAAAAGAGCGGTTAAACTAACCGCTCTTTTTCTATTTTATTAACAATAACCGTAAGACATTAAACGTTCATAACGTCTTTCTAATAAGCCATCTTTGTCGAAGGTATCGAGTTCGTTTAGTTCTTCAACAAGGCATTGTTTTAAATTACGTGCCATTTCATGATAATTACGATGCGCACCACCTAATGGCTCTTGAACGATATTATCAATTAAACCTAACTCTTTTAAACGAGTTGCGGTTAAGCCCATGACTTCTGCTGCGGTTGATGCTTTTTCAGCGCTCTTCCATAAAATAGAAGCACAGCCTTCTGGTGAAATAACGGAATAAGTTGAATATTGCAACATATTCACTTTGTCGCCGACACCAATAGCTAATGCACCACCGGAACCGCCTTCACCGATTACCGTACAGATAACAGGAACTTTTAAGGTAGACATTTCACGTAAGTTACGAGCAATCGCTTCAGATTGACCACGTTCTTCCGCACCGATGCCTGGGTAAGCCCCTGGCGTGTCGATAAAGGTAATAATAGGCAAGTTAAAACGCTCAGCCATTTGCATTAAACGTAACGCTTTACGATAGCCTTCAGGTGCTGGCATACCAAAGTTACGTGTTACTTTATCTTTTACTGTACGACCTTTTTGGTGACCGATAATCATTACCGCGCGACCATCTAAACGAGCAAGACCACCTACGATTGCTTTATCATCTGCAAAGGCACGATCGCCCGCAAGTTCTTGGAAATCAGTAAAAATATGTTCGATATAATCAAGCGTGTATGGACGATTTGGGTGACGTGCCATACGAGAAACCTGCCATGCATCAAGATTTGCAAAGGTTTTTCTGGTTAATTCATCGCTTTTCTTTTGCAAGCGTTTAATTTCATCGTGTAAATCAATTTTGTCATCAGATGCTGAACGTAACGCTTCAATTTTGGCTTCAAGTTCAGCAATAGGTAATTCAAAATCTAAATATTCTTGGCTCATTTCTTATCCTAAAATATCGTCAAAAGTTGCCCGCACTTTATCAAGATTTAAGGTGCGGTGCAAATGGTTTTCACTGGTTGGAGCGGATTATAAATATTCCTTTTTTAGTAATGATAACAAAAACAAAAATGCGGAACAAATTACGACGGAAGGCCCCGCAGCTGTATCATAAAAGGCGGAAAGAAATAACCCGCCAACGACAGAAAGCATACTGATTAAAATCGCAATAAATACCATTTGTTCAGGTGTTTTGGCAAAACGTCTTGCTGTTGCGGCGGGAATAATTAAGAGTGATGTAATAATCAGTGCCCCAACAAACTTCATACTTAATGCGATCGTCAGTGCGGTCAAAATCATTAAGATAAATCGCATTTTTTTAATGTTAATGCCTTCCACTTGAGCCAGTTCAGGTGAAACTGTGGTGGAGAGTAAGGCTTGCCAGAAGTAAAGCAGTGTGCCTAATACAATGAGGACACCCGTGCCAATATAAGGTAAGTCGTTAAAATTAATGGCGAGCAAATCCCCAAAAAGATAACTCATTAAATCTACGCGGACATTTTTTAGTAAGCCAACCGTAACCACACCAAGGGAAAGACAACTGTGTGCGATAATGCCTAAAAGGGTATCCACTGAAAATTGCGTGTTACTTTCGAGCCAAACCATTAATACGGCGAGAATAATCGTCAAAATTACAATGGCAACATAAGGGTTAATTTGTAAGAAAATCCCTAACGCCACACCAAGCAAGGCTGAGTGGGAAAGGGTATCACCAAAATAAGCCATTTTACGCCACACCACAAAAGCACCCAGTGGTGCGGTAATTAAGGAAAGCAGTAATCCCGTAAGCAAGGAGGGAAATAAAATCTCAAACATGATTTTTCCTTATTGTTGGCATTCAGATGGATTGGCACTGCAACTACAAACATCACCGTGCATATTATGATGATGATTATGATGGTGCGTATAAAAGCCCACATTTTGTGAGATTTGGTTGCCCCAAAGGCGTATAAATGTTGGATCATTCGATAAACTTTCGGGTGTGCCGGCACAGCGAATATGTTGATTGATGCACAACACTTCTTTACTGTCCGCCATCACGATATGCAAATCATGGGAAACCATTAAAACCGCACAATTTAAGGCTTGTTGAGTACGGTGAATCAGCTGATAAAGTTCAGCTTGACCATTAATATCGACCCCTTGAGTTGGTTCATCTAGCACCAGTAAATTGGGTTTGTTCAAAATCGCACGAGCTAATAACACGCGTTGCATTTCCCCACCTGAGAGTTTTTGCATATTATTTTTTCTCAAATGAGTGATAGAGAGTTGCTCAAGTGCGGTTGATATTTCTTGCGTTTTAACACCTTTTTTGAGTGCCAGAAAACGCTCAACCGTCATTGGTAAGCTGTGATCGAGGTGAATTTTTTGTGGGACATAGCCAATTCTGACATTGGTGCTATAAATTACTTCACCGGATGTTGGCGTTTGTAATTTTAATAAGGTTTTTAAGAGGGTCGATTTTCCCCCACCATTTGGCCCAACAATGGTGATAATGGAATTGGGATAAATGCTGAGGTTAATATCCCGCAATGCGGTCTTTTGTTCAAAGACCACATTGATATTTTTCAGTGTAATTAATGGTGTGGGTTGGGTTGGTTGAATGGCGCGAATCTGCATAATTCCCCCTTTAAAAATAGCTCACTAAAATAGCTCATTTCCGCCTTTTTCTCAAGAAATTCTGACTATGCCTAATATTTAGGCATAATATTTTACATTTTTAGGGTAAAATGAATTTTTTTCAGAGTTTGTAGTCTGAAAAGCGAAAAGTTTTTTACTCATTTTAAAGGTATCAATTTTGCAACACGTTAAATTAGCCAGAGAACGACGGAAACGAAAATCCCGCATAAAAGCGGTGATTTTTTTTGCTGCACTTTTGCTTATTTTAACTGGCATTTTCCTCGCCTTTAAAGACACTGCTGATTATGATCCTTCTCTGCAAAGCAATCTTGAACCAGAGATGGTGGATAACGTTCAATATCAATCTCTTACATCTGAAAAAACGGAATCAGACAAGTCGCAAGCTCAAGCAGGCGAACATCCAGAGACTAAGCTGAATGCGAATAAGGAAGATGCAACTTCTTATGATGATGATCTTCAAGCGAAAGATGATGAAGTGGATGAAATCAAACCTCAGTTTGACGATCTCAATGATTTACCAAAAGATGCTCAAGATGTGTTGAGTGGTATTTTAGATGTGGCTGATCAGGCTCTGCGTATTACCGATCAATTTAGCCATACCGTAGTGCGTGGTGATTCATTAAAGGATGTATTAGAGCTTTCAGGGTTGGAAGATGATACCGCAAAGAATTTGATTACTGCTTATCCTGAATTAAAAACACTTCGCGCAGGTCAACAGTTCTATTGGATTTTAGATAAAGAAGATCAACTAGAATATTTAAATTGGTTGGTATCTGAAAAAGAAGAACGTATTTATGAACGGACTGAAAACGGTAAGTTTAAACGCCAAATTTTAGAGAAGAAAAGCATTTGGAAGAAAGAGGTGTTAAAAGGTACGATTAACGGATCCTTTGCATCGAGTTTACGTGATTTAGGTTTGGATGGACGTCAAATCAGCCAGTTAAGCTCTGCGTTACAGTGGCAGGTAAGCCTTCAAAAACTTAGTAAAGGCACCAAATTTGCGATTTTAGTATCACGTGAATATTTAGGTGATAAATTAACCGGTCAAGGTAACGTTGAAGCCATTCATATTATGGCGGATGGTAAGAGTTATTACGGTATTCAAGCGGCCAATGGTCGTTACTACGATAAGCAAGGGGAAACCCTTGGTAAAGGCTTTGCACGTTATCCATTGCAACGTCAAGCGCGTATTTCTTCCCCATTTAACCCAAATCGCCGCCATCCGGTAACGGGACGTGTTCGCCCACATAAAGGGGTAGACTTTGCCGTGGCACCAGGCACACCAGTTATTGCACCAGCAGAAGGCTTGGTGGAAAAAGTGGCTTATCAAGCAGGTGGTGCAGGACGTTATGTAGTGATACGTCATGGTCGGGAATATCAAACTGTTTATATGCATTTAAGCCGAGCTTTAGTCAGAGCGGGGCAAATGGTGAAGAAAGGGGAGCGTATTGCATTAACAGGAAATACAGGTATCTCAACGGGGCCTCATTTACACTATGAATTCCATATAAATGATCGTGCAGTAAACCCGCTTACAGTGAAATTACCGGGTACCAGTAGCGGAATGGCAACAGCAGAACGTAAACAATTCTTAATCCGTGCAAAAGAAGTGGAAATAACGTTAAAATTATAGTGAATAAAGTGCGGTCAAATTTGACCGCATTTTTTATACGCCTAAAAATTAGCCGAAAACTGACCGCACTTCATCTTTTCTCTTTTCCTTCAATATGCTATTCTTTTTGCATTTTAGAATTATTCTCATTTTTATGATTAAGCGACGTTATCTGATTTTTCTTTTGATCGTGCTTTCCTTTGTTTCACTTTTTCTCGGGGTAAGTACTATTAATCTGCAAGGATTACTGAATTTTGAAGGTAATCAGTGGCAGATTTTTTTCATCAGTCGTGTGCCGCGTTTAATCAGTATTTTGATTGCGGGTGCCTCTTTAAGTATTTGTGGCTTGGTGATGCAGCAACTCAGCCGAAACCGATTTGTTTCCCCTACCACAGCGGGCACCATGGATAGTGCAAGATTAGGGATTTTAATGGCGATGCTATTTTTCCCAACAGCTTCAATGTTGTTAAAAACCGCCATTGCGGTCATCGTGTCTTTCCTTGGCACATTATTATTTATGACGATTCTGTCCCGTTTGAAATTCAAGGACACGATTTTTGTGCCCTTAGTGGGGATTATGTTTGGTAATATCATCAGTTCAATTACTGCCTTTATCGCTTATAAAGAAGATCTATTGCAAAACTTATCCGGGTGGCTACAAGGGGACTTTTCTCTTGTGATGTCAGGCCGTTATGAATTGTTGTATTTCAGTATTCCTACACTCATCGTGGCTTATTTATTTGCCCATCGTTTTTCTATTGTCGGGATGGGGAAAGATTTTGCGGTTAATCTAGGTCTAAATTACAACCAGGTCCTTTATCTCGGTCTGCTCATTGTGGCGGTAGTGTCTTCGATTATTATCGTGTCTGTTGGCGTGATCCCTTTCTTGGGGCTAATTATTCCAAATATCGTCACGCTTTATTTAGGGGATAACTTGAAGAAAGTGTTATCTCATACCGCTTTGTTAGGTGCGGTATTTGTTTTATTCTGCGATATTTTAGGTCGAAGTGTGATTTATCCTTATGAGATTTCCATTAATGCCGTGGTTGGTGTATTCGGTAGTAGTGTCTTCTTATTTTTATTATTAAAGCGGTATAGAAATGGCTAAGAAATCTTCTTCTCAACTGATTATATTGTCGTTGTTAGCCATTGTTTCTCTTGCACTCTATTTAGGCTACAACTTACCGAACCGTTGGCAATATGCCTTGGAAAATCGCGCCTTATCCTTAATTGCGATTGTGATTACAGGCGCGGCAAGTGCACTCGCTACGATGATTTTCCAAACGGTCGTGAATAACCGGATTCTCACCCCGAGTATTTTAGGGTTAGATTCACTGTATTTACTGATTCAAACGACGATTATCTTCCTTTTTGGTTCAAGCACATTGCTTTCCATGAATTCAATTGCCTTGTTTGTATTGTGCACGGGATTAATGATGGCGTTTTCATTAGCGCTTTATCACTTCCTGTTTAAGAAAGAAAACCAAAATATTTTCTTCTTATTGCTTGTTGGGATTATTTTCGGCACCTTCTTTGGCAGCTTAACGACGTTTATGGAAGTGTTGATTGATCCAAATGAATTCCAGATCGCACAAGATATTGGCTTCGCAAGTTTCAACCGAATCAATACACAAATCTTGTGGGTGGCATTAGCCATTTTAGTGGCGACGATTGTTTTCAGTCTGAGATATTGGCATTGCTTTGATGTGTTGGCGTTAGGGCGAGAAAATGCCATTAACTTAGGTATTGATTATCAAAAGACCTTAAAAGTCCTATTAATTCTCGTGGCAATTTTAACGTCAGTGTCGACTGCACTTGTTGGCCCACTTACGTTCCTCGGGTTATTGGTAATGAACGTGACCTTTGAATTTGTTCGTGATTATCGTCACAAAGTCCTCATTCCTGCCGCGATGTTAATTTCCATCATTACCTTGGTTTTAGGGCAATTATTGGTGACGCATATTTTTACGTTCCGCACGACATTAAGCATCATCGTTAATTTTGTCGGTGGCGTGTACTTTATTTATTTGTTATTAAGAGCAAACAAAAAATGGCAATAGAAATTCGCAATATTACTAAAAGTTACGGAAGCAAAAAGGTGGTGGATAATGTGTCCGTCACCATTCCTACGGGGAAAATTACGTCTTTTATCGGGCCGAATGGCGCGGGGAAGAGTACTGTGCTGTCTATTATGAGCCGTTTGTTGAATGCGGATAGCGGCGAGATCTATCTCAACGGTGAATTGCTCAATCGCAAGAAAAGTAGCGATATTGCGAAACAACTTGCGATTTTAAAGCAAACTAACAACATTAATTTGCGTCTAACCATTGAAGATTTAGTCGCCTTTGGGCGTTTTCCTTATTGCAAAGGAAACTTAACCCAAACTGACCGCACTTTTATTGATAATGCTATTGCCTATATGAATTTAGATGATATTCGTCATCAATATATCGATAACTTAAGTGGTGGTCAGCGACAACGCGCTTATATTGCGATGACACTGGCACAAGATACGGATTATATTTTGTTGGATGAGCCATTAAATAATCTGGATATGAAACATTCAGTGCAGATCATGCAAGTTTTGCGCAAATTAGCGACAGAACTCAACAAAACCGTGGTAATTGTGATTCACGATATTAATTTTGCCTCTTGTTACTCAGACTACATTGTTGCCATGAAAAATGGAAAATTGGTACACCAAGGGGAAGTTAACCACATTATGCAATCACCCGTGCTACAAGATATTTACGATATGACGATACCTATTCAGGATATCGATGACCATAAAATTGCCGTTTATTTTAGATAAATAAGGAAATCTTCATGAAAAAAACATTATCAACTTTAGCACTTTCACTCTTTGCATTTGCCGGTATTGCACAAGCTGCAGATATTACCGTTGAAAATGCTGCTGGAAAACAGGTTGTTCCACAAAATCCACAGCGAGTTATTGTGCTTGATTTTGGTGCCGCAGACACACTTCATGCATTAGGTGTGCAAGATAAAATCGTGGGCTTCCCACAAAGTGGAAAAATTCCAAACTATCTTTCAGAATTTGCAGACAAAAAATATAAGAATGTCGGTGATTTGAAAGAACAATCATTGGAGCAAATTAACGAACTCAATCCGGATTTGATCATCGCGTCTAAACGTCAAGAAAAAATGATCGACAAATTTAAAGAAATTGCGCCAGTATTTAATGTTGAAAATGACTACAACAATTACTACCCGAGTTTTCAACAAAATGTGACCGCACTTGGTCAGATCTTTGGTAAAGAAAATGTTGCGAAAGAAAAACTTTCAGCATTAGAAAGTAAGGTTGACCAAGTCGCCAAAGATGCGAAAGACAAAACAGCCTTATTGGTGTTGGTTAATGAAAGTAAAATCAGTGCCTTTGGTGATGGTTCTCGTTATGGTATGGTCTATCAAAAATTTGGTTTTAAACCGATTGATGACAGCATTAAATCGTCTACGCACGGCCAAAGTGTTGGTTTTGAATATATCTTAGAAAAAAATCCAGACTTTTTACTTGTCGTGGATCGTACTGCGGCGATTACAGAAAAAGCCAACAATGCACAAAAAGTGTTGGATAACGATATCATCAAACAAACCAAAGCGTATAAAGATGGACACATTGTGTATCTTGATGCAGCGAATTGGTATCTTGCGTTTGGTGGTTTAGAAAGCATGGAAATCATCGCACAAGAACTTGATCGTGCAGTGAAAAAATAATACGAAAAATCATCTAAAAGGGCAGTCAAGGATTGCCCTTTTTATATGTAAATTAATCTTTACACATATCAATAAACTCCCTATCATATCGGCATCATTCAATAAAATCGAGCTTATTTTATGCTGACATTTAATCCACAAGATCCTTTCTCTTGCTTTGTCACTCAAAGCTTTTCCATGAAAAGTGCGGTCGAAAATGCACAACGTTTTGCGATGTTTGATGTACCACTTTTAATTCAAGGTGAAACGGGCACGGGTAAAGACTTATTAGCAAAAGCTTGCCATTTTGCGAGCTTGCGTCGTGAGAAAAAATTCATTGCAGTAAACTGTGCGGGCTTGCCAGATGAAGATGCGGAAAGTGAAATGTTTGGGCGTAAAGTGGGTGACAGTGAAACCATCGGTTTTTTTGAATATGCTAATGAAGGTACGGTGTTACTGGATGGCATTGCTGAGCTTTCATTAAGTTTACAGGCAAAATTATTGCGTTTTTTAACGGATGGTTCTTTCCGTCGAGTGGGGGAAGAAAAAGAACATCATGCAAATGTTCGAGTGATTTGTACTTCACAAGAACCGATGGAAAAACTGTTAGAACAAGGGAAATTACGCAGTGATTTATTCCATCGCTTAAATGTTTTAGCACTAAATGTGCCACCATTGCGTGAGCGAGTGGAGGACATTCAGCCTTTAACAGACAGTTTTTTACAAGAAATCAGCACACAGCTTAAGATTTCAATGCCGCAATATGATGCTGATTTTCTAAATTATTTGAAAGGTCAGCCTTGGCAAGGTAATGTGCGAGAGCTTTACAATGTCTTGTATCGTGCCTGTTCCTTAGCAAAGAATAACCAGCTTGATATTGAAAGTTTAAATTTAAAACCTGTACAAAGTGCGGTCATTTCTGCAGATGATTTTGGTGAGCAAACGCTAGATGAAATCATGGGACAATATGAGGCGAGTGTATTGCGCGCGTTTTATGCTCAGTATCCAAGTACGCGAAAATTGGCACAACGATTAGGCGTATCACACACGGCGATTGCCAATAAATTAAAACAATACGGTATTAGTAAATAATTTCTGACAGTTTAGGGAATTGTTTACAAAGTTTGAGCCATTCGACTTTATCAATTTGTACATTGAGGATAAATTCACCTCCATCTGAAATTTGCTCGTGACGAATGCTATCTAATTGATAGAGCGCATGGCGGATTTTGCCCTCTTGTGGGAGCAGTGTGAGGGTGAAAGAAAGTATCTCGTTTTTCAACCGCACTTTAATAGCTTCAAGTAGCAGATCTAATCCTTCACCTGAATGTGCTGAAAGATAAACGGCAACGGGTTTATTCTCGTCATCATATTCAATATGAGGCGCCACATTTTCCAATAAATCAATTTTGTTATACACAAGCAAAGCTGGTACTTTATCAGCATTAATTTCTTCCAACACTAAATTCACAGCTTCAATATTTTCGATCTTTCGAGCGTCTGCTGCATCAATGACGTGCAATAACAAACTAGCTTCAACCGTTTCTTGCAACGTAGATTTAAACGCGGAAACTAAATCATGGGGAAGTTGGCGAACGAAACCAACGGTATCGGCGAGAATCGCTGTGCCAACATCTTGAATTTGCAAACGTCTTAATGTGGGATCGAGGGTGGCAAAAAGCTGATCTGCCGCATAGACATTGGCTTGCGTGATGAAATTGAAGAGTGTCGATTTCCCTGCATTGGTGTAGCCTACTAAGGAAATGGTCGGAATATCCGCTTTTTGTCGGGTTTGGCGATTTTGATTGCGTTGTTTTTCGACTTTCGCCAAACGATTTTGCAACTGTGCGATACGAACCTTGATTAAACGGCGATCCGTTTCTAACTGCGTTTCGCCAGGGCCACGTAATCCAACCGCACCTTTTTGCTGATCTAAGCCTGTTTTTCGACGAACTAATCGAGTGGATAAATGCTTAAGCTGAGCTAATTCAACTTGTAATTTCCCTTCGTGCGATCGGGCTCGTTGAGCAAAGATATCTAAAATCACCCCAGTGCGATCCACTACACGACATTGGCAGATGCTTTCTAAATTACGGGTCTGAGCAGGGGTTAATTGATGATTCACCAAAACGACATCGGCATCTAAGGCTCTCACTGCATCAGCAATTTCTTGTGCTTTCCCTTCACCGATAAAATATTTCGCTTGAGGTGTCGCTCGGCTCGTGGTGATGATTTGTAAAATCTCAACATTGGCAGATTCTGCTAAAAGTTGGAATTCTTGCAGATCTTCAATGTTTTTATTTTGAGAAAAGAATACATGCACGACGATAGCTTTATCTTTCGCCGATTGGCTATTGTCGCCTGTTTTAGATGACGAAAGTGCGGTTGAAATTTCAGGTGAATTTTCAACCGCACTTAAATTGATGAAATCATTCATTGAACAGAATTATTCTGCTTGTGTTTCTACTTCTGTTGCAGCGTCAGAAGTTTGTGCTGCATGATGGCCGTTATTATTGTGGTGAGAAACAGAACGTGCTGGAACCACAGTTGAAATAGCGTGTTTGTACACCATTTGATTAACAGTGTTTTTTAATAAAATCACGAATTGGTCGAATGATTCGATTTGACCCTGTAATTTAATCCCATTAACGAGATAAATCGAAACAGGAATACGTTCACGGCGTAACGCATTCAAATAAGGATCTTGTAATGATTGTCCTTTTGCCATTTTGCTATCCTTTGTTGTTATATGTTAATTAATGATAGAAACGAGTTGTCTCCATCGCCAAATATAGCAATAAACATTTTTCTTGTCTATGGGTTTATCTCTTTGCTTTCACGCAGTTTTTTCAGAATTGTTTTCATTTCTTTATCTAATTGTGCATTGAAACGTAATGTTTCGCCTGTTTTAGGGTGTTCAAAGCGAATAGAAAATGCATGTAAAAACAAACGATTGAGCCCGAGATCTTGCATATATTTATCGAATTCTTTATCACCGTATTTATCATCCAGCGCGATTGGGTGACCTGCATATTGAGTATGAACTCGGATCTGATGGGTTCTTCCCGTTACAGGCGACGCTTTTACTAAGGTCGCATTTTGATAGCGTTCTTCGATGGCAAATCGCGTTTCTGAAGGTTTGCCTTGTTCACTGACTTTGACGATGCGTTCACCACTAGCAAGTTCATTTTTCAATAAAGGCGCTTGTACAACTTTTACATGAGATTGCCATTGTCCACGCACGAGCGCGAGATAATCTTTTTGTACTGTTTTAACACGAAGTTGTTCGTGTAAGTTGCGTAAGGCAGAGCGTTTCTTCGCCACCAATAAAATGCCCGATGTATCTCTGTCTAAGCGATGAACCAATTCTAAAAAGCGTGCTTCAGGACGTAATGCACGCAAGGCTTCAATCACGCCAAAATTCAAACCACTCCCGCCATGAACCGCAATGCCGGAAGGTTTATTCAATACTAATAAACAGTCATCTTCAAAAATAATATGGCTTTCAAGGGAAGCAACTTTATTCAAGTTTTTAGAAATTGGGGCAGTATTTTTTTCAGAAACACGAACAGGTGGCACACGCACCACATCACCATTTTGCAATTTATATTCAGGTTTGATTCGCCCTTTGTTCACACGTACTTCACCTTTACGCAGAATGCGATAAATCAAACTTTTTGGCACACCTTTTAATTTTGCCAATAAATAATTATCAATGCGTTGTCCTGCTTCATCCTCAGAAATCGTGAGCATTTTGACGGATTGATTGATGATTTTTTCTTGTTTTTCAGTCATTGAATCTGTCCTTTAAAAATTGGGCTGAATCATATCACAATATCCCTGGTGATAATAGCAAGAATGCCTTGCTAATTTAGCCCCGAATGTGGATAATAGAGCGTCTTTCTGCGCCTAAAATTTGGCATTTAGAAAGCGATTTTGTATGTTGGTCAAAACTCAATGCGGCGAATGGCATAAGACATTGATAATCAACATATTTTTCTTGAAGATTAACGCTTCCTTGCAATGCGTAATTAACACACCGCATTGTTTTACGAAAATTGTCTTAGATAACAATTGAGTATGCTATCAATGCACCCAGCAACACACAGTCGTGAGATTGACTGTTCGCGAGAAACACGAGGTCGATGGCTAAGGTCAGTAAATCTGTAAAGTGCGGTTAATTTTCAAGGTATTTTAGATAATTCAAAACGAGAAATTGACAATGAAAAGAATGTTAATCAATGCGACTCAAAAAGAAGAGTTGCGCGTTGCGTTGGTCGATGGCCAGCGTTTATTCGACTTGGATATTGAAAGTCCGGGTCATGAACAGAAAAAAGCGAATATTTACAAAGGGAAAATCACTCGCGTAGAGCCGAGTTTAGAGGCAGCCTTTGTGGATTATGGTGCAGAGCGCCATGGCTTCCTTCCTTTAAAAGAAATTGCCCGTGAGTATTTCCCTGCTGATTATGTGTTCCAAGGTCGTCCAAATATCCGTGATATTTTGACCGAAGGTCAAGAAGTGATCGTTCAGGTGAACAAGGAAGAACGCGGCAATAAAGGCGCAGCCTTAACCACTTTTGTTTCCCTTGCTGGTAGTTATTTGGTGATTATGCCAAACAATCCGCGTGCAGGTGGTATCTCTCGCCGTATTGAAGGCGATGAACGTATCGAATTAAAAGAAGCATTGAGTTCTTTAGATGTACCAGAAGGCGTTGGCCTTATCGTGCGTACAGCGGGTGTGGGTAAATCACCAGAAGAATTACAATGGGACTTGAAAGTACTTTTACATCATTGGGAAGCGATCAAACAAGCTTCACAAAGCCGTCCGGCACCATTTTTAATTCATCAAGAAAGTGATGTGATCGTTCGTGCGATCCGTGATTACTTGCGTCGTGATATCGGTGAGATCTTAATTGATAGCCCGAAAGTATTTGAAAAAGCAAAAGCGCACATCAAATTAGTACGTCCAGATTTCATCAATCGTGTGAAACTGTATCAAGGTGAAGTGCCTTTATTTAGCCACTATCAAATTGAGTCACAAATTGAATCAGCTTTCCAACGTGAAGTACGCTTACCTTCTGGTGGTTCGATTGTCATTGATGTGACAGAAGCGTTAACAGCGATCGATATCAACTCAGCGCGTTCAACTCGTGGTGGTGATATTGAAGAAACGGCATTAAATACCAACCTTGAAGCGGCAGATGAAATTGCTCGTCAATTACGTTTACGTGACTTAGGTGGGTTAGTCGTTATCGATTTCATCGATATGACACCTGTTCGTCACCAACGTGAAGTAGAAAATCGTATCCGTGATGCCGTGCGTCAAGACCGTGCGCGTATTCAAATCAGCCGTATTTCTCGCTTCGGTTTGTTGGAAATGTCGCGTCAGCGTTTAAGTCCGTCATTAGGTGAATCTTCTCACCATGTTTGCCCACGCTGTCAAGGTACGGGTAAAGTACGTGATAACGAAAGCTTATCACTTTCTATCTTACGTTTAATCGAAGAAGAAGCGTTAAAAGAAAATACCAAACAAGTACACACTATCGTGCCTGTACAAATTGCGTCTTACTTACTTAACGAAAAACGTAAAGCCGTTCATAGCATCGAAAAACGCCATGATGTTGATATTATCGTGGTGCCAAATGAAGCAATGGAAACGCCACATTTCAGTGTATTCCGTGTTCGTGAAGGCGAAGAGCTTAACGAATTAAGCTATAACTTAGCGAAATTCCATGATGCTCAAGACGATACATTTGTACCAGAAGAGTCTCTAGTTTCTCGCAATATCGAAACGGCAGCTGTGACCTCTGAGCAAGTGATGGAAAGCGCAGCAGTATCTCTATCGATCCCAACGGCTGCACCAGCACCAGTTGAGCGTAAATCGGAAGAACCGTCATTGTTTGCAAAAATTGTTGCCGCAATTAAAGGTTTATTTGCTTCTGAACCAAAAGAAGAAGAGAAAAACCAAAATAACCGCAACAATCGTAACAACAACCGTAATAATCGTCGTAATCAAGAACGTCGTAATACTCGTCGTTCTCGCAATAACGAAAACAACGATAATGCGAAAAATACAGATGAAGAAAATGCGCGTCCAACTCGCGAGCGTGTAAATAATCGTCGCAATCGTCGTAACGCGAATGAAGAAGTGACATCTGAAAGTGCGGTTAATTTTGCTAATGTTTCTGATGATAATCGTCAAGAAGAAAAAACAGAGAAACCGGTAGCAGAGCGTCGTCAACGTCGTGATTTACGTAAACGTGTTCGTATTGAGGATAATACAAATAACATCAACGAGAATGTTATTGAGGCCGTTGAAGTTCCTGTGATTAAAAATGAGGTGGTTGAAAATAACACGGTTGATAATACAGAAGATAAACCACGTCAAGAACGTCAACGTCGTACTCCACGTCATTTACGTACATCGAATAATCAACGCCGTCGTCGTAATGAAGTGAAGTCACCAATGCCATTATTTGCGGCAGTTGCTTCACCAGAATTAGCAAGCGGTAAAGTATGTATCGATTATTCTGCAGTGAATGCACCGAAAGAAAATAATTTCTTATCTGTGGATGAGTTGCTTGAGCAAGAGAAAACGAAAAAAGGTGTGATCACCCCGGCAACTGGTATTGTCGTGGAAGAAAAATCAGTTGAAGCACAACCTGCGTTAGATTTCATTACTCAACCGGCAAATGAAGCGGTTCAACAGAAAGTGCAAGAGTCATTAGAACGCTTGCATCATAAATCAGAACCAGTTGCTCAAGTTGCAACGGCAGAAGTTGAATCACAAGAAAAAACTGAGCTTGCTCGTTCTTATGTGTTCACAGGTCGTGCAGGTACTATTTCAGCCGTGCCGCATACAAAAGCAGCTATGACACTAGCGAAAGCACCAGATGAAGAATCTAAACCATTCCCAATTGTGGAATGGAAGGAGTCTCGTTATTACTTTAACGGTAAAGGCGCCGCAGGCCATCATAGTGCAATTAGCCATATTTATTCTGAAGCGACACAAGCAAAAGCAGAGTAATATCTCAATAATAAAGACGGAACCAGTAGGTTCCGTTTTTATTTTGTGTATTTTTAAAACATAGTGATTTAAAAGTAGTCAGTCAGATAGTTTTTTTATTTTCTTGCTTGACGGAGTGGGGGAAAAAACGTATTATTCACCTCGCTTAAATCACGGAGGAATGGTCGAGTGGTTGAAGGCACCGGTCTTGAAAACCGGCGAGGGTTTACGCCCTCCGTGAGTTCGAATCTCACTTCCTCCGCCATCAAATTCAAAAAATCCCTAAGTCGAAAGATTTAGGGATTTTTACTTTTCAGTCTATTAAAAATATCTTATTTTTTGACCGCACTTTCTTGGAGCTCTTTAAAGGCAAGGTATTCTTCTAAGGTCTCAATCGCTTCTAAACATTTTTGACGGCGCGTTAAATAAATTGCGGCTGTTTGCTTATGCATATCTCGCTGAATATCTTTTTGAGCCGTATTAGCTTGTGCTTTGGCTTCTTCGTATTTTTCCGTGAGTTGCTGCAAGGCTTCATAATACTTTTCTAGACGCTCTCTAGGAGGGAGACGATGAATGCTATGTTGTGATTTATTACTTGCAACTTGTGGCTCTGCTATTTTCGGTTGAATGGGCTTTTTATACTTACGATTCATGGCTTCCGTTAAGGCGCTACATTGCCCTAAAAGATGTTCTACCATAAATACAATTTGTTCTTCATTTTGATGAGGAATTTTACATAGCTTAGTTAAGCTTTGTTGGATTTCTTTGAGATAAAAACCGACGGTTTCAAAATCTTCAGTAAATAAAGTGCGGTTAAATTTCGCGTTGATTTTTTTATCAGAGTCAGCTTGATAGGCTTGTGTCAGTTGCTGTACTTTTTGTTCGAGCGTATTGAGTAATGATTGAATAGACATAAAAAAATCCCCGCATAATGAATGCAGGGATTATAACGATTAAAGGGTCATGGCTGCAATCCAGCCGAATACTAATAGTGGGATATTGTAGTGAATAAAGGTTGGCACAACAGAATCCCAAATGTGGTCGTGTTTGCCATCCATATTCAAACCGGATGTTGGACCAAGTGTTGAGTCAGAAGCCGGTGAACCCGCATCTCCTAATGCCGCTGCTACACCTACGATAGCTACTGTCGCAAGTGGTGAAAAACCAAAAGAAAGACAAAGTGGTACATAAATTGAGGTGATAATTGGTACAGTTGAGAAAGAAGAACCAATACCCATGGTAATCAATAACCCAACGAGCAACATTAAGAATGCCGCAACGCCTTTGCTTTGAATCGCACCAGTTGAAAGTGCATCAACTAACTCTTTCACACCGCTTGTGGTATTAATCACATTAGCGAAACCAGAGGCAGCAATCATAACAAAGCCAATCATCGCCATTAAACGTAAACCTTGTTGGAAAATGTCGTTACTTTCTTTGGGTTTGAAGATACCGAATGCCCCGAAAATGACTAAACCGACTAAACCACCAATAATTGTAGAGCTTGTGAAAAGCTGGGTGGCAAAAGTGGCGACAATGGCGATCGCACTTGCGGTAATTTGAATAGGTTTAATATTCGCAATGTGTTGTTCAATTTCAGCTGTAGTTGGTTCTGCAGTCGTCACCACATACTCGCGCGGTTTGCGATAGGTAACAAATACAGCAGTGAGTAAACCAAGAATCATACCAATCACAGGGATAAGCATAGCAAAAGAAACTTCACCTACACTGGTTTGTAAACCGAGTGGTGCACCAGCAAGATTGATATTTTTTACTAAAACGCTTTCGATAAAGATTTTCCCGAAACCGACAGGCAAGATCATATAAGTTGCGGTTAAACCAAAGGTAATAATACAAGCCACTGCACGACGATCGATTTTTAAACGGTTAAAAATAGAAAGTAAAGGCGGCACTACAATCGGGATAAACGCAATGTGTACTGGGAGTAAGTTTTGGGATGAAATGGCGAATAAAAGCAAAATGCCAAGCAGCATATATTTAAACCAGGCTAAATTTTTACCGGTTGGTGTTTTGTTCATTCGGGTAATAATTTTGTAGGCAAGCAAATCAGTGATACCGGATTTTGAAATCGCAATGGCAAATGCACCGAGCATCGCATAGTTCATGGCTACTTCAGCACCACCACCTAAGCCGCCTGTAAAGGCTTCAATGGTTTTTCCTAAACCTAAGTCACCACATAAGCCTGCAGTCAGAGCGGAAATCACAAGTGCAATAACCACGTTTACGCGCAGCAGGCTTAACGCCAGTAGCACGACAATTGAAATAACAACGGGATTCGATAGCATATTGTTGTTCCTTATTGATTAGTTAAAAGAGACGGTCGCATAAAAGAAAATTGATTTAAGGTTAAATGTCGCATAGTAATAAACTCCTGTAAATTAATAATAAAACAAAACCCCTCGAAAGTTGCCTTCCGAGGGGTAAGATTTTTTGATCTTTATCTTGTCAGCTCGGAAGAAATCTTCCAAGCACGCCAACAGCCTGAAAGATTATTCAGTTGAATGGCGATGATGATGACGAAGGATAAAGTTCATTTGAAACTCTCTTATTTAGATAACTAAATTGAATTACTTTTTAAAATACGGTAAAGCGAAAACGATTGCAAGCCTTTTTTCTAAAAAATTTTGAAAATTAAACTGCGGTCTGATTTTCATCTGTTTTTTCCGTTTCATTGGTTTGAGCAATATGAGGGAATCCACCGAGATCTTTTAAATGATTGACCATATAGCAAAATAATTCTGCCGTACGTTCAGTATCATATAGTGCGGAGTGTGCTTGTTTCCCATCAAAAGGAATTTTTGCCGCTTGGCATGCTTTGACGAGCACCGTTTGCCCAAACATAAAACCGGCAAGTGTTGCGGTATCAAACATCCCAAAAGGGTGGAATGGATTACGTTTTACACCCGTACGTTCAGCAGCTGCCATCACGAAACTTTGGTCAAAAGCCGCATTGTGCGCCACGATGATAGAGCGCTGACATTCAGCATCTTTTTGTCCACGACGCACCATTTGGAACAACCCTGTGATGGCATCTAATTCAGATACGGCACCACGCAATGGATTATGAATATCAATCCCATTGAATTTGAGTGATTCAGGATTAATATTCGCCCCCTCAAATGGTTCAATATGAAAATGGCATTTTTGATCAGGTTGTAAATTGCCATTCTCATCCATTTTTAAGGTGATAGCTGCAAGCTCTAAAAGTGCATCTTTTTTTGCATCAAACCCTGCTGTTTCCACGTCAATAATGACAGGAAAGTAGCCGCGAAAACGATTTTTTAATTGGTGGTGATAAGGGATTTCTTGAGAGTTGGACATATTGTATCCTTTTAAATAAATAACGCAGGTAACCCTGCGTTATAAAAGAGCGAAAAAATCAACCGCACTTTTAATTAATTGCCTAGACCAGATTTTGAGCTTTTATTTTCTATAAATTCAATTTTATAGCCATCTGGATCTTCAACGAAAGCAATAACGGTTGTACCACCTTTAACTGGGCCTGGTTCGCGAGTCACTTTACCACCACTTGCACGAACGGCTTCACAAATAGCATAAATATCATCAACACCGATAGCAATATGTCCATATGCTGTACCTTGTTCATATTTATCTACGCCCCAATTGTATGTTAATTCAATTTCTGCGGCACTTTCGCCATCTTCATAACCTAAAAAAGCAAGCGTATATTTATACTCAGAGTTTTCACTCGTACGCAATAAACGCATGCCTAAAACATCTTGATAAAATTTAATAGAGCGGTCCAAATCACCTACTCGAAGCATTGTGTGTAAAATTTGCATCTTGTTTTCCTCTTTTCTATTAGGTTGGTGGGCGATTATAACATAGAAATTGGTCGCTTATATTGCAAGATATAACTTGCTTCCTAGGATTAGGTTTATTTCACTGCAATCATCGAGCCAAAATTAAAACATTGGAACCATAATTCTACGTGTGAAAATCCGATGTTTTTTAACCGCTCTTTGTGGATGTTAATCGAGTCAGTACGCATTACATTTTCAAGTGCAGTGCGTTTTTGGCTCACTTCAAGCTCACTGTAACCGTTAGCACGTTTGAATTGGTGGTGGAGATCAATAAGCAACTCATTCACTTTTTCATCTTCAAAACGGAATTTTTCAGAGAGCACCAACACACCGTTTGGCTTTAAACCTTGGTAGATTTTGGTGAGCAAGGCTACACGATCTTCTGGCGGTAAAAATTGCAATGTGAAGTTGAGTACTACCATTGAGGCGTTCTTAATTTCAATTTGACGAATATCATCGCAAAGAATTTCTACGGGTACATTACTATGATAAGCCGCAACGTGCTGACGGCAGCGTTCCACCATTGGCAGAGAATTATCGACACCGATAATTTTCACATTAGGTTGTTTTATATTGCGTCGCATAGAAAGAGCTGCCGCACCGCGTGAACAGCCTAAATCATAGACTTGGCTGTCAGCAGTCACAAAACGTTCAGCCAACATACCAATCGCGGTGATAATGTTGGAGTAGCCAGGAATCGAGCGTTGAATCATATCGGGGAAAACTTCCGCCACGCTTTCATCAAAAGTAAAATCGCCCAGTTTTTCGATCGGGGCGGCAAAAATTGTATCTTTCATCATGATTGAATTCTGTTGTTGTATTGAGAGGGCATTTATTTAGATAAAATGCAAAAAACTGCGGTCATTTTAGTGAAAGTTTTTAAAGGATCAAATAAATTTCGCTTTTCAATTTAAAAGGCATGTCTTTTTCCGTATAATCAACGCGTTAATAATCCATTTTTAGAAAAATGAAAGGAATATAGAAATGATGCGTACACATTATTGCGGTGCATTAAACCGCAACCATATTGGACAAGAAGTAACATTAAGCGGTTGGGTTCACCGTCGTCGCGATTTAGGTGGTTTAATTTTTATTGATATGCGTGATCGCGATGGTGTCGTGCAAGTTTGTTTTGATCCTAAATATCAAGAAGCGTTAACTGCAGCTTCAGGCTTACGTAATGAATTTTGTATTCAAATTAAAGGTGAAGTGATCGCGCGTCCTGACAATCAAGTTAATAAAAATATGGCGACAGGCGAAGTAGAAGTATTGGCGAAAGAATTACGCATCTACAACGCTTCTGACGTTTTACCATTAGACTTCAACCAAAACAACACAGAAGAACAACGTTTAAAATATCGTTATTTAGATTTGCGTCGCCCGGAAATGGCGCAACGTTTGAAAACCCGTGCAAAAATCACCAGCTTTGTGCGTCGTTTTATGGATGATAATGGTTTCCTTGATATCGAAACCCCAATGCTTACCAAAGCAACGCCAGAAGGTGCGCGTGACTATTTAGTACCAAGTCGTGTACATAAAGGCAAATTCTATGCATTACCGCAATCACCACAGCTTTTCAAACAGCTTTTAATGATGTCTGGTTTTGATCGTTATTATCAAATTGTGAAATGTTTCCGTGATGAAGATTTACGTGCAGATCGTCAGCCTGAATTTACTCAAATCGATGTGGAAACTTCTTTCTTAACTGCGCCAGAAGTACGTGAGATCATGGAACGCATGGTACACGGTTTATGGCAAAACATCATTGGTGTGGATTTAGGTAAATTCCCACAAATGACCTGGCAAGAAGCGATGACTCGTTTTGGTTCCGATAAACCAGATTTGCGTAACCCGCTTGAATTAGTCGATGTGGCAGATATCGTTAAAGATGTTGAATTTAAAGTATTTAATGAGCCTGCAAATAATCCAAACGGCCGTGTGGCAGTGATTCGTGTACCAAATGGTACTGAAATCACTCGTAAACAAATTGATGAATATACACAATTTGTTGGTATTTACGGTGCAAAAGGTTTGGCTTGGGCGAAAGTAAATGACATTAATGCTGGTCTTGAAGGCGTACAAAGCCCGATTGCGAAATTCTTAAATGAAGAGGTATGGAAAGCGTTAGCTGAACGTGTGAAAGCGCAAACTGGCGATATCTTATTCTTCGGTGCAGACAAATGGCAAACCACCACTGATGCAATGGGCGCATTACGTTTGAGATTAGGTCGTGATCTTGGCTTAACTCGTTTGGACGAATGGCAGCCGCTTTGGGTGATTGATTTCCCAATGTTTGAGCGTGACGATGAAGGTAATCTTTCAGCAATGCACCACCCATTCACTTCACCAAAAGATTTTACGCCAGAACAATTAGAAGCGAATCCAACCGATGCGGTAGCAAATGCTTACGATATGGTGATCAACGGCTATGAAGTGGGTGGTGGTTCTGTCCGTATTTTCGACCCGAAAATGCAACAAACCGTCTTCCGCATTCTTGGTATCAATGAACAAGAACAACGTGAAAAATTTGGTTTCTTATTAGATGCATTAAAATTCGGTACACCGCCACATGCAGGTTTAGCATTTGGTTTAGACCGTTTAACCATGCTTTTAACGGGCACTGAAAATATTCGCGATGTGATTGCATTCCCGAAAACAACAGCCGCAGCGTGTTTAATGACTGAAGCGCCAAGTTTCGCGAATCCGCAGGCGCTAGCGGAGTTGAGTATTGCAGTGACTAAAGCTGAGTAGTTTATGTTTTTAAAATCGACCGTAGTTTTACGGTCGATTTTTTTGGTTTATTAAGTTATAGGTGTTATTGCAAGGTATAAAATGGAACGCCCAATATCTGTAAGTGTGATTGCTTGGTTATCCATACTGGGGGGAGCTAGTGGTTGCTTTTCCCTACTTTTTTCATTATTTGAAGAAACATTTAGTTTAAGTTTCGATCAGATTCTGAGACTATACCTAATAAATTTTGTTCTAGGTGTATTAATTTTTCTTACAGGTATTAAATTGCTTGAAGGGCAAAATAGTGGTCGGATCTTATTTATAATATCAGCTCTTTTATATATTGTGTGGAGCTGGATTAGCTTACGGTCTTGACTCAACTTTATTTATTGGCTCAGTCGTTCGCTTAATTGTGTTTGGATTAATTCTCTATCGACCAAGTGTAAATAAATATTTTACTCAAACTTCAAAAGTGTCAGAGTAGAGGGGACTTGTTTCTCATGACTATTCTAGTTTTTAGTATCTAGTATGAGCTAATGCGATATAAGTGCGGTCAAAAATTCAACTGATTTTGACCGCACTTTCTTTTTATTGAAAAAATTTTATTCACTTAAATACATCATTTTTTTGGTATGAATATGATGTAGTTTTATTTGTTTTGAAGTTATATCCTGAAATTTCAAAATAATTAGATTTTTACTCTTTTATTCTTCTTTAAATGGAACTTTATTTACTTTACTCAAGGATAAAATTCTATTATAAATAAGACCTTTTTCGATTTATGATTAATTTATAAGAGAACATTTTATGAGTGAAGTTTCAACTCCAGTAGAAAAATCAACGTGGGCAAGTAAATTCTCTGCCTTAGGCCCGGGCATCGTGATGGCATCAGCAGCTGTTGGTGGTTCGCATATTATTGCATCTACCCAAGCTGGTGCGATCTATGGTTGGGAATTAGTGAGTATTGTTATTCTTGCTAACTTATTTAAATATCCTTTCTTCCGTTTCGGTGTTCAATATACCCTAGATACCGGTAATACCTTGTTAGAAGGTTACCGTCAAAAAGGGAAGTTCTACCTTTGGTTATTCCTTGCTTTAAACGTTTTTGCCACAGTGATTAATACCGCTGCAGTGGGATTATTAACAGCCGCAATTTTAACCTTCATTACGCCAATTCCTCTACCAATGCCAGTATTAAGCTCATTAGTGATTCTTGTGACAACCGGCATTTTATTGTTGGGTAAATATCGTTTATTAGATAGTTTATCGAAAATCATCATGATTGCTTTAACGGTAACAACCGTGAGCGCTGTCGTGATTGCTTTTATGCGTAATGGTATCAATGGCGTAGCCACACCTGATTTTGTAGCGCCTTCTCCATGGGAATTAAGTAAATTAGCGTTTTTAGTGGCCTTAATGGGTTGGATGCCTGCACCAATTGAAATTTCTGCTGTTAACTCTATGTGGGTGGTAGCAAAACGTCGTCTAACGAAAGTATCTTATGAAGACGGTTTATTTGACTTCAACGTGGGTTATATCGGTACAGCAATTTTAGCTGTCGTCTTCTTAGCGCTTGGTGCATTGGTGCAATATGGTTCTCCTGAAACCGTAGAGATGGTTGGCGGAAAATATATCGCACAACTTATCAATATGTATGCAAGTACTATCGGTGAATGGTCTCGCTTATTAATTGCAGTCATTGCGTTCATGTGTATGTTTGGTACAACAATTACAGTAATTGATGGTTACTCTCGTACCAATGTTGAATCTTTGCGTATCTTATTCGGTAAACAGGAAAGCTCTGTGAGAATTCTTAATATCGGTATGATTTTTGCGGCGTTATCTGGTTTAGCGATTATTTTCTACTTTAATAATGCTGTTGGTCCGATGTTGAAGTTCGCGATGATTGCTTCATTTGTTTCTGCACCAATCTTTGCTTGGTTGAATTTATCTCTGACTAAGCACGCGAAACACAGTGTAAAAGGCGGCTTATTGTGGTTATCCCTTATCGGTTTATTCTACTTAACAGCCTTTGCAGGCTTGTTTATCGCCCAACAAGCTGGCTGGTTAAACTAAAATAATTGAGATAATTACCGCACTTTAGTTTTAAAGTGCGGTAATTTTTTTGAAAGTTTTTAGTAGAAAAGGTATGATGCTGTCCATTCTCAATCATGTAGATGACGAGCTTGAAATATAAAAATAATCAATCGGTTCTCGTGGTAATTTATGCGGAAAGCACGCATCGTGTTCTTATGCTTCAACGTCGAGACGACACAACGTTTTGGCAATCCGTTACGGGGGCATTGGAAACCAACGAAACACCAAGAGAAACAGCAATTCGAGAAGTTTGGGAAGAAGTTGGATTAAAAATAGAAGAAAATTCGACCGCACTTTTTGATTGTAAAGAGAGTATAGAATTTGAAATTTTCCCGCATTTCCGCTATAAATACGCACCGAATGTGGCTCACTGTCATGAACATTGGTTTTTATTGGCAGTTGAGCAGGAATTTGAACCGATATTAAGTGAGCATTTGGCGTATCAATGGGTTTCACCAGAAGATGCGATCCAAATGACAAAATCGCCGAATAATGCCGAGGCCATCAAAAAATATTTGATGAACGGCTTTCCTCTATAGAAGAGGATTTCATTTAAAAACGTTTTTAAGATAAGAAGGAAAACAACATGGCAGGCCATAGTAAGTGGGCAAATATTAAACACCGTAAAGCAGCACAAGATGCGCAACGCGGTAAAATTTTTACAAAATTAATTCGTGAATTAGTGACTGCTGCAAAAATTGGTGGCGGTGATGTAAGTGCGAACCCGCGTCTACGTGCGGCAGTAGATAAAGCCTTATCGAGCAACATGACTCGCGATACCATTAACCGTGCGATTGAACGCGGTGTGGGCGGTGGTGATGACACCAATATGGAAACAAGAATTTACGAAGGTTATGGTCCGGGTGGAACTGCTGTGATGGTTGAGTGTCTAAGTGACAACGCAAACCGAACCATCTCACAGGTTCGCCCAAGTTTCACTAAATGTGGTGGTAACTTAGGGACTGAAGGTTCTGTAGGCTACTTATTCAGCAAAAAAGGCTTGATTTTAATTAGCCAAGGTGAAGAAGATGCGTTAATGGAAGCGGCAATTGAAGCCGGTGCAGATGATGTTCAACCACAAGATGATGGTTCATTCGAAATCTATACTGCGTGGGAAGATTTAGGTTCTGTGCGCGATGCAATCGAAGCAGCAGGGTTTAAAATTGATAACGCAGAAGTGACAATGATTCCATCAACAACAGTTGATCTTGATCTTGAAACTGCGCCTAAATTGTTGCGTTTAATTGACATGTTAGAAGACTGTGACGATGTACAAAACGTATATCATAACGGTGAAATTAGTGATGAAGTTGCAGCTCAGCTGTAATTTTAAGGAGATTTATAATGAAATTTGCTAAAGTATTACCAGCAATGGCCGCTCTTGTTGTTTTATCTGCGTGTGCAAGCGATGCACCAAAAATGGAAAACAAAGCGGAACAAATGGCAACCCCTACTGTAACGGATAAAACAGTAGTTTATACCTGTAACAAGAAAACTGTAACTGCAGTTTATCAATTCGAAAACCAAGAGCCAACAGCAGCAATGGTGATGGTGGGTAACAAAGTTATCGCGAAAGATTTTGCTCGTGATGCAGCTCAAAAAGACTTCACTTCATTTACTTCAGGCAAATATGTTTGGAACGTAGATAGTGGTTTAACTTTAGATAAATTTGATTCTGTTGCGCCAGTAAATCTTTTAATCAAAGGCAAAAAAGCAGATAAAATTGTTGTGAAAAACTGTGATGTAGATGCAAAAGCAACTGCAAAAGCAAACCAATAATTAACGCTAAAAACGGCCGGCATTGACCGGCCGTTTATTTTTGAGAATTTATGAGTATTATTTTAGGCATTGATCCAGGTTCTCGTGTAACGGGTTATGGTGTGATTAGACAAAATGGTCGCCATTTAGAATATCTCGGCAGTGGAGCAATCCGCACGCAGGTAGAGGATTTACCTACACGATTAAAACGAATTTATGCTGGCGTGACAGAAATCATCACACAATTCCAGCCCGATATGTTTGCCATTGAACAAGTGTTTATGGCTAAAAATGCGGATTCAGCTTTAAAACTGGGGCAAGCACGTGGTACGGCGATTGTGGCTGCAGTGAACCATGATTTACCTGTATTTGAATATGCGGCTCGTTTGGTGAAACAGACTGTTGTTGGGATTGGTTCTGCAGATAAAGTTCAAGTACAAGATATGGTGACACGAATTTTGAAGCTCTCAGATAAACCTCAGGTAGATGCGGCAGATGCTTTAGCCATTGCCATCACTCATGCTCATACCATTCAACATTCCTTGCATATTGCTGGCTCGGTCAAAACCACAGAAACACACGAAAAAATGACCGCACTTTTAAAAACAAGATACAGCCGAGGTCGATTTAGATTAAAAATTTAACTGGATTAATATCCAGTTTTATTTTATTCTATGCAAAATTTTTTTACATGGAAATCTTATGATCGGTCGTTTAAAAGGCATTTTATTAGAAAAACAACCTCCTGAAATTTTGCTTGATGTACAAGGCATCGGTTATGAATTATTGTTACCAATGACCAGTTTTTATGACTTACCTGAAATCGGGCAAGAAACTACTTTATTTACCCATCTTGTTGTGCGTGAAGATGCTCATCTTCTTTTTGGATTTGCCCAAAAAACTGACCGCACTTTATTCCGTGAATTAATTAAAACCAATGGTGTTGGACCTAAATTGGCACTCGCGATTTTATCTGCAATGTCGGTAGAGCAGTTTGCTTACGCTATTGAGCGAGAAGAACTGTCAAAATTAGTTAAAATTCCTGGTGTGGGCAAGAAAACCGCTGAACGCTTATTAGTAGAGTTAAAAGGGAAGTTTAAAGATGTTCGCCAAAGTGATTTCTTTGTGGAGAGCAAGCATATTCCTTCAATGTCAGAATTACTCCAAGCTGAAAGCTCTGCAGACGAAGCTGTTGCTGCATTGGTTGCATTAGGTTATAAACCAACGGATGCTGAAAAAATGGTGAAAAAAGTCGCTAAAGCGGATTTAAGCAGTGAGCAATTAATTCGCGAAGCCTTAAAAGCCGCATTATAAAGATTAAACAAATATGATCGAAGCAGATAGAATTATTAGCAGTCAGGCAAAGATGGATGAAGATGTCATCGATCGTGCGATTCGTCCAAAGCTTTTATCGGACTATGTGGGACAACCACAAGTGCGAGAGCAGATGGATATTTTCATTCAGGCGGCAAAATTGCGGCAAGATGCCTTAGATCATCTTTTGATCTTTGGTCCTCCTGGCTTAGGAAAAACGACGCTAGCTAATATTGTGGCAAATGAAATGGGCGTGAATATTCGCACCACATCAGGGCCTGTTCTTGAAAAAGCCGGCGATTTGGCAGCAATGCTGACAAATCTTGAACCCCATGATGTGTTGTTTATTGATGAAATTCACCGTCTTTCCCCTGCTATTGAAGAAGTGCTTTATCCAGCAATGGAAGATTATCAGTTGGATATTATGATCGGTGAAGGCCCTGCTGCACGCTCAATTAAATTAGATTTGCCACCTTTCACATTAATTGGTGCAACGACTCGAGCGGGTTCTTTAACTTCGCCACTACGTGATCGTTTCGGTATTGTTCAGCGTTTAGAATTTTATTCCGTTGAAGATTTAACGTCTATTGTGACAAGAAGTGCCTCTTGCTTAAATCTAGAATTAGAAGATAAAGCGGCTTTTGAAGTGGCTCGTCGTTCACGTGGCACGCCTCGCATTGCAAACCGTTTATTGCGTCGGGTTCGAGATTTTGCTGATGTACGTAATGATGGCATGATTTCGGCAGACATTGCGAAACAAGCGCTTTCAATGTTAGATGTAGATGATGCTGGCTTTGATTACTTAGATAGAAAATTGCTTACCGCAGTGATTGAACGTTTTGATGGTGGGCCAGTTGGGTTAGATAACTTGGCAGCAGCAATAGGTGAAGAACGAGACACTATCGAGGATGTTTTAGAACCTTACTTGATTCAACAGGGATTTTTACAGCGAACCCCTCGAGGCCGAATTGCGACTTCGTTAACTTATCGACACTTCGGACTTCAGAAGCCGTCAGAATAAGACAGATAAAAAAGGACATATTGATATCAATATGTCCTTTCTTTTTGAAACCTGCTTAGTTAGTTTCTTCAGTTCCTTCAGTATAGCTCTTCATACTATTTAATCTTGCTAAACCCACATTACAGCTTTTTTGTTGAGTCGCTAATTCCATTTCAAGAATTTGCTGTTTGCTTTGATTTAGTTTGCTTTTGATTTTACCTACTTGAGTATGAGTACCCGGCTGTTTTTCTGCTTGGGCAATCAAATTTTCTGTTTCTTTAAATAACTGTGTGCATTGTTGTGGAAGAGCAGCTTTGTTTTCTGTAATAGGTGCTGCAGTGGCAGATAGTGCCATAGAACCGAAAAGTGCGGTCAAAATTACACAAATTTTTTTCATTGTAAATCCCTACAAATCTTTCCAAATATTATTAGGTTAAAAAATAACAAAATCTTGTTGTCCTGTCTAGTGATTATTTTGTCTATTTCCTTTCAATAAAGTTTCCTTGTGATAGAGATAAATTTTTTCATTCGAGATAAATATGCAAGATTTGATGTAGATCAATTTTGCTATAGTTATGCTAAATAGGGTATTTTGTAACTTATATCAAAAAATGTGATCAAGATAACGGTTTTTTCTGTTTTTTATCCTCATAAATAGTAGTAGAATATGGGAAATTTTTGAATATTTATATTGTACTGTATTCTGTTTTGAGAATAGGAAAGGCAATTATTACGTAAATAATTCAATATTTCTTAACAATTTCTGTTGAGTAGTTTGGGGTGGTTATTTGGGGTTATCCCTGGTAATCATAAAGTGAAAATCTTGTAGATTTATACAAGGAGTTGAGATGTTAGACGTTGTTGATCTCTCACGCTTGCAGTTTGCATTAACTGCGTTATATCACTTCATTTTTGTACCATTAACATTAGGTTTATCTTTCGTTCTTGTGATCATGGAAACCATTTATGTTAAAACGGGCAAAGAAGTATATAAAGATATGACTAAATTCTGGGGTAAGTTATTTGGTATTAACTTTGCTCTAGGGGTAACGACCGGTATTATCATGGAGTTCCAATTCGGGACAAACTGGTCTTATTATTCTCACTATGTTGGTGATATTTTCGGTGCTCCATTAGCGATCGAAGCATTACTTGCATTCTTCTTAGAATCCACTTTCGTGGGGCTATTCTTTTTCGGTTGGGATCGTTTAACTAAAGGTAAACACTTACTCGCAACTTACTGCGTAGCCTTTGGTTCAAACCTTTCTGCGATGTGGATTTTAGTCGCGAATGGTTGGATGCAACATCCGGTAGCGGCAGAATTTAACTTTGAAACCGTTCGTATGGAAATGACCAGCTTCTTAGATCTTTGGTTAAATCCAGTTGCGCAAAGTAAATTCTTACACACATTAACAGCAGGTTATACAACCGGTGCAATGTTTGTATTAGGTATCAGTGCATTCTATTTATTAAAAGGTCGCGATATCGGTTTTGCTAAACGTTCATTCTCTGTAGCGGCAACTTTTGGTTTTATCGCTGCATCAGCTGTATTAATTATGGGTGATGAATCAGGTTATGATATCGGTAAAGCACAACCTGTGAAATTGGCTGCAATGGAAGCTGAGTTTGATACTCATGCAGCTCCAGCGCCATTCCATCCAGTTGCGATTCCAAATACTGCTGAAATGAAAAATGATTTTGCGATTGAAATCCCTTACTTAGGTGGTTTAATTGCAACTCGTTCTTTAGACACTGAAATTGTTGGTTTGAAAGATATTCAAGCGAAAAATGAAGGTCGTGTTCGTAATGGTATGGTAGCGTATGATTTATTCACACAATTAAAAGCAGAGAAAAAATCAGCAGGCCAAGTAAGTCCTGAAACTAAAGCAAAATTTGATGAAGTTAAAGGTGATTTAGGTTTCGGTTTATTATTAAAACGTTACACAGATAAAGTTGTTGATGCAACGGATGAACAAGTTAAACAAGCAGCTCGCGATAGTATTCCAAACGTTGGGCCTAACTTCTGGGCATTCCGTGGTATGTTAGCCGCAGGTGGTTTAATTATTTTACTGACCTTTGGTGCATTTGTTCAAAATTTACGTAACAAAGTGACTTCTTCTCGCTTATTACTTAAAGCATTGCTTTGGGGTATCCCATTGCCAATCTTAGCGATTGAATTCGGTTGGTTCTTAGCTGAATTTGGTCGTCAACCATGGGCGATTTATGAAGTATTACCGGTGGGTGTGTCTGCCTCTAACTTGAGTGTAGGTGACTTATGGTTCTCTATCGGTTTAATTTGTGTACTTTACTTCTTCTTCATCATTGCGGAAATGTATTTGATGTTTAAATATGCACGTTTAGGTCCAAGTGCATTGAAAACCGGCAAATACTATTTTGAGCAATCATCTAAATAAGCAGGAGATGGATTATGCTTGATTATGAAATTCTACGTATTATTTGGTGGGTGCTAGTTGTTGTATTGCTTATCGGTTTCTCTGTAACAGATGGATTCGATATGGGCGTGACCGCACTTTTACCCGTAGCAGGTAAGAAAGAAGTAGAAAGACGTATTATGATTAACTCTATTGCTCCACACTGGGATGGTAACCAAGTTTGGTTATTAACTGCTGGTGGTGCAATCTTTGCGGCATGGCCGATTGTTTATTCTATAGCGTTTTCAGGCTTCTATATTGCCTTATTCCTCGTGTTAGCTGCGTTATTCTTCCGTCCAATTGGTTTTGAATATCGTGCGAAAATTGATAACCCAACATGGCGTGCTGTGTGGGATTGGGGCTTGTTTGCGGGTGGTTTTGTACCTGCATTAGTATTCGGTGTAGCATTTGGTAATTTATTACAAGGTGTACCATTTGAATTAAATGAGCTTTCACAAGCAACTTACACAGGTTCGTTCTTTGCATTATTAAACCCATTCGCATTACTTTGCGGTGTGTTAAGTCTTGCAATGTTAGTAACTCATGGTGCAAACTGGTTACAAATGAAAACTACTGCTGCATTGCGTGATCGTGCAAGAGCAATTACACAAATTGGCGCATTAGTGACATTAATTACTTTTGTACTTGCAGGTGTATGGCTTTCTTTCAAAGACGGTTATGTGGTGACTAGCGCGATTGATCACTTTGCAGCATCAGCGCCAACTTCAGGCAAACAAGTAGCAGTTGAAGCAGGAGCATGGTTCAAAAACTTCAATGAAAATCCAGCTTTATGGGCATTCCCAGCATTAGCTGTGGTTGGTGCATTATTAAATGTGATTGCATCTAAAGCAAATCGTTGTGGTTTTGCATTCTTCTTCTCTGTATTAACAATGGCTGGTGTGATTATTACTGCGGCAGTATCAATGTTCCCATTTGTAATGCCTTCAAGTACTCATCCAGAACAAAGTTTATTAATGTGGGATGCAACGTCAAGTGAATTAACATTAACCTTAATGTTCTACTTGGCATTAGTATTCGTTACCATCTCATTGCTTTACACCATTTGGTCATACTACAAAATGTTTGGTCGCTTGGATGAAAGCTTTGTTGAAGACAACAAAAACTCATTATACTAAGGAGAAACAATATGTTATACGTAATTTGGGTAGTGGGTGTGTTGGCTGCAGTTATGGTGAGTGCTAAATTAACCATTGGTAAAGAAAAGTCAGGTAAATTTGACGAGTAATGATGATTAATTCACTCTATCAATTCAGTAATAAGGGTTCCTTGCGAACCCTTTCGTTTATTTTAGCGTTATTTTTAACTGCGGCTTTCTTTTTAAATTTAAGTCAGTTTTCAACCGCACTTCGAACCGCTCATCCTGCTTGGATTCTTGCAATCTTTTGGGGATTGATTAATTTATGGATTCACGGGATTGGATTTGAAATTCGTCGAGCAATATGGCAGCTCGTTTTCTTGCCCTTTATTGGTTATTTCACCACAATAATTGCCATTGTTCAGCATTGGTTTTTATAAGAACGATAGACAAATATTATTATTTGGATCTTGCACATCTAATGAACAGGTTCTAAAATAAGCGGCTTGTTATGGCTGATAATTTGAGCATTATTTTGAATAACCAATGTTTTACCTTTCCGGTTCGTGTCTATTATGAGGACACGGATGCAGGCGGAGTAGTGTATCACGCACGTTACTTACATTTTTTTGAACGTGCACGAACTGAATATTTAAGAACGCTTAATTTTTCCCAACAATCATTATTGCAGGAACAACAATTAGCTTTTGTGGTCAAAACCATCTCTATTGACTATTGTATTCCGGCAAAATTGGATGATTATCTTATTGTTGAAACTGAAATGACGGCCGTGAAAGGAGCAACAATTCTCTTTGAACAGCGGTTAGTTCTTGAGACAGTGGTGTTATCGAAGGCTACTGTTAAGGTAGCTAGTGTTGATCTAGGCAAAATGAAACCTGTCGCAATTCCTGAAGAATTAAAAGCGGCATTTTTAAAGTAAATAACTTTTCGGAGTATGCAATGACTACAGAATTGAACTTTTTAGATCTTTTTCTAAAAGCGAGTATCGTTGTTCAACTTGTAATTGTGATCTTAATTTCGTTCTCAATTATTTCTTGGGCAATCATTATTCAACGTAGCCGTATTTTGACGAGTGCGTTAAAAGAAGCGAACACTTTTGAAGATCGTTTCTGGTCTGGTGAAGATTTAAATAAACTTTATGATGGTTTATCTAATCGTCGTGAAGTACTAACAGGCAGCGAACAAATTTTCTTTGTTGGCTTTAAAGAATTCTCTCGCTTAAAGCAAGTGAATGCAGATGCGCCAGAAGCAATTATCAAAGGTACGACTCGTGCGATGAACCTTGCGATGAATCGCGAAGTGGAATCCCTTGAAAGCCGTGTACCTTTCTTAGCAACAGTTGCTTCTGTAAGTCCATATATTGGTTTATTTGGTACCGTTTGGGGGATCATGCATGCATTTATGGCATTAAGTGGTGCGAAACAAGCAACATTACAAATGGTTGCTCCAGGTATCGCAGAAGCCTTGATCGCAACCGCAATTGGTTTGTTTGCGGCGATTCCAGCTGTAATGGCGTATAACCGTTTAAGCTTACGTGTAAATGCGATTGAACAAAATTATGGTAACTTCATTGATGAGTTCACCACAATTTTACATCGTCAAGCTTTTGGTAAAGCGCACCATTAAAAATAAATGAAAAGTTGACCGAACTTCATAAATTAAACGAAAAGTGCGGTGGATTTTAGCAAAGTTTTAGAGGAAATTATGGCTCGTCGTCAGCGTAAAGACATTAAATCTGAAATTAACATCGTGCCATTTCTCGATGTTCTTTTAGTTTTAGTGTTAATTTTTATGGCAACCGCGCCGATTATCAGTCAGAGCGTTCAAGTGGAACTCCCTGATTCGGTGCAAAGTCAAAATGTATCAAATGAAGATAAAACACCGGTTATCTTAGAAGTAGCGGGTGTAGGGCAGTATTCGATTTCTATTGGTGGTCAACGCCAAGAAAGCCTTAACGAAGAAATGGTAACCCAATTATCAAAACAAGAATTTGATAAAGACAATAACACAATGTTCTTAGTGGGCGGAGCAAAAGATGTACCTTATGAAGAAGTGATTAAAGCACTGAATTTACTACATCTTGCCGGCATTAAGTCTGTGGGTTTAATGACCAACCCAATTTAAGAATAAGTAGGTAAAACCGTGCAGAATAATCGACGAAAAAAACGTGCAAATGAGTTTGTCATCTCTATTGCGATGCACCTTGCATTGTTTGGTTTGTTGATTTGGAGCTCTCTTTATCAAACCGTTGAAATAATGGGTGGTGGAGAAGGTGAAGGTGATGCCATGGGAGCTGTGATGGTCGATACTGGCACTGCAGCACAGGAATGGGGACGTATTCAACAACAGAAGAAAGGTCAAACTGATAAACAGAAAAAACCAGAACCTGTAGTCGAAGAGAAGAAACCAGAGCCTGAACCTGAACCAAATCAGCAAGAAATTGCGAAACAAGAAGAGATTAAGCGTCAGCAGGAAATTCAACGTCAAAAAGAACTTGAAAAACAAAAGCAGCAAGAAATTGAAAAGCAAAAACAGCAACAAGAACTTGCTCGTCAAGAGGCGTTAGAAAAACAGAAACAAGCTGAAGAAGCAAAAGCAAAACAAGCTGCAGAGGCAGCGAAGTTGAAAGCGGAAGCCGAGGCAAAACGTTTAGCTGCAGCCGCTAAACAGGCTGAAGAAGAAGCAAAAGCAAAGGCACAAGCTGAAGCTCAAAAAGCGAAAGAAAAAGCAGAAGCGGATGCTAAAGCCAAGGCTGAGGCGAAAGCTAAAGCAGAAGCAAAAGCGAAGGCAAAAGCTGAGGCTGATGCCAAGGCTAAAGCAGAAGCAGATGCTAAGGCGAAAGCCGAGGCTGATGCCAAAGCGAAAGCAGAGGCTGAAGCAAAAGCCAAGGCAGAGGCTGAAGCAAAAGTCAAGGCAGAGGCTGAAGCAAAAGCCAAGGCAGAAGCAAAAGCCAAGGCAGAAGCAAAAGCTAAAGCGGATGCAGAAGCTAAAGCGAAGGCTGATGCTAAAGCCAAAGCAGATGCAGCAAAACGTAAAGCGGATCAAGCAGCTTTAGATGATTTCATGAACGGTGGTGACATCGGTGGTGGTAGCGCATCTAAAGGTGGTAATGCGAATAAAGGCGGTACTCAAGGTAGTGGTGCGGGACTTGGAGCTGGAGACGGTGGCAAGGTCGGTGACCAATATGCAGGTGTGATTAAGCGTGAAATTCAACGCCGTTTCTTAAAAGACCCAAGCTTTGCTGGTAAAGTTTGTAGTATTAAAATTCAGCTCGGTCGAGATGGTACGATTTTAGGCTACCAGCGCGTTTCTGGACCAGATGATATTTGTACTGCAGCATTAAGTGCGGTAGCTAGAACGAAAAAAGTTCCAGCAGCACCATCTGATGCTATTTATGAAAAATATAAAGCGCCGACTATCGACTTTGATATCAATGCTCGATAATTGGTTTTAGGAAAGTAACAACGTTAAAATAAGGTGATTAAATGAAATTGATCAAACGTGTTATGGGGCTATTTGTGGTGATGTTTGCGTTTGCAAGCACAGCAATGGCAGAAGATGAAGTTCGAATTGTGATTGATGAAGGTGTTGATGGTGCTCGTCCTATCGCAGTTGTTCCTTTCGCAGGTTCTGCACCTGAAAATATTGGTCAAATTGTTGCAGATGACTTACGTAATAGTGGTAAATTTAACCCAATTCCAGTAAGCCAAATGCCACAACAACCAACAACAGCAGCTGAAGTGAAACCAGAAGCTTGGACAGCTTTAGGTATTGATGCTGTTGTTGTAGGTCAAGTGACTTCAACGGGTAGCGGTTATAACATTTCTTACCAATTAGTTGATACTGTAGGTGCATCAGGTACACCTGGTGCGGTACTTGCGCAAAATAGCTATACCGTGACTAATAAATGGTTACGCTATGGTGCACATACCGTGAGTGATGAAGTATTTGAAAAATTAACCGGTATTCGTGGCGCATTCAGAACACGTATCGCTTACGTGGTGCAAAAAAATGGTGGCTCACAACCTTATGAAGTTCGTGTAGCAGATTATGATGGTTACAACCAATTTATCGTTAATCGTAGCTCGCAACCAATTATGTCTCCAGCTTGGTCTCCAGATGGTAAACGTTTAGCGTATGTATCTTTTGAGAACAAAAAATCACAACTTGTTGTACAAGACTTAGGTTCAGGTTCTCGTAAAGTAGTAGCTTCTTTCCCAGGGCATAATGGTGCGCCAGCATTCTCTCCAGACGGTTCAAAACTCGCATTTGCTTCTTCACAAGATGGTTTATTAAACATCTATGTAATGGGCTCAAATGGCGGTACCCCTACTCAATTAACTCGCGGTGCGGGTAATAATACGGAACCATCATGGTCTCCAGATGGTAGCTCAATTCTCTTTACTTCAGATAGAGGTGGTTCACCACAAGTTTATCGAATGAGTGCAAGCGGTGGTGGTGCATCACCAGTTGGCGGTCGCGGTAGTGCGCAAATCAGTAGTGATGGTAAAACTCTTGTGATGATCAACGGTAATAACAACGTGGTGAAACAAGATCTCACAAGCGGTAGTTCTGAAGTATTAAGTACATCTTTCTTAGGTGAAAGCCCAAGTATTTCTCCTAACGGTATCATGATTATTTACAGCTCTACACAAGGGCTAGGAAAGGTGTTACAATTAGTTTCTGCAGATGGTCGCTTTAAAGCGAGTCTTCCAGGAAGTAATGGCCAAGTGAAATTTCCAGCTTGGTCTCCATACTTGACTAAATAAAAAAACTCATTGAGGAGAAATCTAATGAACAAATTTGTTAAATCATTATTAGTTGCTGGTTCAGTAGCTGCATTAGCAGCATGTAGCTCATCAAACAACGATGCAGCAGGCAACGGTGCTAACAACGGTCAAACTTTCGGTGGTTACTCTGTTGAAGATCTTCAACAACGTTACAATACCGTTTACTTCGGTTTCGACAAATTCAACATCGAAGGTGAATACGTTCAAATCTTAGATGCTCACGCTGCATACTTAAATGCAACTCCAGCTTCTAAAGTGGTTGTTGAAGGTAACACTGACGAACGTGGTACTCCAGAGTACAACATCGCTTTAGGTCAACGTCGTGCTGACGCAGTTAAAGGTTTCTTAGCTGGTAAAGGTGTTGACGCTGGTAAAGTATCAACTGTTTCTTACGGTGAAGAAAAACCTGCAGTGTTAGGTCACGATGAAGCAGCATACTCTAAAAACCGTCGTGCAGTGTTAGCATACTAATTTTTAGAGAATTTTGATTCTTAGAAAAAGGGAGAGTAGAAATACTCTCCTTTTTTATTTGTTCTAAGATATTGTCAGAAATTGACGAGTATTCACGCAATTAACACAATTTCTTCAGATTTTTCTTGCGTCAGAAAATAAAATCGGTAATATACGCACCTGTTACGAAATGATATGGGTCGTTAGCTCAGTCGGTAGAGCAGCGGACTTTTAATCCGTTGGTCGAAGGTTCGAATCCTTCACGACCCACCACTTTTATTTCGAAGAATTCCTAAATGGGTCGTTAGCTCAGTCGGTAGAGCAGCGGACTTTTAATCCGTTGGTCGAAGGTTCGAATCCTTCACGACCCACCATCTATTTTACAGATCATTATTTAACCGGTTGGGTTGTTAGCTCAGTTGGTAGAGCAGCGGACTCTTAATCCGTCGGTCGAGAGTTCGAGCCTCTCACAGCCCACCACTCAACATCTTATTTCTCCTGTTTGTTAATAAATTTACAAAAAATTAAAATATTTTCAAAATTCTTGACTATATTTAGCGGTTATTATGGTAGAATATCCACAAAGTTAAGTCGGGCATAAAATGTTACAAAATATTCGAATTGTTTTGGTTGAAACATCACATAGCGGGAACATCGGTTCAGCGGCGCGTGCGATGAAAACAATGGGATTATCCAATCTTTATTTGGTCTCGCCAAAATCGCTGGATGAGCAATCTATTGCATTAGCTGCAGGCGCTGATGATGTTGTGCGTAATGCCCACATTGTTGATACTTTTGAACAAGCAATAGAAGATTGCTCATTAGTAATTGGGACCAGTGCGAGATTACGCCATTTACAGAGTACGTTGATTGAGCCAAGAGAATGTGCGGAGAAAGTCAGTACACATCAAGGCCAAGTGGCAATCGTGTTCGGTCGTGAGCGTGTTGGGCTCACAAATGAAGAATTACTTAAATGTCATTATCATTTAAATATCCCTGCGAATCCTGAATATTCTTCGCTAAATTTAGCGATGGCAGTGCAGTTAGTAAGTTATGAAATGCGAATGGCATTTTTAGTGAAAAATAGAACGGAAACTGCACTTTCAACAATAGAAAATATCTATCCAACAGCACAAGAAATGGAGTATTTTTTTGCTCATACGGAACAGGTGTATCAGTCTCTTGGTTTTATTCAAAATCAAGGGGTTATACAAAAGTTAAGACGACTTTATAACCGTTCTTCTCTAGAAAAAAATGAATTAAATATTTTGCGAGGAATGTTAAGTGCGGTCGAAAAACGCCTTAATCTGCAAAAAGACTAAAATTGACTATCATAGTCAGATATGTAAACTATCCAAACGGCGATTAATAGGGATGCTTTATGAAACTTACATCTAAAGGGCGATATGCGGTTACCGCAATTTTAGATATCGCATTACATGCGGGGACAGCTCCAGTTTGTTTAGCGGATATCTCAGAACGTCAAAATATTTCACTTTCTTATCTTGAGCAATTATTTGCAAAATTGCGTCGTGGTGGATTAGTAAAAAGTGTTCGAGGTCCGGGTGGTGGCTATCGTTTAGCTTTACCAACTGATCAAATTTCTATCGGTATGGTGATCTCTGCCGTAAATGAGAACATTAATGTCACAAGATGCCTTGGAAAGGGAAATTGTAAAGGTGGGGTTGAATGTTTAACTCATACTTTATGGCAAGATTTAAGTGATCGTATTTCTGATTTTTTAGATGAGATTACATTAGCCGAGCTTGTGGAGAAAAAATCAGGAAAACATAAAGCTCACAAAGATTTTGATGATTTGGTTGTCGTTAACCAATAATAGGAAAGTAGATCAAAGTGCGGTCAGAATGATGGCATTTTTGGTAGTTATTTAGGAGTGAAAATGAAATTACCAATTTATTTAGATTATGCAGCAACATGTCCAGTTGATGAACGTGTGGCTAAAAAAATGATGGAATATTTAACCATTGATGGTGTATTCGGTAATCCAGCATCTCGTTCACATAAATTTGGCTGGCAAGCTGAAGAAGCAGTTGATATTGCACGTAATCAAATTGCTGATTTGATTGGCGCAGATTCACGTGAGATCGTGTTTACTTCTGGCGCAACAGAAGCAGATAACCTTGCAATTAAAGGCGCAGCACACTTTTACCAAACAAAAGGTAAACACATTATTACTTGTAAAACTGAGCACAAAGCCGTATTAGATACTTGTCGTCAGTTAGAGCGTGAAGGCTTTGAAGTCACCTATTTAGATCCAGAAGAAGATGGTTTAATTGATCTTGAGAAATTCAAAGCTGCATTACGTCCAGATACGATTCTTGTGTCAATTATGCACGTGAATAATGAGATTGGCGTGATCCAGGATATTAAAGCAATTGGTGAGCTTTGCCGTGCAAATAAAACGATTTTTCACGTAGATGCGACCCAAAGTGTCGGTAAAGTAGAAATTAATCTTGCTGAATTACCAGTTGATTTGATGTCAATGTCTAGTCACAAATTGTACGGACCCAAAGGTATCGGGGCATTATATGTTTGTCGTAAACCTCGCGTTCGTTTAGAAGCAATTATCCATGGTGGTGGTCACGAGCGTGGTATGCGTTCAGGTACATTACCTGTACACCAAATTGTTGGTATGGGTGAAGCTTATCGTATTGCAAAAGAAGAAATGGCGACAGAGATACCTCGTATCAGAGCTTTACGCGATCGTTTATATAATGGCTTAAAAGAAATTGAAGAAACCTATGTAAATGGTTCAATGGAGCACCGTGTAGCAAATAACTTGAACATCAGCTTTAACTATGTTGAAGGTGAATCATTGATGATGGCATTACGTGATGTGGCAGTTTCTTCTGGTTCGGCTTGTACTTCAGCGAGTTTAGAACCATCTTATGTATTACGCGCATTAGGTCGTAATGATGAATTAGCACATAGCTCAATTCGTTTCACACTTGGTCGTTGGACAACGGAAGAAGAAATTGATTACACCATTAATTTAACACGTAATGCAGTAGCAAAACTTCGTGAATTATCGCCACTTTGGGATATGTTCAAAGAAGGTATTGATTTAAACACTATTGAGTGGGCAGCCCACTAATTTTCAAGGTGGCTTGACCGCCTGATAGCAACTTATTTAGGAAAGGAACATAATATGGCATACAGCGAAAAAGTTATCGATCATTACGAAAATCCACGCAATGTTGGTTCAATGGACAAAAAAGATAATTCAGTAGGAACGGGTATGGTTGGCGCACCGGCTTGTGGTGATGTTATGCAGTTACAAATCAAAGTAAATGATAGTGGCATTATTGAAGATGCGAAATTTAAAACTTATGGTTGTGGCTCTGCGATTGCATCAAGTTCTTTAATTACCGAATGGGTGAAAGGTAAATCTTTAGATGAAGCAGGAGCAATCAAAAATAGTCAAATTGCGGAAGAACTTGAATTACCACCAGTAAAAGTTCACTGCTCAATTTTAGCAGAAGATGCAATTAAAGCCGCCATTGCTGACTATAAAAATAAACAAGGTAAGTAATCAAAGTGCGGTTGAAAATGACCGCACTTTATCAATTTAAGGATCAGAATATGTCTATAACACTCACTGAAAAAGCGGCACAACGAGTTCGTACTTTTCTTGAAAATCGTGGAAAAGGCATCGGTTTACGCTTAGGTGTGAAAACATCAGGTTGTTCGGGTTTAGGCTATGTGCTTGAATTCGTTGATGTGCTCAATGATGACGACCTTGTTTTTGAGCAGCATGGCGTGAAAGTGGTAGTCGATCCAAAAAGCTTGGTTTATTTAGATGGCATTGAGCTAGATTATGTCAAAGAAGGCTTGAACGAAGGCTTTAAATATAACAATCCAAATGTGAAAGAATCATGTGGATGTGGTGAAAGTTTCCATGTTTAAGGAATAAAGATGACAAATCCTTTTGCTATTTTTGATTTGCCCGTTGCTTTCAATGTTGATCAATCTCTTTTGTCTGAACGCTATTTAGTGCTTCAAAAGAGTTTGCATCCAGATAATTTTGTTACGGCAGATGCACAAGAACAACGCATTGCAATGCAAAAATCAACAGAAGTTAATGATGCATTAAAAACCTTGAAAGACCCAATTTTACGTTCGGAAGCAATTATTGCATTAAATACGGGAGAAGCACAGGATTTAGAACAAAAGAGCACACAAGATATGGCATTCCTAATGCAGCAATTAGAATGGCGAGAAGAGCTCGAAAATATTGAGCAAAGCCAGGATGAAAATGCATTAGAATCCTTTGCGAAACGCGTTAAAAAAGAAACAAAAGAAATATTGACTGCACTTGAAGAACAACTAAATGAGCAACAATGGTCAACTGCTGCACAGTTCTGTGATAAATTACGTTTTCTAAAAAAATTGGCGGATGAAATTAGCCAAGTAGAAGAACGTCTATTTGAATTATAATCTTGAGGGCGTTTAATACGCCCTTTTCGCTATTGATAAATGGGTAATTGCCCTCATACTAATGAAACTCGATTATGCAAACTTTAGAACAACTGACTGATGCCTCAAAATCTGCTTGGGGAACCATTTCCCAATGGATTGAGCATGCTCGTAATCATTGTGATGTGATTAAAAAAGATCAATCTAGTGCAGAACGTGAGCTTTTCACCATGCAAATGCCCACTTCTTCTCCAATGGGAGCAGTCATTTATGAAACTGGCGGCATTTTAATCCATCATGGTTGGTTGCGTATATTGGGGTCAGGCAGTTTTAAATTACCACGTGGATTAATGGACTGGAATTTCAGTAAATCCTTTAATCAATCAGGTGATAAACCAAAATATTTGCTTGTTGCGGACGATGTCATTGGTGGTTATTTTGCTTTAAATGGTGGCTCTTTAGGTTCTAATCTTGGCAAGATTTATTATTTTTCGCCAAAAGATTTAACTTGGCATGATTTAAATTTTACCTATACGGATTTCTTAGCTTGGGCATTAAATAGTGACATTGAAGCATTTTACCAAAATCTATTTTGGCAAAATTGGCAAGAAGATGTAAAACAACTCGATGGTAACCACATGATCGTTTTTACACCAGAGCTTTCAGAAGATAAGACAACCGACATTAATCAGCGTGAGCGACGCGAAGTCAACATTGAAACCCATTACAACGCAAGTTTTACTGAACAAGATAAATTTGCACAAGTTTATTCAGTCGCATAATGAGCCTTTAACGAATTAATTATTAGAGATAAAAAGAGATATGGCATTACTCCAAATTGCAGAACCAGGACAAACGGCTGCACCACATCAACACCGTCTTGCGGTAGGGATTGATTTAGGTACAACAAACTCTTTAGTTGCCGCAGTGCGTAGCGGTCAAGCCACCATTTTGAATGATGAACAAGACAGAAGCCTTGTGCCTTCAGTCGTTTACTATGGTGAAAATGAAAAACTTGTTGGTACAGAAGCATTTGCAAAAGCTGCAATTGATCCTAAAAATACGATTATTTCTGTGAAACGTCTGATTGGACGTAGCCTTGATGATGTGCAAGCTCGTTATACCAATTTGCCCTATGAATTTGTGGCAAGTGAAAATGGCTTGCCATTATTGGTGACGCATCAAGGCAAAAAAAGCCCGATTGAAGTCTCTGCGGATATTTTATCTCGTTTAAATCATATTGCAGAACAACGCCTTGCAGGTGAGCTTTCTGGAGTGGTGATTACCGTACCCGCCTATTTTGATGATGCTCAACGTCAAAGTACGAAAGATGCAGCACGTCTTGCAGGGTTAAATGTATTACGTTTATTAAATGAACCCACCGCTGCAGCAGTCGCTTATGGTTTAGATAGCGGAAAAGAAGGCGTCATCGCTGTTTATGACTTAGGTGGCGGTACCTTTGATATCTCAATTTTACGCTTATCTAAAGGCGTATTTGAAGTGTTAGCAACGGGTGGGGATACGGCCTTAGGTGGTGATGATTTTGACCATTTAATTGCCGATTGGATTGTTGAGCAAGCGGGTATTCAACCACAAAATGTAAATGAGCAGCGTGAGCTTTTAAGCTTAGCGACTCAGACTAAAATTGCTTTAACAAGTGCACAAAGTGCAGTCATTTCTTGGCGCGGATTTAAAGGTGAGTTAAGTCGTGAGCAATTCAATGAATTAATCCACTCATTGGTAAAACGTTCTTTATTAACCTGCCGTCGCGCATTGAAAGATGCGCATGTTGAAGCTGAAGACGTACAAGAAGTGGTTATGGTTGGAGGTTCCACTCGCGTGCCTTATGTACGTGAGCAAGTGGGCGAATTCTTCGGTAAAACACCATTAACCTCTATCGACCCAGATAAAGTAGTTGCTTTAGGTGCGGCAATCCAAGCGGATATTTTAGTGGGCAACAAGAATGACAGTGATATGTTATTACTCGATGTGGTGCCGCTTTCTTTAGGTATTGAAACTATGGGCGGTTTAGTGGAGAAAATCATTCCACGTAACACCACGATTCCAGTGGCTCGCGCGCAAGAATTTACCACCTTTAAAGATGGTCAAACAGCGATGACGGTACATGTGGTACAAGGTGAACGTGAGTTGGTGGATGATTGCCGCTCTTTAGGTCGTTTTACATTGCGTGGTATTCCGCCAATGGTGGCGGGTGCTGCACATATTCGAGTAACTTATCAAGTGGATGCAGATGGCTTATTAAGTGTGACCGCCATGGAAAAATCCACTAAAGTCCAAGCATCGATTCAAATTAAGCCTTCTTATGGCTTAACAGATGAAGAAGTAACGGCAATGATTAAAGCTTCTTTTGATAATGCACAAGATGATATGCAAGCCCGTGAATTAGCTGAGCAGCGCGTTGAGGCTGATCGTGTGATTGAAAGCGTGATTGTGGCATTACAACAAGATGGGGCAGACTTATTAACCGAAGCCGAATTCCACCAAATTGAAAATGCATTGAAACAACTAATGGATGTAAAAGAAGGCACAGATCGTCATGCTATCGTTCAGGGAATCAAAGCCCTTGATGTTGCGACTCAAGAATTTGCGGCAAGACGAATGAATAAATCCATTAATCAAGCGCTGACAGGTAAATCTGTATCAGATATTGAGCAATAAAGTGCGGTTATAAATTAACGAGTTTTTTATATTGAGGAAAGTAATATGCCAAAAGTGATTTTTTTACCGAATGAAGAGTTCTGTCCAGAGGGTATGGTGGTTGATGCAGCAGCAGGCGACAACTTATTAGAAGTGGCACATAATGCGGGTGTTGAAATTCATCATGCTTGCGATGGTTCTTGTGCTTGTACAACATGCCATGTCATCATTCGTGAAGGGTTTGATTCATTAAATGAAGCTACCGATCAAGAAGAAGATATGCTAGATAAAGCATGGGGCTTAGAAATGGATAGCCGCCTTTCTTGCCAATGTGTCGTGGGTGATGAAGATTTAGTGGTGGAAATCCCTAAATATAATATTAACCATGCGAATGAGGCGGCTCACTAATGAAATGGACTGATGCCCAGCTTATCGCAGAAGAACTTTATGATCGTAATCCAGATTTAGATCCTAAAACGGTACGTTTCACGGATTTGCATAAGTGGATTTGTGAACTAGACGATTTTGATGATGATCCAATGAAATCTAATGAGAGTATTCTGGAAGCGATTTTGTTGAAATGGTTAGATGAATACGAGTAATCGATTCGATTAAAAAAGCGAGCTGAGAGGCTCGCTTTTTTGTTTTAAGAATTTACCCCAAAATAAAACCGCACTTTATTACTAAAGTGCGGTTATTTTTATTGTTGTTTTTAATTATTTTTTCTTCGCGTATTTTAAGGAGTCGATAGCAACCGCGAGGATGATAATGCTACCTTTAATGATATATTGCCAGTAAGGGTTTACACCGATGTAAGTTAAACCGTAGTTAATAACGGTGAAGATGATAACACCAGTGATTACGCCGATAACAGTACCCACACCACCGGCGAAAGATACACCACCTACTACGCAGGCAGCAATCGCATCTAATTCATACATGAAACCAAGGTTGTTGGTAGCACTACCGATACGGCCTGCTTCTAACATACCACCGAATGCATAGAACATACCAGCAATCATGTAAATCACAACAAGGTTACGCGCTACGTTTACGCCAGATACTTTTGCGGCTTCAGGGTTACCACCGATAGCAAAGATATTTTTACCGAAGCGTGTTTTATTCCACATTACCCAAACTAAGAATGCACAAATCGCCGCATAAATAGTGATGTAGGATAATTTAAACGAACCAAGTCTGAAGAAGCCTTGTGCGAAGTTAGAGAAAGATTCACTGAAACCTGCAATTGGTGAGCCACCTACGCCATCATAATAAAGTGAGTTGAAACCGTAAGCGATGATCATGGTACCCATGGTTGCAATGAACGGGGTTACATTGAGATAAGCGATAACTAAACCGTTCACTAAGCCGATTACAGCACCTACCGCACAAACAGTCAGGATAACTACTGGAATAGGAATTTCACCTAAATCCGGGAACACGCGGTTCATGTTTTCCATTGATTGTAAGAGAGTAGCAGAAATAACCGCTGCTAAACCTACTTGGCGACCGGCTGATAAGTCGGTACCTTGAGTGATTAGCAAGCCTGCAACACCAAGGGCGATAATGAGACGGACGGATGATTGAGTTAAAATGTTACTAAAGTTGCGAACATTCAAGAATGTTGGATCTTGTGCGATGATGATGCCAAGTAAAATCAACAACACAAAATAAATCGCATTTTGTTTTAAGAAATCGAATGATTTATTTTTTTGTAAGGCACTCATAATTTGTTCCTTTATGATTTATAAATATTTTGCGGCAAGTTGCAAAATTTCTTCTTGAGACGTTTTTGCCGTTTCAACGATGCCGGCAACACGACCATTACTCATGACCAAAATTCGGTCTGTTACGCCTAATAGTTCCGGCATTTCTGATGAAATCATAATGATGCCTTTATCTTTTTTAGCGAGTTCTTGAATGAGCTGATAAATTTCAAATTTTGCCCCAATATCAATACCACGAGTTGGTTCGTCGAGCATTAAGATATCTGGTTGGGTTAAAAGCCAACGGCCGATAATGACTTTTTGTTGGTTACCACCAGAAAGTGATCCAATCGTTGTTTTGTGAGAAGGTGTTTTCACGTTCATCGCATCAATCACCCACTGTGTATCGCTCGCCATTTTTTTGTTGCTGAGCAATTTCCATGGGGTGAGGTAAGATTTCATATTTGAAATCAAAGAGTTGAATTCAATACTTAGGTTTGAATAAATCCCGGTTGAACGACGTTCTTCAGTCACCAAAGCAAAACCGTGGTTAATCGCCTCAAGTGCGGTATGATTTTTCACGATTTTTCCGTTGAGTTTGATCGTCCCTTCTTTTAATTCGCGTACACCAAAAATGGCTTCCACAATATCGGTTCGTTTTGCACCAACAAGACCTGCAATACCTAAAATTTCACCTTTGCGTAAATTAAAGGAAACATCTTGAATAGAAGGTTGGTTCGCCGCAGTTAAATGTTCCACTTCAAGCGTGATTTCTTTTGGTACGTTAGTTCTTTCAGGGAAACGTTGTGTTAATTCACGGCCTACCATCATTGAAACAATTTCTTCCATGGTGGTGCCTTTAACTTGAACAGTATTGATCCATTTACCATCACGAAGAATGGTGATTTCATCACAAATTTTGAAGATTTCATCCATTTTGTGTGAAATATAGATAATGCCACAACCGCGATCTTTTAATTTTTGAATAATTTTGAAAAGATGTTCCACTTCTTTTTCTGAAAGTGAGGATGTTGGCTCATCCATAATTACGATTTTAGCGTTATAAGAGAACGCTTTCGCAATTTCGATCATCTGCATTTGTGAAACGGAAAGTTTGGCCACTTTTTCTTTTGGATCAACATCAATATCCAATTCATCGAAAATCGCTTTGGTATCACGATACATTTTGGCGTGATCCACAAAAGGACCTTTAAGTGGGTAGCGACCTAACCATAGGTTATCCATTACACTGGTTTGACGCACCAAGTTAAGTTCTTGGTGAACCATTGAAATCCCATTTTCAAGGGCTTCTTTTGATGTTTTAAAATCAATAGGTTTGCCTAAGAATAAAATTTCACCTTCGTCTTTTGCATAAATTCCGAAGAGGCATTTTAATAATGTAGATTTACCCGCCCCGTTTTCGCCCATCAAGGCGTGAACAGAGTGAGAACGAACTGTTAGATTGGCGTGATCAAGGGCTTTTACACCGGGGAAAGACTTACTGACATCCGTCATTGTCAGTAGTACATCACTGTCTTGGGTTTGAGTTGTCATATCCAACCTCATCAAAAAGGGGGAAAGGGAATTTGGGTTTCCTTTCCCCCTAAAATTAAAGAAAAGCAATAGATTTTCTTATTTTAAGAATTCACTTAGGTTATCTTTATCTACACCAACATAAGGGATACGCACCACACGGTTTTCTAATTTCCATTGTGTACCTTCTGTTGCTGCTTTACCGTTAGCAAGGTTTGCAGAAAGTTGAACAACTGCTTTACCTTGGTTAACACCATCGTTTAACACAGTACCAGCAATTTCGCCTTTCTTAATTAATTGAAGCACTTCTGGTAATGCATCCACACCAAAGATTGGTAATTTTTTACCGTGTGCTTTGGTTGCTTCTAATGCACCTAACGCCATACCGTCATTGTTTGAAATAATCATTTCAATTTCGTTAGCTTTAGAGCTAGATAACCATGCATCCACTTTATCTTTAGCCATTGCCGCATCCCACATACCGGTATCAATAAATAATTGTTCGGTTTGGATACCTTTAGCATTTAATTGCTCAATCACATATTTAGTACGCGCTTCTGCGTCTGGGTGGCCTGGTTCACCTTTTAATAATACATATTGGATTTTACCGTCTTTGTTTAAGTCGAAGGCTGGCATTGCTTTCCATTGTTTAGCAATTAAGTCACCTTGGATTAAACCAGATTCTTTCGGGTCTGTACCAACATAGTAAGCGTGATCGTAGCTACCAATTGCTTTTGCACCTGGGTCTTTATTGAAGAAAACAACAGGAATGTCATCTTGTTTAGCTTTCTTGATAACAGTTGAAGCTGCTGCTGGGTCTACTAAGTTAATCGCTAAAGCTTTTACACCTTTAGAAAGCAAACCATCCACTTGGTCATTTTGAATAGATTGTGCATTTTGAGAGTCATTCATTAATAACTCAATGCCACCAAGCGCTTTCGCTTCTTTATCGATTTCTTTACGCATTAATGACATGAAGTTGTCATCATATTTATAAATGGTAACACCAATACGGTTATCGGCTGCGAAACCTGACGTTGCTGAACCTAAACCGATTGCTAAAGCGACTGCACTTAATACTGCTGTTTTTTTCATAAAAACGCTCCTATTAGAGAAAGAGATTTTATTGTTGATTTTTATATACCCAATAGAGGAATGTTGCGTACATCTATTGCAACTGAATCCATCATAACGAAATAAAAATTGTTAATCTGTGATCAAACTCACATAAATGAAAACGATTACATGGCAATGTTTAAATTTGTGATCTCCATCACGGTTTCATTGCATTTTCTACAGAAAAATGTCTCACCAAGGTTGGATTAAATTGGACAACAGTCGGTGTAACAATAGACGAATCAACTAAGCTCAAAGCCAGTTTCGCCGCATAATTTGCCATTAAATCAATTGGATAGCGAATAGTGGTAAGCTTCGGAATCAAATATCGAGCAATTGGCATATCATCAAAGCCCACAATGGAAAACTGTTTCGGCACTTTGATATTGTTTTCATTTAAAACGGAAATTGCTCCCGCTGCCATCGTGTCATTATAGGCTACAACCGCTGTTAAGTTAGAGTTGTAGCTCAATAAATCAATCATCGCCTTTTCACCGCCTTCAAAATCCGGCGAATTATGTACAATGGCTTGTTCGACAATAGGAAAATGATGATCTCTTAAAGCGGCCAAATAACCTTCTTTACGTTCGGTTTCATCTAAAATACCGTGATTAGATCCAATGTAGGCGATGTGCTTATGACCATAACGAATCAGCATTTCAGTCGCGAGATAGGTACCTTGGCGGTTATCAAGACTGACGCAACGATTTTCATAACCTGAAATCACACGGTTAATCACAACCATACCCGGTACATTTTCAAGATAATGACGTAATTCTTCGTCAGAAAGGGCTTTGGAATGAACGACCAGACAGCTACAACGCTTGCGCAGCAAGGTATCAATGGCTTCACGCTCTTTTTCTGCATGGTGGTATCCAATACCAATCAAAATCGTTTTTTGATGCTCTTCAGCCACTTTATCGACTGATTTGACCAAGATAGCAAAGAAGGGATCCGTTACATCAGTAACCACCACGCCAATGGTATCAGTATTTTGTACCGCCAGAGCTTGTGCGTTTGCATTGGGTTGATAATTTAAAACCTCCATTGCGCGTTGAACTGAATAACGGGTTTTTTCACTTACGGAGGGAGAGTGATTAATTACCCGGGAAACAGTGGCAACCGACACGCAAGCTAATTCAGCAACATCTCGAATTGTAGGCATAACTGGGCTCTCATTCATTTTTTCATACTAATTATCATAGTAAATTTGAATAAAATTGAAAGCGGTTACTTTCAAAAATGCTACATTCGTCACAAAAAAGAGATTGGACTAGCGCCTTATTTCCTGATTTTGTGATAATGATCACGGTTTATTTTTTTTAATTTGTTATCTTATGAATAAAATTTTGTAATCGTTTACATTTTGGAGCAAAAATATGAGCGAAACCGTATTTGAACCGACAGATCATCCGCATCGTCGTTATAATCCGTTAATTGACCAATGGGTTTTAGTCTCGCCACATCGTGCTAAACGTCCATGGCAGGGGCAACAAGAAAAAGTGAGTGAGGAGCAAAAGCCAAGCCACGACCCAAATTGTTATCTTTGCCCGCGTAATAAACGTATCACAGGCGAACCTAATCCGGATTACCATAAACCTTATGTATTTAAAAATGATTTCTCGGCTTTATTAGAAGATACACCAGCGCCAGAGCAATCAGCCGATCCGCTTTTCCAAATGAGCCAAGCTCGTGGTGAAAGCCGTGTTATTTGTTTTTCGCCAGATCACAGTAAAACATTGCCATTATTGACCGCACTTGAAATTGAAGAAGTGATTAAAGTGTGGCAAGCGCAATTGCGTGAACTGGGTCAAAAATATCAGTGGGTACAGATTTTCGAAAACAAAGGTGCGGCAATGGGATGCTCCAATCCCCATCCGCACGGACAAATCTGGGCAAACAGCTTTTTACCGAATGAAGTCGCACGTGAAGATGTCGCTCAACGGAATTATTATGAAAAGCATGGTTCTGTCCTTTTAGTGGATTACGTTCAAAAAGAATTAGAGAAAAAAGAACGTATTGTGGTGGAAACCGAACATTGGGTTGCGGTGGTGCCTTATTGGGCGGTGTGGCCATTTGAGACCTTGTTGTTGCCTAAAGTGCATGTAAAACGCTTAACAGAATTAACCGAGGCTCAAGCTAAAGATCTTGCCGTGATATTGAAAAAACTGGCAACAAAATACGACAACTTATTTGAAACATCTTTCCCTTATTCAATGGGCTTCCATGCTGCACCATTTAATGGTGAAGATAACGAACATTGGCAGCTTCATGCGCATTTTTATCCGCCGTTGTTGCGTTCAGCTACAGTACGTAAATTTATGGTGGGTTATGAAATGCTGGGTGAAAGCCAACGTGACCTCACCGCTGAACAAGCAGCAGAAAGATTACGTGCGTTAAGCGAAGTACATTATAAAGAACGTTAAGCAATAATTTCTCTCTCGAGTTAAGAGGGAGTGTGAAAGATAAAGGAAAATAATATGACTCCAGTCCAAAAATCCCAACACATTTTTACGCAAAAATATAACAAGCAACCTGAACTGACCGTGTATGCACCAGGTCGTGTAAATATTATCGGCGAACATACGGATTACAATGATGGTTTTGTGATGCCTTGTGCGATCAATTATGGTACAGCCATTGCGGGATCAAAACGTGCTGATCATATTTGGAATGTTTATGCCGCAGATCTTAATCTTGAGGATACCTTTTCTCTTAATGAAGATTTCCCTCAAAGTGAGCAAAAATGGGCGAATTATGTGCGCGGTGTCGTGAAATTTATTCAAGAACGCTGCCCGCAATTTAAACAAGGCGCTGATTTAGTGATTTCTGGAAATGTGCCACATTCTTCTGGTTTAAGTTCTTCGGCTGCCCTTGAGGTAGCGACGGGTAAGTTCTGCCAACAATTGAATGATTTACCTTTAACACATACAGAGATTGCTTTAATTGGTCAAAAAGCTGAAAACAAATTTGTAGGCGCAAATTGCGGGAACATGGATCAATTAATTTCCGCTTTAGGACAAAAAGAGCATCTCTTAATGATTGATTGCCGTAGCTTAGAAACACAGCCAACGCCAGTGCCGAAAGATGTCGCTGTTATTATTGTGAACTCAAATGTACCCCATGATTTGGTGACGGGTGAATACAATACACGCCGTTGGCAATGTGAAAAGGCCGCAGAGTTCTTTGGCGTGAAAGCATTACGTGATGTGTCAGTAGAAGAATTCCAAAAAAGAGAAGCAGAATTGACCGCACTTAATGCTTTAGTGGCTAAACGTGCACGTCATGTGGTGACTGAAAACCAACGCGTACTTGATGCGGTTGAAGCCTTAAAACATAACGATTTAACAAAATTAGGCGAATTAATGGGGCAATCTCACGAGTCCATGCGTGATGATTTTGAGATTACCGTGCCACAAATCGATTATCTTGTTGAACTTGCTCAATTAGTGATTGGTAAAACCGGTGGTGCGAGAATGACTGGCGGTGGTTTCGGTGGTTGCATTGTTGCCCTTGCACCTCATGATAAAGTTGAAGAAGTGCGTAAAATTATTGCCGATAATTATGAAAAACAAACGGGGTTAAAAGAAGATTTCTACGTTTGCACAGCCTCACAAGGAGTGAGTCTATGCTAGAAAAAACGGCGTTCAATGCACCAGATGGACAGCCTTATCAACTTGTTCAACTCACCAATTCAAATGGCATGATCGTGCAATTTATGGATTGGGGAGCCACTTGGCTTTCTTGTAAAGTCCCTGTGAATGGTGAGTTGCGAGAAGTGTTACTTGGCTGCAAAGTGGAAGATTATCCTCATCAAACTGCTTATTTGGGCGCAAGCGTAGGACGCTATGCGAACCGTATTGCTAACGCCCAATTTGAATTAGGTGAGCGAACAATCCAGCTGTTCGCTAATCAAGGCAAACATCAATTACATGGTGGTAAAGAAGGCTTTGATAAACGCCGTTGGAAGGTGGAAGAGTGCGGTCAGAATTTTGTGCGTTTTTCCCTTGTGTCTCCCGATGGTGATCAAGGTTTTGAAGGTAATGTTCAAGCTAATGTGATTTACACGCTGACCGATGAAAATAGTGTAAAAATTGAATACGAAGCAGACAGCGATAAAGATACCGCGCTGAACTTAACAAACCACGCTTATTTCAATTTGGAAAATGCGGAGCAGAGCAGTGATGTGCGAAATCATACATTACGCCTCAATGCGGATTTCTATTTACCGGTTGATGGTGAAGGCATCCCAAATTCACCACTTAAGCATGTGGTGAATACCAGCTTTGATTTTCGTGTTGCAAAACCAATCGCACAAGATTTTCAGCAAGGCGATCAAGTGGTGACAAAAGGTTACGATCATTCTTTTATCGTCAATAAAGCATGGCAAAAGCCTTGTGTATTATTGACTTCCCCTAATGAAGATTTAAGCCTTGAAGTGCTCACGTCCCAAGCAGCATTACAGGTATATACGGGAAACTATCTTGCAGGCATCCCAACTCGTAAAGGTGGCACTTATCAAGATTTCAGTGGCATCGCACTTGAAACTCAATGCCTTCCCGATACCCCTAACCACCCCGAATGGCAAAATTATGGCGGTATTCAAAAAGCAGGTGAGCGGTATTACCAGTGGACAGAATTTAGGTTTAAATAGGTAATCTCTGAAAGTGCGGTTAAAAACTATTGTGTTTTTAACCGCACTTTGTTTATATGTAATTACATAAAATGTATAAAAAATACATTAATTGTATTTAATTCGTAATATTTTACTAGAGGTGAAAAATTATAAATGAAAAGCGCCTTTGAAAAAACGATGCTTAAAATATCTAAAGGAAGTAATGCAGGATTTTTCCCTGTTTATTTTGGATATGTTGATAATGATCAATGCCAAATATCCTTTGAATGTTTTGATATGAAAATTTGTATTGTAGAGGATAATTTTTGGGATTGTTTATCTAGATTAAAAAAACAATATCCTGATATATTGTTACATTGTAAAGGATATAAACGAAATGCTTATCCATCGCGCATGCTACTACAGATGGGAAAAGCTGTAAAAGTATATGAATACAAACTTGGTAAACAAGCTACATTTGAAGATTTAGTTTTTATTTTTTCTCCTGAAGATAGTGAACTAACTTCTTCCGTAGATGAACAAATTGTGTTTTTTAATAAATGGATTAATTCATTAGACAATAAGTAAAATGTTCTAAGTATTTATCCTATAAGAGGACAATAATGATAGTTGAATTTGGATATTATGATTATTTTGGCAAGCTAGCTCCTATCTGTGCAACTAAGGATTCGTTATTTGATTCAAGTGTTATAACTACATATATATCAACATTAAATGAGATAGATATTGTTCGCCTTGTTTTAGATGACTTAAAAAATTTAGAACTCACATGGGAATATATCGGCACGGAAGCTTTTGATGCCTATATCGATCATGATAGGGTGAAAGTGGGTTTCGATCTTTTAGATGGATACGATGAATATGATGAAATTGATGATGAAAGAGATCATACAGAGTATTTAATCCCTCGTAAGGAACTGACTTATCTTTTAGAAAGATGGTTGGCATTCATACAAAAACCAATAACAGAACCGAACTACATAGAAATTGTTGATTCAATTGAATTTGGATATTGTGATTCTTCTGGCAAACTAGCGCCTAGGTGTGTAGCTAAAGATTCGTCAGACAATGCAAGAAGAGCTATAGCCACATATATATTAACATTAAATGATATAGATATTGTTCGTCTTGTTTTAGATGATTTAAAAAATTCAGAACTCACATGGAAATATATCGGCACGGAAGCTTTTGATGCCTTTATCGATCATAATAGGGTTAAATTGGGTTTCGATCTTCTAGATAAATGCGATGAAATTGATGATGAAAGCGAGCATACAGAGTATTTAATCCCTCGTAAGAAACTAACTTACCTTTTAGAAAGATGGTTGGCGTTCATACAAAAACCAATACCAGATCCGAACTACGTAGAAATTATTGATTCAGAGGATGCTTATAAATAAGCGTGAGTTATGGAAGCTCCTTCTACCTGCAGAAGGAATCATAACAACAGTTAAAATTGAAGTGCGGTTAAAAACTATTGTGTTTTTAACCGCACTTTATTTTCAGCCATTTAGCTTAAGTTTTTTGCGATTTTTGTCAAAATGTGCTACTTTTTACGCAGTCAATCCGACAGTAACACATTTAATTTTATGAACGAAGAACATTCGAGTAATCAAACTGAAACAACTAAAAAATCTTTTTTCCAATCACTTATTGGCCGCTTTTTCCAAGGTGAGCTGAAAAACCGTGAAGAACTCGTGGAAGTGATTCGCGATTCAGAACAAAACGATTTAATCGATCAAAACACTCGCGAGATGATTGAAGGGGTAATGGAAATCGCTGAGCTTCGTGTACGCGATATCATGATTCCTCGCTCGCAAATTGTATTTATTGAGTCTAATCAAGATCTTGATGCGTGCTTAAACACGATTATTGAATCGGCGCACTCTCGCTTTCCAGTGATTGCAGATACAGATGATCGCGATAATATTGAAGGTATTTTACACGCGAAAGATTTACTCAAGTTTTTACGTGAAGATGCGGAGGAGTTCAAACTTTCCAAGTTATTACGTCCTGTTGTGATCGTGCCGGAAAGTAAACGTGTCGATCGTATGCTAAAAGAATTTCGTTCTGAACGTTTCCATATGGCGATTGTGGTAGATGAGTTCGGTGCGGTATCAGGTTTGGTGACCATCGAAGATATTCTCGAACAAATTGTGGGTGATATTGAAGACGAGTTCGATGAGGAAGATGTCGCAGATATTCGTCAGCTTTCTCGTCATACTTATGCGGTGCGCGCGCTAACGGATATTGATGATTTTAATGCGCAATTTAATACGCATTTTGATGATGAAGAAGTGGATACCATTGGCGGTTTAATTATGCAAGCCTTTGGCTATTTGCCTAAGCGAGGTGAAGAAATTACCTTAGAAAATATTCAGTTTAAGGTGACTTCTGCCGATAGTCGTCGTTTAATTCAGGTACGCGTAACCGTGCCAGATGAGCATTTATCGGATATGGAAGGCGTGGAAGAACAAGCTGAGTAGGTTGCTCAATTTGACCGTATTCTTAGCCCCCTCTTTGCTGAAGAGGGGGAATATTTTTTTGTAGTATTGATAAAATGAATAAATTAGTCGTTTATCTTATAGCCCTGATTTCAGGGGTGATTGGCGTGTTTGCCTTTTCGCCGTTTGATTATTGGGGATTAGCCTACGTATCGTTGGGTGGATTGCTTTTTGTGGCAAAAAATGCCAAAAAATCAACCGCACTTTTTGCTACTTTTTTGTGGTCGATGGGCTTTTTCTGTTTTGGTGTAAGTTGGTTAAATGTCAGCATTCATCAATTTGGTGGTGCTTCCCTTGGTGTAAGTTATCTCTTGGTGGGCTTGCTTTCGGCTTACCTTGCACTTTATCCAATGCTTTTTACTTATTTAGTGCAGTGTTTTCAGGTGCAAAGTGCGGTCATTTTTGCCGCGATTTGGACATTGACTGAATTCTTGCGCGGTTGGGTATTTACTGGCTTTCCTTGGTTACAATTTGGTTATACCCAAATTGATAGTCCATTTTTCGGTATTGCGCCGATCTTTGGTGTCACGGGGATGACATTCTTTACCGTTTGGGCAAGTGCGGTCATTTTTAATCTTATTTTTGCACTATCGAAAAAACAATTGAATTTAGTCAGTGTGAATGCATTGCTATTATTGGTTGTGGGTGGATTAAGTGCTTATGCCGGTAAGGTGAGTTTTGTTCAACCCAAAGAAGATAAAGGGCTAACCGTCACGCTTGCACAAGGCAATATTGAGCAAAATTTAAAATGGGATCCTGAATATCTTTATGCCACGGTAGATATCTATCAAAAACAAATTTTGGCGCATTTAGGCAAGTCTGATTTAATTATTTTGCCCGAGTCGGCATTACCGACTCTTGAAAATGCGATTACGCCATTTTTTGAAGCTTTAGATAAAGTTGCGAAAGAGAAAAACACGGAAGTGATGATTGGCACCGTATATCGTGATGAGCAAAGCGGTAAATTATTGAATTCCATTGTGACGGCCGGGAATCCAGATTTTCCTTATGAATTAACGACAAAAAATCGTTACAGCAAACATCATCTCGTGCCATTTGGTGAGTACGTGCCGTTAGAAAGTTTGTTACGTCCACTTAACTCGGTATTTAATTTACCAATGTCTGCGTTCCAAAGTGGTGATGCGGTACAGCCATCTTTTATGGCAAAACAACATGCTTTTGCACCGGCTATTTGTTATGAAATTATTTTCGGTGAGCAACTTCGTGAAAATCTGAAAAAAGAAACTGATTATTTGCTGACTATTTCCAATGATGCATGGTTTGGTGATAGCATTGGCCCTTGGCAGCATTTACAAATGGCTAGAATGCGTGCGCTAGAATTAGGTAAGCCATTAATTCGTGCAACCAATACAGGGATTTCAGTGTTTATTGATTCAAAGGGTAATATTGAAGCACAAGCACCTCAATTTGAGGAAACAACGCTGACCCATAAAATGGTGCCAACAGAAGGCAAAACGCCTTATGCTGCACTGGGTAATTTACCTATTTATGTGTTGTCATTAATTTTTGTGTTATTACGTGGCTTCACGACGTTATTAAAACGCCGCTTGAACCTTTCACAAAAATAGCAGTCAAAACGACCGCACTTTTTTAACGTGAGAGGAAAATAAATATCCTCTTGTAAAACCAATGAGATTTTAATGAATAAAAATCTAATCGAAGTCAAAAACCTGACCTTTAAACGAGGTGAGCGTGTGATTTACGATAACCTGAATTTGAAAGTCCAACAGGGTAAAATTACGGCCATTATGGGGCCGTCAGGGATCGGGAAAACCACGCTGCTGAAATTAATTGGTGGTCAGTTGTATCCTGAACAAGGCGAGATTTTGTTTGATGGACAAGATATTTGTCGTCTTTCAAATCGCGAGCTTTACGAAGTACGTAAACGCATGGGAATGTTATTCCAATCAGGCGCTTTATTTACGGATATTTCCACGTTTGATAACGTGGCATTTCCGATTCGCGAGCATACCCGTTTGCCGGAAAGTCTAATTCGTCAAATTGTGTTGATGAAATTAGAAGCGGTGGGCTTACGTGGTGCAGCAGATTTGATGCCTTCGGAGCTTTCTGGTGGGATGGCGCGTCGTGCCGCATTGGCTCGAGCGATTGCACTTGATCCTGATTTAATTATGTTTGATGAGCCGTTTACAGGGCAAGATCCAATCAGCATGGGCGTAATCGTGAGTTTAATTAAACGCTTGAATGAAGCGCTGAACTTAACGTCTATCGTGGTTTCTCATGATGTGAATGAAATATTAAGTATTGCAGATTATGCCTATATTATTGCGGATAAGCATGTGATCGCCGAAGGAACATCAGAGCAACTGCTTGCTAGCCAAGATCCTCAAGTGGTGCAGTTCTTAAAAGGCGAAGCGGATGGACCGGTGAGATTCCATTATCCAGCAAAAGATTATGTGGAGGAATTATTTAAATGATCGTTGATATGATTTCTTCACTTGGACGAAGCGTAATCAAATTTTTCCGTGCATTAGGCCGATCAGGCTTTATGTTGTTTGGTGCGTTAGTCGGTAAGCCACAAATTCGCAAACATTTTCCTTTATTAGTGAAGCAGTTGTACGTATTAGGTGTACAGTCTTTATTAATTATCCTGCTTTCAGGTTTATTTATTGGGATGGTGTTAGGCTTACAAGGCTATGTGGTCTTGGTGGATTTTTCTGCTGAAACCAGCCTTGGACAACTTGTGGCACTGTCTTTATTACGTGAATTAGGCCCAGTAGTGACCGCACTTTTATTTGCGGGTCGTGCGGGTTCAGCGTTAACGGCTGAAATTGGCTTAATGAAAGCCACAGAACAACTTTCTAGCCTTGAAATGATGGCAGTCGATCCACTACGTCGTGTGATTGCACCGCGTTTTTGGGCGGGCGTGATTGCGATGCCAATTCTTGCGATTCTCTTTACCGCGATTGGTATTTGGGGCGGCTCGCTTGTTGGCGTGGATTGGAAAGGTGTGGATGCAGGTAGCTTCTGGTCAGTGATGCAAAATGCTGTCAGCTGGAGCTATGATATTCTAAATGGATTTATTAAAAGCGTATTTTTCGCCATTGCGGTGGTGTGGATTGCGTTATTCAATGGTTATGATTGTATTCCAACATCTGAAGGTATCAGTCAAGCCACAACCAGAACGGTTGTCCACGCATCACTTGTGGTACTTGGGCTCGATTTCATCTTAACTGCCATTATGTTTGGGGCAGGCTAAAAGGGTATTTTTATGCGACAAACAATTAAATATGAATTTTGGGTAGGCTTATTTTTACTACTTGGTATCGCCGCGTTAGTGTTTTTAGGCTTACGTGTAGCAAACGTACAAGGTTTTGGTGAAACAAAATCTTACACAGTGACTGCAACTTTTGACAATATTGGTGGACTAAAAGTCCGTGCACCACTTAAACTTGGTGGGGTGGTCATTGGTCGCGTATCTGACATTACGTTAGACGAAAAATCTTACTTACCAAAAGTCAGTATCGCGATTAATGAAGAATATAAAGAAATTCCGGAAAATAGTTCGTTATCGATCAAAACATCGGGATTATTGGGCGAACAATATATCGCCTTAACGATGGGTTTTGATGATGGTGAAACCGCGATGTTAAAAAACGGTAGCCAAATTCAAGACACAAAATCCGCAATGGTGTTGGAAGATTTAATCGGCCAATTCCTTTACGGTGATAAAAAAGCCGATGGCAATGCTGACAAAGCAGAACCTGAAGCCAAATAATAATCTTTATTTAGGAGATTTATGATGAAATTTACTCAGTTTAAAAAATGGTTTAGCGTAATGGCATTTGCAGTGACTGCACTTTTTGTGACTCAAACTGTACGTGCAGAAACGAGCCCTTATGTGTTGATGCAACAAGCATCAGATAAGTTATTTGCCGATATCAAAAACAATCAGGCAAAAATTAAAAAGGATCCAAACTATTTACGTACTATCGTGCGTAATGATTTATTACCTTACGTGCAAGTAAACTATGCAGGTTCTTTAGTGTTGGGTTCGTATTTTAAGTCAACCACACCAGAACAACGTGATAAATTCTTTAAAGCATTTAGCGATTTTATCGAACAAGCTTACGCACAAGTGTTAACCGCTTACACCGATCAAAATATTCAAATTGAACCGGCTAAAGAAGTAGGTGACAAAAACCTTGTAAGCATTCGTGTAAACATCATGCAAAATGGTGGACAAGCGCCAATCAAATTAGATTTCAAATGGCGTAAAAACAGTAAAACTGGCGAATGGCAAGCTTATGACATGGTTGCAGAAGGCGTGAGTATGGTTGTCACCAAACAAAACGAATGGAGCGGTATTTTACGTCAACAAGGTATTGATGCTTTAACAGCTCAAATTCAAAAATCTGCCGCAGCACCCGTGACATTGAGCAAATAAGCGAATGACTGCGTTAAAGTGGGATTTAATCCAAAATAATGATAAGATAGCCCTCCAATTATCGGGGGAGCTATCCCGCAACACGTTGTTACCATTATGGCAACAACGTGCTTCTTTTTTATCAGAAAAGCAAAACAATCAAAGTCTCATTGAATTTGATTTAACTGAAATCAATCGAATTGATTCTGCCGGTTTTGCATTATTGTGTGATTTTTTACATGATTGTGAGCAGTTACCAAATAAAAAAGTGCGGTTGATAAACCCTCCAGAACAGTTATTAACCCTTGCTGATTTAGTGAATTTATCTCATTGGATTAGCACTTTTATTGATCATCATTAAAACGGAAATCCTAATGGAACTGCAAGAAATTGAACGTATTTTAAAAGAAAGCCTGAATGTAGATGAAGTTTATGCTCAAGGTGAAAATGCACACTTTGGTGTGATTGTAGTGAGTGATGAGATCTCAGCACTTTCTAAATTAAAGCAGCAACAAACCATCTACGCGCCATTAATGCCTTATTTCCAAACTGGCGAAATTCACGCTTTAACCATTAAAACCTATACCACTGCAAAGTGGAAAATGGATCGTCTATTACATCAAGCAAGCTAGGATTTTCTATGGAAAAATTTCGTGTTTATGGCGGGCAATCTCGCTTAAGTGGTACTGTAACCATCTCTGGTGCAAAAAATGCTGCACTTCCTATTCTTTTTGCCGCAATTTTGGCAACTGAGCCAGTTAAATTAACAAATGTACCAGAACTAAAAGATATTGATACCACTTTAAAAATCTTACGTAAACTTGGCGTTGTGGCAGAGCGTGATGCTGAAGGTGCAGTATTATTAGATTGTTCTAAAATTGATCACTTCGTTGCACCGTATGAATTAGTAAAAACCATGCGTGCTTCTATTTGGGCATTAGCACCATTGGTGGCTCGCTTTAATCAAGGTCAAGTTTCTTTACCGGGCGGTTGTTCTATCGGTGCACGTCCAGTCGATCTTCACATTAGTGGCTTAGAAAAACTCGGTGCAACGATTGAACTTGATGAAGGTTATGTAAAAGCAGTTGTCGCAGATCGTCTTGTGGGTACACGTATTGTGATGGAAAAAGTGAGCGTTGGTGCAACTTTATCTATCATGATGGCTGCAACGCTTGCAAAAGGTACAACAATTATTGAAAACGCTGCTCGCGAGCCGGAAATTGTTGATACGGCAGATTTTCTCAACAAAATGGGCGCTAAAATTACAGGTGCAGGTACGGATCATATTGTTATTGAAGGTGTTGAACGTTTAACTGGTTGCGAGCACAGCATTGTGCCAGATCGTATTGAAACTGGTACATTCTTAATTGCAGGTGCTATTTCTGGTGGTCGCGTGGTATGTAAAAATACCAAAGCGGATACCATGGATGCGGTAATTGATAAACTTCGTGAAGCGGGTGCACAAGTTGAAGTCACAGAAGATAGCATTACCTTGGATATGCATGGCAATCGTCCAAAAGCTGTTAATATTCGTACTGCACCACACCCAGGTTTCCCAACCGATATGCAAGCTCAGTTCACTTTGTTAAACATGGTGGCAGAAGGTACAAGTATCATCACTGAAACCATCTTTGAAAACCGCTTTATGCATATTCCAGAATTAATTCGTATGGGTGGTAAAGCTGAGATTGAAGGTAATACTGCAGTGTGTCATGGTGTTGAGCATCTTTCTGGTGCAGAAGTGATGGCAACAGATTTACGCGCATCAATCAGCCTTGTCTTAGCAGGTTGTATCTCAAGTGGTGAAACCATTGTTGATCGTATTTATCACATCGATCGTGGTTATGAACACGTTGAAGATAAACTTCGTTGCTTAGGTGCGAAGATTGAACGTTTCTCTGAAAAGAGCGAAGAAGTTTAATTAAATCCAGATAAAAAAGAGCGGTCAATTTTGACCGCTTTTTTATTTTCTATTCATTATTTTTTCGAATAATCTCTCGCCCCAAAAATGGCTGTACCAATACGTACCATGGTTGAGCCACATTTAATGGCAGTTTGCATATCATCGGTCATTCCCATCGAAAGCGTATCAATTTGTTGATGAGGGAAAGCGACTTTCAATTGCTCAAATAATTGTTCCATTTGGCTAAAAGCCGCTTCTTGTTCTGCAATATTGTCTGTTGGAGCAGGGATAGCCATTAATCCACGTAAACGTAAGTGCGGTAGATTTTCAATGTGTTTTGCAAGCTCAATCATTTCACTTGGTTGAATGCCTGATTTACTCGCTTCATCACTGATATTAATTTGAATTAAAACATTCAGCGGAGCTTTATTGGCAGGGCGTTGTTCATTTAAACGATCGGCAATTTTGGCTCGTTCTAGCGTTTGCATCCAATCGAAATGTTCAGCCACAAGACGCGTTTTATTGGATTGCAATGGGCCAATAAAATGCCATTCAAGCTGAATATTCTGTGCTTCAAAATACTGAATTTTATCGACACCTTCTTGAACGTAGTTCTCCCCAAATGCTTTTTGTCCTGCATGATAGGCTTCTAAAATCGCTTCATTGGGTTTCGTTTTAGAAACTGCTAATAAAGTGACCGCACTTTCTGGGCGGTGAGCGAGTTGAGTGGCATCTTGGATTTTTTGATGGATGGTTTCGAGTGCTTGTTTAATTGTCATAATTCCCTTCCTGACCAATGTGAAACTCTCTTTATTCTACACCAAAGCGATGATTTTTAGAAAAAATCTTCATTTTTTCAATTTTGTGTTTGACAAGCCCGCGCTTTTTCGGTATTTCTAAACACATCTTTTTTTTCAAGGTTAAAACACAATGAAAAATAACCGCACTTTCACGATTACCACCATTATTATGACCATTACGACCATTAATGGGGCGGGTTAGTGCGTAACAAACAGGATCAAGAAAACCCGCATTCAGTCTAGTGCGGGTTTTTTAGTATTTAAAAATCACAACATCTGAGGATATTATCATGCGCGTATTAAAATTTGGTGGCACTTCATTAGCCAACCCTGAGCGTTTCTCGCAAGCGGCTCAATTAATCGAAAAAGCTCATTTGGAAGAGCAGGCGGCTGGTGTCTTATCTGCTCCTGCAAAAATTACTAACCATCTTGTTGCCCTCTCTGAAAAAGCCGCATTAAACCAACCTACTGATACCCACTTTAACGAAGCCATTGAGATTTTCTATAACATCATTAATGGTTTACACGCTGAAAATAATAAATTTGATCTTGCTGGTACTAAAGCCCTCATTGATGCAGAATTTGCTCAAATTAAAGGCTTATTAGAAGAAATCCGCCAAGCTGGCAAAGTAGAAGATAAAGTTAAAGCAACTATTGACTGTCGTGGTGAAAAATTATCGATTGCGATGATGAAAGCGTGGTTTGAAGCGCGTGGATACAGTGTTCACATTGTTGATCCAGTTAAGCAATTATTAGCACAAGGTGGTTACTTAGAATCTTCAGTTGATATTGACGAATCGACAAAACGCGTTGATGCGAAAAGTATCGGTAAAGATAAAGTCGTTTTAATGGCTGGTTTTACCGCATGTAATGATAAAGGTGAATTAGTGTTATTAGGCCGTAATGGTTCTGATTATTCAGCCGCCTGTTTAGCCGCTTGTTTAGATGCGTCTGTTTGTGAAATTTGGACTGATGTAGATGGCGTTTATACTTGTGACCCACGTTTAGTGCCAGATGCTCGTTTATTACCAAGCCTTTCTTACCGTGAAGCGATGGAGCTTTCTTATTTTGGCGCGAAAGTGATCCATCCACGTACAATTGGTCCATTATTACCAAAACAAATCCCTTGTGTGATTAAAAATACCGGTAATTCATCTGCACCAGGTTCAATAATTGATGGTCATGTGAAATCTGAAGGGTTACAGGTAAAAGGGATTACTAACCTTGATAACGTGGCAATGTTCAATGTTTCAGGTCCTGGTATGCAAGGTATGGTGGGGATGGCTGCGCGTGTATTTTCAGCGATGTCAAAAGCCGGTATTTCAGTTATTTTAATTACGCAATCGTCCTCTGAATACAGCATTAGTTTCTGTGTACCAGTGAAATCAGCGGATGCAGCAAAAGCGGTTTTAGAACAAGAGTTTGCGACAGAATTAAAAGCGCATGACTTAGAACCTATTGAAGTTGCAAAAGATCTTTCTATCATTTCAGTTGTAGGTGATGGTATGAAACAAGCTAAAGGTATCGCGGCTCGTTTCTTCTCTGCATTGGCACAAGCGAATATCAGCTTAGTCGCAATTGCACAGGGTTCTTCTGAGCGTTCAATTTCAGCGGTAGTGGCGCAAAATAAAGCGATTGAAGCTGTGAAAGCCACTCACCAAGCGCTTTTTAATAACAAAAAAGTTGTTGATATGTTTCTAGTCGGTGTAGGTGGTGTTGGCGGCGAGTTGATTGAGCAAATCAAGCAGCAAAAAGAGTATCTTGCAAAGAAGGACATTGAAATCCGAGTTTGTGCGTTAGCGAATTCAACCAAAATGCTTTTAGATGAAAACGGATTAAATTTAGATAATTGGAAAGTGGATCTTGAAAATGCGACCCAACCTTCTGATTTCGATGTTTTGTTATCTTTCATTAAATTACACCACGTAGTGAACCCAGTCTTCGTAGATTGTACAACAGCTGAATCGGTCGCTGGGCTTTATGCGCGCGCATTAAAAGAAGGCTTCCATGTGGTAACCCCAAATAAAAAAGCGAATACGCGTGAATTAGCCTATTACCACGAATTACGTCGCAATGCACAAGCAAGCCAACATAAATTCCTGTACGAAACCAACGTAGGCGCTGGCTTACCGGTTATCGAAAACTTACAGAATTTATTGGCAGCGGGTGATGAGCTTGAGTATTTCGAAGGCATTTTGTCGGGCTCACTTTCTTTCATCTTCGGTAAATTAGAAGAAGGACTTTCTCTTTCAGAAGTGACCGCACTTGCACGTGAAAAAGGCTTTACAGAGCCAGATCCTCGTGATGATTTATCGGGTCAAGATGTGGCACGTAAATTGCTTATTTTAGCGCGTGAAGCGGGTCTAGAACTTGAGCTTTCCGATGTGGAAGTGGAAGGCGTGTTACCGAAAGGCTTCTCTGAAGGCAAATCAGCTGATGAATTTATGGCGATGTTGCCACAATTAGATGCGGAATTTAAAGCACGCGTTGAAGCCGCGAAAGCGGAAGGCAAAGTATTGCGCTACGTAGGACAAATTAAAGATGGCCACTGCAAAGTGTCAATCATCGCGGTGGATCAAAATAATCCATTGTATAAGGTGAAAGATGGTGAAAATGCCCTTGCATTTTACACTCGGTATTATCAACCAATTCCGTTGTTATTACGCGGTTACGGTGCGGGTAATGCCGTGACTGCAGCGGGTATCTTTGCGGATATTTTAAGAACATTACACCACTAAAAAGGACATAACATGTTAAGAATTTATGCGCCGGCATCGAGTGCAAATATTAGTGTAGGGTTTGACACGTTAGGTGCAGCCATTTCACCGATTGATGGTTCGTTATTAGGTGATGTTGTACAGATTGAGTCTATTCCAAGTGGCTTTGAGCTCGAAAGTGCGGGCTATTTTGTGCGTAAATTGCCAAAAGAGCCGCAAAAAAATATCGTGTATCAGGCCTATGTGCTGTTTAGTGAGCAATTAAAATTACGCAATATGAGAGTCAAACCATTGCGTTTGACCCTTGAGAAAAATATGCCGATTGGTTCGGGCTTGGGGTCAAGTGCGTGCTCTATCGTGGCTGCATTAGTGGCATTAAATAAATTCCACGATGAACCATTCTCAAAAATGGAATTGTTAGAGATGATGGGAGAGCTAGAGGGGCGTATTTCAGGCTCGATCCATTATGATAATGTGGCACCTTGTTACCTAGGCGGTGTGCAATTTATGGTACAATCCCTCGGTAACATTTGCCAAAAACTGCCATTTTTTGATAATTGGTATTGGGTCTTAGCTTATCCAGGCATTGAGGTTTCAACCGCTGAAGCGCGTGCAATTTTACCGAAAAGCTATACGCGTCAGGATGTAATTTCTCATGGTCGTCATTTAGGTGGCTTTGTGCACGCATGTCACACGCATCAAGAAAACCTTGCAGCGATGATGATGAAAGATGTGATTGCAGAACCTTATCGTGAGGCTTTATTACCAAATTTCGCAGAAGTGAAACAAGCTACTCGTGATTTAGGCGCATTAGCGACGGGAATTTCAGGTTCTGGTCCAACGATTTTCTCCATTGCACCCGATTTACAAACGGCAACAAAACTGGCGACTTATTTAGAAAATCATTATTTACAAAACAATGAAGGCTTTGTTCATGTTTGTAAGGTTGATAATGATGGCGCGAGAGAGCTAGGTTAAGCAGTCAATCATCTTCCCCTCTTCTTATTAAGAGGGGAATACCATTTTATTAAAACTCTATAATTAACGGATATACAATGAATTTGTACAACATTAAACACCCCGAAGAACAAGTAAATTTTGCGCAAGCAGTACGTCAAGGACTTGGCAAAGATCAAGGTTTATTCTTTCCAGAAACGATTCCCGCTTTAACCAATATTGACGAGTTATTAGCCTTACCATTGGTTGAACGTAGCCAAAAAATTCTTGGTGCATTAATCGGTGAAGAATTACCGAAAGCCACTTTAGATGCGATGGTGAAAAATGCATTCACCTTTACTGCACCATTAGAAAAAGTGGAAGACAATATTTATGCCCTTGAATTATTTCATGGACCAACTTTAGCATTTAAAGACTTTGGTGGTCGTTTTATGGCGCAGGCGCTCGCTGCTGTGCGTGGTGATGGTAAAATCACCATTTTAACAGCAACATCTGGTGATACTGGCGCAGCCGTTGCCCACGCATTTTACGGGTTGGAAAATATCAATGTGGTGATTTTATATCCAAAAGGCAAAATCAGCCCATTACAAGAAAAACTATTCTGTACTTTAGGTGGGAATATCCGCACTGTTGCGATTAATGGCGATTTCGATGCCTGCCAAGCGTTAGTCAAACAAGCGTTTGATGATACTGAACTACGTCAAGCAATTGGTCTAAACTCAGCAAACTCCATTAATATTAGCCGTTTATTAGCGCAAGTTTGTTATTACTTTGAAGCGATCGCGCAATTACCAAAAGAAAAACGTGATAATGTCGTAGTTTCCGTACCAAGTGGTAACTTCGGAAACTTAACTGCGGGATTAATCGCAAAAACATTAGGTTTACCAATTAAACGCTTTATTGCTTCAACCAATGCGAATGATACCGTGCCGCGTTATTTAGAATCAGGTAACTGGGCACCTAAAGCGACTGTAGCCACGCTTTCTAATGCGATGGATGTCAGTCGTCCGAACAACTGGCCGCGTGTAGAAGAACTATTCAAACGCAATGGCTGGAATTTAAGTGATTTAGGTTCAGGTATGTTAAGCGATGGCGAAACAGAAGATACTTTAAAAGCGATGTATGCAAAAGGTTATTTATGTGAACCACACGGTGCGATCGCCTATCAAGTATTGAAAGACCAACTTAAAGCGGATGAAACCGGTATTTTCTTATGTACGGCACATCCTGCGAAATTTAAAGAGTCTGTGGAGCGTATTCTTTCGCTCGATCTTCCATTGCCAGAAGCGTTGGATAAACATAATAAATTGCCATTACTTTCTGATGAAATGGATGACGATTTTGCACAATTACGTGTATATTTGTTGAAATAATAAAAAAGTGCGGTTGATTTTGACCACACTTTTATTTTGTCACTCAAAGGGCGGGATAAACGCCCTTTATTTTTAGGAATTAATCTTCTTTTCCTAAGATTTGATTTACTTCACTCTTATAGAGTACGGCTTTAGCACCGAAAATAGCCTGTACGCTACCACCGACTTCAAACACATCAATCGCGCCTAATTTTTTAATGTGGCTTTATCAACGGCTTTGACATCCTTAACACCACGCTACCAGCTTCAGACATAATCTGAAACAGGCCTTGCAGCGCCTCATTATTTAAAATTGGATAAGCTTGCATTGTTGCTTTATTGGAAAGTGCCCCACCGATCCCGAGTAAAAGGCCGGCAGCAGGCAAAATAGCAATTGGTAACATGAATGCCTTACCGACTTGTTGAAGTTGTTTAAACATAGAACCTCCTGTGATTACTTTTTTGAAATGTAACGTATTTAAAGAGAAAAATCTGTGAAACCGCTCACAGTTTCAACCTAACACCTTGCTTTGGTGAGTTTTAGCTTATGTTGGCGTGCGGTGGATTTCCTTTTATAATGCAATCAAATTTGCATGTTTATTCATTATTTTTATGACAGCTTTTATTGCCTACGCCAATATTCAACAACCTTTTCCTTTTGATGAAATTCCTAGGGAACTAGTCCCTGAGAATTTGCATACGGAACCGAAGGGAAATTCTCGGATAACACAACGACATCAATGTCGTCGATTGGCACATTTTTTACTTTGGCAGTTGTTAAAAACAGCAGAAAAATCAACCGCACTTTTAGAGCGAATTTATCGTACACAAAGTGGCAGACCACAATTTCTCGTCGAGAATATTGATTTTAATATGAGTCACTCTGATGATTGGGTCACCGTATTGCTACATATTAATGAATCAGAAAAAAGTGCGGTCGGTATTGATATTGAATTTTCAAAAAAACGGAATTTTTCTGCGCTCATGGCTCATTTTGCGCCACAAGCAGAACAAGAATGGTTTGCTAAACAGCCTGATGCAGACCTGGCTTTTTATCGTTGTTGGTGTTTGCGTGAAGCTGTATTGAAATCACAAGGCGTAGGAATAGTGAAGTTATCAAGTGTGACGCATTTGCCAGAACAACTGCAGATCTTTTCAGATTATTGCCCGAAAGGTGCGTTGCTCTTTACGGATGAATTGCCTTTTTACTTTGCAGGATTTATAAATCAGTCAAAAATTCAACCGCACTTTTATCACTGGAATGGAAAAAAATTACTCGAAAAAAATATAAAAAAATCCTTGATTTACCAAGTAAATGAATAAAAGAAAATCCTTGAAAATATTCAAGGATTTTTTATTTTATAAAACTTGATTCGCCACTTGTATTTTCATAGACTAACCCCATTTATTTCGATAAACTCATTAAAATTTTTAGACAAATGGAGAACGTAATGTCGCAAAACGGTCCAGATCAAGATCCTTGGGGTAAACCGGGACAGAGCAGCGGTCCAAAACAGTCAGATAATTCATCAGATAAGCAAAATGAAAATGGCTGGGGAGCGCGAGACAATAAAAATCAGGAGCAATCACCGCCAGATATTGAAGAGGTATTCAATAACCTGCTGAAAAAATTAGGTGGTGGTAATAAAAAAGGCGGTTCAAATAATATTTCGTCTAATGTGCCTTTATTTAATTTAGGTAAAATTTTACCGATCGCCGCCGTAATCGGAGGGATTATTTGGGGCGCAAGTGGTTTTTATACTATTAAAGAAGCAGAACGTGGTGTGACGTTACGTTTTGGTGAGTTTCATTCTATTGTTCAACCAGGATTAAACTGGAAACCAACTTTTATTGATAAAGTGATTCCAGTGAATGTGGAACAAGTTCGTGAGCTTAAAACGCAAGGTGCGATGTTAACTAAAGATGAAAACATGGTTAAAGTAGAAATGACCGTGCAATATCGCGTGCAAAATCCTGAAAAATACTTGTTTAGCGTGAGCAATGCAGATAATAGCCTCGGACAAGCGACTGACAGTGCACTTCGTTATGTGATTGGTCATATGACCATGAATGATGTGTTGACAACTGGTCGTGCCGTGGTGCGTGAAGATACGTGGAAAGCATTGAACGATATTATTAAACCTTATGATATGGGACTTGAAGTGATTGACGTGAACTTTCAATCCGCACGCCCACCAGAAGAAGTGAAAGATGCTTTCGATGATGCGATTAAAGCACAGGAAGACGAACAACGTTACATTCGTGAAGCAGAAGCTTATGCTCGCGAGAAAGAGCCAATCGCTCGCGGTGATGCACAACGTATTGTGGAAGAAGCTACGGCTTATAAAGATCGTGTTGTACTTGATGCGCAAGGGGAAGTGGAACGTTTACAACGTCTTCTACCTGAATTTAAAGCGGCGCCTGATTTGTTAAAAGAGCGTCTTTATATTCAAACCATGGAAAAAGTCATGGCAAACACACCAAAAGTGATGCTAGACAGCAATAATGGTAATAATTTAACTGTATTGCCATTGGAGCAATTAATGGGTAAAAAAGTGACCAAGCCAATGACTACTACTTCTGAAAGTGCGGTCAGTTCTGCACCTGTTTCAACACAGGAACGTCGAGTAGAAACACAAGCGGCTCAACCAGTTCAATCAAATGAAGGCATTCGCCAAGGGAGATTTAACTAATGCGTAAATTTTTACTTCCGATTATTGTGGTGATTGCCGCGGTGTTGTATTCCAGCATCGTGGTTGTAACTGAAGGCACTCGTGGCATCATGTTACGTTTTAATAAAGTACAACGTGATGCAGAAAACAAAGTGGTTGTGTATGAACCAGGCTTGCATTTCAAATTGCCTTTAATTGATAGTATTAAAGTGCTTGATGCGCGTATTCGTACTTTAGATGGTTCAGCTACTCGCTTTGTGACAGTCGAGAAAAAAGACTTGTTGGTAGATTCCTATGTGAAATGGAAAATCAGCGATTTCGGTCGTTTCTATACTGCAACGGGTGGTGGCGATTATAACCAAGCTTCAAGCTTATTAAGCCGTAAAGTGAATGACCGTCTGCGTTCAGAAATTGGTACTCGTACGATTAAAGATATCGTTTCAGGTACACGTGGTGAATTAATGGTGGGAGCGAAAAAAGCATTGAATTCAGGGCAGGATAGTACCGCTGAATTAGGGATTGAAGTCGTCGATGTTCGCGTAAAACAAATCAATTTACCGGATGAAGTTTCTTCTTCGATTTACCAACGTATGCGTGCAGAACGTGATGCCGTTGCGCGTGAACATCGTTCTCAAGGCAAGGAAAAAGCAGCATTCATTCAAGCGGATGTAGATCGTAAAGTGATCTTAATCTTAGCAAATGCGAATAAAGCCGCACAAGAATTACGTGGTAATGGTGATGCGGCTGCAGCAAAATTATATTCTCAAGCTTTTGCTCAAGAACCACAATTTTATAGCTTTATTCGTAGCTTAAAAGCCTATGAAAGTAGCTTCGAAGGTTCAGATAATATGATGATCTTGAAACCTGATAGCGATTTTTTCCGCTTTATGCAGGCGCCAAAGAAATAAACAAAAGATAATGAAAAGTAAAGTGCGGTTAGAAATAGCCGCATTTTTTATGTTTATTGATCGTTTGGAGGATTATTAGATGAAAAAACTGATTATTGGCGGAGCCGCCATTGCTATCTTAGGTTATTTGGGCGTAGTGGGGTATCTACATCAATTTGATAAAGAGAATGCGACCTAATTTTTAATGGAAAATCGCTATACGGGCGAACAAGAAAAAGTGGCGTTGCTTAACTGGATTCGTGAAGCACGTAAAATGTCTTTGCCAAAATAAACACCCAATGTTGACGCTGATCGTTTACGCCATTAACTGATGCCGATGAAGGTCGCTTTGTTCAAACGAAAGCTCCATTTGATATGCATCGTTTCAAAGTGCCAACCTTGCGTAATCTCGCACTTACTGCACCGTATTTCCATGATGCGTCAGCAAAAGAGCTAAAAGATGCTGTGAGTGCAATGTTGAAATACCAAAGTAATGTGAAACAGCCCGCTCAAAAAGATGTGGAATACATTACCTCTTTCTTGAAAGTTTAACAGGTGAATTTAAAGGTGAAAAATTAAAATAATCCTTTGAGCTATAAATAGAAACGACCGCAAGTGCGGTCGTTTTTTTATGTGTTTTATTTTGAGATTTACTATAAAGCAAAACGATGAGTATCTTTTCCCTTATTTTATGCTAAGTGTTTATCCTTTGTTTCCGTAATAAACCAAAGTCCAATCAAACTTAATACGGCATTTAAGGTTAGATAAATTCCAACACCTTTTAAGCCATAATTTGCATTCAGTGGTAATGCAATAATTGCTGCTACACTGGCACCGAATAAGCCTGAAATATTGTAGGTCAACGATGCACCGGAATAACGAGCATGTGTTGGAAATAATTCAGGTAAGAAACTCGCAAGCGGGCCATAACCCATGCCAATTAACCCCATTCCTATCATCAAGAACCAAAATAGACTGGTAGTTGTTCCATTATCGAGAAAATATGGCAAGGCTAAGCCAAAAATAGCCACGCCAAAGGTTGTCCAAATTAACCAAATTCTTCGTCCAACGATATCGATATATTTGCCTGAAATAGCAATTGTAATGGCTAATGAAATCGCACTGCACATTAGTAAAGCAGTAAAAATTTGTGGTGAGAAACCTAATCCCATTGCGTAGCCAGCTTCTGATACGGTTGGGGCAGATTTTGCATAAATTTGGCTGAAAGCGATCATAATATAAAAGAGCACATAGCCTGCAATGCAGATCAATATGCCTAAGAAGAATGGTTTGAAATGAGTAACGATCACTTCCATCACTGGTAAAGTTTTAGGTTTAAGCTGGTTAAGTGCGGCAATAAATATTGGTGCTTCCGTAAGTTTTAATCGAACATACAACCCAATGACAACTAATACAAAAGAGGAAAGAAATGGAATTCGCCATGCCCAGTCAGTCATTGCTGCTTGTCCAAAAAGCGCGGTAATGAGTAAAAAGACACCATTGGCAAGTAGTAATCCTAGAGGAGCGCCTAATTGTGGAAAAGTACCATACCAACCACGTTTTCCTTCAGGTGCATTTTCGATTGCCACTAATGCAGCGCCACCCCATTCGCCACCTAAACCAATGCCTTGCCCGATACGGCACAAGCAAAGTAAGATGGTTGCCCATATTCCGATACTGTCGTAAGTCGGTAATAAGCCGATCACTACGGTTGAGATTCCCATTACTAACAGGCTCATAACAAAGGTATTTTTTCTTCCTAAGCGATCGCCAAAATGTCCGAATAATACCGCCCCCAGAGGACGAGCAATAAAAGTCAGTGCTAGCGTAGAAAGCGCAGCAATTTGGCCTGAAAGTGGATCAGCTGCATGGAAAAATTGATGATTGAAAACGAGCACCGCAGCCATGGCATAAATATAGTTATCGAAATATTCAATAGCGGTGCCAATCATTGTTGCTATTGCTACTCGTTTTAAGCTATTTGGATTATTGGTTGCTTGCATTACTTTCTTCCTTTAGGGCTTGAGTTTCTACTTTTATATCATTCGCTTGAGTTATAGCCGTGATAACTGCAACACCATCAGAGCCATATTTCCGTAAGGTTTTTACATGTTCTTGTTTTACACCACCAATAGCCACAAGTGGTTTGGTGATTCCTGCTTCTCTCAATGTTTGAATGAACGCCATTCCAAGTGTTGGTTTAGGATTCTCTTTTGACTGAGTCGGAAAAATTGGACCAATACCGAAATAATCGATTTCAGATAATTCCTCTCCGATTTTGGCTTCGTCTAGACGGTTGACTGACCAACCAATAATAAGTGGTTTATTGGTTCTTGCTCGAATCGTTTTTACGGGCATATCACTTTGCCCAACATGAATGCCATCCGCTTCAATTTCTAAAGCTAAATCAACGTTATCATCTACAATAAATGGCACATTATATTGACGACATAAATCTTGACAGCTAATGGCTAAAGAACGTTGTTCCATTGGTGAATTTTCTAATGAGAATTTGCCTTTATCTCGGAATTGAAAACAGGTAATGCCACCTTCTAAAGCTTGTTTTAGTACAAAGAGCAAGTTTTCTGCTGGATTCTCACCTAAATGTCGGCAATCTTGCGTGCCCGCTACAAAATAGAGCGGTAAAATTTCTTGAATATTTTTCATCTTTCAATCCTTAAAGGTGACTGTAAGCCCAATGATTTGTTGGTCCATGTCCATGACCAATATTCAATGGGTGAGATATGGCTGCCGTAATAAAATCTTTAGCTGTTTTCACTGCACTTTTTAATGGCGCACCTTTGGCTAATTCTGCTGTTAAGCAGGCTGAAAAAGTACAGCCTGTGCCGTGAGTATGTGGAGTATTGAAACGCGGGCTTTCTAAAACAAGATGCTCACCATTTTGTAAAAGGATCCAATCTTGGCATTGCTGACTTTGTGAATTGAGCGAATGTCCACCTTTAATAATCACATTCTTTGCGCCTTGTTTTTGCAAGTCTAACGCAGCTTGTTGAATGCTAGCTGTATCAGAAATTTTGATGCCTGTTAAAGCTTCTGCTTCGGGAATATTAGGTGTAATCACGTCGGCTAGTGGTAATAAATGTTGGATTAATGCAGAAACCGCTTGTTGTTGCAATAAAGGTGCGCCCCCTTTCGCAATCATGACGGGATCAAGAACTAATGTGCCGAATGGACGATGACTTAAGAAATCAGCAACACATTCAATAATATCTGCTGTACCAAGCATACCAATTTTGGCACTTGCAATCTGAAAGTCATTTTTGACCGCTTCCAGTTGTGCTTGAATCGTGTTCAGCGGAATTGGGTGAATATCAAATACGCCAAGTGTGTTTTGAGCAGTGACTGCAGTAATCACTGAAGTGCCAAATACGCCCTGCATTTGAAAGGTTTTGAGATCTGCTTGAATGCCAGCACCGCCGCCGCTGTCAGAACCTGCAATAGTCAATGTTTGTGGAATGTTAGACATATTTCATCTCCGCGTTTTGTTCTATTAAATCAGGCGTTAAGGCTGCCAATTCATCAAGTAAGCGAATTTGGAACTGACCGACTTGCGTGGTTAAGTTTTTAGCCGCAAGCTCCCCTGCAACGGTGTAAGCGGCACAGGCTTCGACTGTTGCAGAAAAATGATTACCTTCATCAACGGCTAAAAATGCTGCGCATACTGCACTTAATAAACACCCCGATGCGGTGACTTTGGGGAATAATGGCGTGCCGTTATGGATGGTAGCTGTTTGATTTCCATCACTGATGATATCGACTTCGCCACTAATCAACACTGCACAGTCATAGCGTTGTGCAACGTGTTGAGCAACTTCTTGTAGATTTGTTTTACCTTGTCCTGCATCCACGCCTTTTGCTTGCCAGTCTTCACCAGCAATCGTAGCAAGTTCGCCAGCGTTACCTCGGATTAAGGTAAATTTCACTTCCGATAATAATTGACGTATGGTTTCGCGTCGGTAGCTAGTAGCACCCACTCCAACAGGATCAAGCACGACAGGAATACCGATTGAATTAGCGGTTTTACCTGCTAATAACATAGCCTCTCGTTCTTTACCGATAAGCGTGCCGATATTGATTACCAATGCTTGGCTGATTTTGGGTACTTCAACCATTTCTTCAATATTAGCAGACATCAACGGTGATGCGCTTAAAGCGAGCAAACCATTGGCGCTAAAATTTGCTGCGACAATATTGGTAATATTATGAATCAACGGATTTTGTTCGCGAATTTTTGATAAATAAACTGATTTCATTTCACCCCTCCATTTTTATGCTAAATCTAATCCCATTTGCCAAAATCCAATTTCCATTCGAGTGGCTGTGGTAAAAATCTGTTGGATATTAGCGAGTTGAGAATCATTAAGTGGGTCACAAAGTACGGTAAGAAAATCAACAGTTTCTTGTGCGGCTTGTTGATATTCTGATGCAGAGTATGCGTCAATCCATGCTTGATAAGGATTGCTTGGTAGTTTTGGATAATTTTCTGTGATATAGCGGGCGACTTGTGCGTAACCTAAAGCACAAGGTGTAACCGCTGCATAAAGTTCTGGTAAGCCGCCCGTCATTCCACAATCAAGCAGGTAACGTGTATAGGAAATACATGCCGCACTTTCTGGTGTTTGGAATATTTCCTGTTCACTAATTTCCCATTGCCGGCAGTAATCCAAATGTAATTGGATTTCTTGGCAAAGAATGTCGAGTGTTTTACGCGGCATGTCCATTTCGGCAAAATTTCTTGCCTTGAACACACCCAAAGCAAAAGCGCGGCTGTAATGGAAAAGATAGATGTAATCTTGTTTTAAATAATGCTGAAAACAAGCTTTTGGCAAGGTGCCTTTTGCAAGTTGTTGCACAAATTCATGCTCAACATATTGCTTCCAATAAGGTTGCGCTTGCTGAATGAGTTGGTTGATCATCATTTTCCCTTACTGTAATTCGACAGCATAGTCTTTCAATTCAAGTGCTTTTTGAATCAAGCCTTTCTGATACATAAATTCCGCCATTTGTTGATAACGTTTAGCATCCAATTGACGGGGTTTCGTTGCTAATAAAGGTAGGGTATCTTTCCATGCTAATTGATTTAATTCCGTATTAAGCTCTTTTGGCTTATAGCTCACAAATGCTTGCCATGCTTCACCTGGATGACTTTGTATATAGGTTGTAGCTTGTTCAAGTGCGGTCAAAAAATCGGAAATTTTTTTAGAAGCAAGACTGTTTTTGTTAGCAACTACAATCAATTCATCATAAGCCGGCACACCATATTCTTCAGGGAAAAATGCCACACCTTCTTGTTTTTCCAAATGGATCTGATTCAGTTCGAAATTACGAAATGCTCCGATGACCGCATCGACTTGTCCAGTTAAAAGAGAAGGGGAAAGTGACCAATTCACGTTTACTAATTTTACGTCTTGATTGTTGAGTGCAATAGAATGGAGCATTGTGTCGAGCAACACATCTTCAAAACCACTAACTGAATAGCCTACTTTTTTGCCTTTCAGATCGGCAAGTGTTTTGATATTGCTATTTTTGAGCACTACAACGCTATTTAGTGGGCTAGAAATCAGTGAACCTACGCGTACTAAAGGTAATCCTTCAGCAACTTGTTGATAAAGTTGAGGTTGATAATTAATAGCTAAGTCCACTTTTTCTGCTGCAACTAATTTAGGCGGTAATGATGGATCGGCGGGTTCGATAATGTCGACGTCTAAGTTATTTTTTTCAAAAAAGCCTTTTTGTTGCGCGACAATGATTGCGGCGTGATCAGGATTTACATACCAATCAAGCATTAAGCTGATTTTCTCTTTTGCCAAGCTGGTAAAACTGGCGGTGAGTCCAATAAAAATACTGAAATAACGGATGATTTTCTTCATTTTTGTCTCCTTTTGTCATGAAGTGCTAAACGTGCCAAATAAAACGGCGTAGTAGCCAATCAATGCTGAAATATAAACAAAGCGAAATTGCCACTAAGATCAGCAACGCGGCAAACATTAAATCCACCTGCATACGGGCGTTGGCGTGAATCATCAAATAGCCAAGCCCTTCTGATGACCCCACCCATTCTCCGATTACAGCACCAATCGGGGCGACTGAAACAGCAATGCGAAAGCCTGATGCAAATGCAGGTAAAGCAGCTGGTAAACGTACTTTAAGCAATAAACGTAAAGGTGAGAGTTTGAACGTTTTAGCGAGATCGAGCCAAGCTTTAGGCGTGTTGCGTAAGCCATCGTAACAGGCTGCGGTTACAGGGAAATAGATAATGAGAATAGCCATAACAATTTTTGATGGCATACCATAACCTAGCCAAAGTACGAGTATCGGGGCGATAGCAAAAACAGGAATTGCTTGAGAAATGACTAAAATCGGTAACAGTAATGATGATGTTTTAGGTGAAAAAGAGAGTAAGAGGGCTGATGACAGTCCGAAAATAAACCCCAACAATAACCCTAAGCCAATTTCAATTAAGGTGATTTGTGTATGCTGCCAAAGTAGTTCTGCATTGGAAGTCAATTGCAGCCACACGGCTTGTGGAGAAGGAAATATGTAATGAGGAAAATCACCTAATACGCCAATAAGTTGCCAGAGACACAGCAATATAATTCCAATAAAGAGTGGTTTAAGAAGGCTAAGTTTCATCTTTTTCCCTCTAATAACTCATTTAATAATTGCTGTTGGAGCATCCACAAATTGTTTTGGTTTAGATCTCGTGGTGCTTTACCTTCAGGTTTTATGACATCGGATAATGCTGATTGATTAGGCTGCGGTGAACGTAATACAAAAATACGTTGGCTTAAGCGTAATGCTTCTTGGGGATCGTGTGTAACCAATAACACTGATTTATTTTTTAACATTTCATAGGCTAAGTTTTGTAATTGGTAACGACTAATCGCATCAAGGGCAGAGAAAGGTTCATCAAGTAAAACTAAATCAGCGTTTTGCATTAATACTCGAGCGAGAGCTACTCTTTGTTTTTGCCCTCCAGATAATTGAGCACAGTTTTTATGCAGATGCTCTGACATACCTACTTGTTCAAGTAGTGCTTTTGCTTGAAGAGTTGTTTTTGCAGATTTATTCCCGAATAGTACGTTTTCTAACTGGACGTTATCAATAATTGAAAGCCAGGGATAAAGGGTATCTTTTTGTGGTAGCCATGCCACTTGAATATTAGGATTAAAGATGATATTGCCTTGGATTTTCCCTTGTGTATCAAGCCCTGCAATTAATCTTAAAAGCGTTGATTTACCTACTCCAGAGCAGCCAAGTAGGCTTACCCATTCATTAGGTAAAAGCGTTAAATTAAGATGCTCAAATAATGCCTGCTTACCAAAAGCAAGGCTGAGATCCTGAATATTCACCATAGCATTAACCTTATTGATTAATAACTAGAGGCTGTGAGAAAAAAGGATTGAAAATAGATATGAAGAATGAAAAGTATTTTGGCATATTAGTTTCCTACGTCAGTGCTAACTGTTTCAGGTTCACGGGTATCATCTCAGCCACTTTGTGGCACCCCGACTAGAGTTGAAAACGATTGTATATCTCAATGTAGAATAAAACAAGAATAAATTTCATTTGATGAGAGCGGTTCTCTTGTTTAGCGCTGATAACGCATACTTAATATGCTTGAATATAAAAAAGATGTAGACCGGATCAAACTTAAGTTTGATCTTTTTGGCTTGGAATGAGAAGAGCAATATAAGAATAAAATAATTATATTTTCGTAGAAATACTTTCAGCCTAAGAAATAACTAATAAAATAAGTTTTTAAAAATTAAAGTAAAAAATGAGATTGGATTTGGATTTGAAATTACGTTTAGATAATAAAAAAACCCGACTTTTGCCGGGTTTTTATTTTACTTACAAGTTAATTACCATTGGTAGCCAACACTTGCACTTGCACCTGCATGGCCTTGTGAATTGCTGTTTACCGTGAATTTAACCCCAACTTTACCATTATCAGATAAGCGAGAGTAACCCACCGCCAACGCATTTTGTCCACGATATGTACCTGCACCGACAGACACCATAGATTTACCTGATGTCGTAGCATGATATAACCCACCTGATGCTAAAGCACCTGCAATACCTGCACGCAAGCCTTTATCAACATTATTGATTTGATTGCTGATATTACCTGCAACATATTTTAATTGGTTTACATTTACAGCATCAGTGCCATCTTTACCTGGAGCAACATTGGTAATACGTTTACCACCAGCGTTGATACCGTTTTCGTTGATATTAACGTTACCCACTTTCACTTCTTTTGCTGTGACAGAGTTTACTTTAATATCATCTTTCATCGATACTTTTACACCGTTTTCATCTGCAGTTGTGGTAATGTTTTTACCATCACCATTGACAGATACTTTGCTGCCTAGTTTTTTCACACCGGTGGTGCCTTTATCTGCATTAAAGGTTAAACCTTTCGTGGTGACTTCTGTATGCGCATCCACACCTTTTTTGATATCTTCTTTTGTTTTATTTGAAAGATCAACGGTATAGTCAGTAACAGTTGTTGAACCATCTTTATGCGTATTAGCAGCTTTTGTCACTTTAACGTGATCAGAACCACCTTTAACTGCTGCAGAAGTATCATTAATACCTTTTGCGCTCACTTTATAGATAGTTTGACCATTTGTTGCATCTGTACGAGATGTGATCTCAATATTTTCACCAGCTTCAACTTCTGTTTTCGCGGCTTTTAATTGTTTCACATTTACTGCATCAGTATCTTTTTCACCAGCTTTTACATTGGTAATACGTGTTGCATTATTGTTACCATCAGATACTTTTAAACCTTCATCTGTTTGAGTTAATTTAACTTTTACATTACCGGTTGTATCAGTGATGTTGATGCCCTCAACTTCAGGTGTTTTCTTAATGGAAACAGTAACAGTATCGCCATTTACTGTGGTCATTACATTTTTACCATTATCAAATTTTGTAGCATCAGTATTATCTTTACCACCTTTAATATTAATAGTTGTGTTTAACTTCGCTTTATGCGCTGTACCACTATTACCTGCGAAAGTTAATCCCCCGTCAGCAACCTCAGCTTTGAAGTCTTTCAACTGTTTTACATTTACTGCATCAGTATTTTCAGTGCCTTCAGCTACATTGGTTACCTTATTGTTACCCATGTCAACTTTACCGCCAGGGGTAACACTTAGGTTTGTTGTTGTAGTATCTTTAAAGGTTACGTTATCTTTAGTTGCGATAGTAAAGTTTTTACCATCTTGAACTAATTTCACGTTTTTACCTGCAATATAGTTTACAGTATCACTACCATTGACAGTTTCTTCCGAAGCTCCTTCAACTTCACCTTCCCCTTTGACAACTTTTGTTTTCCAACCTTTAGCTTGTAAGGTTCCATTTTCATTTACAATAGTTTTGCCATCAACATTGACATCAACTTCGTAAATCTTGTTGGTATCAGTGCTTCCAGTTGCTGTGGTTACTTTTACTGCGCTGCCATTTTTACCTTTTACAGTCGTAATGGTGTCTTTAGCATTTACAGTGTAAACACCTGTAGTCTCATCTTTGTTAATTGTGACATTATCGCCTTGTTTAACATCAGCAACCGTTGCATCAAAGGTTACTTTACCGTTATCACCTATAGAAGCTTTTGTACCTTTACCATTAGTAAAGTCTAGACCCTCTGAAAGTTTAACTTTTTTAGCATCTTTACCATTAGCTTTATAAGTTAAATCTGTTTGTTCTGCAGCTTTGCTGGAATCAAATTCTACATTGTAGTTTGTTGTGTGATTCGCAGCATCAGAAGTTGCTTTTACGGAGACAGGACCTGTACCAGAAACAGTGGTTTTATCTGCATTTACAGTAAATGTTTTGCCTGTTGATGCATTTTCTGAAACATCTACAGATACATTTTTACCCGCAACAACAGTTGTAGTATTCGCCTTCAACTGAGCCACGTTTACAGCGTCAGTGTCTGCAACACCATTAGCTACACCGCCAACAATATTGTTACCCATATTAATGGTTGAGCCTGCACCTACAGTAAATTTACCGTTTGGATTTACCACAAACTCATTCGAGGTTACTGTGGTGAAGCTTACATTATCTTTGGTGCCGTAAGTGAAGGTATTACCTGCTTTTTTCAGCGCCATGTTTTTGCCAGCAACAAAGGTTAATTCATCGCCCGCTTTGATATTTGATGTTGCATCACCTTCAGCTTTATCGTCATTGGTATTGTCACTTGTACCACGGGTTGCTTTCCAGTATGAGTTGTTTACTACCTTAGCAACAGTAGTCGCATTAACTAGTTTTTTGCCATCATCAGCGCCTGGTTCTGTGACCTTGCCATTATTAACCGTTAAATCTGTAGTTGAGACATCAGGTACATTGGCTGTTAACTTACCATCTTTTTTCACAATGGTGGTGCCATCAACAGCTACATCTAGCTCATAGTTTTTAGCATTATCAGCACCAGTCGCATTAATTGTGATTGGGCTATTTGCTGCTTTAGATACACTAGCTTGCGTGTTGGTGTCTTTTGCGTTAATTGTGAAGCTACCATTTCCATTATCCTTAACAGTGACATTATCTCCACCTGTTAAGCTTGCTACGTTCGCATTCACTTGAACATCACCATTTGCATTAACAACTGCTTTGGTTCCTTGTCCATCTTTAAAGGTTAAGCTATCACCTGGGTTGATAACAGTTTTAGCTGTAGTTTCTTCCCCTTGTTTTAATTGGAAACCTGATTTTGCAATCGCATCGGCGACTGTTTTATCAGTCACTAAACCTGTTGCGGTTGCAATGGAGGTTACTGCGCCTGTTGTTTCTGTAACAGCAATCGTGCCTGTTTTAGCAGCAACTGTATGGGTTTTTAAATGTTCCCCATCTGTTGGGGTGACGGTAATAAAATCACTACCTCTCACATCAACAGCTTCTTTCGCCACATCTTTTACATCATTTTTAGTCACGCTAACTTGATAAGTTGCACCTGCATCACCTTTAGCTTTGCCTGATTTCACATCTACCTGTGCAATGTTATCTCCACCTTCTTTGCTTTCAACGGTTTCGATTGCTTTAGTTTGAGCTTTAGCGGCTAATTTTCCTTCTTTAACCTCAAGTGTGCTTTCATCAATGTTTAAGCCAACTTTATAGTTAGTTGTGCCGTTAGCATTTGTTGTTGAGTTATCAAGAGTGATAGGGTTGTCACCCTCAGCTTTTGATACTGTCGCTTGAGTGTTTTTAGCTGCAACGGTATAGACTTTGTTGCCCTCTGCATTAGTAGATGGTGTAACAGTAATATTATCACCCGCACTTACCACAGAGGTATTCGCCTTCAACTGAGCCACGTTTACAGCGTCAGTGTCTGCAACACCATTAGCTACACCGCCAACAATATTGTTACCCATATTAATGGTTGAGCCTGCACCTACAGTAAATTTACCGTTTGGATTTACCACAAACTCATTCGAGGTTACTGTGGTGAAGCTTACATTATCTTTGGTGCCGTAAGTGAAGGTATTACCTGCTTTTTTCAGCGCCATGTTTTTACCTGCAACGAAAGTCACGTTATTACCCGCTGCAACATTGCTATCTCCGTCACCAGAGTCCTCATTGGTTGTTACGCTATCGCCACGTTTAGCCACCCAATAACTTTCGTTAATCGCTTTCGCTACATTTTCAGCTGTAACTAACTTGCCTTTGTCCGCATCTGCTGGTGTTTCTACTTTACCTGCGTTATCGCCTGTTTTATTAACGGTTAAATCAACGGTATTTGCAGTAAGCTTATTACCATTAGGGTCAATTTTTATTGTGGTGTTATCTACGTTTACATCATAGCTAATGGTTGCCCCTTCGCTTGCTTCAGTCACAACATTGGCATTGGTAGCATTGCCTGACTTAAAGTTGACATAATCACCAGGGTTAATTAAAGCCGGCGCTCCGCCATTGGTGTATAAATTCCAACCTGTTTGATTGACTTTATCCGCTACATCATAAGCTGTAGCTAAGGCATATTTATTAGTATCATCTCCTGTTGGTACAACAAATCGACCTGTAGGGGTAGCTTGTTTTGTGTTATCTATTTTTTTGGTTGTTATACCGTTATTTACGGTAATTTCAACTGGATGTTTTTTCTCGGTGTTAATCTTTGCAGTGACTGCTTTAAATTTAATTGTAGATAAACCGTTGGCTTCGGCGGATGATTCGATTTCAATGCTTTTATCTGCATTGGTGAAGTCAACTTTATCACCTGGATTTACAAGGCCAACTTTTGTACCTTTTGCTTGTACCTCCCAGCCGCTGTCATTGATTGCACTAGCAACAGCAGTCGTTGTAGCTAAACCTTGTTTGGTAGAGGATGATTTGCCATCCGCCGTAGAGAATGTTCCTTGTGTAGTACCAATTTCTAATTTTTTATCACTTGCCGTAGTGGTAATAAAACTATTTGCAGCTCCAACAACAGATAAACGTTGATCGTGTAAACGTACATCGCCTGATCCATTATCACCTTTAAATGCAAGGTTCACGGATTTTAATTGCGCTACGTTTACCGCATCATCATCTGCTTTACCAGCTGCTAGGTGGTTGATTTGACGGGTTTTGGCTGTGTCACCAATAGAAAGGCCCGCTAAAGTAGAAGTACGGACATTTTGATTGTTATTCGTTAGGTTGGTATATTTATTAACGCGAGCCCCATCTGCATCTTGAGATGCATCAAAGCCAGATTGACCTTTATCTGCAGTTGCTTTTGATTCTGAGCCCAAGGCAATACCATCTTTCACAGTGGCAGTAGCGTTAGTACCTAAGGCTATAGAATATCCTGCGTCTGTTTTAGCATTATCTCCGATAGCTATAGATTTCTCAGAATTAGTTGCTGCTTTATAACCTATGGCTATATCATTTTGGTATCCTTGCGCTTTCGCTTCGTGACCAATTGCAATAGCGTTTGCTTTTTTGGCTATTGTGTCTTTACCAATCGCAATCGCGTCTGTTCCAGTGGCACCATCATTATTTTCGTTGGTGCCGCCCTCTGACTTGACTGAGAAATATTTGATTTTATATTTAGGATTTATTTTTAAATCCCAAACAGTATTATTTGGATCGGTTGTATCGGGATTAACGGTAATATCCCCATCTTTAGAGGTCACGTTATAATGTTTAATTGTCCCCACAACAGCTTTTAACTGCGCCACGTTTACAGCATCAGAATCTGCACTACCTGGAGCTAGATTGGTGAGCTGGCGAGTAGTGGTGTCGTTACCTAGGGAGACTGCACCAGCAGTACCTTTAATGGTATTTTTTATTCTTTCTAAGGTTGATGGATCATTGATTAATTTAACTGGGGCATAAACGTCATTGCTGTTATTATTTTTAGAATCATCATCAGTAATATGATTTGATGATACGACGTTGCCTTGTGAGCTAATTGTGATGTTTTTACCATCTAATGAAGCTCGAGTGGATTTTGAACCTTGACCTAATGCTACTCCGCCTTCTGCAGATACGCTAGCGTAGTTCCCTAGTGCAGAACCGTCTTTTGCAGTCACTGTGCTATGAGAGCCGATAGCTGTAGAATTTGCACCTCCTGCATTTGCACTATTGCCAAAAGCTGATGCGTCTGTTGCGGTTGCTTTAGATTCGTTACCGAAAGCTGAAGACCATCCACCGGTTGCGTTTGCTTTATTGCCATAAGCAGCCGCATAGTTAGAAGCAGAAGTTTCCGCCCCTGTTGCTGTAGCTCCTGTGCCTGTTGCGGAAGCTTGGCGTCCTGATGCAATGCTGTCTGCTCCTGCTGCATTTGAGGCGTTTCCTGTTGCAATAGCATTATCACCACTTGCTGTTGCGTTTTTACCAGTAGCGATAGATGCTGAACCTGATGCACGTGAGCTAATACCAGTTGCAGTTGAGAATTCTCCTGTAGCCTGAGCGTCATGGCCTAACGCAGTTGCTCGGTTGTTTTTTGCTTTTGCTGAATCACCTACAGCCGTAGCTTTTTCTGCTGTGGCTTCAGTCCAACCACCAATAGCGGTTGTTCCCGCTTGCATTGCTTGAGAAGATACACCCGCAGCAACAGAGCCGCTACCATGTGCATGTGCTTGCATGCCTAATGCTGCACTTTGATCGCCTTTAGCTTCAGACGATACCCCTACAGCAGTAGCTTGGTTACCACTTGCTTCAGCCGCATCCCCGATAGCCGATGAAGAACCGCCTGTTGCTTGAGTGTTATAACCTGAGGCAAGAGCATGAGTTCCGCTTGCCTTCGCTTTTCCACCTACAGCTGCAGATTGTGCACCAGTTGCTTTTGCCTCATCCCCCACGGCAGCAGAACCTGTTATACCGTTGGCCCCACCTTGTGCTACAGCATGTTTACCTAACGCAATGTCACCATTACCAGCGGCCGTTGCGTTTACACCAAATGCAGCTGATTCATTACCTGTTGCTCTAGATAAGTGACCAATAGCAACCGTTTTTTCTCCGATTGCCTGTGTTTGAGAGCCTATTGCAAGAGCGTGATTACTTTCTGCTACAACCAAATACCCAATTGCTGTTGATGTTTTGTCGTCAGCTCTAGCAAACGCACCATATTGTTCAGTTGTTGGTTGTGATTGAATGGCTATTCCATTACCAGCACCTGTAAGTGCTGCTGCTTCAGCATCCCCAACAATAGCTCCAGCAGAAACTGCTGCTAAAACTACCGCACTTAATGTTTTACTTGATTTTGTTTTGCCTTTGACTCGGCTAAGTTCGGAAACTGCAACCCATGTTTGTGTGATCGTATTCCAAATAACTTTATATATATGATTCATATATTTTTCCTATTGTGAAAAATTGAAATTTCTCAGTTCAATAACAAAATGAAAAGCTTAATATTATTGATTAAGAGAGGTGGTATACAAATTAAAGTGTTTAATAAATGAAAGAGTGTTTCCGCCTGGAAAGAAGGGAGTGGTAAAAGATTAACTGACCTAATAACGGCTTAGTTATATTTAAAAAGCCGGTAACATTCCATGTCATACAACGAATAAGGTTCATTTTATGGCCTGATTTATTATAAATAGTGAAATTAACTTTTAGATATATCAATTCATTTGTTTACTGAACTAGAAATAGACAAATAGAATTTGGGCAGAGATTATACCACTTTGTTATTTGAAATAGAAAGAAAATTTTTAAGAATAATAACCATAACCATAACCATAACCATAACCATAACCATAACCATAACCATAACCATAACCATAACCATAACCATAACCATGATCTGAATGTTTTTTCTACTGATTTATGTTATTTAATTCCTTTTACAAAAGTTAGCTTGAATCACAAACTGCGTGCAAAATTTAGGATTTTCGGTAGAATTCGGGTGAGAAAAATGCACTTTAATACGGATTTAAATTGGCGTGTGTTTTTTAATTAGTAAATAACTCGTTAATGGACGAATCTGAATCTCAACGAAGAAAACGGCGACATTATGCTTCCTGAACTTGGCTTTTTCCTTCTTTTACTCGCAACAGCTAGCGCGTTTTTTCTTGCGTTAGTGCCTCAATTTGGATTATTCAAAAAAATTCGACTTTAATTAATTCCGCTTGGCCGCTTAGTTATATTTTTACCCTTGCGACGACGTTCTCAATTGGTTTGCTTGCTTATTCTTTTGCGGTGGATGAGAAGAGAAGTCCATAATTCCTCACCTAACGATAATTAAAGTTAAGTATTGGACTAGGTACTGATTATTAGTTTGGAATTAGATGGTGCCCGAAGCCAGACTTGAACTGGCACGCCTCGAAAGGCGAGGGATTTTAAATCCCTTGTGTCTACCGATTCCACCACTCGGGCATAGAGTGATTAACTAACTGCGTGGTTATGGAGGCGTGTCCCGGAGTCGAACCGAGCTACATGGATTTGCAATCCAGTGCATAACCGCTTTGCTAACACGCCGTTAGTTTGGAGCGGGAAACGAGGCTCGAACTCGCGACCCCGACCTTGGCAAGGTCGTGCTCTACCAACTGAGCTATTCCCGCATACGCTGTTAGTGCGGTGCATTTTACGGGAATTTGAAATTCTGTCAATCGAAGATCTGAAAAAAAAATTCAAATGTTGAAAAAATCTTCGTTTCGGTTGAAATTACAGCAAAATTTGACACAAGAATATAATTTTCACAGAGTTTTCAATTTCTACTTTTATCGTGAGTGGCTTTATGACAAAATTGGAACGTTTTGTTCGCCATTAAATCAAGAAAAGTGCGGTCAAATTTTTGCATGTTTTAGAGGTAAATTATGACACAACAATATTCTATCGATACATTATTAGCCCAAGCGGGAAATCGCAGTGATGAACGTACTGGTGCAGTCTCTACGCCAATTTATCTTTCAACGGCTTATGGTCATCACGGGATTGGTGAAAGCACGGGATTTGATTATACGCGTACAAAAAATCCAACGCGTACTGTTTTAGAAGATACCGTAGCCAAATTAGAAAATGGCGATCGTGGTTTTGCCTTTTCCTCCGGCATGGCGGCAATTCAAGTGTTAATGAACTTATTTAAAGGTCCTGATGAATGGATTGTGTCAAGTGATGTATATGGTGGAACTTATCGTTTATTAGATTTTGCCTATAAAAATAACAACAGCGTGAAACCCGTTTATGTGAATACCGCTTCTTTAGCTGAAATTGAAGCCGCTATTACAGCGAATACAAAAGCAATTTTTATTGAAACCCCATCAAATCCATTAATGGAAGAGTGTGATGTGGCAGAAATTGCGAAATTAGCGAAAAAACACAACTTGTTAATGATTGTGGATAATACCTTCTTAACTCCAGTGCTATCTCGTCCATTAGATTTAGGCGCGGATATTGTAATCCACAGTGGCACAAAATATATTGCGGGTCATAATGATAGCTTGGTGGGCTTGATTATTGCAAAAGGGCAAGAACTTTGTGATCGTATCGCTTATATTCAAAATGGTGCAGGTGCCGTACTTTCGCCATTTGATTCTTGGTTAACCGTGCGTGGTATGAAAACCCTTTCATTGCGTATGAAACGCCATCAAGATAATGCGAAGGCGATTGCAGACTTTTTACGTCAACAGCCACAAATTGATAGTGTGTTATATCCAAACAAAGGCGGTATGCTATCTTTCCGTTTGAAAGATGAAAATTGGGTGAATACTTTCTTAAAATCAATCAAATTGATTACCTTTGCTGAAAGTCTAGGGGGAACAGAAAGCTTTATTACCTATCCAGCAACCCAAACCCATATGGATATTCCAGAAGCAGAACGCGTCGCCCGTGGTATTACAAACACGTTGTTGCGTTTTTCTGTTGGTTTAGAAGATATGGAAGACATCAAGGCCGATTTATTACAGGCATTTGCACAGCTTAAATAGTTAGTTTTTATCAATCGGACTAATCTGTGCAATTCAATATGCCTTGTGCTATTATGAATAACATCAATTAACGCTAGGTGTTGATTTGTCAGCACCTTATTAAATAAGGAAACAAAAATGAGCGAAGTATTACATATTACTGATGCAGATTTCGAAACTGCGGTTGTGCAATCTGATATCCCTGTATTAGTGGATTTTTGGGCACCTTGGTGCGGCCCTTGCAAAATGATTGCGCCAATTTTAGATGAAATTGCACCTGAATTCGCAGGTAAAGCAAAAATCGTTAAAATCAACGTAGATGACAACCAATTAGTGGCAGGTCAATTTGGTGTACGTAGTATCCCAACTTTACTACTTTTCAAAAATGGTCAACTTGTTGCAACACAAGTTGGTGCGTTACCAAAAAATCAATTAGCGGCGTTTATTAATCAACATCTATAATTGAGTTATTAAACATAAAAGAGCGGTCAAAAATAGCAATGTTTTTGACCGTTCTTATTTTTTCTCTCTCCAATAAGTGGCAAAACGAGGTTTTCCAGAATTAGTTAATCCTCGATATTTATAGGTGATTGTGGTGCCAATAGGTGGTGCATTCTTGCGCTCACTCAGATTAAATCCTGAACCGATTTTGAATTTTCCACGATGATTTTCACAGGTGAGTGAACCGAGTATATTTTCAAATTGTCCTTTTCCTTTATGGTGCTCAACCACCATACATTCTTCATCATAAGCGGTTTTAAGCTTCAAAATTTGTGTACTGCGTTTCCGTTCGTAAGGGGCGTTAGGATTACGTAACACAACCCCTTCACCTTTTTTTGCTTCTACTTCATGTAAATAGTTGAATAAGTGTGTTTTATCTTGGATTGGAATTTGTGGAATAATCTTGATATAAGACGTAGGGTTGTTTTTCAAATAATCTTCTAAGATTTGGAGGCGTTCAAAGAGATTTCCTGAGGCATTCGGTACATCAAAAGCATAAAGTGTTAATTTTGCCCAATTATCACCTTTAAAGGATTTCGTGATAGAGGCAATCTCTTCAAATTGATTACGTTCACTAAATAGCTCACCATCAATGGCAAAAGGCGGAAATTGAGCGGTAAAATAGGCGGGCGCGGGTAAGGGTAATCCTTGACGGCTTAATAGCGCTTTGCCATCCCAATAACCTCGTACTCCATCTAATTTTTCAGACATCACCCAACCCTGGATATCTTGGTTTTCATAGGTACCTAATAGCATTAAATCACTATCATTTGCCCAAGTTATCAGACTGAATAGCATACAAAGTAATAAATAAACTACTCGCATAATCTCTCCTTTAAATTGTTTGAGTTTAAAAAGTGCGGTCATTTTTTACAGCGTTTTTAATTGGATTTGTGATTCGTATCGCAAAATAATGAGAAGTAAGCTGGAAAATAGAGAGATAAGAAAGAGCGCTAGATTATTTGAAATGAACGCTATACAATGCCAACGCTATTTCGAATTTAATTTTTAAGGAGAATAAAATGTATTTTGATCAAATTAAAGCTGAGCTTGTGGAAGCTCAAGACGTATTAAATAAGTTTGTTTCAGATGATAACAACATCAAACTCATTGAGAAAGCAGCTAAATTGTTAGCCGAAAGCTTTAAAAATGGCGGTAAAGTATTATCTTGCGGTAATGGTGGTTCTCACTGTGACGCCATGCACTTTGCAGAAGAACTAACCGGTCGTTATCGTGAAAATCGTCCTGGTTATCCTGCAATTGCGATTTCTGATGTGAGTCATTTAAGCTGTGTAAGTAATGACTTTGGCTATGAATATGTATTCTCTCGCTTTGTTGAAGCGGTGGGTAAAGAAGGCGATGTTTTATTTGGATTATCGACATCAGGCAATTCTAAAAATATCTTAAATGCGATCGAAGCGGCGAAAGCAAAAGGTATGAAAGTGATTGCGATGACAGGTAAAGATGGCGGTAAAATGGCAGGCTTAGCGGATGTTGAAATTCGTGTGCCACACTTTGGTTATGCAGATCGTATTCAAGAAATCCACATCAAAGTGATCCATATTTTAATGATGTTAGTTGAATTTGAAATGGCGAAAGAGGCTTAATACGCGACAAGTGCGGTTAAAAATTCAATGATTTAAAGATCCCAAAAAGTTTTTTTGGGATTTTTTATAAAAAAACACTTGCATAAATAATCACTTAAAAAGTAATATTTATTCATTCTTACGAATCAATCAAGGATAGCAGTAAACTTAAAATGGCGATTAGTGTTAAAAATTTGAATTTCTTTTATGGTTCATCACAGGCATTGTTTGATATCAATCTTGATGCACAAGAAGGTGATACTGTGGTGTTACTCGGGCCAAGTGGTGCTGGGAAAAGTACGTTAATCCGTACGCTAAATTTGTTAGAAGTACCAACCTCTGGTGAATTGCATATTGCGAATAACCATTTTGATCTGTCTCAAGCGAATAATAATCCAAAGGCTATTCGTCAACTTCGTCAAGATGTGGGGATGGTATTTCAGCAATACAATCTTTGGCCACATTTAACAGTGATTGAAAACCTAATTGAAGCGCCGAAAAAAGTGTTAGGTATTAGCGAGGAAGAAGCGAAAAAAGATGCATTAGAACTTTTAAAACGTTTACGTTTAGAAGAGCATGCCGATCGTTTCCCCCTTCATTTATCAGGTGGTCAGCAACAACGTGTTGCCATTGCTCGAGCATTAATGATGAAACCGCAAGTGTTGTTGTTTGATGAGCCAACGGCTGCACTGGATCCAGAAATTACAGCTCAAGTTGTTGATATCATTAAAGAGCTTCAGCAAACGGGTATTACTCAGGTGATTGTGACCCACGAAGTGAATGTGGCACAAAAAGTGGCGACAAAGATCGTCTATATGGAACAAGGTAAGATTATTGAAATGGGTAGTGCAGATTGCTTTAATAATCCAAAAACCGAACAATTTAAACAATATCTTTCACACTCAGAATAAGGAAACACAACATGAAAAAATTACTTTTAACCGCAATGTTAATGAGCTCAGCTTTTGCTGCGAATGCACAAGAAATCACTTTCGCGATGGAACCGAGCTACCCGCCATTTGAAACAACGAATGAAAAAGGCGAAATCATCGGTTTTGATGTGGATGTAGCGAATGCAATTTGTAAGGAAATTCAAGCAACTTGTCACTTTAAAAGCCAAGCATTTGATGCGTTAATTCCAGGCTTAAAATCTAAACGTTTTGATGCTTCAATTTCTGCGATTGATATTACGGATGCTCGAGCAAAACAAGTGGCTTTCTCTAATGCTTACTATGATAGTTCAGCAAGCTATGTAGCGTTAAAAGGTAAAGCAGATTTAGCTTCAGCAAAAACAGTTGGTGTTCAAAACGGAACAACATTCCAACAATATACTGCAGCAGAAAGCAAACAATATAATGCGAAAGCTTATGCCAGCCTTCAAGATGCGATTTTAGACTTAAAAAATGGCCGTATTGATATTATCTTCGGTGATACAGCGGTGCTAGCTGATATGATTTCAAAAGAAGCTGAAATTCAATTTGTAGGTGACAAAGTGACAGACAAAAAATATTTCGGTAACGGTTTAGGTATCGCGGTAAATAAATCAAGTAAAGAATTGCTAGAAAGCTTGAATAAAGGTTTAGAAGCGGTAAAAGCAAACGGCGAATACCCAAAAATCTATGATAAATGGATGACTAAATAATCTATGTTTTATGATTATCTTACATTAATTGGACACGCAGCCCTAATGACCTTAGGGCTTGCTATTTGCTCTCTGATTGTTGGTTTATTACTCAGTATTGTTTTTACCGCCTTAGAAGCCAATAAATATGCATTTATTGCAAAACCAACGGCGATTATCATTGCTTTATTACGTGGTTTGCCAGAAATCTTAGTCGTATTATTGATTTATTTTGGCTCAACCCAAGTCGTGGAAATGCTGACGGGTGAGTATATTGAATTCAGCGCCTTTGGTTGTGGTGTACTTGCATTGTCTTTGATTTTTGCCTCTTATGCTTCCCAAACCTTACGTGGTGCGATTCAAGCCATTCCAAAAGGGCAGTGGGAATCAGGCGCTGCTTTAGGATTAAGCCATCCTTATACTTTCATCAATTTAATTATGCCACAAGTATGGCGACATGCTTTACCGGGCTTAAGCAACCAATGGCTTGTGTTATTAAAAGATACGGCGTTGGTATCATTAATTGGTGTCGATGATTTAATGCGTCAAGCAGGGTACATCAATACCAATACTCATGAGCCTTTCACTTGGTATGGCATTGCAGCCTTGATTTATTTATTGATTACGCTGATCAGCCAAGCGGGGATTCGCAAATTAGAATTACGTTTCACTCGATTTGAACGGGGAGTCGAATAATGTTTCAAGAGTATTTAGCTGTTATTGCTCAAGGTATTCCGACTAGCCTGTTGCTTACGGTTGTCGCATTGTTTATTGCCTTTTTCCTAGCATTGGGCTTAACCTTCTTGCTTTCTATTGGCAATAAATTGGTGAAAAGTGCGGTCAATTTATTCCTTGTTTTATTTACAGGCACCCCACTTTTAGTGCAATTTTTCTTAATTTATGCCGGTCCTGGTCAATTCCAATGGTTGGTGGATAGCCCATTATGGGGATTATTCTCCAACGCATGGTTCTGTGCAGCGTTAGCTTTGGCTTTGAATAGTGCGGCTTATTCAACCCAATTATTCCACGGCGCAGTAAAAGCGATCTCTAAAGGTCAATGGGAAAGCTGTGCGGCATTAGGACTAAGCCGTATGCAGACTTTAAAAATTCTCATTCCTTATGCGTTAAAACGCGCACTCCCTTCTTATACCAATGAAATTATTTTGGTATTTAAAGGTACAGCATTAGCTTCTACCATTACGATCATGGATATCATGGGATATGCTCGCCAACTTTACGGTACTGAATATGATGCGCTAACTATTTACGGTATTGCAGGCGGTATTTACCTCATCATTACTGGTATCGCCACTTTATTACTCCGTCAGTTAGAAAATAAAGTGTTGTCATTCGAACGTATTGATACCGCAAAAGCATAAAGTGCGGTCAAAAATAGAAACAAATCGGGCAGTTTAAAAATTGCCCGATTTTTTATATGATTAAAGAAAATATTTTTATTTATGAGGCAATTATGTCCGAATCATCTTCCCTAAAATTCTACCTCGAACTATTACGTTTAATTCCGAAAAACTATTCCATCAGCTCATTAGAATTGCGAGAGAAATTGCTTGCATTAGGCATCGAGCGGGATTTGCGCAGTATTCAGCGTGCACTAAATACGTTATGTGAGCAGTTTGAAATTGACTGCAATACCAATGATAAGCCCTATAGTTATCGCTGGAAGCCTGATGCGAAAGGCTTGGATATGCCAATTTTAAACGAACAACAATCGTTAGTGTTGATGTTGGCAAAGCAATATTTAACCGGTATTTTGCCAACCAATATTATGCAATCGATGGACGGTTTTTTTAAACAGGCTGAATATAATTTGGCTTATGGTAAAAATCAGAAAAAGGAAGCCTCTGAGTGGTTGAATAAAGCTGGGATTGCTCCTACTAGCCAGCCATTATTACCTGCAAAGATTGATCCTGAAGTATTCAATAAAGTAAGTATTGCTCTTTATCATAATAAATACATTAACATGAGCTATCGTAAGAATGATGGAAATATACGCGATGCTCAAGTTAAACCTCTTGCATTAGTGCAACAAGGCCCAAGTACTTATTTGGTAGTTCAATATGAGAGTGGAGCGATTAGACATCTTGCATTACACCGATTTATCTCAGTTAATGTCAGTACAATGCAATTTGAACGCCCGAAATTTAGCCTAAAAACGCATATTGAAAGTCAAAATTTTGGTTTTAGTTCAGGTAAGAAAATTCGCCTAACTTTCCGTATTGATAAAAAAACAGGTGGCTTTTTGACAGAAACACCATTATCAACCGATCAAACAGTAAAAGATTATGGCTCTGAATATGAAATTTCCGCTACCGTGATTGAGAGCGCTATGCTGGAGTGGTGGATTGCCCATTTTGGTGAAGATTACCAAGAAATTGACCGCACTTATTTAGACAAAAATACCTAACGACATGAATTGTCGCTTCATCTTTTATCATTAAGCCATCAACAGAGAGGGCATTAAAATGAAGAAAATTGTTTATATTGATATGGATAATGTGATGGTAGATTTTCCATCAGGTATTGCAAAACTAGATGATAAAACCAAGCGAGAATATGAAGGTCGATATGATGAAGTAGAGGGTATTTTTAGCTTAATGGAACCAATGCCAAACGCGATTTCTGCCGTTCATAAATTGATGAAGAAATATCATATTTATGTGCTTTCTACTGCACCTTGGCATAATCCTTCCGCTTGGAGTGATAAAGTAAAATGGATTCAGCATTATTTCGGTGAAGAAAAAGGCTCGGCATTATACAAGCGGTTAATTTTATCTCACCATAAAAACCTGAACCAAGGCGATTATTTAATTGATGATCGCACTAAAAATGGGGCGGATAAATTCGAAGGCAAACACTTACATTTTGGTACTGAACAATTTGCTAACTGGAACTGTGTACTCTCTTACTTAGATTGTGGGCCTTTTACACCAAGTGACATTTTGCAAGATTGTTTAAAAAAATCAGCCGCACTTGTGCAAGTTGAAAATGAGGAGCAAAGCCGAGTCATTGGTGCTTTTGCGGATCGCTATAAATGGCAAGTGTTTAATTTAGCCTGTATTTATGCGGATGAAACAGCAACCGAACACAAAACGGTCTATTTAATTATCAGCCCTTATCTCAGTGATGAGTTTAAAATGCGTATTGAAACAATGTGTGCTCATATTCAAGCCGAATATGACGTGTTATTACGCTCAAAATCACAGCTAAAACAATATTTCCAACGCCTTTCAGATAAGTCATTCTTACATATTGAAAGCTATAATTATCAACCACTTTATAAAGCAGGGAATATATTTGGCATGATGGCGAGAGATAGACAGGTTGATGAAATCTTGAGAGTTAGAGCATAAATTGATTCAAGGTAAATATATGGGGGATTTTCAGTTAATTAGCCGTGGAGATGGATTTTATATAAATTATGAACGTCCATACTTTTCTAATATTGCTCAACCTATAACTCAAGTTGCTCCAATTTATCATCATTATATAGATATAGAAAATGTAAAGACGTTTATTGAATGTAAAATGTTTTCAATCTTTTTTGATTATATAAAAAATATTTTATTTGAAAGTGGTTTTCAAAAAAATAAATCTTATTTTTTAGAAAAAATCTTAGAAGATATTATAGATTATAAAGATGAGAAAGTTATAGTGGATCTAGTTGATGTATTATTTACATTAGTATGTTACGGAAATATTTCTATTTTATTTGATTATGAGGTACATGCAGAGAAAATTAGTACAAGCAAAATTGATGTTAGAATAAATGATTTACATAATTTTATTAATAATGCAGTTGATCTTATTACTCTAAATAACTCTTATGCAAGCAATTCAATGAATTGCATAATTAATTCAGTTTATAAAGAAACGGAATTAAGCCAGAAAACTTTAAATTATTTAGATAAAAAAATAAATAAATTAATAAGAGATACTAATTTTTGTCAATCAGATATTTTTTCTATTGTATTAGTGAAAAAAGAAACTGGTTATACTAAGATTTTTACTAATAGTCATAGCATTGAATTTAATTCTTATTTTAAAAACCTTCCAGTAATAATAAACAAGAAAATAGAAGATGAAAAAACATCAATAAAATTTAATGACAAGATATATTGTTATGAATTTAATTTAAAGCAAGGTGAAGAGGTTTATGTTACTGGTAAATATAAAGATTTATTAGATAAAAATCCTATGTCTATATCTTGTGTAATTTATATTTATTAGTATAATTCTAATCGAAAAAAATCCATTAACTAAACAAATACGGAGAACATAGTATGCATCCTGCATTAAAATAAAACTTAAAGAAAAGTTACTTCCCTTATATGATGAACTGTACATGGAATTTGGGAATGAGGCATTTAAAGAGCATCTATCACCTTTTTATGTACAAATTGGTAGTGAATGGAAAGAAAATCACGGATTGCTTTTTGTTGGAAAAGCAACAAATGGCTGGGGGATTTCTTCTAGTGCAGAAGAATTATTTGCTGATTTTACTAATGAATCAGAAGATCCCTTAAAATGGGTTGAAGATCAAAAGGGAAATGATAGCGAGTACAACACTTCAAAATCTGCTTTTTGGAGAGTTACTGAAAATATTGCTCACAGTTATTTTCCTCAAAATTGGTATAAATATATAGCATGGTCCAATTTATGTAAAGTAGCGCCAGCAGATAAAGGAAATCCAAATAATGCTGAATTTTATAAACAGAAAGATATTTGTAAAAAAATATTATTAACAGAAATCGATATTTTAAAACCTAAAGTTGTAATCCTTTTTACATCTGATTGGGATATTTTAGATCTACCTAGTGGAAAATATATTTCAGAAGAAAAATGGGGTAATACATCTTCAATTCTGTATGAATTAAATGGTGTTTATTATATTCATAGTGCTCACCCTCAAGGAAAAATAGAAGAAGATCATAAGAATGCAATAGAATCATTAATTAAAAAAATAGATAATAATTAATGTTATATGTGATAATAAATGCGTAGTTTGAAATCCCTTTCATAAAAATGAAAGGGATTTTTTATTACTTATATTTTATAGCGACATAAAATGTCGTATGTTTAATTATTATTCTTGTAAAGAAAAAATAAAAAAAGAGGTTTTACATGAATAAAAAAGAACAAGAATTACGTGATGTTTGGGAAAAATCAGATAAATTTTTGAAAAAGATTTTATATGCAAATATTGTGGGAAACTACGATATTCTTAGTTATAGCCGAACACATCAGGATTTTATTGAGAAATTTGACTACATAGAAAAATTGAAGAATCTGAAATCATTGATAATACAAGATATTGATTTCTATAAATTTAATTCAATTCCTGAAAATTGGTTACCACTTCTAGAGCAAATAGAAGAGTTATATATAGAATCACATAGCTTTAAATTATTTCCTTTTGAACGATTAAAAAATATAAAGAAATTAACTTTAGGTTATTGTAAAATTAGTAATATAAGAGAAATTGAAAGTTTAACTAGATTAGAGGAATTAAATGCTTATGAAATAAATTTCAAAATAGATAAGCTAATTAATTTAAAGAAAATAAAAATAAAATCACCAAAGATTGATGATTTAAAAAATCTGAAATATATTACTAATTTGAAATCTCTATCTATATCTGGCAGTAGAGTAGATCGTAGCTTTAATAAAGTTATTAGTAATTTAAATCAGATAAATGAACTGGATGTCAGTTTCTGTTATAATTTTGATTTTAATTGTTTATATAAATTAAAAAATCTAAAACATCTAAATATAGGACATATCTGGGAGCCAAGTATAAAACCTATTATACCTATTGCATCTAATTTAGAAAGTCTTAATCTTGAAGGTAATATATTTAAAGATCTTCATTTATTAAAGAAATTTAACAATTTAAAAAGTTTAGATGTTAGCCAATGTAATGTTGATGGCTATTTAGATTTTGATTTTCTTAAGTCATTAACTAAATTAGAATTTCTTAGATTTGATGATAATACTAATAAAATAAAAAATTTTTACTCAGTAAGATTTTGTAAAAATTTAAAAAAAATTTCATTTGAATACTCTAATTTAGACAGTATTAAGGGTTTGGAGTATTGTAAGCATTTGGAATGGATTAATGCAACTTGTTGTAATATAAAGTCTTTATCATCTTTAAGAAAATTAAATAGTTTGAAATATGTTTATCTTCAAAATTGTGGAATAACCAATATAGAACCATTAAGAAATCAAGTTAATTTAATTGAACTTGATTTATATGATAATCCAATTGATGATATATCACCATTAATAAATGTTCTAAGAATAGAGTATCTGAGTCTAGGCGGTTATAGAAACTCTAAAACAATTAATGATTTGTCAGTATTAATAGATAAAGTTTATTTAAAAGATTTAGATTTAGTAAATCAAAATATTCAAAATATCTCATTTTTAGAAAAAATGAAAGAATTACAAGCACTAAATTTATCTGGTAATGCACTTGATGAAATTGAAATAAAAAAACTTAAAAAGTTAACAAAATTAAAAGATCTTAATGTTTCAGATTGTAATATCAATAATATAAGTTATATATCTAGATTAACTAATTTGGTCTGTCTCAACTTAGATGGAAATTCAATAAAAAATTATCATCCATTACTTTCATTGAATAATTTAAAATATTTAGAGTTAGGTTTGAATATAGAGGATTATTCAATATTTACTCATAAAAACTTTCCACATGGGTATAATTGGAGATTTTTACAAAAAAATAATGATTAATAAATTAAGTTAGCTACCATAAAAACTTAACTAAGTTTAATAGATAAATGAGCTAAAATAAGTTTAGTTTTACTCCTTGAATTAGGATAGTAAAGACAATTTATATTGTTACGAATTGATAATGGAGAAAATATGACAAAACCAATTTGCGTAGTATTAACCGGTGCTGGCATTAGTGCCGAAAGTGGTATTCCAACTTTTAGAGCAGAAGATGGTTTGTGGGCAGGGCATAAAGTAGAAGAAGTTTGTACGCCCGAAGCCTTAAAGATAAACCGCGCAAAAGTATTAGAGTTTTATAATGAACGACGTCGTAATGCTCAAGCTGCAGAGCCTAATGCAGCACACTTAGCTTTGGTTGAATTGGAAGAATTTTATGAAGTTCATATAATCACTCAAAATGTGGATGATTTACATGAGCGAGCGGGAAGTACTAACGTACTCCATTTACATGGTGAATTGAATAAAGCGCGCAGTAGTTTTAATACCGATTACATTGTTCCATGTTTGGGTGATCAACTGTTAGAGGATAAGGATAATCACGGTCATCCAATGCGTCCACATATAGTCTTTTTTGGGGAAAATGTACCAATGTTTCCTAAAGCAGAAAAGTTAGTGAAAAAGGCAGATATTGTGATTGTTATTGGCACTTCATTACAAGTTTATCCAGCTAATGGATTAGTAAATCTAGCTCCATACGGTTCACTTATCTATTTGATCGATCCTAATCCCAATACAGGATTTGTTCGTAAGAAAGTGATTGCAATAAAAGAAAAAGCGGGTGAGGGCGTTCCTAAAGTGGTCGCCGAGTTATTGGAGAAAATTAAAAAATCATAGAAAACTGACCGCACTTTTTAAACAAATAGCGATTTTTATGTTGTTATTTTTTAACGACACGAATTGTCGCTATGCTGTGCTATTTTATTGTTTATTAATTAACGAGAAATGTATGCACCCCGTAATTGAATTTTATTTAGAGCAAAGAAAAAACCAATATAATTTATCTTTGCAAGATGTTTGGGCGATGCCCAAAAGAATTATTGGCGATGCTTATTTTTATATTCCTTGGCTTTTACCTGTTACTGAAAGTTCCAAATGGAATCGTTCAGTACCGGTTTTTAACGAAGAAGATCTAGCTATTTTTATTGGAGATGAAGTAATTCAAAATAAATATTTACATTCTATTGATATTATTCTGGATTACTTCTGTTTATATCGTGAAGATAATAAAATATTCCCAAAAACAGAATTGAGTGAACGTAAAGTTTGGCTACGTAATATCGGGCATGAAAGTAAGAAGATTTCCCGCATCATTCGTAGTTTAAATTATTGCGGTCATCCTGAGTTGGCTAAAAGTTTACAGCAACTGGCAATAAAATTAGGTCAAGAAAAAGGCGTAATTCAAGAAGAAACAATGGAAATTTGGGCAAATCTACTTCAACAATAAGGATAAAATGATGGTAACAGAAGATTTTAAAAAAGTGGCAGTATCCTTCGCTGGAGGAGATGGCGGAAATCCTAACTCAGATGTTTGGTTTTGTGGGTTAGAATGGGGGATTGGTGATGAAGCTTCTCCTGATGATTTTTATAAGAAATTTAGTTTAATCCCTAAATTAATACCGCACTCTTGGTTAGAGGACGATTTTGATGGTAGTTGGACTACGCAATATAATCAAAAATTATGTTGGTTTTTGTGGTATTACTATAATTTAGATTGGAAAAGTGGTGAAAGCTATGAGTATTTTGTTAGTACTTATAATGTGCTTTATCCACAGGGTATTGGTTTTAAACTAAATATGTTACCAATCAATTTCAAAAATAGAGCATCAATTCAATGGAATGAACAATTCATTAAGATGACAGGATTTGAAACATTCGATGAATATAGAGAATGGTGTGTTGAAAATCGTGGTGCTTTTTATCGTCAACTTATAGATGAATGTAATCCTAAAGTGATTATTTGTACGGGAGTCACTGAAAAAGATAACTTCTTTAAATTTTTTACTGGAGAAGCCGTATATGAAACTAAGGCGTTGAAAGAATTTAATATCTTCTATCGCAAGTACAATGATACTTTAATTTGTGTTTGCCCATTTTTTGGTGGCCCAAATGGCATTAATTCTTACGAAAAAATGGAAGCATTAGTAGAGTCAGTAAAAGAATTATGTAAATAATTTTTTTATTAAGTTTAACGTTGATAGATAAATAGCGACTTCGGTCGCTATTTATCATTTTTTCTCTAACTTAAGCATATGCATAATAAGCCTAATGAGTGTTTCTTTTTGTTTCGGATCAGATTCTGCAACTAACAAAGTAAGTGCTGCAAGGCCAGTATCATTGATAACTGGATGCCCATTATGATCAAACAAACGCCCATTTCTATGTAAGAAATCTACAAATAAAAATGCGCCACTACGTTTATTACCATCTGAAAAAGGATGATTCTTGACCACAAAATAAAGCAAATGCGCCGCTTTTGCTTCAATGCTTGGATAAGCAGGTTCACCAAATACACTTTGATCTAAATTACCTAGAATCGCAGATAAGCCATTATCTCGTTCACGTCCAAAGAGATCACTTGCTTCACCTTTTGGCATCAACTGTGATTTTAACTCTGCTAATGCAGAACAAGCCTCAGCATAAGTCGGTAATGTACCTCCTTGCTGTGTTTGTGGTTCGGTAAGTAAACCTTCATCATATTGTTGTAGCCATAAAAAGGTATGCGTATAACGGCTGACTATATCCACTAATCCGCGACCACTTTCTAGCGTTAATTCCGATGAATTTGCCGTTTTTTGAATAAGCGCAAGTGCTTGTTCTAATTCGTGAGCATTTTGCTGTAAACGTTTTTGGTTAATGGTATAGCCTTGAGTCAGATATTCTTTTAAACGTGCAGTTGCCCAAATTCTAAAATTTGTTGCAGACTTAGACTTAACTCGATAGCCTACAGAAATAATAGCATCCAGATTATAATGTTTAACCTTACGAGTAACTTGCCTTTTTCCTTCTTGTCGAACTACCGAGAAATCCTCGGTAGTTAAATTTTCATCAAGTTCTGCTTCATTAAAAATATTTTTTAAGTGTAGGCTTATGTTATCTGAGCTAGTATCAAAAATATTTGCCATTTGTGCCTGGGAAAGCCAAACGGTGTCATTTTCAAATCTCACTTCCACTTGCGTTGTGCCATCTTGAGCTTGGTAAATTTCAATCGGGTTTTGGTTATTCATATTATTTTCCTTAATAACTTACATGTATATATAACTAGATAAATATGCATATTGCAATACAGATCATCTTATTTGCAAAAAATCTTCTAAAAATAACCGCTTTCAACATTCGCAAACGACACAAGTTGTCGCTTCCTTTCATATAATTTCTCCATAAAGAGAAATTCTTTACTTCTTACATATTTATAAAGCCTTTAATTAAGAAAAAGGAGCAAATAATGGCAATGAAAGTAATTATGGCAAGAGATCCACTTTTTGAGGATGTAAAAAAATTTGTTCAACAACAAAAAGTTGCATCTTGCTCAATGATTCAACGCAGATTTATGTTAGGTTTTAATCGAGCTGGACAAATTTTAGAACAGTTGGAACAAGCGGGTATTATTTCACCAATGAAAAATGGACAGAGAAAAGTATTATGAAAAATGATTTGAATTATGCAGTAGAACTTATCCGCAAAGCAGATGGCATTTTAATTACAGCTGGTGCCGGTATGAGCGTGGATTCTGGGCTGCCCGATTTCCGCAGCGTTGGTGGATTTTGGAATGCTTATCCTATGTTTAAAGAACATAATATATCTTTTGAAGATATCGCGACACCACTAGCTTATAAGCATAATCAGGAACTTGCCTATTGGTTTTATGGACATCGATTAGTTCAATACCGAAATACTATTCCTCACGAAGGGTATCAGATTTTAAAACGTTGGACGGAAGCTAAATCTCACGGATATTTTGTTTTTACCAGTAATGTTGATGGGCATTTTCAAAAGGCTGGTTTTGATTATAGCCATGTTTATGAAGTACACGGTACTTTGGAGCGTCTTCAGTGTGTCAATAATTGTCGAGGATTAAGTTGGTCTGCATCAAGTTTTCAACCTGTCGTGGATAATGAAAACTTATGTTTAACCAGTGAAAAACCACATTGTCCTTATTGTGGGGGCTTGCTCGTCAAAATGTACTAATGTTTAACGATTGGAGTTATGCAAGTCAATATCAGGATTTTAAAAAAGTGCGGTTAGAATCGTGGTTAAAAGAAGTGCAAAATCTCGTCGTTATCGAACTGGGAGCAGGAAAAGCCATTCCAACTGTGCGTCGATTTTCTGAACGTACGGCGAAAGCAAAAAAAGGCGGATTTATTCGTATTAACCCACAAGATGCAGGCGTGCCGAAAATGCACTTTTTAAGTCTAGAAATGAAAGCTTTAGATGCACTAAAAGAGATTGATCGCCTTCTAAAACCTTCTCAACAAGCGGTTGAATAATGGAAAATTTTTGCGAAATTACCTTCTGCCAACAAATTGGCAGCAACAAGCGACACAACCAAGATGCTCTTTTTAATGGCGAGGCGGTGTTTCAATATAAACTCAAAACAGCTGAAAAACGCCTTGAAAACCGACCGCACTTTATTGTGGGTGTGGCAGATGGTATTTCTAATAGCAACCGACCTGAAAAAGCGAGCAAGTTGGCTATGCAATTATTAAGCCAAATGGAAAGCCTAAGTCGCCAAATGATCTACGATTTACAATCCCATTTATCAGCAGAATTAGCCGAGGATTATTTTGGCTCAGCAACCACTTTTGTGGCAGCTGAAATTGATCAAATAATCTGTAAAGCCAAAATTCTCAGCGTAGGCGATAGCCGTGCTTATTTAATTAATGCCCAAGGAAAATGGCAACAAATCACACAAGATCATTCAATTCTTTCTGAATTATTGGCTGATTTGCCCGATAAAAAAGAAGAAGATTTTGCCACGATTTATGGCGGTGTTTCTTCTTGTTTAGTCGCCGATTATTCCGAATTCCAAGATAAAATTTTTTATCAAGAAATTGAAATTCAGCAAGGGGAAAGTTTATTACTTTGTTCTGATGGATTAACAGCTGGACTTTCTGCTGAAGTAAGAGAAAAGATTTGGAAACAATATGATAATGATAAATCTAGGTTGACGGTGTGTCGTAAATTAATTGTAAAACAAGTCTTTTATGATGATTTGTCAGTGGTGGTTTGTACGTTTTTGCAAAATGATGAGAAAAAATAACCGCTTGCAGTTATTTTTTTAGATATATAGCATAATGTACCAATTTTAGATAAAACTTAAGGAATAAAATGAGTAACCCAAAAGAAGAAAAAGCTAAGGTAGTGAAACTAAAAGAAATTTTAGGAAAGGATTTATCTATTCCTGGCTATCAGCGTCCATACAAATGGACAATAAAACACGTTCAACAATTACTTGATGATTTACTGACACATTTCCGTAATCAACAACAAGTTTATCGAATTGGAACAGTGGTAATACATAAATATAATGAAGAAAACAAAGAAACTAAAAAAATTGAAGAAAAGTTAGATATTGTTGATGGTCAGCAACGTTTAATTACGCTTTCATTATTACTTTATTATTTGAATAATGAAAAAAAATTCATGGATAAGTCTTTATTAGATGAGGGTGTAGCACATACTCTTAGTAAGAGTAATATAATTAATAATTATAATTTTATTAAAAATTATTCTATTTCCCATAAGGAAGCATTTAAAAAGTATCTTTTAGAAATTTGTGAGATGGTTTATGTTGAATTAGATGATTTAGACGAAGCCTTCCAATTTTTTGACTCACAAAACTCAAGAGGGAAACCTTTAGAATCTTATGATTTGCTGAAAGCTTATCATTTACGAGAAATGGAAGATAAGCCAAAAGAGATTATTCATCATTGTGTTGAACGTTGGGAGAAATCTGCACTTTCTCAAGAAATTAATAACTTAGATAAAATTATCAACTATATTCTTTTTAGATTACGCCGATGGCACTATCAAGAAAGCGGAGAGGTTTTTACATCGGACGAGCTAGAGACATTTAAAGGTGTATCAGAAGGTGCTACCTATCCTTATCTTAGTCCACTGTTTTCAACAAAGGTTGTAGAGAAATTAGCACAACAAAATCCTATGTTTTATCATCCAAGATTTGTGAAGACAAGTTTTCAAACAATACAAACTCTAATAAATGGAGAGCAATTTTTTGATTATGTTCAGTATTATTCTGAGCTCTATGAAAAATTATTTAAAGAAGGAAGTGGGCTTGTTGATAAAGTGAAAAAAATTAACGGTAAAGATATAGAAAAAGGCGTAAATACTTTTCTTAACAATCAAGAGTATTGCTATCGAGTAGGGGATAAATATTTGAAAAATTTATTCGAATGTACCGTATTATTCTATTTTGATAAATTTGGTGAAGTATATTTAGATGAATTTATAAGTAAAGCATTTTTATGGGTTTACCTGATTCGCTTTAAACATCAACGTATCCCATTTAAAACAGTAGAAGATGAAGCTTGCTCAAAAAGTGGATTACTTTCCCATATAGAGCGTTCTTTAACACCATCTCAAGTATTAAAATATCCTTTAAGACTCTCGTTAATTAAAGATACAGTAGCTTTTCCAAATGTAAATGGAAATATAGATGGTAAAATAAAAGAAGTTTTTGGAGTATAAGATGACTAATAATATAAAATATGTAAAAACATTAACCGTGTCTGATTTATTTGATAATGATAATAAATGTAACTATATTATTCCAATCTACCAGCGTAATTATGCTTGGGGTGATAATGAAATTAGTTCATTACTTCAAGATATAAAAAATGCTTGTGAAAAAAATAAAGAACAAGATAAAAAATATTATATTGGAAGCTTAGTTGTCTATCGCCGAGAAAATGATGATTTTGAAGTGATTGATGGCCAGCAAAGACTAACAACACTTACGTTAATAATGCATCATCTTGGCAAATTAGGTTTTAGAAATGTTTTTTTTGAACATCGAGATGAATCTGAACAAGCATTATCCAATCTTAATTCTGAAAAATTACCAAGTAATTTTTCACAAGCATTAAAAACAATTAAGAAAGTAATTGATGAATGGGGGAATAATAAAGATGAAATTGTAAAGTTCCTTTTGGATAAAGTTGAAATCATTCGAACTGAAGTGCCAGAAGGTACAGATTTAAACCATTATTTCGAAATTATGAATACCCGTGGAGAACAGCTTGAAAAGCATGAAATTCTAAAAGCTCGTTTGATGAAGGAGTTGCCAATATCTGAGCAATCATTATTTGCAAAAATTTGGGATGCATGCTCAGATATGAGTCGTTATGTTGTGATGGCGTTTGATTCTGAATTAAGAGAAGTCATTTTAGGTGGTGATTGGAGAAAAGCACGTGGATTTTTTAAGACTATTTTGAATGAAAATTCTGGAGAGTCTGAAAATCTTGGAGAACCTGAAAATAGTATCTTAAAACTTATTGATCCCGATGTAGAAATAGAAAAAATTGAAGAACAATCACAGGATAAATATGATGGCGAATTTACTTCAGTAATTGATTTTCCTAATTTCTTAATGCATGTTTTAAGAATTTATTTAGAAAGATTTGATAAGTGTAAATATTCTACCAAAAATGATCCATGCAATGTTCCATTAGATGAAAAGTTACTATTAAAATCATTTGAAGGTAAGTTTGAAGGAAAACCTAAAAAGGTTAGGATGTTTATTTATACATTATTGGTTTGTCGTTATTTATTTGATTTATACGTGATTAAATCTAATATGATTCGAACTGATTATGAAAACTGGTCGTTATGGAAAATAGTTAAAGGAAAATCAGGTGATTACTACTATAAAAATGCATTTGGTAGTTATAAAAATGAGTCTGTCGACAATATAGATAAAAATGATGATGAATCACTTAATGATTCAGATCCTACAAAAAAAGCTGTGATGTTACTTTCAATGTTCCATGTTTCTAATCCATCTCGTATTTATAAAAACTGGCTATACGCTGTGTTACGTTGGTTATTTGATAATAGAGATAATATTGAACAAAGTGATTATATTAAATTTTTAGAAGAACTTTGTGATAAATTCTATTTTGGTAATAATTGCCAAGGAAAAGATATTACAAATATTATTTTAGATAAAGAAGAAATTTGTTTTTCTTCTGATGAAAAGTGGGGTTATGGTGTATCTGTTCCTAATTTTGTATTTAATCGATTAGATTATCAGTTATGGCAGAAGTACAAAGATAAGTATCCTAAGTTTCGATTCACGTTTAGAAGTTCAGTGGAGCATCATTATCCTCAGCACCCATCTGAAGAGTATGGATTAGAGAAGTTGGAACAAGCGATCCTAGATAATTTTGGTAACTTATATTTGTTGTCTCAAAGTAAAAATTCTCGTTTGAGTAATTTGCCTCCAGAAGCAAAGTTAACATATTATCCTAATGGTGATTATGATAGCCTAAAACAGGCTTTAATGATGGAAAAAACAAAAGAGTTTAATAAATGGAAAGCTGAGGAAATATTAGAGCATGGAAAAGAAATGCTTGTATTGTTAAATACTCCAATTTCTTAAATATTTAATTCCTAACGACACAATCCGTCGCTCTACTTTTTAAACTATGCTCAAACCTATTAGGTTTGAGCATTTTTTATTGGAGTAATGATTATGTCTAAATTCAAACTTAACCCACCATCAGTTTCCCCTTATACCGAAAAATTAATGTTGCAACTTTTATTAGAATATCAAGGATTTGCAGAGGTTTTTAATGAAAATGTTTGGCACTATGACAATATTGCAGTGGCTTTAGGTTTACCGAGTGAAATGGAGCGTTGCGATGATTTCCGCTCGAAAGTAAAAAAATTATTACAAGCACGAAATAAAACGTTGCCAAAATTGACCGCTCTTTGCGTAAACGAGAATCCAATTATTCAACAAAATATTGATACGCTGACCCAATTATTATCATTGAATACTACTGAGCAGACGCTTTTCCATTTATCGGTTCAGCTACGCTTAGATGAACCATTGAAAAAATTGAGCGAGGCATTACCAAAATCTAATTTGGTAGGGGTAAGTGAGTTATTATCAAATTTATTTGGTTTGCCAAAGTCGGACATTATTTCTGCCTTAAAAGATAAGGGAAAACTATTAGGTTATGGCTTGCTTGAACGAAACTATAATCCAGATAGGTTCCATGACTATTTGGATTGGGGAAAAATGTTAGATTTTGATGAATTCATCTCAGAACCATTAAATGAACAGGTGTTATTAAAAGTTTGTACAAAACCAGCTATTGAGCCTAGTTTGAGTTTAGAAGATTTTGCTTATTTAAACGAGATGAAAACAATGATGCTGGATTATCTTCAGTCCTCATTTGCTACTCATAGAAAGGGGGCGAATATTTTAATTTATGGTGCACCTGGTACAGGAAAAACAGAGTTTGCAACGTTATTAGCAAAAGCAGTGAGTGTTTCGGCGCATAATATTACTTATATGGATGAAAATGAAGAAGTGATCCGAGCGGAGGAGCGTTTGAATAAATGCCGTTTTGCGCAAAAGGTGTTAGAAGGGCAATCTTCGTTATTGATTTTTGATGAAATAGAAGATGTTTTTCGTGCCGGTTTTTTTGAGCGTTCAGTAGCGCAGAAAAATAAAGCTTGGATGAATCAATTATTGGAAAACAATAACGTGCCGATGATTTGGTTATCGAATTCGGTTTCAGGCATAGATCCTGCTTTTTTGCGCCGCTTTGATTTTATTTTAGAAATGCCAGATTTGCCGTTGAAAAATAAATCAGCACTCATTACGCAGTTGGCCGAGGGAAAATTAAGTCCGGCTTATGTACAACATTTTGCTAAAGTGCGGTCATTAACGCCTGCGATTTTAAGTCGTACAATTCGGGTGGCAAAGGAGCTCAATACATCAAATTTTGCTGAGACTTTGCTCATGATGTTTAATCAAACATTAAAGTCGCAAAATAAACCGAAAATTGAACCGCTTGTTTTAGGTAAAGCTAACTATAACTTAGATTATGTGGCTTGTAATGACAATATTCATCGTATTAGTGAAGGGTTAAAACGGTCGAAAAAAGGGCGAATTTGTTGCTATGGCCCGCCGGGAACAGGAAAAACTGCTTGGGCAGCATGGCTTGCGGAACAGTTGGACATGCCGCTGTTGCTAAGACAAGGCTCTGATCTGCTTAATCCTTATGTGGGCGGAACAGAACAAAATATTGCTCAAGCCTTTGAACAAGCGAAAGCCGATAACGCCTTATTGGTGTTAGATGAAGTGGATACGTTCTTATTTTCTCGAGAGGGGGCAAATCGAAGTTGGGAGCGTTCACAAGTGAATGAAATGTTGACACAAATTGAACGCTTTGAAGGGTTGATGGTGGTATCAACAAATTTAATTGAAGTACTCGATCCCGCAGCCTTACGCCGTTTTGATTTAAAATTGAAGTTTGATTATTTAACGTTGCCACAACGCTTAGATTTTGCTAAACAACAAGCAGAAATTTTAGGGTTGCCGTTGTTATCAGAAGAGGATTTAAGTCAGATTGAATCGCTTAATTTGCTGACCCCAGGCGATTTTGCTGCAGTGGCTCGTCGTCACCAATTTTCCCCTTTTCAAAAGGTGCAAGATTGGCTGATGGCACTACAAGGGGAATGTGAAGTGAAACCAGCATTTTCTGCAACAACAAGACGAATAGGGTTCTGATTAAAGTGCGGTCAAAATTCTTATCGTTTTTTGATCGCACTTTTTATTCTCCTGTCAGCCAACTTGCGAGCAAAATAACGATAGTAAAAATAGCGAACCAAATAAGGTGAAGTTTAGTACTTTTTCGATTAATTTCGGTATTATGCTGGCGTCGTTCTTCGAGTTTTTGTTTGTAAATTTCAAGATCTTCTTCTTTAAAAGAAAAACCACAATTGGGACAAAATTGGGCAGATTCGCTGATTTTTTTATGACATTCAGGGCAGCGAGTAAGAGCCATTTATGATCCTTTTTTAATTTATTTGAATTTATGAGCTTATTGTAAGTGAAAAAAGCATAATGATAAACGTGATATAGATCACAAATTTGAAACATTGTAAAAATTAAACTTTTTGATTTTGAGAAATTTAACTTAGAATACCGCCGACGAAGTCTAGTATATGCCTAGAATTCGGTATTTTTTATTCCTGAGGAGTATTCTTATGTTGTGGTTTTTCTTCTGCGTGGCATTATTGCTTGCAGGTTATTTCTTTTATAGTCGTGTCATTGAGCGCATTTTTGTGATCAATCCAAATCGTCAAACGCCAGCGTATGCCATGAATGATGGCGTTGACTATATGCCAATGTCTAAAACTAAGATTTGGTTAATTCAATTATTAAACATTGCTGGTACAGGCCCAATCTTTGGTCCGATTCTTGGTGCGTTATACGGACCAGTTGCTATGCTTTGGATTGTAATTGGTTGTATCTTTGCGGGTGCGGTACACGATTATTTCTGTGGAATGTTAAGTGTGCGTAATGGCGGTGCATCTATGCCTAACCTCGCAGGTAAATACTTAGGTCGTCCAGTTAAAGCATTTATTAACATCTTAGCGGTTGTACTTTTATTATTAGTGGGTGTGGTATTCGTTGCAAGTCCGGCTCAATTAATGGGTACGATTACAATGGATGTGTTCGGTGCTGCATCAGGTAGCATTTCTATTAGCAATGCGGAAGAAATCCATCAAGTAGCTGAAGCAGGTGGTATTACCGTTTGGGGTATGGATAAAGCGACTGTTATCAGTGTTTGGACTGGTATCATTTTCATTTACTATATTCTTGCGACATTACTTCCGGTTGATAAAATCATCGGTCGTATCTACCCATTCTTCGGTGCATTATTACTCTTTATGTCTGTAGGTATGGTATATGGTTTAGTCAGTGCAGATCTTAGCTCAGCAGACCCAATTTCTTTCTATCGTTCTGTGGACGGTATGTCTTTTGAGAAATTCTTCCAAAACTTTGAAACCCGTGCAGATTTACCATTATGGCCACTCTTGTTCTTAACAATATCTTGTGGTGCATTATCTGGTTTCCACGCAACACAAAGCCCGTTAATGGCGCGTTGTACTGAAAACGAAAAAGAAGGACGTTTCATTTTCTACGGTGCGATGATCGGTGAAGGTGTGATTGCGTTAGTATGGTGTGCAGTTGGTTTAAGTTTCTATGATTCTTTACCAGATTTATTAGCAGCGATTAAAGCAGGTTCTCCTTCTAAAGTGGTTTATGACTCTTCTATCCACTTCTTAGGTCTTGTTGGTGGTATTTTTGCCGTGTTAGGTGTGGTTGTTCTTCCAATTACATCAGGCGATACAGCATTCCGTGCGGCACGTCTTGTTATTGCAGAATTTTTCCATTTAGAACAAAAAACCTTAGCTAAGCGTTTAATTATTGCTGTGCCATTATTCGTGGTTGGTTATATCGTATCAAAAGTGGATTTCTCTATCTTATGGCGTTACTTCACTTGGGCGAACCAAACTACTGCGATGGTTATGTTATGGACTGCAGCTGCGTATTTATATCGCTATAATAAATTCCACTGGATATGTACAATCCCTGCGGCATTTATCAGTACCGTATGTTTTACTTACCTTGCATACAACAAAATCGGTTTTGGTTTAGACTATCAATTATCTGTTTATATCGGCTTAGGCTTAACAGTACTTTGTTTAGTTTTATTCTTCACACAGCTTAAACCATTAGGTAATCGTGACGAAGAAGCGTATGTAAATAACTAATTAAATCGAGTTAAAAATTGAAAACCGTTTGAGGAAAACCTCAAACGGTTTTTTTGTTTATTTTGTTACCAAAATTTACCAATCTTTACGTTTTAATTGCTTGCAAGTTAAGGCTACAACCGATAAACTTACATAAAGTGGTGAAAAGTGGAATTTTGTGGAGAATTCTGCTAATTTTTCTAAAAATAAACGTTTAAAGGTAGAAAAATGTTTCGTGGTGCAGCAGCGGTAAATTTAGATGCGAAGGGTCGAGTAGCGATTCCTACGCGTTATCGTGCTGAAATCATGGAAAAGAACCAAGGCCAAATGGTTTGTACTGTTGATATTCGTCAGCCTTGTTTATTACTTTATCCTTTAGATGAATGGGAAAAAATCGAACAAAAACTACTTTCACTTTCCAACTTTGACCCAAATCAACGTCGTTTACAACGTGTTATGCTTGGTTATGCCACAGAATGTGAAATGGATGCACAAGGTCGTATCTTATTAAGTGGTCCATTACGTCAACACGCAAAATTAGAAAAAGGCTTAATGTTGGTTGGGCAGTTGAACAAATTTGAAATTTGGAGCGATACAGAATGGTTCGCACAAATTGATGAAGATATCGAAATTGGCTCAAGTGCTGAATTCGGTGCTTCTGAAGAACTAAAAATGCTGTCATTATAGAACAGCAGCACTAGCAGGATAAGCGGTGCTTGCGCCGCTCTATCTTCTCTTTATCGATTTTGATTTAACGTTTACTTTTTTACTTATGACTACGCAAAATTCCTTTTCTGCACCTGAACATATCACGGTTTTGCTTCACGAAGCGGTGAATGGTTTGGCGTTGAAAGAAAATGGAATTTATATTGATGGCACCTTCGGACGAGGCGGCCATTCTCGCCTTATTCTTTCTCAACTTTCTGAAAATGGTCGTTTAATTGCGGTAGATCGTGATCCGCGTGCGATTGCTGAAGCTGAAAAAATTCAAGACCCTCGTTTTCATATTGAACATAATAGCTTTTCTCACATTCCAGACATCTGTCAAAAACTTGATTTAGTTGGTAAAGTTGACGGCATTTTGCTGGATTTAGGGGTGTCATCTCCACAGCTTGATGAAGCAGAGCGTGGTTTCAGTTTTATGAAAGATGGCCCGTTAGATATGCGTATGGATACAACACAGGGGTTATCAGCGGCAGAATGGTTAAAACAAGTATCTGTTGATGATTTAACTTGGGTGTTAAAAACCTTTGGTGAAGAGCGTTTTGCAAAACGAATTGCTACGGCCATCGTAGAATTCAATAAAAGTGCGGTCAAAAATGGAACAGAATGTTTAAGTCGTACTTCTCAGCTTGCTGAATTAATTGCTCAAGCCGTACCGTTTAAAGATAAACATAAGCATCCAGCGACGCGTAGTTTCCAAGCTATTCGAATTTATATTAATGCGGAATTAGATGAATTAGAAAGTGTATTAAATTCTGCATTAGATATGTTGGCACCAGAAGGACGTTTATCGATTATCAGTTTCCATTCACTTGAAGACAGAATGGTAAAACATTTCATGCGTAAGCAAAGCAAAGGCGAGGATATTCCAAGAGGCTTACCATTGCGAGAAGATCAAATCCAACGTAATCAAAAATTAAAAATCATTGGTAAGGCGATTCAGTCAAGTGAGGCAGAAATTTCAGCGAATCCACGTTCAAGAAGCGCGGTATTACGTATAGCGGAAAGGGTGAAAGAAGATGTTAGAAAATAGCGAACGTTATCCTTTACAACATATTCTCGTTGAAGATATTTTTTCTTCTAATAAATTAATTGTCGTCTTACTTTTATTAATTTTAGCTTCTGCAATGGGCACGATTTGGATGACCCACCAAACACGAGGCTTGATTTCTGAAAATGGGCAGTTAGTATTACAACACCAAGCCCTTGAAAACGAATATCGCAATTTGCAATTACAAGAAGCAACCGAAAGTGATAATACAAGAGTTGAATCCATTGCAATCAGTACATTAAAAATGCAACGTGTTCAAAGTGAACAAGAAGTGGTTATTTTTGAATAGGGATTTTAAATAAAATGGTTAGATTTAATTCCTCTAAGAAACCAGCACAGCCAAAGAAAACAATTAGAAAATTGGCTCAACCTGTGTCAGTAAAACCGAACAAACCGAAAATGGTGTTTGAGAAATGTTTCCTTCGTGGTCGTTATCTCATCGCGACAAGTTTTATTTTCTTAGGCTTAGGCGCATTAGTTGCTCGTGCTGCTTATGTGCAATCTGTTAATTCTGAAACCCTTTCTGGTGAAGCGGACAAACGTTCATTACGTAAAGATGACGTCCTTTCTGTTCGAGGATCAATTTTAGATCGTAATGGCCAATTGTTATCGGTGAGTGTGCCGATGAGTGCAATTGTGGCTGAACCGCGTTTAATGCTAAAAGAAAATGCATTAGATGACAAAGAACGTATTAAAGCCCTTGCTAACGAATTAAATATGACACCAGCTGAGTTGGTGAAAAAAATTGAGAAAAATGCAAAATCAGGTTTCTTGTATTTAGCGCGTCAAATAGAAGCAAGCAAGGCAAATTATATCCGTGAACTCAAAATTAAAGGCATTTCATTAGAGACTGAACCACGTCGATTTTATCCGCGTGTAGAAGAAGCGGCTCAATTAGTCGGTTTTACTAATATTGATGGTAAAGGGATTGAAGGGGTTGAGGCAAGTTTCAACTCAATGCTAGTCGGGAAAGATGGTGCTCGTGTTGTTCGTAAAGATAAACGCGGTAATGTGGTTGAACATATTGCAGATGAGAAAAAATATGATGCACAAGATGTTACCTTAAGTATTGATGAAAAGTTACAATCCATGGTGTATCGAGAAATCAAAAAAGCGGTAACAGAGAATAAAGCTGAATCAGGCACGGCCGTATTGGTAGATGTGCGTACGGGTGAAGTATTAGCGATGGCAACTGCGCCTTCTTACAATCCGAATAATCTAAACAATGTAAAAGATGAGTTAAAACGTAACCGTGCGATTACGGATACATTTGAACCAGGTTCAACAGTAAAACCTTTCGTTGTGTTGACCGCACTTCAACGAGGCGCGGTGAGACGTGATGAAGTGATTAATACAGGTTCATTTACCGTAAGTGGTAAAGAAATTGTTGACGTAGCACCTCGTCCACAACAAACATTAGATGAAATTTTAATTAATTCCAGTAACCGTGGTGTGAGTCGTCTTGCGTTACGTATGCCACCTTCTGCCTTAATGGAAACTTACCAAAATGCAGGTTTAGGTAAAGATACCGAGTTAGGTTTAATTGGTGAACAACGCGGTGTATTAAATGCAAACCGTAAACGTTGGGCCGATATCGAACGTGCAACAGTAGCTTATGGTTATGGTATTACTTCAACTCCATTACAAATTGCACGCGCTTATGCAACTTTAGGTAGCTTCGGGATTTATCGTCCGCTTTCTATCACTAAAGTTGATCCGCCAGTTATTGGTCAACGAGTCTTTTCTGAAAAAATCACGAAAGATGTAGTGGGCATGTTAGAAAAAGTCGCGATCAAAAATAAACGTGCGATGGTTGAAGGCTATCGTGTAGGCGTGAAAACAGGTACGGCACGTAAAATTGAAAATGGTCACTATGTCAATAAATATGTAGCATTTACAGCAGGTATTGCACCAATTAGCGATCCACGTTATGCATTAGTTATTTTGATTAACGATCCGAAAGCAGGGCAGTACTATGGTGGTGCAGTATCTGCACCGGTATTCTCGAGCATTATGGGCTATACCTTGCGTGCTAACGGTATTGCACCAGATGCAGAACCAACAGAAAAAACAGCAAGACGCACTGTTCGCTTAAGCGATCAAAAATTTGAAAAAATGAATTAAGAAAAGGCAAAATAATGAAAAAATTGACCGCACTTTTTGATCTTCCGGTGCTTTCAGACATAAATGTGAAGGCGATGGTGTTAGATAGCCGCAAAGTGACCAAAGGTGATGTATTTGTGGCAGTAAAGGGACATCGTTTTGATGCGAGTCAATTTGTGCCTCAAGCCATTTCTTCTGGTGCAAGTGCTGTTATTTTAGAAACAGATTTAGAAAACGAGCATTTGAGCATCCAATGGCAAAATAATGTGCCTGTGATTCACTTCTATCATTTATCAGCTCATCTTTCAGCATTGGCAGGTCAATTTTATAATAATCCTTCCGAAAAATTGACTTTAGTTGGTGTGACTGGAACAAATGGTAAAACCACCGTTTCTCAATTATTAGCTCAATGGGCTACGATGTTAGGTCATAAAGCAGCGGTTATGGGCACGATTGGTAATGGTTTATTAGGTCAAGTTAAGGAAGCAAAAAATACCACAGGTTCAGCCGTTGAAGTTCAAGAAAACCTCGCTGATTTTGTAGAGAAAGGGGCTGATTTTGCTTCTATCGAAGTGTCTTCACATGGTTTAGTTCAACATCGTGTTGAAGCACTTAAATTTAAAGCCGCTATTTTTACCAATTTGAGTCGTGATCATTTGGATTATCATGAAACAATGGAAAAGTATGCCGAAGCTAAAAAACGCTTTTTCGTTGATTTGGCACCTGAGTTACAAATTCTTAATGCTGATGATCCAATTGGGGCCGCATGGTTAAATGAATCACCAAATAGTATCGCAGTCAGCTGTCACCCCAATTTCCATGCAACATCTAAACAATGGCTTTATGCTACGGAAATTCGTTTTACTCATGAAGGAGCAGTCATTGAGTTTTTATCAAGTTGGGGGAATGGCACATTACATAGCCCATTAATTGGCGCTTTTAACGTGAGTAATCTGTTGTTAGCCACGGCTGTTTTATTGGCTTTAGGTTATTCTTTCGATGATCTTATCCGTACTGTTTCACAGCTAAAAGGAGTAAATGGAAGAATGGAATTAATTAAAAAAGCAGGAAAACCAACCATTATCGTTGACTATGCACATACTCCAGATGCATTAGAAAAAGCATTGAATTCTGCTCGTCAACATTGTAAAGGTAAACTTTGGTGTATCTTTGGTTGTGGTGGTGATCGTGATGCGGGTAAACGTCCACTGATGGCAAAAGCCGCAGAGCAATTTGCTGATTTAGTGATCGTAACTCAAGATAATCCGCGCACAGAAGATCCAAATAAAATTGAAGCAGATATTCTTACTGGTTTTAGTAGAATGGAGGATGTTGGTGTAATTCCGGATCGTGAAGAAGCCATCAAATTTACTATTGAGAATGCAATTGAAGATGATGTGATCGTAATTGCAGGAAAAGGCCATGAAAACTATCAGATTATTGGAGATAAAACACTTCATTTTTCAGACCAAGAAGTGGCGGAAGCCTATTTAACAAAAAAATAATAAAACAGAATGATTAAAGTAACTACCCAACAGCTTGCTCAAATTTTAAATGCCAATCTTATTGGCGATGGGCAGGCCGTTGTTGAGAATATCAATACTGATACACGCAAAGTAGTATCTAACTCGCTTTTCTTTGCATTAAAAGGTGAGCATTTTGATGCACATCAATACTTAGATAAAGCCGTTGAGCAAGGTGCGACAGCCTTAGTTGTGCAAGAAGCCAACACTGAAATTGCAACGCCACAATTAGTTGTTGCAGATACGCGCTTAGCCCTTGGTCAATTAGCAAAATGGTTACGTGAAAAAATTAATCCTCGTACCGTGGCGATGACAGGTTCATCAGGTAAAACGACGGTGAAAGAGATGACAGCATCCATTTTGCAACAAACAGCTGGTAATCCTGAAGCAGTCTTATTCACTAATGGTAATTTTAACAACGATATTGGGGTACCACTCACATTATTACGCTTAACTGAACAACATAAATTTGCCGTTATTGAATTAGGTGCTAATCATCAAGGTGAAATTGATTACACCACGCATCTTGCACAGCCAGAAGCTGCATTAGTGAATAACGTGGCAGCTGCACATTTAGAGGGTTTTGGTTCCATTGAAGGTGTGGCACGTGCGAAAGGTGAAATCTATCGTGGTTTAACTCCAAATGGTGTAGCCATTATTAACAGTGAACATAATTATATTGAATTGTGGCAAAAAGAAATTGGTTCCCATGCTATTCAATATTTTAATGGTGGCGATTACAAAGCTGAAAATGTAAAACATTCACCTAATGGCTCGACGTTTTCGTTAGTTTCACCAAAAGGTCGCATTGAAATTAATTTGCCTTATTTAGGGGAGCATAATGTAAAAAATGCTTTGGCAGCGACCGCACTTGCTATGAATGTGGGGGCGAGCCTTGCTGATGTTAAAGCTGGTCTTGAACATCGTTCTCAAGTAAAAGGACGCTTGTTCCCGATACAAGTGAATGAAAATCTACTTTTATTAGATGATACTTACAATGCGAATGTCGATTCTTTACAAGCTGCGATTGATGTTTTAAAAGGTTATGATGCTTTCCGTATTCTACTTGTGGGCGATATGAAAGAATTAGGCGAGGATAGCCTAAAATGCCATCAACAAGTGGGTGAGCACGCCAAACAAGCTAAATTAGATTTAGTGCTTTCTTACGGAACAGAAAGTGCGGTCATTTCTGAAGCTGTTTTGGGAAAACATTTTACAGATAAAGCTGAATTGACAGCTTATGCGTTAGATATTATTAAACAGAAATTACAAGAAAACCAAAAAGTCGTCGTATTAGCGAAAGGTTCTCGCTCAATGAAAATGGAAGAGACGATTTATTCATTAAAGGATAGCTTATGTTAGTTTGGCTTGCTGAATACTTAGTTCGCTATGAAACGGCATTCAATGCCATTTCCTATATTACCGTACGTGCGATTTTGGCATTATTGACCGCACTTTTCATTTCTTTATGGATTGGTCCTAAAGTGATCAAACGCCTTCAAATTTTAAAATTTGGGCAAGAAGTGCGTAATGATGGTCCTGAAAGTCACTTTGCGAAAAAAGGTACGCCAACTATGGGCGGGGTGATGATTTTATTCTCCATCGGTGTCAGTACGTTATTATGGGCCAACTTAACGAATCCTTATGTTTGGATTTGCTTATTTGTATTGTTTGGTTATGGCGCGATTGGCTTTGTGGATGATTTCCGTAAAATCACGCGTAAAAATACTGATGGTTTAATTGCGCGTTGGAAATATTTCTGGATGTCAGTCGTCGCATTAGTGGCGATCATTTGGTTGTATTGGTTAGGTCATGATACAGATGCAACTCGTTTAGTGATTCCATTCTTCAAAGATATCATGCCACAATTAGGCCTATTCTATATTGTGTTGTCTTACTTTGTAATTGTGGGTACAGGTAATGCGGTAAACTTAACCGACGGTTTAGATGGTCTTGCAATTATGCCAACCGCTTTAGTTGCAGGTGCATTTGCTTTAATCGCATGGGCAACCGGTAACGTTAATTTCGCAGAATACTTACATATTCCTTACATCAAACACAGTTCTGAAGTCGTGGTATTCTGTACTGCAATCGTAGGGGCAGGCTTAGGATTCTTATGGTTTAACACTTATCCCGCTCAAGTCTTTATGGGCGATGTAGGTTCTCTAGCACTTGGTGGTGCTCTTGGTGTTGTTGCCATCCTTGTTCGCCAAGAATTCTTATTAGTGATTATGGGCGGGGTATTTGTTGTTGAAGCCTTGTCTGTGATTTTGCAAGTGGGTTCTTACAAATTAAGAAAACAACGTATTTTTAGAATGGCGCCGATTCATCACCACTTTGAATTGAAAGGCTGGCCAGAACCTCGAGTGATTATTCGGTTTTGGATTATCTCCTTAATGTTGGTGTTGATGGGGCTTGTTACGCTCAAACTAAGATAATTTTTGTAGGGTGCACTTGTTGCACCCTGCGTGATCCCAGAATACGAGAGAAGAAAAACAACATGACAACTCTATATCAAAATAAAACTATCACCATCATAGGTCTTGGGAAAACAGGCCTTTCTTGCGTTGAATATCTTCAATCTCAACAAGCTAATATCCGGGTGATTGATACACGGCAACATCCATCAGGCGCAGTTCAATTACCTAAAGATGTTCCTTTACACACGGGTAGTCTAAATCAACAATGGTTACTTGAAAGCGATATTATTGTGATTAGCCCAGGGCTCGCGGTAAAAACACCTGAAATTCAGACCGCACTTTCAGCAGGTGTGGAAGTGATTGGGGATATCGAATTATTCTGCCGAGCAGCAACGAAGCCGATTGTCGGGATTACTGGTTCTAACGGTAAGAGCACCGTAACAACATTGGTCTATGAAATGGCAAAAGCAGCAGGAATAAAAGTGGGCATGGGCGGAAACATTGGCATTCCTGCGTTGTCATTATTAAATGAAGATTGCGATCTTTATGTATTAGAACTTTCCAGTTTTCAACTTGAAACCACTTACAGTTTGAAAGCGGCTGCAGCGACTGTGCTTAATGTGACTGAAGATCACATGGATCGCTATGTAGATTTAGAAGATTATCGCCAAGCAAAATTACGCATTTACCACAATGCGGAAAGATCAGTAGTGAACTTAGAAGACAAACTCACTTTTGGCGAAGGTGAAAATCAAGCTAAGAAGGTTGTATCTTTTGCTGAAAATCAAGCAGATTACTGGTTGAAAACCGAAAACGGTAAACAGTACTTAATGGCGAAAGATGAAGTAATTTTACCTTGTGATGAAGCCACCTTAGTTGGTCGTCATAATTACATGAATATTTTAGCGGCGACAGCGTTAGCGCAAGCAGTAGGTATAAATTTAGAGGCAATTCGTACCGCACTTCGTCAATTTAAAGGCCTAGACCATCGTTTCCAATTAGCGCATCAAGCGAATGGCATTCGTTGGATTAATGATTCTAAAGCCACCAATGTAGGCAGTACCGTTGCGGCATTAGCAGGGTTATATGTTGAAGGAACATTACATCTTTTATTAGGTGGTGATGGCAAAGGTGCAGATTTTTCTGAGCTCTCTGATTTAATCAACCAACCTCATATTTCAACGTATTGCTTTGGTCGTGATGGTAAACAACTCGCGGCACTTTCAAGTCAAAGCCATTTGTTTGAAACCATGGAACAAGCCATTTCATTTTTACGTCCACATTTAAAATCAGGCGATATGGTGTTATTGTCTCCTGCTTGCGCAAGTTTGGATCAGTTTGCCTCTTTTGAGAAACGTGGCGAAGAGTTTACTCGTCTAGCAAAATTAGCTTAAAAATTAGGGTAGTAATGGAATTTATCAATAAAATTAAACAAAATTATGAACAATGGGCGAGAGTGACGCCACAAGGGTTACTCTATGATCGCGCATTGTTTTGGCTTTTTATCGTGCTATTGTTAATTGGTTTAGTGGCAGTAACTTCTGCTTCGATGCCTTACAGTGCACGTGTATTTAATGATACATTCTATTTTGCTAAACGTGATGCAGTGTATGTTTTGCTTTCGTTAGCAACCTGCTATTTAACTCTCCAAATTTCTTCTTCGCAATGGGAAAAGTGGCACGCAAAAGTTTTCTTGTTGGCTATTGTTTTATTAATACTGGTTCTCGGTATTGGAACTTCTGTTAATGGTGCAAAACGTTGGATCTCTTTAGGAATTTTAAATTTCCAGCCTGCGGAATTTGCGAAGTTAGCGTTAACCTGTTTCCTGGCGAGCTATTTTACACGTCGTTATGATGAAGTACGTGGTAAAAAATTCAGTGCAGCTAAGCCTTTTATTGTGATGGGCGTATTAGGTGTATTCTTATTAGCCCAACCTGACTTAGGGAGTACCGTTGTACTTTTCGTTATTACCTTTGGCATGCTTTTTATTGTTGGGGCAAATTTTTGGCAATTTATTTTGCTAATTGGTACAGGCATACTTCTCTTTGTATGGCTGGTTCTTTCAGCTTCATATCGTTTAAAACGTTTTACCGGTTTCTTAGAACCGTTTAAAGATCCTTACGGAACAGGGTTCCAGCTGACTAACTCTTTAATGGCCTTTGGTCGTGGTGAAATTAGTGGGGAAGGGCTCGGTAACTCCATTCAAAAACTTGATTATCTTCCTGAAGCACATACTGACTTTATTATGGCGATTATCGGCGAAGAATTTGGTTTTATTGGTATTTTGGCGGTAGTGGTTCTCTTAGGTTTATTGATTTTCCGTGCGATGAAAATTGGACGAGAATCACTCATGTTAGAACAGCGTTTCCGTGGCTTTTTTGCTTTAGGTATTAGTTTCTGGATTTTTTTCCAAGGTTTCGTCAATCTGGGCATGGCCTTAGGGATGTTACCGACAAAAGGTTTAACTTTTCCATTAGTGAGTTACGGTGGTTCAAGTATCATTATTATGTCGGCAACCGTAGGAATTTTATTGCGTATTGACCATGAAAATAGATTACAACGTGGTGGTCAAGCACGTTTGAGAGATGATTAGGGATATTTATGAGTAAAAAATTATTAGTTATGGCAGGTGGTACTGGTGGACATGTTTTCCCCGCCATTGCTGTTGCTCAAACCTTACAAAAAGAAGGTTGGGAAATTTGCTGGTTAGGTACTAAAGATCGCATGGAAGCACAGCTTGTACCAAAGCATAGTATTCCGATTCGTTTTATTCAAATTTCAGGGTTACGTGGTAAAGGCATTAAAGCATTACTTGGTGCCCCTTTTGCTATTTTTAGAGCAGTATTGCAAGCTCGTAAAATTATTCAAGAATATCAACCTAATGCAGTATTAGGCATGGGCGGTTATGTATCAGGCCCTGGTGGTATCGCTGCAAAACTTTGTGGCGTGCCAGTTATTTTACATGAACAAAATGCCGTAGCAGGCTTAACCAATGAATGGCTGGCTAAAATTGCGACACGTGTATTGCAAGCTTTCCCAACGGCATTCAAAGATGCCGAAGTTGTAGGAAACCCAGTTCGTCAAGATTTATTTGAAATGCCATCACCACAAGCGCGTTTTTCAGAAAGAAGTGGAAAACTGAGAGTACTTGTCGTGGGTGGAAGCCAAGGGGCTCGCATACTCAATCAGACTATTCCGCAAGTAGTAGCGTGTTTGGCAGATAAACTAGAAGTGTTTCATCAAGTGGGTAAAGGTTCTGTTGAAAGCGTGACTGCACTTTATGGTGAACACGCAGATTCGGTCAAAATTACAGAGTTTATCGATGATATGGCAGAAGCCTACGCTTGGGCAGATGTGGTGATTTGTAGATCTGGTGCTTTAACTGTATGTGAATTAGCAGCAGTGGGGACACCAGCAATTTTTGTACCATTCCAGCATAAAGATCAACAACAATATTTAAATGCGAAATATCTTGCCGATGTAGGCGCAGCAAAAATTGTTCAGCAGAATGAATTAAATACGGATGTGTTGGTCGATTTCTTAGAAAAAACAGATCGTGAAACTTTGCTAGCGATGGCGATTAAGGCAAAAGAAATGTCAGCACCATTAGCGGCTAAACGTGTGGCTGATGTCATCGTAGAGAACGCGAAATAAGAATAGAGAAGTTGAGGGATAGTAAATAAACCCTTAACCTAAAAGTGCGGTTAAAAATAAAGGTGAAATAATATGAAACATATTTCGGATGAAATTAGAAAGATTATTCCTGAGATGCGTCGGGTTCAACAAATTCATTTCATTGGTATCGGCGGCGCCGGTATGAGTGGGATTGCCGAAATTTTATTAAATGAAGGTTATGATATCTCTGGTTCCGATATTGCAGATGGTGTCGTGACTCAGCGTCTTGCTCAAGCAGGCGCAAAAATTTTCATTGGTCATCAATCGGAAAATGTGCAAGGGGCAAGTGTCGTTGTTGTATCAAGCGCGATCCATGAAGATAACCCTGAATTAATCGCCGCAAAACAAAATCGTATTCCAGTGATTCAGCGAGCACAAATGTTGGCTGAAATTATGCGTTTCCGTCATGGTATTGCAGTTGCGGGTACCCATGGTAAAACCACCACTACAGCCATGATTTCTATGATTTATACTCAAGCGAAACTGGACCCAACTTTTGTTAATGGTGGATTAGTTAAATCAGCCGGTAAAAATGCACATTTAGGTGCAAGCCGTTATTTAATCGCTGAAGCAGATGAAAGTGATGCGTCTTTCTTACACTTACAGCCAATGGTTTCTGTGGTGACCAATATTGAACCGGATCATATGGATACCTATGAAGGTGACTTTGAGAAAATGAAATCCACCTATGTAAAATTCTTACATAACTTGCCGTTTTATGGTTTAGCGGTGATGTGTGCAGATGATGCGGTATTAATGGAACTAGTTCCTCAAGTTGGTCGTCAGGTGTTAACGTATGGTTTCAGTGAACATGCTGATTATCGTATCGAAGATTATGAACAAACTGGTTTCCAAGGTCATTACACCGTAGTTTGTCCAAGTGGTGAACGTATTAATGTATTATTGAATGTACCAGGTAAACACAATGCGTTAAATGCGACGGCCGCACTTGCTGTGGCAAAAGAAGAAGGCATTGGCAATGAAGCGATTTTAGAAGCACTTGCTGATTTCCAAGGTGCAGGCAGACGTTTCGACCAATTAGGCGAGTTTATTCGTCCAAATGGTAAAGTACGCTTAGTAGATGACTATGGCCATCACCCAACAGAAGTTGGTGTAACAATTAAAGCGGCACGTGAAGGTTGGGGGGATAAACGTATTGTGATGATTTTCCAACCTCACCGTTATTCACGTACTCGCGATTTATTTGATGAATTTGTGCAAGTATTATCCCAAGTGGATACCTTGATTATGTTAGACGTGTATGCCGCAGGTGAAACGCCAATCGTTGGTGCAGATAGTAAAGCACTTTGTCGTTCTATTCGTAATCTAGGAAAAGTCGATCCAATTTTAGTTTCGGATACGGAACAACTTGGTGATGTATTAGATCAAATTATTCAAGATGGTGATTTAATTCTTGCCCAAGGTGCGGGAAGTGTAAGCAAAATTTCTCGTGGTTTAGCTGAACGTTGGAAAGCATAAATACATCGAAAAATAACCGCATTTTTTATAAAGAATAAAAAGAAAACAGGATAAAACAATGAATTTAAAACAAGAAAAAATTGCTGTGTTGTTAGGCGGCACATCAGCTGAACGTGAAGTTTCTCTTAATTCTGGCGCAGCCGTGTTAAACGCATTAGTGAGCCAAGGATATAATGCACACGGTATCGATCCTAAAGAGTATAATGTCGCGAATTTAAAGGCTGATGGTTTTGATCGTGTCTTTAATATTTTACATGGTCGCGGTGGTGAAGATGGCACCATGCAAGGTTTATTAGAACAAATTGGCTTACCTTATACTGGTTGTGGCGTGATGGCTTCAGCATTAACCATGGATAAAATGCGTACTAAGATGTTATGGAAAGCCTTTGATTTACCCGTTGCCGATATGGAGATTGTGACGAAAGAAAACGCTCACGAACTAAACCCACAAGCAGTGGTCGAAAAATTAGGTTTACCTTTGATGGTTAAGCCATCTCTTGAAGGTTCAAGTGTGGGTTTAACTAAAGTAAAAGCAGTCGAAGAATTAAAAAGTGCGGTCGATTATGCACTCAAATTTGATAACACCATTTTGATTGAAGAATGGTTAGCTGGTGATGAATTAACTGTGCCTGTTTTAGGTGGCGAAGTATTGCCTGCTGTTCGCATTGTGCCAGAAGGTGAGTTTTATGATTATGATGCGAAATATATTTCAGATAACACTCAATATTTTTGCCCTGCTGGCCTTTCAGCTGAACGTGAGCAAGAATTAGCGAAATTAGTTAAACGTGCTTATGACGTTGTGGGTTGTCGTGGTTGGAGTCGTATTGATGTGATGACCGATGCACAAGGTAATTTCCGTTTAGTCGAAGTAAATACGAACCCAGGCATGACAAGTCACAGTTTATTCCCTAAATCTGCGTCAACAGTCGGTATTTCATTTGAACAACTCGTCGTGAAAATTTTGGAGTTGAGTGCGTAATGAATGTAATTAAGCGCAAAAATACACCGCCAACGCAATTTGCTCGTTCATCTAACGGAGAAGGTAAATTCCGTTTTATGTTGCAGGTTAAACTTGCTTTGGTGTTACTTTGTGCGGGGCTAGGGTATTTCGTTTATTCAAACTGGCAAAATTGGCTTGACAGCTTAGACGGTGATAGAAAAATTACTGCCTATGCCTTAGTAGGTCAAAATGAATTTACCACTTATCCAGATGTGCAAGATGTGTTGCTCAAAATGGGATCTCTCAAGGGCTTCTGGGGACAAGACGTTAAGCAAATTCAAGAACAGCTTGAAACGATTCCTTGGGTAAAAGGTGCGGTAGTTCGTAAAATTTGGCCAAATCGTTTAAGTATCTGGTTATCAGAATATCAGCCAGTCGCCATTTGGAACAAAACAGAGTTCGTAACAAAAGAGGGAACGGTTTTCCAATTGCCGATGGATAAGTTAAAAGAAAAAGCTTTACCTTATTTAGGTGGTCCAGATTATCAAAGCTTGAAGGTCTTAGAGGCTTGGAATCAAATTTTTGCTGATTTTAAGGCGAAAAATTTGGTGGTTAAAGGTGTGACAATTGATGATCGTGGTGCGTGGCAAGTTACGCTAGATAATGATATAGTATTAAAACTTGGGCGCGGAGATTGGAAACCCAAATTAGATAGATTTGTAACGATTTACCCACAAATTGAAGTGCCTGAAGGTAAACGAATTGATTATGTAGATTTGCGTTATGCATCTGCATCAGCAGCGGTTGGATTGACAGAGAAATAAAAATAATTCATTGGGTGTAATAAGAAAATGGCAAAAGAGTTGGAACCGAAAGTAATTGTAGGTCTTGAAGTTGGTACATCAAAAGTTGTTGCTGTCGTTGGGGAAGTGCTTCCTGATGGCGTAGTAAATGTACTTGGCGTAGGTAGTTGTCCATCGAAAGGGATTGATCGTGGCAGTATTACTGATTTAGATGCCGTTGTTAATTCTATCCAACGTGCCATTGAAGCAGCTGAATCAATGGCCGATTGCCAAATTATGAGCGTGACTCTTGCGATTACAGGTGAGCATATTCAAAGCCTGAATGAGAGCGGCTTTGTTGCTATTTCTGAAAATGAAGTGACTCAAGATGAAATTGATGATGCTCTACATACAGCGAGCTCAGTGAAATTACCTGAGGCTCTTTCTTTATTACACATAATCCCGCAAGAATATGCCGTGGATAAACAAGTTAATATTAAAAACCCATTAGGTTTGCAAGGTGTTCGTTTAAAAGCAAACGTACACTTAATTGCGTGTCATCAAGACTGGCAAAATAACTTGAAAAAAGCAGTTGAGCGTTGCGGATTACAAGTCGATAAAGTCGTGTTCTCCGGCTTTGCAGCAACACATTCTGTTTTAACTGAAGATGAAAAAGATCTTGGTGTTTGCTTAGTTGATTTTGGTGCAGGTACCATGAATATGATGGTTTACACCAATGGCTCGTTGCGTTTCAGCAAGGTTATTCCTTACGCTGGGAACATTGTAACCAATGATATTGCCCATGCATGTACCGTTTCTCGTGCAGAAGCTGAACGCATTAAAGTGAATTATGCGAGTGCATTATATCCGGCACGTTTACATGGCGATAAGAAAATTGAAGTAGCAAGTATTGGTGGTCGAGCGCCACGTGCTTTAACAAAAAGTGATTTATCTTTAATCACTTCAGCAAGATATATTGAACTATTAGGCGTTGTTAAGGACGAATTAGATAAGCTCAAAGCTGATTTAGAAACCAAATATATTAAATTTGAATTAATTGCAGGTATTGTAATCACTGGCGGTGGTGCACAGATTGAAGACTTAAAAGATTGCGCATCAAGTGTATTTGGTTGTCAGGTTCGTATTGGTAGTCCATTAAATATTACGGGTTTAACAGATTATGTGAATCGTCCACAATATTCAACTGTAGTGGGATTATTACAATACCATCATCAAAATAGTGATAATGATCCAGTAGATAGTAATTATGGCGATGAAGCATTAGGTAAAAAATTCTGGAAAGGCCTTAAAAATATTTTCAATAAAGTGAAATCAGAATTTTGATCATTTTGGCTTTTTCATTTACAATAGAAAAAATTTAACTTTTATTAAAGTGCTAGCAGAGTATTAGCAGTAACGGAGAACAGCAAATGTTATACCCAGAGTATGGTGATTTTGAAGAGCAAACAGGTGCACTGATTAAGGTTGTCGGTGTCGGTGGAGGCGGCGGTAACGCGGTTAACCACATGGTTGCTAACATGGTGCAACAAGAGTTCAATGGTAATTTCTTGGGCGAAAGTGCAATTGATAGCGAAGAGCACGGTAAAATCGTATTCTATGCGGTGAATACTGATGCGCAAGCGTTACGCAAAAGCCAAGTTCAACAAACTGTACAAATTGGTGGGGCAACAACGAAAGGTCTTGGTGCAGGCGCAAATCCAAATGTAGGTCGTAAAGCGGCTGAAGATGACCAAGAAGAAATCCGTAAAATGCTTGAAGGTGCAGACATGGTCTTTATCGCAGCCGGTATGGGGGGGGGGACAGGTACTGGTGCCGCACCGATCGTCGCTAAAGTTGCGAAAGAATTAGGCATTTTAACTGTTGCTGTTGTTACTAAGCCATTTAGCTTTGAAGGCAAAAAACGTATGCAATTTGCTGAATTAGGGATTAAAGATCTTTCACAATACGTGGATTCAATGATCATTATTCCTAACCAACAAATCCAAAAAGTTCTCCCAAAAAATGCAACGTTAATTGATGCTTTTGCTGCTGCCAATGACGTATTACGTAACTCTGTTATGGGCATCTCAGATATGATTACGTCTCCAGGTTTAATCAACGTGGACTTCGCAGACGTAAGAACCGTTATGTCAGAAATGGGCCAAGCAATGATTGGTTTCGGTTCAGCTCAAAGTGAACCAGGTGCGGGTCGTGCAGAAGAAGCAGCACGTCTTGCAATAAAAAATGATTTATTAGAGAAAGTCGATCTTTCTAATGCTAAAGGTATCCTTGTTAATATTACCTCAGGTATGGATCTCGGTTTTGACGAATTTAACGTGGTGGGTGACACAGTAGGTAGCTTTGCATCAGAAGATGCGACTATCGTTGTGGGTACCAGTTTAGTCCCTGAAATGAGTAATGAAATTCGTGTGACGATCGTTGCAACGGGTTTAGGTGATGTTGTTGCAGCTGAGCCAGTAGTGATTGCTCGTCCTCAAGCCGCAGTACAACAAGCGCCAGTTCAACAACCAGTAGCGCAAGAAACAATTCAGCCACAGCCGCCAGTTGGTTTACATGGTTTAGATGCATTAAGACATAATCCACAACCAGAACCAGTACAGGAAGAAAATCCACAATACGGTAACTTAAATAAACCGCTTGATCCAAGTCGTTTAGAACAGTTAAGAAATAATCCTAATTTCTTTAATCCGGCATCATTTGGTCGTGGTGAGAGATAAGAGTAGAAGTAATCTTGTTGTGAAGCAATAAGGTAAAAAAGATGATTAAACAAAGAACATTAAAACAAAGCATTAAAGTTACAGGTGTCGGCTTACATAGCGGTAAAAAAGTAACATTAACGTTGCGTCCTGCTATGCCGAATACAGGTGTGATTTACTGCCGTACTGATCTTAATCCGCCAGTGACTTTCCCTGCAAATGCGGATTCAGTGCGCGATACTATGCTTTGTACTGCACTGGTGAATGAACAAGGTGTGCGTGTTTCAACTGTAGAACACTTAAACGCAGCATTAGCAGGTTTAGGTATCGATAATATCATTATCGAAGTTGATGCACCTGAAATTCCAATCATGGACGGTAGTGCAAGCCCATTCATTTACTTGCTTTTAGACGCAGGTATTGAAGAACAAAATGCACCGAAGAAATTTATTCGTATTAAGAAAAATGTACGAGTAGAAGACGGTGATAAATGGGCAGAATTCAAACCTTATAATGGTTTCCGTTTAGATTTCACAATCGACTTTGATCATCCTGCGATTAGTAAAAATGTACGCAATTACGTGATGGATTTCTCAGCACAGGCATTCGTACATCAAATTAGTCGTGCAAGAACCTTTGGTTTCATGAAAGATATTGAGTATCTTCAATCTCAAGGTCTTGCGCTAGGTGGCAGCTTAGATAATGCCATCGTATTAGATGATTACCGTATCTTAAATGAAGATGGGTTACGTTTCAGAGATGAATTAGTTCGTCATAAGATGCTTGATGCGATTGGCGATCTTTATATGTGTGGCTATAACATCATCGGTGATTTTAAAGCTTATAAATCTGGTCACGGTTTAAATAATAAGTTACTCCGTGCTGTACTTGCCGATCAGGAAGCGTGGGAATTTGTTACCTTTGAAGATAAGAAACAAGTTCCACAAGGTTATGTTGCGCTTACACAGGTACTAATCTAAGAATGTTTTGTTGAAAAGCTATACTTCTTTCGGGAGTATAGCTTTTTTATTTCTCATCTTGCGCTGTTATTTTGTTTTCTGCTAAGGTAAAGAGCGGTCAAAAATAGAGGGGTTTTTTATTATGAAAAAATTATTTACCGTGCTTCCTCTTGTGTTAGCAACTTCTGCAGCAATGGCATATGAACAGGACAAAACCTATCAATTTACCATATTGCATACTAATGACACGCACGGACATTTTTGGCCGAATGCAAAAGGTGAATATGGCTTTCCTGCACACAAAACAATTGTTAATCGCGTAAAAGCTGAAGTCGAGCAAAAAGGTGGTTCACTCGTTTTATTAAATGCAGGTGATTTTAATACTGGTGTACCTGAGTCAGATATGCAAACAGCAGAACCTGACATTAAAGCAATGAATGCGATGGGCTATGAAGCAACCGTATTAGGTAACCACGAGTTTGATAATCCACTACAAATTCTTGATATGCAAGAAAAATGGGCGAGCTTCCCATTCTTATCTGCAAACGTGATTAATACGAAAACAGGTAAAACCTTAGTTAAGCCTTATACCATTTTAAATAAACAAGATCTTAAAATTGCCGTGGTCGGTTTAAGCACAGAAGATACTGCAAAATTAGATAACCCAGAATACCTTCACAATGTGAAATTTGAAGATCCAACAACGGTAGCAAAAGCCACATTAAAGGAGCTAAATGAAAAAGTTAAGCCGGATGTAAAAATCGCTTTAACGCATATGGGCTATTATTATGATGCGAAACATAGTTCAAATGCACCAGGTGATGTGAGTCTTGCGCGTAATTTGAATAAAGGCGCATTCGATTATCGGTGGTCACATCCATGATCCTATTTGTGTGGATGATAAAGGGGTATGGATTAAAGATTATCAACCAACTCAACCATGTAAACCAGATTTCCAAAATGGTACTTGGATTATGCAAGCGTTTGAATGGGGTAAATACGTTGGTCGAGCTGACTTTGAGTTCAAAAATGGTGAGTTAAAATTAGTGAATTATCAATTAATTCCAGTGAACCTGAAGAAAAAAGTGAAAAAAGAAGACGGTAAAACAGAATATGTGAACTATGCCGAAGAGATTCCACAAGATCCGGAAATGGAAAAACTTTTAAAGTCTTACCAAGATAAAGGTGATGCTTTATTAAGCCAAAAAATGGGGAAATTAAATGGTAAGTTAGATGTTGATTGTACCATTATTCGTTTTGAACAAACTAACCTTGGTCACTTAATTGCAGAAGCACAACGTCAAAAAGCGAAAGCAGACATTGGTATCATGAACTCAGGTGGTATTCGTGATTCTATCCAAGAAGGTGATGTAACCTATAAAGATATTTTAAAAATCCATCCATTTGGTAATATTGTAAGCTATTTTGAATTAACCGGTAAAGAATTATTGGATTATTTAAATGTAGTCGCATTGAAAGAAGTGGATTCTGGTGCTTATGCACAATATTCAGGTATCAGCATGACAGTGAATCGTGCGAATAAGAAAGTTGAAAATGTGAAGATTCAAGGTAAACCATTGGATTTAAATAAAACTTACCGTATTTCTGTACCAAGCTATAATGCTGCAGGTGGAGATGGTTATCCAGTCATGACAAAAAATCCAACTTTTGTTAACACAGGTTTTATTGATGCGGATGTTTTAAAAGAATTTTTTGAGAAAAATTCACCTATTAATGCGGAGAAATACATCCCTCACAATGAAGTAATCTTTAAATAAGGAATGAAATGGCATTAGATTTATCAGAAATTCGTCAGCAAATTACGCAAATTGATCGCAGCTTGTTAAAGCTGCTTTCAGAGCGTCATCGCCTGGCATATGATGTAGTAAGAAGCAAAGAAGTGACGCAAAAAGCGTTGCGCGATTTAGAACGCGAGCAGCAGCTATTGCAAGAGCTTGTGCAATTTTCTGAAAGTCAAAATTACCAGCTTGAACCACAGTATATTACATCGGTCTTCCAAAAAATTATTGAAGATTCTGTGTTAACACAACAAGTGTATTTACAGAAAAAACTCAATGAGCAACGAGAAGAAACGTTACATATCGCTTTCTTAGGCAAGCGTGGTTCTTACTCTAATTTGGCTGCGCGTAACTATGCGGCTCGTTACCATCAACAATTTGCTGAAATCAGTTGTGATTCCTTTGCTCAAATTTTTGAAAAAGTTGAGAGCGGAGAAGCTGATTATGGTGTACTTCCTTTAGAAAACACCACATCTGGTGCAATTAATGAAGTTTATGATTTGCTTCAACATACCACCTTATCTTTGGTGGGCGAGTTGGCTTATCCTATCAAGCACTGTGTTTTAGTGAATGAGCAGGATGATTTAAGCAAAATTGATACACTTTATAGCCATCCACAGGTGATCCAGCAGTGTAGTCAATTTATTCAAAGTCTTGAGCGAGTGCATATCGAGTACTGTGAAAGTAGCTCTCATGCAATGCAGCTTGTATCAAGCTTGAATAAACCGAATATTGCGGCACTGGGCAATGAAGATGGCGGCAAGCTTTACGGCTTACATGTGTTAAAACATAATATTGCGAATCAAGAAAACAATATTACTCGTTTTATTGTCGTAGCAAAACAAGCTCGAGAAGTTTCACCGCAAATTCACACGAAAACTTTATTGTTGATGACAACATCGCAACAAGCGGGTTCCCTAGTGGATGCTTTACTTGTGTTTAAAAAGCACGGTATTAATATGACCAAGCTTGAATCTCGTCCAATTTATGGCAAACCTTGGGAAGAAATGTTCTATTTGGAGATTGAAGGAAATATTCATCATCCAGATACCCAAATTGCCTTGGAAGAGCTTAAGCAATTCAGTAATTATCTGAAAGTGCTTGGTTGTTATCCAAGTGAAATTGTGAAACCTGCGAAGGTATAACGAAAAAAAGAGCGATCGATTTAAAACAACGTTAAAATCGACCGCTCTTTTTATTGTGAATTCTTAAGCTTTTTTCAAGAATTCGGATTTCAACATGATTTTTCCACAATCGACGTTGTGATCTCCGTTAACTAAACGGATATTTTTGAATTTAGTGCCTTTCTTCAACACTTCAGATGAGCCTTTTAATTTTAAATCTTTAATTAAAAGCACATCATCACCATCGGCTAATAAATTACCGTTGCTATCTTTAACAATCAGTTGATCGTCATCGGCTTCAACTGTTTCATTACCATTCCACTCATTGCCACAATCAGGACAAACAAAATTCACAGAATCGTGATAAACATATTCACCTTTACATTTTGGGCAAGCTGGCATTTGATCCATTTCTTTTTCCTTCTTTATCTGATTTAAGCAAAGTATAATGCGCACGGAGTATAACAAAAAAGTGACTATTCGCCAAAAAATGGGCAATTTCACGGAATTTATGAGGTATTTATGAAAAAAATTATGCTTTTAAGTGCAGTGATGGGGAGTTTAATCTCAATCAATGCATTCGCACACAATATTCAACCTAACCAACTTTTAGCGAACGTAACAGTTTCGGATAAAGGCGAAATTACTTTAAATGGTAATGATGTGACTTATAAATCGTGGAGCTCAACGGCATTGCCAGGCAAAGTTCGAGTGATTCAGCATATTGCAGGCAGAAGTGCGGCAAAAGAGAAAAATCAAGCAATGATCGAAGCCATCAAAGCTGCTCATTTTAACCAAGCTAAATATCAAACCACGACGATTATTAATGCAGATGATGCTGTTGTGGGCACAGGCATGTTTGTGAAAAGTAGTGCAGAAAAAGGCAAAAAAGAGAATGCCCACAGCCAAGTGATTTTAGATGATAAAAGTGCGGTCAAAAACGCATGGGAATTGCGTGAAAAAGACAGTGTGATTATTTTGCTTGATAAAACCGGCAAAGTGCAATTTGTGAAAGAAGGTAAATTGACGGATGATGAAGTCAAGGAAGTCATTTCTCGTGCAACAGCGTTAATGGCGAAGTAATAGACTTACAAGCGGAAGTTTTCTTCCGCTTTTTTATCCCTTGAAATCCTTCATTAACTTTCTCAATGTATTACAGTTTCGTTGAAATTTACGACAATGTGTACAAATGGAAAGATGCAGATTGAGTCCAATTTTTTCTTTGGTCATTAATTGTCGTTCTTGAGCATCTGAAATAAGGCGAGTCGCTTGGCGACATTTCATAAAGTCACTCCTTAAAGTTTATGAGATAAGCAGTTTTGAAGTTGTAAGCGGGCACGATAGAGTGTCGTGTGCAAGTTACTTATGCTTAGTTGATTTTCTTGGCAAATTTCTTCAGAAGATAATTCCAAAAACTCTCTCATCATAAAAATCTTGGCTTGTTTGGCCGGTAGGCAAGTTAAACAAGTTTCAAAAATCAGCCAAAACTCTTCGGAATAGACCGCACTTTCGCTCTGTTCAAGATCAAGCGGGGACTGTTCAGCTTTCCAGTGTCCGCCTTCATCAAAGAAATGATTGGTTTGCTCTTCATCTTCTATTTCGGTTTCCAGTACAAATTTGCCTTTTTGACGAAGAAAATCGATGATTTTATTTTTTAAGATAGCAAAGACCCAGGTTTTAAATGCGGCTTGTCGCTTAAAGTGCTCGAGATTGTTAAATGCACTCAAAAAACTTTCTTGAACCAAATCTTCAGCTAATACAGGATTATTCACCTGTAATGTGGCAAATTTCAGCATTTGCTCTCTAATTTGTGTCAGTTCTTTATCGGAAATTCCGGTTTCCATATTTTTTCCTTGGAAAATGTGTAAGAAAAAGGTTCCTTATCCGTCTAATGATAATGAAAGGGGAAGACCTTTCTAGATAACGTTAATTATTCACAAATTAAGGAAGATTCAAAATGAAAAATATTACTGCAAAAACAACCTTTACTGCTATTGCTGCACTTTTCTTCGCAACCAGTCTTTATGCGACCGATATGAAATCTAATGAAATGTCGATGGCAAAAGATCCCATGCCGATGACAAAAGATGCTATGCCAATGCAAAACGATAAAATGGCATCTGATGGAATGATGAAATCTCATGATATGAAATCTCACGATATGAAAATGGATAATATGAAATCAGAAGTCATGCAATCTGATGATATGAAAACAAAAGAAATGAAAGCAAAAGAAATGAAGAAAAAAGCAAAAACAATGGAAAACCCGAAAATGTAATGCTTTCTTCTTAAAAGAAAAACTGCGGTCAAATTGACCGCAGTTTTTGTATCAAAGTGAGATTATTGTTTACGCCACGTTGTGCCGTTGGCGCCATCTTCTAACACAATTCCCATTGCTGTGAGTTCATTACGTGCCGCATCCGCAGCAGCCCAATCTTTAGCTGCACGAGCTTCGTTGCGTTGTTTGATGAGCGCTTCAATTTTTGCGACTTCATCATCGTCAGAGCCAGCTTGTAAGAATTTTTCTGGATCTTGTTGAAGTAAACCTAAGATACCCGCTAACTCACGTAAACGCGCAGCAAGACCATTGGCTTTTTCTACATCTTCAGTTTTCAATTTATTGATTTCACGCGCCATTTCAAATAGAACAGAAAGGGCATTAGGCGTATTGAAATCATCGTCCATTGCTTCACGGAAGGCTTCCACAAAAATTTCACCGCCAAAAGCGACCGCACTTTGATCAGTACCACGTAAAGCGGTGTACAAACGTTCCAATGCACCTTGTGCTAAATTCAGGTTTTCTTCACTATAATTGAGTTGGCTACGATAGTGTGCCGTTAGTAAGAAATAACGTACCGCTTCTGCATTGTAGTGGTTTAATACATCACGAATAGTGAAGAAGTTGCCGAGGGATTTCGACATTTTTTCTTTATCTACCATGATCATGCCAGAATGGATCCAATAATTCACATATTGACCACCATGAGCACAACAAGATTGCGCAATTTCATTTTCGTGGTGCGGGAACATTAGGTCAGAACCGCCACCGTGAATATCAAAGTGTTCACCAAGTTGTTTGCAGTTCATTGCCGAACATTCAATGTGCCAACCTGGACGACCTGCGCCCCATGGGGATGGCCAGCTTGGTTCGTTTTCTTTCGACATTTTCCAAAGCACAAAATCCATTGGATTTTTCTTGATTTCATTAATTTCAATACGTGCACCAGCTTGTAATTGGTCAAGATCTTGGCGTGATAATTTACCGTATTCCTTAAAGCTTTCCACATCAAACATCACGTCGCCATTGTCAGCAACATAAGCATGACCGCGTGCAATCAGTTTTTCCACAATCTCAATAATTTCAGGGATATGATGCGTCGCACGAGGCTCAAAATCAGGGCGTAATACGTTTAACGCATCAAAATCTTTATACATTTCTTGTACCATACGATCCACAAGTTGATCGCAGGTTTCTTTATTTTCTAATGCACGTTTAATGATCTTATCATCCACATCCGTGATATTACGCACATAAGTTAAATCGTAACCTAAAGCGCGTAAATAGCGAGCAATCACATCAAAACACACAAAGGTACGGCCGTGGCCAATATGGCATAAATCGTAAACGGTCACGCCGCACACATACATACCCACTTTTCCTTCATGGATAGGTTTGAATACTTCTTTTTCTCGAGTGAGGGTATTAAAAATCTTTAACATATTTTTCTCTTAAAACAGGTTGGAAAACGACCGCACTTTTTCTGCTCCTTATGGCACTTTCTCGCCATTTGTGGAATAATGAACGCCTTAATTTTCAAGAGGAAAACAACATGGTTACATTACACACAAATTTTGGCGATATTAAAATTAAACTTGATTTTGATAAAGCGCCAATCACTGCAGAAAACTTTTTAAATTATTGTAAAAACGGTTTCTATAATAACACAATTTTCCATCGTGTTATTGATGGATTTATGATCCAAGGTGGTGGTATGGAAAGCGGAATGCGTGAAAAAGCAACAAACGCACCGATCCAAAATGAAGCTAACAATCGTTTAAGCAATAAACGTGGCACAATCGCCATGGCGCGTACCTCTGATCCTCATTCTGCAACGGCACAATTCTTCATTAACGTGGCAGATAATGACTTCTTAAACTACCGTTCAAAAGAGATGTTTGGCCGTGAAGTCGTGCAAGAATGGGGCTATGCCGTATTCGGTGAAGTGGTTGAAGGCATGGATGTGGTTGATAAAATCAAGAAAGTAAAAACCGGTAATAAAGGTTTCCACCAAGACGTTCCGACAGAAGATGTGGTGATTACATCCGTTTCTGTAGAATAATTAATTCGGTGTGTGGATGCGTAATCTACACACTTTTTTCTTAAGTAAAATAACATTATGCCTTTCTTCGATACTCATACCCATCTTGATTATCTTCATCATGATACTGGTGAGCCATTAGCTCAGCTGGTGGAGAACGCTAAGCAAGCGGATGTGCAAAAAATCTTGATTGTGGCGGTAAAAGAGTCGGATTTTAAAACGATCCAAAATATGACCGCACTTTTCCCTGAGCATCTTTATTGTGGACTTGGGTTGCATCCGCTTTATATCAAAAAGCATCAAGAGCATGATTTAGAGATATTGGATGCGGCATTATCCGTTCGTAATCAAAATTGTACAGCCGTAGCAGAAATTGGCTTAGAGTGTGCGATTCCAGATTTATTGACGGATGAATTGTGGCAAAAGCAACAGCACTTTTTGGAAAGTCAGCTTTATTTAGCGAAGAAATACAATCTGTCGGTCAATTTACATAGTCGCAAATCCCACGAGCAATTATTCCGCTTTTTGAAACAGGCTAATTTGCCAAAATATGGTGTGGTGCATGGTTTTTCTGGAAGTTATGATCAAGCAAAACGATTTGTGGATTTAGGCTATAAAATTGGTGTAGGCGGCACGATTACTTATGAACGTGCGAATAAAACGCGCCAAGCGATTGCGAAGTTGCCATTAGAGGCACTGGTATTAGAAACGGATACACCAGATATGCCAGTGTTTGGCTTTCAAGGACAACCTAATCGACCAGAGCGGATTGTTCTCATATTTGAGGTGTTATGCCGTTTAAGAAGTGAAAATGCTGAAGTGATTAAAGAAACGGCTTGGCAGAATAGCTTAACCTTATTCGGTTAAACCTTAAAACGATAAATCACTTGATTGGCTGAACCTCGCCAAACTAAGCTTGGGTCAGCCTGTTCTTGTATAAATTTTCCATCAATAAGCACGTCAATATAAGGCAACATTTGACGTTGATAATCATCAAGTTCATCCAGTTTATATCCCGTCCACACCCAGATATCCTTATCAGGACATTCTTTTTTTACACGCTGAATAAAAGGAAGTAAGGCTTCAACATTACGAGGATGCATCGGATCCCCACCGGAAAGTGTAAGCCCTTGACGTTTAATGCGCGTATCTTTTAAATCATTGATGATCTGTTGTTCCATCGCTTCATCAAATAATACGCCATTATCAAAAGACCAGCTCTTTTGGTTGTAGCAACCACGGCAACCGTGCGTACAACCGCTAACGAAAAGGGTACAACGCGTGCCTTCGCCATTTACAACATCGGTAGGGTAGTATTGGAGATAGTTCATGGTTTTACCTCAAAAGTGCGGTCGATTTTCTCGTCAAATTCACCGAATTGATAAATTAACCTTTGCAATACAGGGGCAATTCTTGCATAATAGCCCACCTAATCGCATTGCGATATCAATGGGAATCTTCTCGGTCTCTCGCAACGGTGTCCGGTTTACTCGGTCAGGTTCGGAAGAAAGCAGCCAAAGTCGGAATTTCTGTGTGCCGAGAATAAGCTGGGAAGATTTCCACCCAACTTATCCTTCCTTATTTTACACACGCTCCACTAATTGTTTGAAGAACCCTTTTTCTAATTGCAATAATTCTGCATAAGTGCCTTTTTCAATTAGCTTCGCTTCATCAATCACACAAAGTTCATCAAATTGCTCAATCGCCGTTAAGCGGTGAGTCACCATAATTAAGGTTTTATTTTCAGCATGAGCAAGAATCAAACGTAAAATTTGGCGCTCAGTTTCGCGGTCTAAACCTTCAGTTGGCTCATCTAATAATAAAATTGGCGCATCATTAAGCAAAATACGGGCTAAGCCCAAACGACGTTGTTCTCCACCGGATAGTGGACGGCCGCCATCACCTAGCCAAATATCTAAGCCTTGTTCTTGTTCCAACAATTTTCCTAAACCAACCTGATTTAACACCTCGATCATTTTTTCATCTGAAATATTGACCGCACTTGCGAATTGCAGATTTTGACGAAGTGTATCGCTAAATACATGAACACGTTGTGTTAAAAAGCAGAATTGGCTGCGTAATGTGTCTTCTGAATAATCAGCAATGGGTTTTCCAGCAAGGAATAATTCTCCTTGATTAGCATCATAATTACGCACTAAAAGCTGTAATAACGTGGATTTTCCGCTGCCTGTTTTACCTAAAATTGCGACTTTTTTGCCTTTTTGAATAGTTAAATTCAAATTCTCTAAAGCACGATTTTGACGTTCAGGATAAGTGAAAGAAAGATCTTTGGCTTCAATTAATATTGTGGCGTTTTGATTGAACTCCGCTTTGCCCTTAAAAGTTACTAATGGTTGTTGTTCGATAATATCTGTCACACGTTCAGCTGAAGCAATCACCTGTCCTATATGTAAGAATGCAGAACCTAATGGCATTAAGATTTCAAATGAGGCTAAGGCCGCAAAAGTGAAGAGTGCAATAAATGCCATGCTATATTCATCGTTACCAAACTCCGCTTTGGAGCTAAACCACAACATTGCGGCAATAATTAAACCATTTAAAAAGAGTGAAAGGGCGGTTGAAAATCCGCTTAAATTTGCTTCTTTTTGCTGGTCTGCTTGCCAGTTAGCTTCAGTTTTAGCCATATTATCTTTCAATTTATCTTCGGCATTAAAGAGCAATAATTCCGCTTGTGCTTGGATAAATTCTAAGAATTGCGTGCGATAAAGTGCGCGTGAATGCACGAGTTTGTCGCCAAATTTTTTACCCAGTTGGTAGAAAACGGTTGGAATGGCGAATACTAATAAAAGCAGGCTCACACCTAGACCTAAGGCTAAAGGTACATTGACGAAACTTAGGCCAATACACATAGCTAGAATCACAAAAATAGCCGTAATAAGTGGTGCAATTAAACGAAGATAAAGGCTATCGAGCGTATCCACATCAGACACTAAGCGGTTTAATAAATCGCTGTTACTGTAGCGATTTAACACTGCAGGACTTAATGGAATAATCTTCTCAAAAACTTGTACCCGTAATTTAGCCAAAATGCGGAAAGTCGCATCGTGCGTCACTAACTTTTCAAAATAGCGGAAAAAGGTGCGGCTAATAGCAAGGCCACGCACAGAAGCAGAAGGGTAGAAGAAATTAAATAACGTGCCAAGACCCGCAATGGCCGTTGCCGCTAAAAACCAACCCGATGTGGTCAGCAAGCCAATACTGGATGCGAGGCCTGTAATCATTAAAACCAAGCCTAAAAATAAAGGCAACTTAGCGAATTTAAATAAACGTAAAAAGGGAAGTAAAGCACGCATTATTGAATATCCTCTTTTCGTTGAGCCAATAATTCGGCAAAGAAGCCTTGATCTTTTAATTGGTTGAAATGCCCTTGTTGAACGATTTCACCTTCTTGCATCACAAAAATATTGTCACATTGTTTCAGATCTTCAATACGGTGTGTGATCATTAAGGTCGTTTGGTTATGGCTCATTTCTGCAAGGGCAGCAAGTACCAGATTTTCAGACTGAGCATCGAGGCTAGCAGTTGGCTCATCGAGTAATAATAAATTGCCTTTGCGTAATAAAGCGCGAGCGATAGCTAAGCGTTGAGCTTGGCCTACAGATACACCAATTCCACCATCTTTAATCTCACTATCTAAGCCTAATTTGTCGGTAAACTCTTTCGCTTGAGCAGAAGTCAAGGCTTGCTCAATTTGCTCATCAGTTGCTTGAATATCGCCTAAAAGTAGATTTTCTTTGATGCTGCCTTGTAGCAGTAATGGATTTTGACCTACCCACGCAATTTGTTTGCGCCAGTCGCTTAAACGACTTTGATTCAGTTCCACGCCGTTAATTTTTAAGCTGCCTTCATAAGGCAAGAAACCGAGTAATACATTGATTAAAGAGGTTTTTCCTGCACCACTTTGACCAACAAGGGCAATATGGCTTTTTTTCGGAATATGGAATGACAGCGGCTTAGTTAATGGTTGACCTTGTGGAGAAAGCGCCACTAAAAATTCAGCCTGAATGTCGACCGCACTTTGCGCTGGAATTTGTTCATTACCCTGATGTGCAATTAAATAATCTGCCTCTAAGAAATCAACAATGGCATCAGCAGCACCAATACCGGCTGCACGATCGTGGTAGTAAGTCCCGAGATCACGCAATGGTTGATAAAACTCTGGTGCCAGAATTAAGCAGAAAAAACCGGTAAATAAGGTCAGTGTGGTACCGTAAGTACCAAATTCGACTTGGCCTAAATAGCTAAAACCAAAATACACCGCCATTAAAGCAATGGAAATAGAGGTAAAAAACTCTAACACTGCAGAAGAGAGAAACGCCATTTTAAGCACAGCCATTGTGGTTTCTCTGAAGTCTTCCGTTGTGCTTTCAATATGTTGAGTTTGTTCTGAAGTGCAGTTGAAAAGACGCAAGGTTTCTAAACCACGTAAACGATCCAAGAATTGAGCACTTAAGCGAGAAAGGGTCGCCATATTTTTTTGGCTGCTATCTGCTGCTGCAATCCCCACCAGAATCATAAAAATTGGTACAAGCGGTGCAGTGACCATCAAAATCAATCCTGCCACCCAGTTGAGCGGGAATACGGCAATTAAAATCACCATTGGTACAATGGCAGACAAACTTTGTTGTGGTAAGAAACGCGCATAGAAGTTATGCAGATTTTCCACTTGTTCAAGCATGATACTTGCCCAGCTACCGGCTGGTTTATTATTGATGGTGGCCGGCCCCACTTGGTGGATTTTGTCTAAGATCTTTTGACGCATATGACTGCGCAGTAATCGACCTGCTTTAAAGCCAATTTTTTCGCGTAGCCATAAAATGACCGCACGCAAAGCAAAAGTCATGATTAATGCAATAAAATAGGGAACCAGTTCAGCGCGATCGACATTTTGCATAATCAGCTTGTCGAGCAATGTCGCAAGAAAATAGGTTTGAGCCACAAGAATTAAGGAAGAAAGTGTGGCAAGGGCAATATTGGTGCGCATTAATTTTTTAACAGGTTGTTGTTGCGCATGAAGCCATTTTTGTAAATATTTTTGGCGAAGTTTATCCATTGTTTTTGTTTATCCTAGGATAGGATGGGTTGGCTGGAGGATTAAAAAATTTACCTTTGAAAAATAATAGGTGCGTGAAACCTTGTTTTACGCACCTTACATGAGAATTTAGCGCACTTATTCTTGTGCATCTAAATAACGTTCAGCATCTAATGCAGCCATACAGCCTGTACCCGCTGAAGTAATGGCTTGGCGATAGTTGTGATCCATCACATCACCCGCAGCAAATACGCCTTCTACAGAGGTTGCTGTTGCATTGCCTTCAAGACCTGATTTAACCACAATATAACCATTGTTAAGTTCAAGCTGACCTTGGAAGATTTCAGTATTTGGTGCATGACCGATGGCAATAAATAAACCGTCTAATTTCACATCTTCTTTTTCGCCGGTTTTCACGTTTTCTAAACGTACACCAGTTACACCCATGTTATCACCTAACACTTCATTCAAAGTGCGGTCAGTATGAAGCACGATTTTGCCTTCTTCGACTTTTTTGTATAAGCGATCGATTAAGATTTTTTCTGCACGGAAACTATCACGACGGTGAATTAAATGTACTTCAGACGCAATATTAGCTAAGTAAAGTGCTTCTTCAACAGCAGTATTTCCGCCACCAACAACGGCAACCGGTTTATTACGATAGAAGAAACCATCACAGGTTGCGCAAGCTGAAACGCCACGGCCTTTATAAGCGGTTTCAGATTCTAATCCGATATAACGTGCTGATGCCCCTGTTGCGATGATTAATGCATCACATGTGAAGGTTTGCATATCACCATAAAGTTTGAATGGGCGAGAAGATAAATCGACTTTGTTAATATGATCAAACACGATTTCGGTTTCAAATTTTTCAGCGTGTTGCAACATACGTTGCATTAAACCTGGGCCAGTTGTCATTTCAAAATCACCCGGCCAGTTTTCAATTTCATCCGTGGTAGTAAGTTGCCCACCTTGTTGAAGACCGGTCACTAAAACAGGTTTTAAGTTTGCACGTGCGGCATAAATAGCCGCGGTATAACCCGCAGGGCCCGAACCTAAAATTAATAATTTGCTGTGTTTAACGTCTGACATAAAGAATCCTTTGTTTATAAAATAAAGCATGAGGCTTTGGGAGTTTGTTCATTATAAAGCCTTCATGCATAAAAAAATAGTTGATCGTATTAGTAAAGCAATGAATACAACAATCGGCGATATTTATTGGTGATAGGATCCGCATTACCAATGGCCGATAAAATAGATAAAAACTGCTGTTTTACTTCACCATTTTCAGCTGAAAGATCTTGTCTAAGAATGCTAAATAATAAGTCCAATGCTTCTTCGTTTCGATTGGCTTGATGTAGCTGAACTGCTAATTTCAACGCAATTTCAGGCGTTGGATTTTTCGCATAATCCGCTTGTAATTGCTGAATTTCTGGCGTATCTGCCGCTTTAATTAAAAGCTCAATCTGCGCTTGTAAGCCATGCCAACGGCTGTCGCGATCCTGAATCGGAATTTGCGCTAAAATATCTGCAGCAGGCTCCGTTTTTTTCATGGCAATATAGGTTTCTGCATAAAGTAATGCGACATCGCTGTTTTTCTTATCTGAAAGCTCCCAGGCGTCTTTCAGTAATGGAAGGGCTGAGTCGTAATCTTCCACTTGTAAAAAATCCAAAGCTTTTTGGAATTTTAAATCTTCTTCTTTTGGCAAAATTGCACTCAAACGTTGCAATAAACTGGCTTCATCTAATGCACCAGGGAACGCATCTAATGCTTGTGCCTCTTTAAAAAGATAAGTTGTAGGCAACGCTTGAATACGAAATTGTGCAGCAATCATTTGCTCTGTTTCACAATTGACTAAGCCGAGGATAAATTGCCCTTGGTATTGTTCAGCAACACGTTGTAGAACTTTTGCAAAATCAGCTGATTCTTTATGGCTTGGTGCATAAAAGTTAATGACAAGCGGGGTTTCAACAGAGCTTTGCAACGTTTCGGTAAGATTTTGTTCGTTGAGTTCAACTAAAAAAGGTAAATCTGCCATTTTTATTCCTTGATAAATGGAAAATGATGCTTGATTTTAGCAAAGTGCGGTCAGTTTTAGAAATGTTTTACAGGAAAAGAAAAGGGCAGTGTTAATCTGCCCTTATTTACGATCTATTTTTATTCTTTTATTTCTTTCACTTTATCTTCTGGAAGCACGAGGTTAAGAATTAAGGCAAGTAATGAACCTACAGTAATACCTGAACCGAGCACTTCTTTGAAAAAATGTGGTAATTTATCAAGCAATTCAGGACGGGTCGTCACGGCTAAGCCACAGCCAATGGAAATGGCGATGATTAAACCATTGCGTTTGCTACGTGCGACTTTATCTAACATTTGGATACCTGCGGCGATAATCATCGCGAACATCATTAAGCCTGCACCGCCTAATACTGGTAATGGAATTGATACAATTAATGCACCGAATACAGGGAATAAACCCGCTAGCGCTAGAAGTACACCGGTTAGCGCAACAACGTGACGACTTGCCACGCCCGTTAGAGAAATGACACCAATGTTTTGTGAGAATGAAGAGAATGGTGTGGTGGACATAATGGCAGCTAGGGCAGATCCTAAACCATCGGCTAAAACGCCACCGCGTAAATGTTTGCCGGTGATTTCTGTTTGTGTTGCATTACCCAGCGCTAAGAAGTTACCGCTTGATTCAACGATCGTCACTAAATACGCAATGGACATGCCGATAATACCTGAAATTGGGAAGGCTAAGCCAAAGTGTAGTGGTTGTGGAATCGCGAAAATTTGTGCTTGTTTTACGCCTTCAAAGCTTACCCAGCCCATGGCTAAACAAACGAGATAGCCTGTCATCATCCCAATAACGATAGCTGCGGCGGAGAAAATCCCTTTACCCCATTGCACGAGTGCGACTACGATGACTAATACAAAGCTCGCCATCATTAAATTTTCTGGCGTTGCATAATTCGCATCACCACGTTGACCACCAGCAAACCAGTCAACTGCAACTGGAATCAGGCTTAAGCCGATCATCATGACAACAGTCCCTGTCACAAGTGGTGGGAACAATTTGCGAATATACGGCATGAAGAAACTGCCGATAATCATCACTAAGGAACCAATGAGAGAAGAACCTAAAATACCGGCGATGCCATATTCGCTAAAACCAATCGCTAGTGCTGCGGCAACGAAAGTAAAACTGGTTCCCATCACACTTGGCAAACGAATGCCCACAGGTCCTAAGCCTTTACATTGGATAACGGTCACTACGCCGGAAATGAGCAGAGCCGCATTAACTAAGGTAATAGTATCTTCAGTCGGTAATTTTAAGACGTTACCAATGACCAATGGTACGGCAATAATTCCCCCAAGTGCGGCAAGTAAATGTTGTGCCGCAAGGAGTAAACTTAATCCGAAAGGTGGTTTGTCTTCCACGGTATAAAGCAGGTTGTTATTCATTAGGTTCCCTTAAGTAGAAAAAAATTGTGCGAATTATACGTTAATTTTTATTCAGCGCAAACGTTTGCGTAAAGAAAATAAAAAAAGTGTGGTTAAAAATTACGTGATTTTCAACCGCACTTGTTTGATTTAAAGACTACATCCAGAATAGATAAGCAATTGTTCCGATAATTAGCATACAGGTTAAATCAATAAATTTACCAACGCGGATCATTTCGGATTGTTTAACAAAGCCTGTGGAGTACACAATTGCATTCGGCGGTGTACCAACCGGCATCATAAAGGCACAAGATGCACCCAAACCAATAATCATCGCAAAACCAAGCGGTGGCATATTCAGTGCTTGTGCGATCGAAATAAAGATTGGAACGAGCAAGGCCGCACTTGCTGTGTTTGACGTAAATTCAGTCAAGCAGACAATAAAGGTTGCAACAATTAATGCCATTACATAGTAGTGACCTCCTTCAATGATGAAGACAATGCCATCCGCCATGATTTTGCTTGCGCCAGATTGAGTCAATACTGAGCTTAAGGTTAAACCTCCACCGAAAAGGAACAACACCCCCCATTCTGTATTGTCTTGTATTTCTTTCCAGCTTGCGATACCCGTCACGCAAATGACGATTGCAGCCGATAGGGCAACCATACTGTCAAAACTGCCAATGGGTTTTGGTAGCCCTAATAATTGAGAAAGAATTGGATTGAGGTAACCACCAAAAATCCAAAGAATCGCCACAGTCACAAAAATAGTTAAGGTTAAAATACGTTTTTTCGTCATGTGAATTTTGGCAAATTCAGCATCAAAACGGAGACCGAGTTTCGGTTTAAAAACAAGGTATAACCAACCAATAATAAGCGGGAATAAAATTAACATCACTGGCGTGCCATACATTAACCAGTCAGCAAAATCTAAATGAAGTTGAGATGCTGCAATGGCATTTGGCGGGCTACCCACAAGGGTTCCCATTCCGCCAATGGTGGCACTATAAGCAATCCCTAACAGTACGAAAACATAAGTATTATGTTCTTCCTTCTGATCTAATTGACTCAAAATGGTCATTGAAAGAGGAATCATCATTGCAGCAGTAGCAGTATTACTCATCCACATAGATAAAAATGCGGTAGCGATGAATAAATAGAGTATGGCAACAGATAAATGCCCCCTAGCTAACTGCATGATTTTATTAGAAATCATTTGGTCGATCTTTTGCACATTTAATGCCGTTGCAAGTGCAAAACCACCGAAGAATAAGAAGATAGTTGGATCTGCAAAGGCTACGAGCGCTTCGCGACTATTCACCAATCCGAGTAATACCGACAAAATTGGAACGAATAACGCGGTGATGGTGACATTTACTGCTTCAGTCATCCACAAAATCGCCACGAATGCCAATAATGCTAAACCTTTATTCGCTGCCGGTTCAAAAGGTAGAATATTTAATAAAATAAAAAAGAGACCCATATCGGCGAGGAATATAATCGCATTTTTATTCCAAACTTTAGATTGTGAGTTTGTAATGGGGGTTTGTTGCATGTATTTTCCCTATATATTTTAAGAAGTTGGCGATTTTACCATAGAGATTTAAATCAGGAAATAATGCATACTAAAAATTGATTACAGTAAAAGAAAAGTGCAGTCAAAACTGGATGCTTTTTGACCGCACTTTATCGTTGAATATCAATTTAGCGAGATAAAATCGCTTTCACTTGCTTTTGTAATACTGAGATAATCTCTTGTTCAAACCATGGATTTTTCTTGAGCCAAATTTGGTTGCGTGGTGAGGGATGAACGAGCGGGAGAAAGTGAGGGAGAAAATCACGGAAATGGTGAACCGTTTCAGTCACATTAAGCTCGTTTTCTGGTAAATAATATTTTTGTGCATATTGCCCGATAAGAATGGTAAGCGCTATGTTGGGCAAGTTAGCTAAAATCGGTGCATGCCATTTCTCTGCGAAGCCTTTGCGTGGCGGTAAATCACCAGATTTGCCTTTCCCAGGGTAATAAAAATCCATCGGGATGACAGCAAACATACCCGAGTGATAAAAGGTATCACGATCCACGCCTAGCCATTCTCGCAGGCGATCACCACTTTTATCATTCCAATATAAACGACTTTCTTGGGCTTTAATTCCGGGGGCTTGTCCGACAATATTAATACGAGCTGTCGTTGGTGCCGCAAAAAGCGGTTCAATTCCTTTTGCCGTGAATGATTGATTATCGGGATCTTGCATAATGGATTGCGTGATTTGTGTAAGTGTTGGCATGGTACTTCCTTATTTATTGAAATAAAAATAGCTCACTTTTGATGAGCTATTTTATCATAATCAATGTTGCGACATTATAGGTGTTTCACTCGACGTTTTACTTCTTCCTGTTTGCCCGCATTGAATGGACGAGCATCAGGACTGCCGAGATAACCACAAACACGTCGGGTTACGGAGACTTTTGCACTGTCATGATTACCACATTTAGGACAAACAAAGCCTTTGCTTGTGCAATTAAACTCTCCTGTGAAACCACATTCGTAACATTCATCAATTGGCGTGTTGGTGCCGTAATAAGGCACGCGATCGTAGCTATAATCCCACACATCTTCGAGTGCTTTGAGGTTATGCTGAATGTTAGGGTATTCGCCATAACAGATAAAGCCGCCACTTGCTAGTTCAGGATAAGGCATTTCAAAGTCTAATTTATCGTATGGATTGACTTTTTTCTCTACATCTAAGTGATAGCTATTAGTGTAGTAGCCTTTATCGGTAACGCCTTCAATGACACCAAATTGTTTGGTATCTAAACGACAGAAGCGATCGCACAAGTTTTCACTTGGTGTGGAATAAAGGCTAAATGCATAGCCGGTTTCTTTCTGCCATTGTTTTACCGCTTCGCTTAAACGACGCACAATCGCAATACCTTTTTCACGTAGTTGTTCATCGTCAAAAATATGTCCCTTTTTATACAGTGCATTGATGGTTTCATGAATGCCAATATAGCCTAAAGAAATTGATGCTCGTCCATTTTTGAAAATATCCGCAACATTATCATCGGCTTTTAGTCGAACGCCGCAAGCGCCTTCCATATAGAGAATTGGCGCAACACGAGCTTTGGTATTTTCTAAGCGCACAATACGGGTAAGTAAGGCTTTCTTCGCGAGGGCTAAGCGTTCATCTAAAGTGCGGTAGAATTTTTCTTCATTTCCTTGTGCTTCCAGAGCAATGCGAGGCAGATTCAGACTGACCACGCCTAAATTATTGCGACCATCATGCACTTCATGACCGTTTTCTTCATAAGCACCCAAGAAGCTACGACAACCCATTGGGGCTTTGAATGAGCCAGTGATTTTAACCACTTGATCATAGTTTAAAATATCTGGATACATGCGTTTTGACGCGCATTCTAATGCCAGTTTTTTAATGTCATAGTTTGGATCTTGTTCGTTTTGGTTCACGCCTTTTTTAATGGTAAAGACCAGTTTAGGGAAGACGGGCGTTTTATGATTTTTACCCAAGCCACGAATACGGTTTTTCAAAATCGATTGCTGAATTAACCGTTCTTGCCAATTTGTACCTAAGCCAAAACCAAAGGTAACAAACGGCGTTTGACCATTTGATGTATGGAGCGTATTGACTTCATATTCAAGGGATTGGAACGCATCAAAACATTCTTTTTCAATTAGCGCTTTCGCATAACCTTCCGCATTCGGAATTTGCCATTGGGCGGCATTTTTCAGATGTTTTTCAAAGCTGAGTTGAACATAAGGTGCAAGTACTTCATCAATACGATTAATGGTTGTACCGCCATAAATATGGCTAGCGACTTGAGCAATAATTTGTGCAGTAACAGCTGTTGCTGTACCGATAGATTTAGGCGGCTCAATTTCAGCATTACCCATTTTAAAACCATGTGAAAGCATACCTTTTAGATCAACGAGCATGCAGTTAAACATTGGGAAAAATGGCGCATAATCTAAGTCGTGATAGTGGATTTCCCCTTTTTCATGGGCTTCAACAACATCTCTTGGCAGAATATGACGTTTGGCATAATGTTTTGCCACAATACCTGCTAGTAAATCACGTTGGGTAGGAATAACTTTCGCATCTTTATTTGCGTTTTCATTAAGTAATTCCACGTTGCTTTGCTCAATCAGTCCTTCAATTTCTTTGGTTAATTGGCTGCGTTTTTCACGTGCCAGGTCGCGATCGTGACGATATTCAATATAAGCACGTGCAATTTGTGGATACTTGCTTGTCATTAAGTGATCTTCAACAATTTTTTGAATCTGGTTGATATCAATTTCATGCTGATAATGACTAAAAATTTTAGTATTAATTCGCTGGCTCAGCTCATGAATATAAATTTCATCAACAATATTGACCGCACTTGCTGCTTTTTTGATTGCATTAGTAATGCGTTGTAGGTCAAACCCAATTCGTGAACCATCACGCTTAATCACAAAGAAAGCGTTCATTTTATGACTCCTGTAAGGTAGCTATGAAAAAATTGAAAGCACTATATATAGTTTTATTTAATAGATCAACACACAATATGTAGTGTTATTTTGTGTTTTTGATGGTTGAGATTGAGTTGAAACCTTGGTAAATCTGGAAAGCAAGAGTGTTTTTTGTTGAGAATTATTCTCAAATTATTTTTTTAATAAATTTGATCTGAATCAAGTTTTTTAGCAATAAAAAACGGACGAAAAATCGTCCGCTCTTTAAGTCGTAGAAAAGAAATTAAGCTGCAACCATTACCATTGCTGGGCGAATCACACGACCATTTAAGGTATAGCCTTTTTGTAAAACAGTGGTGATTTGGTTGCTTTCAAACCCTTCAGCTGGTTGCATAGAGATGGCTTGGTGGAGATCCGGGTTAAAGGTTTCACCCACTGCACCAACAGGTTCGACACCAAAGCGAGAAACCGTTGAGAGTAACTCTTTTAAAGTCAGCTCAACACCAGCGAATAGGGCTTTGATGTTTTCATCTTCCTTATTAGCAGGCGTTGCAAGCGCACGCTCTAAGTTATCAATGGTATTTAAAATGTCTTTTGAAAATTTTTCTAGTGCAAATTTATGCGCTTTTTCAATATCTTGTTCGCTACGGCGACGCATATTGTCAATTTCTGCACGCGTGCGAAGCAATAAATCTTGTTCTTTTTTAGAGGTTTCTTCTACTTGTGCTTTTAATTGTTCTTCAAGCTCTTGTACACGAGCGATCGCTTCTTCTAACGGATCTTCCGTTGAAGTGGTTTCCTGTTGAACTTCTTCAACAAGTTCTTCATTTTCATTTAAGTTTTGTGCTTGTTCTGACATCTTTTTCTCCATTTATCAAAAATTAGCGCTATTTTAGCAAAACTGAATTGCTATGTAATATAATGGCTAAAATTTTAAATTCAAGTGCGGTCAGAAATCGGTGAGTTTGCACTTGGGAGCAATCATAGTTATGGATGAATTAGTTAAATCATTTAAAATCATCGCTTTAATGGGAAAACCACGTCGCGATATTAATTTGCAAATGCATAAAAACTTGTATCAATGGCTGAAAGAGCGAGGCTATCGAGTTTTAGTGGAAAAAGAGGTCGGTGAAAAATTTGGTTTACCCAAAGAGGTTTTAGCAACAGTTGAACAAATCGGTGAGCAAGCACAACTTGTGATTGTGATCGGTGGTGATGGCAATATGCTAGGGCGTGCTCGCATTTTAGCTAAATATCATATTCCAATGATTGGTATTAACCGAGGTAACTTAGGCTTTTTGACCGATATCGACCCAAAAAATGCTTATGCACAGCTTGAAGCTTGTTTGGAACGCGGCGAGTTTTTTGTCGAAGAGCGTTTTTTATTGGAAGCTAAAATTGAACGCAATGGTGAAATTATTTCTAGTGGTAATGCAGTAAATGAGGCGGTGATTCACCCCGCTAAAATTGCGCACATGATTGATTTCCATGTTTATATCAATGATAAATTTGCCTTTTCTCAACGTTCAGACGGCTTGATTGTTTCCACTCCAACGGGCTCAACGGCTTATTCGCTTTCCGCAGGCGGCCCAATTTTAACGCCAAATTTAAATGCGATTGCCCTTGTGCCGATGTTCCCGCACACGCTTTCTTCTCGACCATTAGTAATTGATGGGGACAGTAAAATTTCAATTCGCTTTGCAGAACATAACACTTCACAGTTGGAATTAGGCTGTGATAGTCAAATTGCACTAGATTTTAGCCCAGATGATATCGTTCATATTGAAAAAAGTCCGCATAAACTTCGCCTATTACACCTGAAAAATTACAATTATTACAATGTATTAAGCACGAAATTAGGCTGGCTTAAAAATTTCTAATCCAAAAAGTTAAAAATTTCTTTACTGTATATTATATCAGTTATAATATATGGATATACAGTTAAGGAGATTTTTTATGCTAACCCAACTTACTATCAATAATTTTGCAATTGTTCGTCAATTAGAAATTGAATTGGCGAAAGGAATGTCTGTGATCACGGGGGAAACCGGCGCAGGGAAATCTATTGCTATTGATGCGTTGGGATTATGTTTGGGGCAGCGTATTGAAACCTCTATGGTTCGAGAAGGGCAGGAAAGAGCTGAAATTTGTGCGACATTTTTTATTGAACCAACTAACCCCGCTTATCAATGGTTGCAAGAGCAAGAATTGCAAGATCCTGATAATCCCTCCGATTGTATTCTACGTCGTGTCATTAATGCAGATGGGCGTTCGAAAGCCTTTATCAATAGCACGCCCGTATCGGCTTCCCAATTAAAAGAAATAGGACAATATCTTATTCATATTAATGGGCAGTACGCTTCACAATTATTATTGAAAAATGATTATCAGCTTCAGTTGGTGGATACATTTGTACATCACAATGATTTACTCGCACAAATGCGAGAAGATTATCGAGCATGGAAAAATCTTCAACTGCAAGTTAAAAATTTCCAACAAAAAGTTGCCGAAAATGAAGCGAAGAAGCAACTTTTACAATATCAGGTCGAAGAGTTGGATGAGTTTGCCCTTCGTCCAAATGAATACTTAGAATTAGAAGAGGATCAACGTCGTCTATCAAATAGCGAACAGCTGACACAGCTATCACAATCAGCCTTACAGCTACTCAGTGAAAATGAGACGGTGAGCATTGACTCTATGCTTTATCGTGTGACACAGTATATTGATGAATTAAGTGAGTTAGATCCTCGATATGTTTCCGTTCAAACGATGTTGAATGATGCACTTATCCAAGTGCAAGAGGCGACAAGTGAAGTTCAACATCTTGCTTCTCATATTGAGCAAGATCCGATGTTATTACAAGAGATTGAACAACGTCTAGGTCAAGCTTTACAACTTGCACGCAAGCATAATGTGAAACCTGAAGAGTTAGTGGAATGGCATCAAAAATTAAAAGCAGAATTGACCGCACTTTTAGATTTTTCAGAAAGTGAAGATCGTCTGATTCTAGAAGAAAAATCCGCCTTTGAGAAAATGCAACATACGGCAAAACAATTACACGAAAGCCGTTGCCAAGCTGCAGAGAAATTAGCACAACAGGTTACAGATTCTATCAAAGGGCTTGCAATGGAAAATGCCGAGTTTTTCATTGAAGTGAATTCGGATTTAACTAAAGTTGCGGCAAATGGGGCAGATAATATCGTCTTTACTTTACGCAGTAATTTAGGACAACAGGCACAACCGCTAGCAAAAGTGGCATCAGGTGGTGAATTGTCTCGTATTTCATTAGCGATTCAAGTCTTAACGTCCGATCAATCGTCGATTCCAACGCTGATCTTTGATGAAGTGGATGTTGGTATTAGTGGAAAAACCGCGAGTGTAGTGGGTAAATTATTGCGTCAATTAGGTGATAAATGCCAAGTGCTTTGTGTGACCCATTTACCACAAGTAGCATGTCACGGACATCATCAATTTAATGTTGAGAAATTTACCGTTGGTGATAAAACAGAAACTAAAATGACCGCACTTTCTCAAGAAGAACGCGTTCCTGCTCTTGCAAGATTACTCGGTGGCAGTGAAATTACGGATCTTGCTTTAGCGAATGCACAAGAGATGTTGGATTTAGTCAAGTAAAATGAGGCAAATGAATGGGCGTTTTATAGTTCATTCAATGCATTAATAACTCGAATTTCGTCAAACTGCTCAAGTTGTTCTTGTCTAATTTCAATTTCTTGAAGTTGACCGGATTGTAGTAAATATTCCCTTTGTGTGCCTTTTAATAAAGGGGTATTAGGTGTGAACCATTCAGTCCCTTTTCTAAAGGCGAGATTACCAATAGAGCAGTCTGTCACAAAACTATCTTTAATAATAATGATTTCATCAGCCTCTCCCTTTTGTGCAAATAACGCATTGATAAGTTCACGATCAGCATATTTGAGCGAATAATCAATTTCATTACAGACTATGGGCTTGAATACACGATGTGTTTTAGGTGTATATTCAAGGTATGAAATTTGGGTTTGATGAGCGTTGTAGTCAATTCGACAGCGAACAAGCTTATTATGTAGCTCCTTAGGTGCTTGAATTAGATCTAAAAGATTAAAAAAAGTGACCGCACTTTTTCCATAATAAGTGATAAGGCTATGCTCATAGCGTGCTTGATGCAGAGCAATATTTTTAATTTTGCTATTTTCAATAGCGATGGTTTCAAATAAAGGGAACACTACTTTTCCTTTTGGATTGGAAGGTAAACTTTGGCAATCAACTCTTGATATTCGTCTTCAAGTTGGCTTTGAATGGTAATACCACCACCACTACGGAAATAAAATTTATCATTTTTTTGTTCAATAAAGCGAATTGCTACGGCGCTATTTAGGTTTTCACCATCAAAAATACCGAAAATTCCAGTGTAATAACCTCGTTCTTGCTTTTCAGCTTGTTGGATAATGGAAACCGTTTTTTCTTTAGGTGCTCCGCTAATTGAGCCAGCAGGTAAAAGTGCGGCTAATATTGAGCCAATTTTATTTTGCCAATTATCTTCTAATTCACCGTAAATTTCTGAACTGGTTTGTAGTATTTCACCTTGTTCTGTGTAAATACTATCGATGTAGCGAAAACGAGATACTTTGATATTTTTGGCAACCATTGCAAGATCATTACGCATTAAATCGACAATGGTGTAATGTTCTCGTTGCTCTTTTTCATCCTTTAACAAATTAGCTTTGGCATTAGGCTGGCTCGCATCAATCGTTCCTTTCATAGGATAGGTGTAAATTTTGTTTTGTCGAATTTGCACAAAGGATTCAGGTGAAAAGCAGACAAATTGCTCCTTAAAAAGTAATTTATAAGGCGCCTCAACTGAATGGAAAATTTGGATTAAATCCCCATTTAATTTGATTTCGGTAGGATAAGTTAGATTGAGCAAATAGGAATTACCTTTTTGTAATTCGCGTTGAACAAGATGAAATCCTTGTTCATATTGATGTAACGTAATGGGCTTTTTATCAATGATAGACAAAGCAAAGTGCGGTTGATTTTCAGGGATATTTTTTACGCCTTGAATACCCCAAATTAGCCCTTTTTCAGTGCTTTCATCAAAAGAACAAATAAGCGGTTTCTTCTGTTCAAAATCAATTAAGAAGAAAAAAGGTTGGCGTAATGCGCCATAAGCATTAGCTTGATGAATAAATGTTTGCATGGCTTGTAGATAAAAAAATAAAAAGGATTTTAACGCAGAATCGCTATAATATTGAAATGAATTTAGTCACCGAATTATGGCACTAGCCCGTATGAAAAAAATTTTAGTTATCAATAACCATGATTCTTTTACTTATAATTTAGTGGATCTCATTCGCCAATTACAGGTGCGTTTTGATGTGGTGAGTATTGAAGATTTATCATTAGATTGTGTAGAAGGTTATACACATATTTTAATTTCTCCAGGACCAGATGTTCCAAGCTCGTATCCACAATTATTTGCGATGTTAGAACGATTTTATCAAACAAAGTCTATTTTAGGAGTTTGTTTAGGACATCAAACCCTTTGTGAATTCTTTGGCGGAGAACTCTATAATTTGCCAAGTGTGCGCCATGGGCAGAAACGCCGCTTAAAAGTGCGGTCAAATTCAGGCTTATTTTTAGGGCTTCCAGCCGAATTTGAAATAGGCCTTTATCATTCTTGGGCAGTACAAACAGAAAGTATGCCAGATACATTAGAAATTACAGCCGTTTGTGATGATGAAATCGTGATGGCAACACAGCACAAAAATTTACCGATTTTTTCTGTGCAATTTCATCCTGAGTCTTACATGTCAGAATTCGGTGAACAAATGTTACAAAATTGGTTAAATTTCAAAAATACTTGATAGGAATGCTTGCGTATTAGTCAAAAAAGCGTATTATAGACGTCTATACGTCAATACATCCAAAAAAGAAGAGAACTTATGTCTAGCTATTTATTTACTTCTGAATCTGTTTCAGAAGGACATCCAGATAAAATTGCCGATCAAATTTCTGATGCGGTACTTGATGAAATTTTAAAACAAGATCCTAAAGCACGTGTGGCTTGTGAAACCTATGTAAAAACAGGGATGGCGTTAGTCGGTGGTGAAATTACCACATCAGCATGGGTTGATATTGAAAACCTTACACGCCAAGTGATTTGTGATATTGGTTACAAACATTCAGAGATGGGCTTTGATGGAAATTCTTGTGCCGTATTAAATGCGATTGGTAAGCAATCATCGGATATTAATCAAGGTGTGGATCGTGAGAATCCATTGGATCAAGGTGCGGGTGACCAAGGGATCATGTTTGGTTATGCAACAAATGAAACCGAAGTCTTGATGCCAGCAGCGATTACTTATGCGCATCGTTTAATGGAAAAACAAGCGGAAGTACGTAAAAGTGGAAAACTATCGTGGTTACGCCCTGATGCGAAAAGCCAAGTCACTTTAAAATACGAAGATAACAAAATCGTAGGTGTAGATGCGGTAGTGCTTTCTACACAACATAGTGAAGAAGTTTCACAAAAAGAAATTTATGAAGGTGTGATGGAAGAAATCATCAAGCCAATTTTGCCAAGTGAATGGTTATCTCAACAAACAAAATATTTCATCAACCCAACCGGTCGTTTTGTGATTGGTGGTCCAATGGGAGACTGTGGCTTAACGGGTCGTAAAATCATTGTTGATACCTACGGCGGAGCTGCTCGTCATGGTGGTGGTGCATTCTCTGGTAAAGATCCATCAAAAGTAGACCGTTCAGCCGCTTATGCCGCGCGTTATGTGGCGAAAAATATTGTTGCAGCAGGTCTTGCAGATCGTTGTGAAATTCAACTTTCTTATGCAATTGGTGTGGCAGAGCCAACCTCTATCATGCTGGAAACTTTTGGTACAGGAAAAGTATCAAACGAAGTATTGGTTAAGTTAGTGCGTGAATTCTTCGATTTACGTCCTTACGGTTTAATTAAAATGCTAAATTTAATTCAACCAATCTATCGCCAAACTGCCGCGTATGGACACTTCGGCCGTGAACAATTCCCATGGGAGAAAGTGGATCGTGCAGAAGAATTGCGAGCAGCAGCCGGTCTTAAATAAGTAAATAAATGTGTATGATAAAAACCGCTAAATTAGCGGTTTTTGTTTACTTAACATGATGATGTCATCTCAAACTCAGTTTCGGCATTTAAAAATGCAGGTACAGCGCAAACTTGCAGAAACATTACAACTCACTGAAAATTACTTTCAACGGAAATTTCCTATTCCGATAATCAGTTATGACTTGCGAGGAGTAAAGGCCGGCGTTGCATACTTGCAGAAAAATGAGATTAAATTTAACCGCACTTTGCTACTCGAGAACTCAGATGAATTTATTCGTCAGGTGGTTCCACACGAATTAGCCCACCTTATTGTGTATCAAGTATTTGGTCGGGTGAAACCGCATGGACGGGAATGGCAAGCAGTGATGACACAGTTATTTAATCTTCCGGCTGATACTTGTCACCAATTTGATGTGGAAAGTGTGCAAGGTAAAATGTTTGCTTATCAATGCGAATGCCAGACCCATTATTTAACGATTCGTCGGCATAATCGTATTCAGCGCGATAAAATTGCCTATTTATGCCAAAAATGTCAGGGGAAATTAGTTTTTCATAGTGAAAATTAATAAGCAGTATGATATATTTCCAGTGTTTTCAATCAAATAACAGGGGTTATCCAATGAAAAAATCATTATTAGCTATCGTTGTCGGTGCATTAGCGGTTGCTTCAACTGCAAATGCAGGTTTATATGCAGAAGGCGATCTTGGTCTTTCAAGAACTAAATTAAGTAATGGTGGTTCAAGCAAAACCAAAATTGAGCCTCGTGTTGCAGTAGGTTACAAATTAGGTAATGTACGTGTAGCTGGTGATTATACTCATCACGGTAATTTCCAAGGCACTAAAGTTCAAGGCTTAGGTGCAACAGTGTTCTATGACTTCGATACCAACTCTCAAATTGAACCTTATGTTGGTGCTCGTCTTGCGGCTAACCGTTTCAAATTTGAAGACCGAGCAGAACAACGTTACAAAAGTTCTTCTGAAACTAAAGTGGGTTATGGTGTAGTTGCGGGTGCTAAATATAAATTAGCAGACAAAGTGTATGCAAACGGTGGTTTAGAATATAACCGTTTAGGTAGCTTTGACGATACTAAAGTGAATAACTATGGCGCTAAAGTGGGCGTAGGTTACGAATTCTAATTTCCCTTTTGAAAGTGCGGTTGATTTTCACCGCACTTTTTCTTTTGGATGTAAAAATTTGTATCGGGTTAATTATTTGTGATTAATCTATGTAGCAGTTAGAATCCTCGTTCTAAATGAAATCGGGGATTTTTTATTTTTAGAGGTGAGAATATGATTATTGTTTATGGCATTAAAAACTGTGATACAGTGAAAAAAGCATTGAAGTGGTTAACTGAACATAATATTGAATATAAATTACATGATTACCGAGTTGATGGATTAGATACTCAATTTTTACAACAAGCAGAAGCACAATTTGGTTGGGAAAATTTAGTCAATAAACGTAGCACAACTTGGCGTAATCTTGATGAAAATGTGAAAAATACACTCTCGAAATCCACCGCTCTTTCCGTATTAGCTGAAAATCCAACGTTAATCAAACGCCCGATTATTTTACAAGATGGTAAGGCATTGATTGGATATGATGAAGAAGAGTATGATTTAGCATTTAGATAAAATAGATTAGTAAATAGGTTTTAGCGTTCTATCTGAAGTATTGTTATTAAGCTGATATAAATGTATCGCAAAATGTCAATTTTTGACCTTGCCTTTTGTTTTTAATAAGAATAAGATTCATTATAATGTTATTGCAAGTTCAATCATTGATGTGATAAATATTTCATAGCTGTTGGTTATTTGTTTGGAGTTTTTTATATGATTGAATTGTAAATTTTCTTAATTAATTGCCAAGCAAAGGATTGATTATGCATAATAAATCTTATTTTGCCCTCCTTCCTCTTTCATTTTTTATATCTAATGCTTTTGCTGAGGATATACAGTCTGTAACATTATTGGATCCCATTGTGGTAACAGGTGTTACTCAGACAAATACTAATTCAGTCAAACTTAATCCTAAAACAACACTTCAACCTTTACCTGCTGGTGATGGTGCAGATTTATTGCACTCTGTGGCAAATATGAGCGTGATTCGTAAAGGTGGGAGTTCGGGTGATCCATTATTTCGCGGGTTAGGTGGTTCTCGCTTGAATATTCAAGCAGACGACCAATTCATTTATGGTGGGTGTAGCAACCGAATGGATCCGCCAACAGCCTATATTTTCCCATCAGCTTATGATGAAGTCGTTGTTACTAAAGGACCTCAAACAGTAACACAAGGCACAGGTCTAGTGGCTGGAGCCGTACATTTTGTTCGTAAAGAACCTGAATTTGATACGCAAAACACTTATTTAAATGGCAGTGTAACCCTTGGTGGAAATAAACGTCGTGATGCTTATTTTGATGCGATGGCGGGTGGCAAATATGGTTATTTACGTACCAGTGTGTCACATAATGAAGCAGGTAATTACAAAGATGGTGATGGTAATCGCGTTCATTCTTCTTTTGAGCGTCGTAATCAAATGTTACAGCTTGGTTTCACTCCGACAGAAAACACTTTATTGACCGGAACTTATGAACGTAGTCGAGGCGAAGCGGCTTATGCGGATCGAATGATGGATGGGAGTAAGTTTGATCGTGATGCATGGAATATACGTTTGTACAACAAAATATTACACCGTGGTTCACTGAACTTGAATTACGCTACGGTCAAAGTAAGATTGATCATGTGATGGATACTTATAGTATGCGTTATTTAAGCATGATGGGAAATCAAGTTAAAAAAGCGATGAATCCAAAACGTGAAACCAACACAGGGCATTTGAAAGCAACCTTTGATTGGCCGGATATTAATTTACAGATTGGCATTGATTATATGCGCGACAAACACCTTGCGCGTATGGAAATGAAGGGGGAAGGTTACACGCATAAACCTTATCAACCACAGCAAAACTTTACTCAATGGGGTGGATTTGTTGAGGGGGCCTGGACGGCAAGTGATAGTCGTAAGTTTATTTCTGGTTATCGTTATGATGAAGTCAAAGCTGAATACGACACTTTAATGGCAAATCCCCCAAATAAAAACCATACGTATGGTTTACATTCAGGTTTCTTCCGTTGGGAAGAAGAAATCAATGGCATTAAATATTATGCCGGTGTAGGGATTGCAGAGCGAGCGCCAGATTATTGGGAACGCCGTGCAAGTCAAGTTTTAGATAAAGAGCAAAACCGCCAAATTGATACGGGATTAATTTGGAAAAATGATGCCTTTGATTTTTCTGTATCGTTATTTGGTAGTGATGTTCACGATTTTATTATGTTAGAACGAGTGGGTAAAAATGTCTCAGCTAGTAATATCAAGGCAACCCGATTAGGCGGCGAAATTGAAGGCAAATGGAGATTTGCTCGTCACTGGGAAATCGGTAGTAGTCTTGCTTATACTTATGGTAAAAATCGCACGGACGACCGTCCACTCGCTCAAACCCCGCCATTAGAATGGAAAAACTCATTAACTTGGGATAATGAAACCTTGAGCGCGGGAATATTATGGCGAGTGGTTTCGGCTCAAAAACGCTATACAGCGGGACAAGGCAACATTATTGGGCAAGACATTGGTGCTTCAGCAGGCTTTGGAACGTTATCCTTTAATACAGGGTGGAAAATTAATAAATATGCCACTTTGCAGGGCGGAATTGATAACTTATTTAATAAATCCTATGCTGAGTTTGTGAGTAAAGGTACTGATCCTTCAGCGGGACTTCAAACTGTTCGAGTGAATGAGCCAGGACGTCAATATTGGTTACGTTTGCAAGTTCAATTCTAGTATTCTTCATAAACTAATAAAAACGGATAACGAGTTTGTCCGTTTTTTATTTGAACAGATTTAAATTGAAGGAAAATTTTGTTAAATTAGAGCGCACTTTTAGTCGTCACTGAATATTATGAAACAAAAAACTATTGAGCTTGCACAAGCATTAATTCGTCGCCTCTCTATTAGCCCAAATGATGAGGGCTGTCAGCAACTAATTGCGGAACGTTTGGAAAAACGCGGCTTTCAAATTGAATGGATGCCTTTCAACGATACGTTAAATTTATGGGCGAAGCATGGTAGTGGTGAGCCAGTCATCGCCTTTGCTGGGCATACCGATGTGGTACCGACCGGAGATGAAACACAATGGACTTATCTGCCGTTTTCTGCCGAAATTGTGGATGATATGCTTTATGGTCGTGGTGCGGCAGATATGAAAGGCTCATTAGCAGCAATGATTGTGGCGGTGGAAGAATATGTAAAAGCTAATCCTAATCATAAAGGCACGATTGCTTTGTTGATTACTTCTGATGAAGAGGCCGTTGCGAAAGATGGTACGGTACGTGTTGTCGAGACATTAATGGCGCGCGGTGAGAAAATTACTTATTGCATGGTAGGTGAGCCGTCTAGTTCAAAAACATTAGGCGATGTAGTCAAAAATGGTCGTCGGGGTTCGATTACAGGTAACCTCTACATTCAAGGCATTCAAGGTCATGTGGCTTATCCTCATTTAGCGGAAAACCCAATCCATAAAGCAGCGCCGTTCTTACAGGAATTAACCACATATCCATGGGATAACGGCAACGAATTTTTCCCGCCGACCAGTTTGCAAATTGCGAATATTCATGCAGGTACAGGGAGTAATAATGTCATCCCTGGTGAGCTTTATGTGCAATTCAATTTACGTTATTGTACAGAAGTGACTGATGAAAGCATTAAGCAGAAAGTGGCAGAAATGCTCGAAAAGCATGGTTTGAAATACCGTATTGATTGGAATTTATCGGGTAAACCATTTTTGACGAAACCGGGCAAATTATTAGATGCGTTAACGACGGCAATTGAGCAAACAACTGGTATTACACCACAAGCAGAAACAGGCGGTGGTACCTCTGACGGACGTTTTATTGCGTTAATGGGGGCTGAAGTAGTGGAATTTGGGCCACTTAATGCGACGATTCATAAAGTAAATGAATGTGTCAGTGTAGATGATCTTGCCAAGTGCGGTCAGATTTATCATCAAATGTTAGTGAATTTATTGGACAAGTAAGATGAAATTAACGCCTGAAATGTTAACTGGCAAATCTCGTGAACATTTGATCAATTTGCCTACACCTCATTCTCCGAATCATTTTTTGCAAGCAGAGGCAATGAAAGCGTTTCAAGGATTGCAGCAAAGTGCGGTCAAAAATGGCTTTAATTTGCAACCTGCGAGTAGCTTTCGTGATTTTGAACGTCAACAACTCATTTGGAACGGTAAATTTAACGGCGAACGCAAAGTGCATGATGATGCGGGAAATCCATTAGATTTAACGTCGTTCGATGATTGGCAAAAAGCACAAGCCATTTTACGTTGGTCAGCGCTTCCTGGGGGAAGTCGTCATCATTGGGGAACAGAAATCGATATTTTTGATCCTGATCTTTTGCCGCAAGGTCAATCTTTACAACTTGAACCTTGGGAATATGAACGCGGTGGCTATTTCTTTGAGTTAAGTGAATTTCTCACTGAAAATCTACCGCACTTTGATTTTGCTTTGCCATTTATCAGCCAACCAGAAGGTAAAAAAATAGGCCGAGAGCCTTGGCATATTAGCTATTTACCGTTGGCAGAGCAGGCCTCACGATTATTTACGCCAGATGTGTTATTGCAGGTTTGGCAGCATGAAACCGTGGCTGGAAAAGAAACGTTAATTACGCATTTGTCAGAGATTTTTGAGCAGTATGTGGTTTAACAAAAAACGCAGCAAGTCGCTGCGTTTTTTTATGGTTTGATTAATTCTTTTTATTCTTTTCCAAGGATTTATGTTGAATTTTCACATTCTTGCCTTTGGCTTGGAAATATTCACCAATTTGTTGAGCAATGTAAACAGAACGATGTTTACCTCCTGTACAGCCGATGGCAATAGTGAGATAGCTTCGGTTATTTTGCTCTAACATCGGTAACCACGTTTCAATGTAATTGCGTGTTTGGTAGATAAAATTATTCACTTCATCATGTGCAAGTAAAAATTGTGCAACAGGTTCATCAAGCCCCGTCATTGGGCGCAGTTCTGGGTTCCAGTGCGGGTTAGGTAGAAAACGCACATCAAAGACATAATCAGCATCAAGTGGAATACCATATTTAAAGCCGAATGACTCAACCACTATCTTAAGTTCTTTATCCGTATTACCACGTAAAACTTCTCTTAAACGTTCAGATAACGCATGAGTCGAAAGTGGTGCAGTATCAATAATAAAATTAGCATGTTGAATTAAAGGCTCAAGTTGCTGATATTCTAAATCAATCGCTGATTCAAGTGGGAGATCTTGAGCTGAAAGCGGATGAAGACGACGTGAATCGCTGTAACGGCGAATAAGTGTACTACGATCGCTGTCTAGAAAGATGATTTTGACGGAATAAGAGGCTTGAATATCAGTCAAAATTTTGTCTAAATCAGCACTGGAATGAGGAAGATTTCGAATATCAAGGCTGATTGCAACAGCCGATTGAGTGTTAGCAAGAATCTGCGTGAGTTGAGGAAGTAAATTGAGAGGAAGGTTATCCACGCAATAATAGCCCATATCTTCCAAGGCTCGTAATGCGACAGATTTCCCAGCTCCGGAGCGACCGCTGATAATAATAATTTCCATCTGCGTGATTCCTTATGGTTGGTAGGTTAGGTTATACCTCTTGAGGTTCAATATTATCTAAATTTGTGTCATCCTCAGATTCCTCTGAATGATCGGCACATTCAAAAATTTGCCAAATTTCATCCGCATTTTGTGCTGAACGAAGTTGTTTAATTAAGTTTTTATCAGTTAATTTTTTGTTGAGTTCTGCCAGAACAGGAATATATTCTTGGCAGTGATTTTCGGGTACGAGCACTGCAAAAACGATATCCACGGGTTTATTATCAGCCGCATCATATTCGACAGGCGTTTCTAATTGCATAAATACCGTTAGGATCTTATCTGAGACCGTAGTAGGTAACTTGGCTTTAGGCATAGCAACACCATTGCCTAATCCTGAATTACCTAATTTTTCCCGTTCAAATAAACATTCAAAACAAGCCTGTTCACCATTTTCGCAGTGAAGTTTTTCCACAACGAACGCGGCAATAGATTCAAATAATCGTTTCTTGCTAGAAAAAGCAACCCCCTGACGAATATCATCAGGGGAGAGCAATGTCGTAAATTTCATAGGTTATAGTTTAAATTGTTCGCCTAAATAGACACGTTTAACGTGCTCATCATTCATGACTTTTTCTGGTGTGCCGGTCGCGATAATTTTCCCTTCACCAACAATGTAAGCGCGTTCACAAACATCAAGGGTTTCGCGTACGTTATGGTCAGTAATTAACACGCCTAAGCCACGATTACGGAGATCCGTGATGATTTTCTTAATATCCGTGACCGAAATAGGATCCACCCCCGCAAAAGGTTCATCTAATAAAATAAATTTTGGATTTGCAGCTAAGGCGCGCGCAATTTCTACTCGACGACGTTCACCACCAGAAAGCGATTGTCCCAGGCTATCACGAATATGACTAATATTGAACTCATCAATTAACTCATCCGCTCTCTCTCTGCGTTGTTCTGCAGTGAGATCTTTACGAATTTCTAATACCGCCATAAGATTTTCATACACCGTTAAACGGCGGAAAATAGAGGCTTCTTGAGGTAAATAGCCAATTCCTTGGCGTGCACGTTCATGCATAGGCAATACGCTAATATCATCTCCATCAATGGTGATTTTTCCCTGATCGTGACGCACTAAACCGACGACCATGTAGAAAGTAGTGGTTTTACCTGCACCATTTGGACCAAGTAAGCCAACAATTTCATTGGAGTTTACGGTTAAACTCACATCAGAAACCACTTTTCGGCTTTTATAGCTTTTTGCGAGGAATTCAGCTTGTAATACAGACATCTGTTATTTTTTACCTTTTTGTTGTAATTGGGTTGGAATTAAGACGGTTTGTACTCGTGATTTTCCATTACCATTGGCTTTTAACTGCTGTTTTTTCACATCATAAGTGATGCGTTCACCGTTAATTTTGCTATCTAATTGTTTTAATTCAGCTTTACCGGTTAATGTTAAGAATTCTGTGCCTAAATCGTAGTGAACATTATTCGCTTTACCATCAACCGGTTTACCGTCATCAAGTTGTTGGTGGAAGGTAACAGGGGTGCCAAAAGCCTCAACAGTTTCTTTTTTACCTGAATTTTCTGGCGGACGAGTAATGACCACTTTATTGGCTTTAATCAAAATGGAACCTTGTGTAATCACAACGTTATCCGTAAAGGTTACCACGCTGTTTTCCATATCTAAAGATTGATTATCTGAGACAATATTAATCGGTTTATTGGTATCGTCTTTTAACGCAAAAGCAGATAAGGAAGTCATCATTAACGCTGTTAAAAGCAGAATTTTATTGTTTGTTGATTTCATAATATGTTTTTACCTGTTCCTTTAGAGTTGCAACTTGCTGACGTAAATTTCCGACCAACTTTAATCCACTTGAGTTAAAGTTTAATCCGTTAATTTTTACTTGTGTATCGGAAGTAATGTCTTGTGTTTTTAAATTAATCACTGCCGCTTCGGTCTCAACGCGTTGCAGGCGAGATAAAGGATCAAGGCTCTCGGCAACTACACCGCCTTCAAGATAGAGCATTTGATCTTTTGTTAATTTTGCCTTTTTCGCGCTAAGCTTCCAATTTTGTTTTTCTAATTGAATTTTATCGGTTTTCACTTCTTTGTCTTTATTATCTAAAGAGACATCAAAAAGATAGACTAACGGCGAAATAAAATCCGTATGACCGTCTTGTGTGTAATATTCCACTTTGTCGGAAATCGCGAGATATTGCTTTTTACCTTCAGGCGAGAATACGGTAGTTTCCATTTTATTGCCGACGTATTCTGGGCTATCAGGCTTTTTAATGAGGCTTTGTAAATCGCTATGATCTTGATTAAGCGAATAATACCAGCCTAATAAAGCCAGGGCGATGACACCTAAAATAATATTCCAACGAATATTCATAAATAACGTTCTTTCCTTCTTAAAAGGGTAACCAATCATAGCACTTTTTTGACACAAAGTGCGGTCAAAAATAGCTGTATTTTAGTCTTCTAAAATGAGTGTTTTTAAGATCTGATAAATCTCGCGATAAGCTTTTGACGGCTTATTTTGTTCCTTTTCTTTTTGTGCTGCACGAATCAAATTACGTAATTGTTGGCGATCTGCAGAAGGATGCTCATTTAACAAATCAGTCAGTGCCACATCACCTTTCGCAACCAACTCATCACGTAAGATTTCCAATTTATGCAACATCGCTTGCTGCTGATTATGTTTGTTTTCAATTTTTTCTAAAGCTTCACGAATAGGCTCTGCATCAATTGAGCGTAAGAGCTTACCGATATATTGTAATTGGCGACGACGCGCCTCTTTTTGCAGGCGTTGCGCTAATCCAATGGCATCTTTCAAGCTATCGTCTAGTGGAACCTTAGTCAGATTTGCTTTGGTTAAGTTCACCAATTTCTCGCCGAGCTGTTTTAAATCCTCAGCGTCGCGTTTGATTTCACTTTTACTTACCCAAATAATCTCTTCTTGGTCTTCATCTTCCCAATCAAAGGCTTCTTTTTTCTTACGTTTTGCCATTCTATTACCTTATGAAAAATTTGGTGCATTTTAGCATAAACTTTCAAAATAAGATAAAATGGCGCAAATTTTTAATAGGATTATCATTATGAAAACAGCAGAAAATTTAACCGCACTTTTAAAATCTCAAGAGCAAACATTGCGTGATGCAGTCAGTTTTGCGATTGAAACCGCGCAGAAAGCGGGGGCAACCGCTGAAGTCGGTGTGACAAAAGTGAGTGGTTTATCGGTTTCAACCCGTCTGCAAGAGATTGAAAATGTTGAATTTACTAATGATGGGGCATTAGGTATTTCTGTTTATTTAGGCCAACAAAAAGGCAATGCGTCTACCTCAGACTTAAGCGATGAAGCCATTAAAAATACCGTTGAAGCAGCGCTTGCTATTGCAAAATATACCTCGCCAGATGATTGTACAGGGCTAGCGGATAAAGAACTAATGGCTTTTGAAGCACCTGACTTAGCGCTTTATCATGGGGCAAGTGTTGATGTCGAACAGGCTACGAAATTAGCTTTAGAAGCTGAAAACGCGGCTTTGGAATACGATGATAAAATTGTGAATAGTAATGGCGCAAGCTTTAATTCGCATACCGGTGTGCGTGTTTATGGTAATACACATGGCATGCTACAAAGTTACTTATCTAGCCGCTATTCTTTATCTTGTTCGGTGATTGGTGGCGAGCTAGATCAACTTGAAAATGATTACGAATATACGGTTTCACGTGAGTTTGATGAGCTTTCTTCAGCGGATTGGGTAGGGCAGAATTGTGCGAAAAAAGTGATTGCGCGTTTAAATCCACAAAAATTAACGACACGTGAAGTGCCAGTGATTTTCTTAAATGATGTGGCAACAGGATTAATCTCCCATTTAACGGGAGCGATTAGTGGAGGCAGCTTATATCGTAAATCCAGTTTCTTGCTCGATCATCTTGGAAAACAAGTGTTGCCAGATTGGTTCCAAATTAGTGAGCGTCCGCATTTGTTAAAACGTTTAGCCTCTACACCTTTTGATAGCGAAGGGGTACGAACACAGGATCTTGAAATTATTCAAGATGGCGTATTGCAAACCTATTTGCTCACCAGTTACAGTGGTAGAAAAATGGGCATGCAAAGTACTGGTCATGCAGGTGGTATTCACAACTGGCTCGTGAAACCAACTTTAACGGGTGGATTGACCGCACTTTTACGCCAAATGGGCACCGGTTTATTGGTGACAGAGGTCATGGGGCAAGGCGTAAATATTGTGACGGGGGATTATTCCCGTGGCGCAGCAGGCTTCTGGGTGGAGAATGGTGAAATCCAATATCCAGTTGCTGAAATTACCATTGCTGGTCAATTGCAGGATATGTTAAAAAATATTGTGGCAGTAGCAGATGATGTTGAACATCGTTCCAATATTCAAACAGGTTCAATCTTGTTAGATAAGATGAAAATTTCAGGAAATTAATAAATTACTTAAAATGATAATAATTCTTATTGACATATAATTTCTTTCTGCTACTATACGCACATCTGTTTAGCAGCGATTGCAGATTGCTCCAACAGGTAGAGTAGAAAGTAAATTCGTTAGGGTTAAAAAGGCTGAAGGTTTAAACTTCAGCCTTTTTTATTGTAGAATACGCAAACGATTAAATTAAAAGGAAAGACCATGAAAAAACACCACGTCGATATTTTAATTTCAGAAGCGGACGTTCGTAGCCGCATTACTGAACTTGGCGCAGAAATTACGCATTTTTATCAACAACAAGCCATTGATAAACTGATTGTTGTTGGGCTTTTACGTGGTTCATTTATGTTCATGGCCGATCTCGTGCGTGAATTAAAATTACCGGTAGAAGTAGAGTTTATGACCACATCAAGTTATGGTGCAGGGATGACAAGTAATCACGATGTTAAAATTTCGAAAGATCTCGAGGGCGATATTCGTAATGAACACGTGCTGATTGTTGAGGACATCATTGATACAGGTTATACCCTCGAAAAAGTACGTGGCATTTTAAATTTACGCGATCCTGCAAGCTTGGCAATTTGTACCTTATTAGATAAACCTTCTCGCCGAGAAGTGGAAGTACTGGTTGAATGGATTGGTTTTTCTATTCCGGATGAATTTGTTGTCGGCTATGGTATTGATTACGCTCAACGTTATCGTAATCTAGGCTATATTGGCAAAGTCGTTATAGACGAATAATTTATTTTTCAATAAAAAGAGCGGTCAAAATTCACAGTGATTTTTGACCGCTCTTTGTTTGTTAAGATTAGCGTTTTGCTTTTTTGATAAACTTCATCAAGCGTTTACGTTTACGTAATTGGTTTGGTGTGAGTTTATTTTTTCTACCCGCGAATGGGTTTGAACCTTCTTGGAATAGCAAGCGAATTGGCGAACCAATAATTTTTAAACTCTTACGATAATAATTAGATAAATAACGTTTGTATGAATCCGGTAATTTATCCATTTGGTTACCATGCACCACGATAATTGGTGGATTATAGCCACCTGGGTGAGCGTATTTTAATTTAATACGACGGCCGCCAATCATTGGTGGTTGATGCTCATCCGTTGCCATTTGTAAAATACGGGTGAGAAGGGACGTCGTCATTTTTTGCGTCGCACAAGCATAAGCTTCTTTAATCGAATCAAAAAGATTACCCACGCCACTGCCGTGTAAAGCAGAAATAAAATGCACACGGGCAAAGTCGATGAAATCAAGACGGCGATCTAATTCAGATTTGACGCGATCTTTCACATCTTGATCTAAGCCATCCCATTTATTCACGACGATCACGAGTGAGCGTCCTGCATTTAAGATAAAGCCAAGTAGAGAGAGATCTTGGTCTGAAATATTTTCACGCGCATCAATTGTGAGTAACACCACGTTTGCATCTTGAATCGCTTGTAATGTTTTGATGACAGAGAATTTCTCAACGGCTAAATGCACTTTACCACGTTTACGCACACCCGCTGTATCAATCAAGGTGTATTGTTGCCCATCGCGTTCCATTGGAATGTAGATACTGTCACGTGTTGTGCCAGGCATATCGTAAACCACCACGCGATCTTCACCTAAAATACGATTGGTTAATGTGGATTTACCGACGTTTGGACGGCCTACAATCGCAATTTTGATATTTTTATCTTGTTCTTCTCCAAGCTCTTCGTCTAATGCTTCATCAATTAATGAAGTATCTTCCTCTGAATCGAAGTCAAATTCGTGATCCCATTCATCTTTTTCTTCTTCATCAGAAGTGCGGTCATTTTCCGCTTCATTTTCTTGTAATTTTTCCGCTAAAGGTGCAAGTACTTGCTCCATTAATTGAGTCACGCCACGGCCTTGTGATGCGGCGATTTGTTCAATTTCACCTAAGCCTAATTGATAAAATTCCGCACAGTGTGAGTCTGCATCAATACCGTCAGTTTTATTTGCTACAACCACGGTTGTTTTATTAGTACGTTGGCGTAAGTAATTGGCAATGCCAATGTCTGCAGCCGTTAAACCTGCACGCGCATCCACTAAGAAAAGCACCACATCGGCTTCTTCAATCGCTAATAAGGATTGTTCTGCCATTTTTTCTTCAACGCCTTCTTCAGTGCCATCGATACCGCCGGTATCGATCACAATGAAATCATAGCCAGAAATATTGGCATGACCGTATTTACGATCTCGGGTTAAACCAGGGAAGTCAGCTACAAGCGCATCGCGGGTACGGGTTAAACGGTTGAATAGGGTGGATTTACCTACGTTTGGGCGACCCACTAAGGCAACGACAGGAGTTGTCATAAAAAATATCTCTGTAAAGTGTAAATTTGGTTAATTATAGCGAATGTTGGCTGGTAGGTAAAATTCGGGCATAAAAAAAAGCACCTTCTGGTGCTTCATTATCTCGGCTTAATTGGCGGAATGGACGGGACTCGAACCCGCGACCCCCTGCGTGACAGGCAGGTATTCTAACCAGCTGAACTACCACTCCGTGAGTATATTAAGACAAGTTTTAAATTGGCGGAATGGACGGGACTCGAACCCGCGACCCCCTGCGTGACAGGCAGGTATTCTAACCAGCTGAACTACCACTCCGCTAATTGCTGGGTATAATAATGATGAACGTTAAAACCGTCAATCTTTTTTTTCTTTTTTATGTCTATCTGATTAATAGATAACCGATTAATGTGAGGTTTCGTCACCCGTACGAATAGACCAAAAACATTTGCCGTCGCTTTTTTTATTGACCAATTTAATGAAATTTAAATGAGCTTGGAGTTCATCATCGGTGGGTTGTAACACTTTTAAATTTTGCGAAAAATTGACCGCACATTGAAGATCTTGAACATTGGCTGTCGTTTGGATAATTGAACTATCCTCATGCTCTTCATCAAATAGGCTGGTTTGCCCTCCCGTCATGGACAAATAAACGTCGGCTAAAATCTCCGCATCCAGCAACGCACCGTGGAGTGTTCGTTTGCTGTTATCAATACCTAAACGATCACACAACGCATCTAAGCTATTACGTTTTCCAGGATACATTTGGCGCGCCATTTGCAACGTATCGGTGACCAGGCAAATGTCGGTTGTTTTGATATCTAACCCAAGTTTACGGAATTCATAGTCCATAAAGCCCACGTCGAAGGGGGCGTTGTGAATCAGTAGTTCGGCACCACGGATGTATTCAATAAAGTCTTGTGCAATCGTTTTGAAATCCGGTTTATCCGCCAGCATTTCATCCGTAATACCGTGAACTTTAATAGCATCAGGATCAACTAAACGATCCGGCTTGATATAAATGTGAAAATTATTACCCGTATATTTACGGTTGATCATTTCCACCGCGCCAATTTCAATAATGCAATGTCCTTCGTAATGCGCACCAATTTGGTTCATACCGGTGGTTTCAGTATCCAGTACAATTTGGCGATCCGGATTTATCATTGTTCTACCTATTTGTTTCCTTTAAAATACTTCCTATTTTACACAAGCTCGAATTAGTTATGCAAAAACAGATTGAAATTTTTACGGATGGATCTTGTCTCGGCAATCCGGGAGCCGGTGGCATAGGGATTGTCCTGCGCTATAAACAGCATGAAAAACATATTTCAAAAGGGTATTTCAAAACCACCAATAATCGCATGGAATTACGAGCAGTGATTGAGGCTTTAAATAGCTTAAAAGAGCCTTGCCATGTGACGCTTTATAGCGATAGCCAATATATGAAAAATGGCATCACACAATGGATTTACAATTGGAAGAAAAACAATTGGAAAGCGAGTACGGGCAAAGCAGTAAAAAATCAGGATTTATGGATTGCGTTAGATCAGGCAATTCAAACCCATAACATTGAGTGGCAGTGGGTGAAAGGCCATTCCGGCCATCGTGAAAATGAAATTTGTGATGAATTAGCGAAACAAGGCGCAGAAAACCCAACCTTCGAAGATATCGGTTACGAAGGGTAGTCTGCACCTGGTTTTAAAGTGCGGTTATTCTTGATAACGAATTAACCCTTCCTGCTGTGTGGTGGCAATTAATGTGCCATCTGCAGCAAAAATTTGTCCTCTCGCTAAACCTCGTCCCGCAAAAGCATTGCTACTTTCAATGGCATGTAAGTGCCAATTATTTAAATTGAAAGGGCGGTGGAACCAAATACTATGGTCGATTGTAGCCACTTTCATCCCTTTTTGTAAAAAGCCTTTCCCATGTGGATGAAGTGCGGTCAAAATACAGTGGAAATCAGAAAAATACGCTAAGAGACATTGTTGCGTCTGCAAATCTAATGGTGCCTCTCCATTGGTTTTAAACCAAGCATATTGTTCTGGCGGCAGTTTTCGACCATCAAATGGATTGTTCAAATATCGGCTATGAATCTGAAATGGTCGTTCTTGGGCAAATTTTTCACTCAAGCTTTCAGGCAAAGTTTGCGCCACTTTTAACATGATTTCGTGTTCATCAATGCATTGTTCCGGGCCTGGTACTTGCGGCATGGTTGATTGGTGGTCAAAGCCTTCTTCGGGTACTTGAAATGAAGCAGTGACATGACAAATCACATTTTTATGTTGAATGGCTTTTACGCGTAATGCAGAGAAGTTGCGTCCTTCACGTAAGGTTTCCACATCATAAATAATCGGGTGTTGACTGTCGCCAGGTGCTAAAAAGTAAGCATGGCAAGAATGGAGTACACGCTCAGGCGGGGCAACTTGCATCGCAGCTGAAAGAGATTGCGCCACAACCTGACCGCCAAACACTTGGCGAAAACCTAAGTCTTCACTGGCTCCGCGAAAGATAAGATCATCAATTTTTTCTAATTTTAACAATTCGATGAGTTGATTTAATTTATCCGACATTGTTTTTTCCTTTTATAAATACAAAAAGACCGCATAGTTATGCGGTCTGAAGTGTTTTTATACGTTAAAGCGGAAGTGCATGACATCACCATCTTGCACGATGTAGTCTTTACCTTCTAAGCGCCATTTACCAGCTTCTTTTGCTCCGTTTTCACCTTTGAATTGGATGAAGTCATCGTAAGCAATGACTTCTGCTCGGATGAAGCCTTTTTCAAAGTCTGTGTGGATTACAGCCGCAGCTTTAGGGGCGGTTGAACCCACAGAAACCGTCCATGCACGCACTTCTTTCACGCCTGCAGTGAAGTAGGTTTGAAGATTTAATAAGGCATAACCTGCACGAATTACACGGTTTAAGCCTGGTTCTTCAATGCCAAGGTCTTGTAAGAATTCGATTTTTTCATCATCATCAAGTTCAGCAATTTCCGCTTCAATCGCCGCACATACAGGCACCACTACAGAGCCTTCTTTTTCTGCAAACTCACGTACTTTGTCTAAATACGGATTATTTTCAAAACCGTCTTCATTTACGTTCGCAATGTACATGGTTGGTTTTAATGTGAGGAAGTTATAGCTTTTAATTGCTAATAATTCATCTTTATCTAACTCAACAGAACGAATCATGCCTGCTTCAGAAAGTACAGGAAGAATTTTTTCCATCACAGACAGCTCAAATTTTGCGTCTTTATCGCCACCTTTTGCACGTTTTTGTAAACGTTGGATTGCACGTTCACAGCTGTCTAAGTCAGCAAGGGCTAATTCGGTATTGATGGTTTCGATATCGCTTAATGGATCGATCTTACCCGCAACGTGCACGATGTCATCATTTTCAAAACAACGAACAACATGACCAATTGCATCAGTTTCACGGATGTTAGCTAAGAATTTATTACCTAAGCCTTCACCTTTACTTGCACCTGCAACCAAACCAGCGATATCTACAAACTCCATGGTGGTGGGTAATACGCGCTCAGGTTTAACGATTTCCGCTAACGCATCTAAACGCGGATCCGGCATTGGTACCACGCCAGTATTTGGCTCGATTGTACAGAACGGATAGTTTGCCGCTTCGATCCCGGCTTTGGTTAATGCATTAAAAAGGGTAGATTTACCGACGTTTGGCAAACCAACGATACCACATTTAAATCCCATGATGTTTTCCTTATTGTTAGCGTAAGTGCGGTTAAAATTTATGATGTTTTTTCACCGCACTTTTGAGTTAAATTTTGAAACTGTTTAAGCGATTGGTGGCTTTCACCATGCCTTCTTTGAAAAGCAATTCAATGCAATCGGTAGCTTCATCTAACGCTTTATCGAGAGCTTCTCTTTCTGCAGGCGAGGGTTTGTTAAGCACAAAACCTGAAACTAAATCACGGTGTCCAGGATGGCCAATGCCAATGCGTAAACGATAGAAATTGTTGCTGTTACCAAGCTGAGCCATGATATCTTTTAAACCATTATGTCCGCCATGTCCACCACCTTGTTTTAATTTTACGGTGCCTGGCGGTAAATCTAATTCATCGTGTAGCACTAAAATTTCTTCTGGTTTGATGCGATAAAAATTAGCAAGTGCACCTACGGCTTTTCCGCTTAAATTCATAAACGTGGTTGGCACTAAAAAACGCACTTCTTGGCCATTAATTAGCGTTTTTCCTACGTAACCAAAGAATTTATTTTCTGCATTAAGCGAAACATTAAAGCGACGAGCCAAACGCTCAATCAGCCATTCACCTGCATTGTGGCGGGTTTCCGCATATTTATCGCCAGGGTTTCCCAGCCCCACGATGAGTTTAATTTCAGACATAGTTTTCTGCTTGAATAAAAATAGTGGCGTATTGTAGCGAAAAAGGGCTAATTTCTCAATCTATAAGGCTAAGACTAAAACACCTGAGAGAATTAATAGACTTCCTATGATTAATTTTATGCTTAAGGGTTCTCCTAACAAAACTACGCCTAAAATAATGGCAATGACCACACTGAGTTTATCAATGGGCGCAACCCAAGAGGCGGGCGCCATTTGCAAGGCACGATAATAACAAAGCCAAGATAGGCCCGTAGCAACACCAGAAAGAATTAAAAAGGTAAACGGTTTTGCAGTAATATGTTGTGGCAGTTGCCATTCGTTACGTGAGCTAATGATACCTGCTGTAACGAGTAAAACCACAATCGTACGGATAAAAGTCGCAAGGTTGCTATTAATGCCTTCAACCCCTAATTTGCCTAAAATAGCGGTAAGTCCAGCGAAAAAGGCTGAACCAATAGCAAAAAATACCCAATTCATGATGTGTTCCTATTTTATCGTTAATATTGAGCGCACTTTTCCGCTATAATAACGGAAAACTCATCAAGACAGAATAAGATATGAACCAAATTAATATTGAAATCGCCTATGCCTTGCCGGATCGCTATTATTTGAAATCCTTCAAAGTGGATGAAGGCACAATGATCCAAACGGCTATTTTGCAATCGGGCATTTTGCAACAATTTACCGAGATCGATTTGCGTGAAAATAAAGTGGGGATTTATTCCCGTCCAGCAAAACTAAACGATCAATTAAAAGACGGCGATCGTATTGAAATTTACCGTCCATTATTAGCCGATCCTAAAGAGATTCGTCGTAAACGTGCAGCAGAGCAAGCCAAAGCCGCACAAGAAAAAGCTCAACAAGAAAAACAGGAAAAGGAGTAAAAAAATGACCGCACTTTCCAACCAATATTGTCTGCCTGATGGCATTACCCCTGAAATTTTCCTGCGTGATTATTGGCAGAAAAAACCATTAATTATTCGTAATGGTTTGCCTGAAATTGTGGGTCAATTTGAGCCTGACGATATCATCGAATTAGCACAAGGCGAAGATGTGACCGCACGTTTAGTGAAAACTTTTTCAGATGATAATTGGAAAGTATTTTTTAGTCCGTTATCTGAAGAAGATTTTGCGGATGTACCCGAGAAATGGTCGGTGCTTGTCCAAAATTTAGAACAATGGAGTACTGAACTCGGTCAGCTTTGGAATAAATTTGGCTTTATCCCACAATGGCAACGCGACGATATTATGGTGTCTTATGCACCTAAAGGCGGTTCCGTTGGTAAGCATTATGACGAATATGATGTGTTCTTGGTGCAAGGCTATGGTCACCGTCGTTGGCAGTTAGGCAAATGGTGTGATTCATCCACTGAATTTAAACCGAATCAGCCGATTCGTATTTTTGACGATATGGGTGAATTGGTGATTGATGAAGTGATGAACCCAGGTGATATTCTTTATATTCCAGCTCGTATGTCACATTACGGTGTGGCAGAAGATGATTGCTTGACCTTTTCTTTCGGTTTGCTTTACCCGAATTTAGCAGACATTTTCGATAACGTGAATAAAGCGTTTTGTCATCAAGATCCTGAATTGAATTTAAGCGAATTCCAATTACCGTTACGCTTAACGCAATCAGAGCAGCGTACGGGCAAATTGGCAGATGAAAATATTCAGGCAATGAAAAAACAATTCTTAGCGAAATTGGCAGAGTCAGAAGCCTTTGATGTCTTGTTCAAACAAGCAGTAGCTAGTACAGTGAGCTCACGTCGTTATGAAATGTTAGTATCCGATGAGATGTCCGATCCTGACGAAGTGCGATCAATTTTAGAAGAGGAACAAGGTGTATTAATGCAGGACAATAACTGCAAATTGCTTTACACCGAAAATCCACTCCGCATTTATGCTAATGGCGAATGGTTAGATGAGGTGAATGTCATTGAAGCGGAAGTGTTGAAACGCCTTTCCGATGGTGAAGCGCTAGATTGGGCATTCTTAAATAATTTAGTGAATGATACAGAAGATCTTGAAAGCACGATGGAATTATTGCTCGATTCGATTTGTAACTGGCTAGATGATGGTTGGGTGTTGATTGAATAATGTCTGAAAACATTTACTCCGTTTCCCAGCTTAACAGCGCAACCCGCCAAATGTTGGAAGGGAATTTTTCACAGATTTGGCTTACAGGGGAGATTTCTAATTTTACTCAACCTGTGTCGGGGCATTGGTATTTAACGCTGAAAGATGAAAATGCCCAAGTTCGCGGTGCGATGTTCCGCATGAAAAATTTGCGAGTAGGGTTTCGTCCGCAAAACGGCATGCAAGTCTTGGTGCGGGCGAATGTCAGTTTATATGAGCCTCGCGGTGATTATCAGCTGATTATTGAATCCATGCACCCTGCTGGCGAAGGATTATTGCAACAGCAATTTGAAGCGCTAAAAATGAAATTGGCGGCTGAAGGATTGTTTGCACAAAACCTGAAGAAAAGCTTGCCAGACTTTGCCAAAGCAGTGGGCATTATTACGTCTTCTACAGGCGCGGCTTTACAAGATATTCTGCATATTTTGGCTCGCCGCGATCCCAGTTTAAAAGTGGTGATTTATCCAACGGCAGTGCAAGGCAAAGAAGCAATGGCTGAAATCGTCCAAATGATTGAGCTCGCCAATGCGCGTCAAGAAGTGGATGTATTGATTGTCAGCCGTGGTGGTGGTTCTTTAGAAGATCTTTGGTGTTTTAATGAAGAAGAAGTAGCACGTGCGATTTTTCGTTCAAATTTACCGATTATCAGCGCGGTAGGTCATGAAACCGATGTCACCATTGCCGATTTTGTGGCTGATTTACGTGCACCGACACCGTCTGCAGCGGCGGAGTTAGTAAGTCGTAATCAGCAGGAATTACTTCAACAGTTAGCCTATAAACAACAGCATTTAGAGATGGCGTTAGATCGTATTTTTAGTCATCAACAACAACGTTTACAACAGCTACGTTTACGCCTGCAAAACCAACATCCGCAAAATCAATTATTGATGCAGAAAGCCAAAACGGCGCAATTACATCATCGTCTCTTGTTAGCGATGCAGCGCCAAATGGATAAAACGCAGCAAAAATTGACCGCACTTTCCGCGCGCTTAAAACAAAATCCGTTGCCTTATCGATTGCAAAAACAATCCCAATATTTAGCTCAGTTACAAGTGCGGTTAAATTTAGGGGCGAATCGTCAAGTCACGGAACGTCAAAATAAATTGGCGACATTGTGTGGCAAGTTAGATGGGTTAAGCCCATTGAAAGTGTTAGCGCGAGGATATTCCATTGCGGAAGATGTCAAAGGACATGCCATTTTGAGTGTGAAACAAGTCAAAACAGGCGATACGATTAAAACAAAGGTAGCTGACGGGGAAATAATCAGCCGCGTTTGTTAATTCAACTGGATTCTTAATGTAAACCTATGGATGAATAAGAAATTATCATCGGTTTTCTTTTTTGTGACCAGCTTCAAAGTTTCAACAAAAAAACAGAGGGTTCAGTTTTTTTTATTTTTTTATGGGAGTATTATGCGACCTCGATACTAGGAGAGTAATGATGTCAGAAATTCAACAGTTTAGTCAGCATGATATAGAAGTTCTTAATGAAGAAACTGTTTATAAAGGTTTTTTTACACTTAAGAAAGTACAGTTTAGACATAAGCTTTTTGCTGGTGGTGAAAGTGGCGTGGTGACACGTGAATTATTAGTCAAAGGTGCCGCTTCTGCAGTGATTGCTTACGATCCGGAAGAAGATGCTGTAGTTTTAGTTGAGCAAGTACGTATTGGTGCATATCAACCTGAATCAGCTCGTTCCCCTTGGTTATTAGAATTGATCGCCGGCATGGTAGAAGCGGGGGAACAACCTGAAGAAGTGGCTTTGCGCGAAAGTGAAGAAGAAGCGGGTGTCTCAGTTCAAGATCTTACTCATTGTTTAAGTGTATGGGATAGCCCGGGCGGTGTCGTCGAACGCATTCATTTGTTTGTCGGTCGAGTAGATAGCTCGCAAGCCAAAGGTATTCATGGTTTAGCTGAAGAGAATGAAGACATCCGTGTTCATGTGGTGAAACGTGAGCAAGCCTATCAATGGATGTGTGATGGCAAAATTGATAATGGCATTGCAGTAATGGGCTTGCAATGGCTTCAATTAAATTACGCCCAATTGCAGCAACGCTGGCAAGAGGAGTCCCATGAATAATACATTTGAATGCGAGCCTGCAAGTGAGATCGTCAAATTATTACAAATCACCGATCCTCATTTGTTTAAGGATACAAGCAAAGACTTATTAGGTATCAACACGCACGAAAGCTTTTCTCAGGTGTTAAAAGAAATTCAGACAGAGTCTTTTGATTATGATGTCGTGCTTGCGACAGGTGATTTGGTACAAGATAGTAGCGACGAAGGCTATCTACGATTTGTCGAAATGGTTAAACCGTTAAATAAATCAGTATTTTGGCTTCCAGGTAACCATGATTTTCAACCTAAAATGGTCGAGCATTTAAGCCAATCACCTATTAACGCATCAAAACATTTACTTCTTGGCAAACATTGGCAAGTGATTTTGTTAGATAGCCAAGTTTCTACTGCGCCTCATGGCGAATTGAGTGCTTATCAGCTAGATTGGTTAAAAATGAAATTAGCCGAAAATCCAGCACGTCATAGCTTAGTTGTATTGCATCACCATTTATTGCCAACAAATTCAGCATGGCTTGATCAGCATAACTTACGTAATGCTCATGAATTCTCAGAGATTTTGTCTCAATTCAACAATGTAAAAGGGATTTTATACGGTCATATTCATCAAGAAGTCGATGGCTATTGGCAAGGTTATCAAACTATGGCAACGCCTGCGACTTGTATTCAATTTAAGCCAGACAGTAATCATTTTGCTTTAGATACCTTACAACCAGGTTGGCGTGAAATTGAGCTATATCCAGATGGGCGAATTGAAACGAGAGTGAAGAGAATCAAACACAAAACGTTCCTGCCAAATATGGAGGAAGAAGGATACTAAACAAAGTGCGGTTAAAATTCAGGTGATTTTAACCGCACTTTTTCTATACCGAAATGGGTAAAAGTCCATTTTACACTAGCCAGAATTCCCACAAATCTGTACAATAGCCGACCAATTTTATCTTTTAACTAATCTTTATTTTTAAGCAATATGACGCAAAAATTACATATTAAAACATGGGGCTGTCAGATGAATGAATACGATTCATCAAAAATGGCCGATCTTCTTTTAAATACTCATGGTTTAGAATTAACTGATATTCCAGAAGAAGCCGATGTGTTGCTTCTTAACACCTGTTCTATCCGTGAAAAAGCGCAAGAAAAAGTGTTCCATCAATTAGGTCGTTGGAAAGAATTAAAAAAACAAAATCCAAATCTAGTGATTGGTGTGGGTGGTTGTGTAGCATCACAAGAAGGTGAGCATATTCGTCATCGTGCACCTTACGTAGATATCGTATTTGGTCCGCAAACTTTACATCGTTTGCCTGAAATGATTAACCAAATCCGTGGTGGTAAAAGTTCGGTGGTGGATGTGAGTTTCCCTGAAATTGAGAAATTTGACCGCTTACCAGAACCTCGCGCAGAAGGTCCAACTGCGTTTGTGTCTATTATGGAAGGTTGTAATAAATATTGTACTTACTGCGTGGTGCCTTATACCCGTGGTGAAGAAGTCAGCCGTCCTGTTGATGATGTATTATTTGAAATTGCGCAGTTAGCCGATCAAGGTGTACGTGAAATCAATTTATTAGGCCAAAACGTAAACGCATATCGTGGCCCGACATTTGATGGTGGTATCTGTACATTTGCGGAATTATTGCGTTTAGTAGCATCTATTGACGGTATCGACCGTTTACGTTTTACCACCAGTCACCCAATCGAATTTACTGACGATATTATTGACGTGTATCGCGACACGCCTGAGTTGGTGGACTTCGTACACTTACCGGTACAAGCTGGTTCAGACCGTATTTTAACTATGATGAAACGTGGTCATACCGCGTTAGAATATAAATCGATCATTCGTAAATTACGTGCCGTGCGTCCAAATATTCAAATTAGCTCAGATTTCATTGTGGGTTTCCCAGGTGAAACCAATGAAGAGTTTGAACAAACCATGAATCTAATTGCGCAAGTAAATTTTGATATGAGCTTTAGCTTTATCTATTCTGCGCGTCCAGGTACACCTGCAGCAGATATGCCAGATGATGTAACCGAAGAAGAGAAAAAACAACGTCTCTATCTTTTACAAGAGCGCATCAACCAACAAGCCGCGCAATATAGCCGTCGTATGCTTGGCACGGAACAACGCGTGTTGGTGGAAGGGCCGTCTAAGAAAGATATTATGGAATTAACAGGACGTACTGAAAACAACCGTATTGTGAATTTCCAAGGCTCCCCAGATATGATTGGTAAGTTTGTCGATATCAAGATTACAGATGTTTATACTAATTCTCTACGTGGTGAAGTAGTGCGTACTGAAGATCAAATGGGATTACGTATTGCACAATCGCCACAAGAAGTGATGAACCGTACTCGTAAAGAAGATGAATTAGGCGTAGGACGTTATCACGGCTAATCATTTAAGAATATAGGTAAGTAACCGTACGAAAGTGCGGTTATTTTTTTATGTGTTTTTTAGAAAAGAGAGTAGGAAAGTCTTTATCCTAAATTTTAGACATAAAAAAACACCTGTTAAGGTGCTGATTTTAAGTGGTGGGTCGTGAAGGATTCGAACCTTCGACCAACGGATTAAAAGTCCGCTGCTCTACCGACTGAGCTAACGACCCACTGGTATCATTTTTGAAATGGTGCCCGAAGCCAGACTTGAACTGGCACGCCTCGAAAGGCGAGGGATTTTAAATCCCTTGTGTCTACCGATTCCACCACTCGGGCAAATTGGAGCGGGAAACGAGGCTCGAACTCGCGACCCCGACCTTGGCAAGGTCGTGCTCTACCAACTGAGCTATTCCCGCGTTTGCTTGTTGCCAAGCAACGGGGCGTATTTTACGGATTTATCTCATTGTGTCAAATAAAATTCGTAAAAAAAGTTTTTGATTGCTTAAAAATAGTTCAAAAATAAAAGATGCGATTAAAATAACCGCACCTTTTATTTAAAATTTAGTCAATTCTATAATTCAATGTTATCTAACAAGCTGCCTTTTGCGGCTTTTAAGTATTGGAGCATTGACCAAACCGTTAAAATCGCAGCTAAATAGAGCAATACAATTGCTAGCGTTTCCATATACACATTATATCGCCAGAGTAATCCACCTAAAGCTAGCATTTGAGAGGTGGTTTTCACTTTCCCCATCCATGAAACGGCTACTTTATTACGTTCGCCTAATTCAGCCATCCATTCACGTAAAGCAGAGATAATGATTTCACGTGAAATCATAATAATGGCAGGAATGGTAATCCAGAAAGAGTTTTGATATTCTACAATTAATACTAGCGCAGTGATCACCATTACTTTATCGGCAACAGGATCAAGGAAAGCACCGAAACGTGTTGTTTGTTTTAATTTTCGAGCAAGATAACCATCAAACCAGTCGGTGACCCCTGCGATAAAGAAAATGAGCGTTGTAATAAAGGGAGCAGAAGGGATGGGCAAATAAAATGCCACGACGAAGAATGGAATTAAAATCACTCGGAGAATCGTCAGGAAAATAGGAATATTATATTTCATAAAAATAACCGCACTTTGGTTAAAGATACGTTCATTCTAAAGGATCTACAAAAATAAAAAAAGCCACTTAATGTGGCTTTTTCTTAAAAATTAAAGTTTGTCAGCGTTTTGTTTCAAGTATTTAGCAACGCCTTCTGGGTTGTCTTTCATACCTTCTTTGCCTTTTTCCCATTGAGCAGGGCAAACTTCACCGTGTTCTTCGTGGAATTGTAACGCATCTACCATACGTAACATTTCATCGATGTTACGACCTAATGGTAAATCGTTTACGATTTGGTGACGAACAACACCGTTTTTGTCGATTAAGAATGAAGCACGTAATGCAACACCTTCTTCTGGATGTTCGATACCGTATGCTTTCGCGATCTCATGTTTAACGTCAGCTGCTAATGCATATTTAACTGCACCGATACCGCCGTTTTCAGTTGGGGTATTACGCCATGCATTGTGAGTGAATTGAGAGTCAATAGATACACCAACAACTTCAACACCACGTTTTTTGAATTCTTCATAGCGGTGGTCGAATGCGATTAACTCAGATGGGCAAACGAAAGTGAAGTCTAATGGGTAGAAGAATAATACCGCTGCTTTACCTTCGATGTGTTTTTTGAAATTGAAGTTATCAACGATTTCACCATTGCCTAAAACTGCAGAGGATGTAAAATCTGGAGCTTGACGAGTTACTAATACCATAGTCATAATTCCTATATGAATGTTAATAAAAATTTTGCGGATGCAAAATGGGAGTAATATTTTAAAAAAATTAACCGCACTTTAATAGCTGTTTTTATCTATTGAATTAATTAATATTATCTAAGTTACAGGTGAAATATATGTCAGAACATCATACCTTATCGACCACATTGGTTCATGCAGGGCGTAAAAAACGTTTTACTCAAGGCTCAGTTAATCCCGTAGTTCAACGTGCATCTTCTTTGGTATTTGAGACCATTGCGGATAAAAAACATTGCACAAAAAATCGTTACAAAGGAGAACTTTTTTACGGTCGTCGTGGCACGTTAACGCACTTTGCTCTTCAAGATTTAATGTGTGAAATGGAAGGCGGGACAGGTTGTTATCTTTATCCTTGTGGGGCCGCAGCGGTAACCAATGCTATTTTATCCTTTGTGGAAACAGGCGATCATGTCTTAATAACAGGGGCGGCGTATGAGCCGACACAAGATTTTTGCAATGTGATTTTGAAAAAAATGCATATTGATACGACCTATTATGATCCCATAATAGGCACAGAGATTGCGAAACTCGTGCAGCCAAATACAAAAGTCTTATTTTTAGAGTCACCAAGCTCTTTAACAATGGAAGTGCCAGATATCCCCGCGATTATTAAAGCGGTTAGAGCTGTAAGCCCTGAAATCGTTATTATGATCGATAATACATGGGCGGCAGGAGTATTATTTAAAGCATTAGAACATGGTATTGATATTTCTATTCAAGCAGGAACGAAATATTTAGTAGGGCATTCTGACATTATGATCGGTACAGCCGTGGCTAATGCACGTACTTGGGATAAATTGCGCGAACATTCCTATTTAATGGGGCAAATGGTTGATGCGGATTCTGCTTATACAACAGCACGCGGTATTCGTACCTTAGGTGTGCGATTAAAACAACATCATGAAAGCAGTTTAAAAGTGGCCAAATGGTTAAGTGAACAACCACAAGTGAAAGCAGTGTATCATCCTGCGCTACCAAGCTGTCTAGGCTATGAAAACTTTAAACGTGACTTTACCGGCGCAAGCGGTTTATTCTCTTTTGAATTACATAAACGTTTAAACGATGAAGAGCTTTCCGCCTTTATGGATCATTTTGATCTTTTCACAATGGCTTATTCTTGGGGTGGGTTTGAATCGCTCATTTTATGCAATCAACCAGAAGAAATTGCAAAAATTCGCCCAGGTATTGAGCGTAAATTAACGGGATCATTAATTCGTCTGCATATTGGATTTGAAGACACAGATGAATTAATTGCTGATCTTCAAGCGGGCTTTGACCGAATCAAATAAGAAAGAGGGCTGTTTATGTAAACAGCCCTTATTTACTCAATCTTTGAGTTGATTTATCATAGTCAGCATTTTTAGTAACTAGAGAAGAACAATGAAACATATTCATATTTTAGGTATCTGCGGGACCTTTATGGGCGGCGTTGCAATTATTGCCAAACAAATGGGCTATAAAGTAACGGGTTCCGATACCAATGTTTACCCACCGATGAGCACTTTTTTACAAGAGCAGGGCATTGAAATTATTCCTAATTATGATGTCGCTCAACTTCAGCCTGCCCCTGATATGGTGATTGTCGGAAATGCCATGAAACGAGGTAATTCCTGTGTGGAATATGTTTTGGATAATGCATTGCCTTATACATCAGGTCCACAATGGTTACACGACCATTTATTGCGTAATCGTTGGGTGTTAGCGATTTCAGGTACACATGGTAAAACCACAACAACGGGGATGTTGACTTGGATTTTAGAACAAAATGGGCTAAAACCTGGTTTCCTGATCGGTGGTATTGCTGGGAATTTTGGTACTTCTGCTCGTTTAGGAGAAAGTGAGTTTTTCGTAATTGAAGCTGATGAGTACGATACGGCCTTCTTTGATAAACGCTCTAAATTTGTACATTACAATCCGAAAACCTTGATCATTAACAATATCAGCTTCGATCATGCTGACATCTTCGATGATCTTCACGCGATCCAACGTCAATTTCATCACATGATCCGTACAATTCCTTCCACAGGGCGTGTACTTTCTTTTGCAGATGAGCAGAGCGTGAAAGAAACCCTCAATATGGGATGTTGGTCAGAACAGCAATGTATCGGTAAAGATAAAGAATGGTTTGCGGAACGTATTACTAATGATTGTTCTGAATTTGCCGTATTCCATCAGGGTAAAAAAGTCGCTGAAGTGAAATGGAATATTGTCGGACAGCACAATATGCACAATGCTTTAATGGCGATTGCGGCGGCTTACCATGCGGGTGTCAAAATTGAAGATGCATGTCATGCATTAGGTAGCTTTATCAATGCAAAACGTCGTTTAGAGGTGAAGGGGGAAGTAAACGGTATTACGGTTTATGATGACTTCGCTCATCATCCAGAAGCCATTCTGGCGACACTCACTGCGTTACGCGATAAAGTAGGTGGTGGCGTACGTATTCTTGCCGTATTAGAGCCTCGTTCAAACACCATGAAAATGGGCGTGCATAAAGATGAAATTGCACCAGCACTTGGTCGAGCTGATGCGGTGTTTATGCTACAACCAGATAATATTCCATGGGATGTGGCTGAAATTGCGGGAGAATGTGTTCAACCAGCACATTACACAGGAAATATTGATAAATTAGTGGATATGATTGTGGCTGAAGCGAAACCAACGGATCAGATTCTTGTGATGTCAAACGGTAGCTTTGGAGGCATTCATCAAAAGATTTTAGATCGATTAAAATAATCTCAATGTAAAGTGCTGTCAGAAATAAGAGTGTTTTTAACCGCACTTTTATCATCAAAAATAAGGAAATCACATGGCTGATCCACATATTCAATCTCCAATGGATGTTTGGGATAAACTCACCGTCATTATTTATCGCACAGGCTTTGTCATTGCGGCATTTAGTACTTTCGCTTTAACTTGGTATCCTCAACAGGCTCAAATTGCCGTGTTGATTGCGGCAACTTGTTGTGCCTCATCGCTTCATATTTATTTGAAGCATTTCCGCTTAACATTTCAATTTGCCACCTGGCTTGCACTCTTATGTGCGCTTTTAGGTTGGCATGAATTAGCGTTAGGTGGTGCATTAGTCACACTGGGCGGTTTATGTTTTAAAGAATACTTCTGTTTTAGAGTACCGCTATTAAATTTACAACCTGCATTTGTAGCCGCACTTTGGTTTGCTTGGGTATTTGAAGGGGGTTGGATTACTCTAATTTTATCGTTGATTGTCGGCGGATTATTATTGATTCTTGCGGTTCAAAAATGGCGAATGCCATTGCACTTTGATATTGGCGATAAGACAAAGTATCAAATCTAATAAGATTGATAGATAAAGGCATAATGTTTCACGACATTGTGCCTTTTTATTTCGATTAAATTTACCTTTATCTAAAAATGAAAAAAGCACCGAAATTTCGGTGCTTTGTAATTTGGTTGCGGGGGCCGGATTTGAACCGACGGCCTTCGGGTTATGAGCCCGACGAGCTACCAAGCTGCTCCACCCCGCGTCTGATGGCGCGTAATATACTCGTTTCAATAATTATTGCAAGATTTAAACGGAATTTGACTTTCCGTTTGTTAAGAAAATAAACAAAATGAATATTAATTAACCATTTTATGAAATAGTGCTAGTCCTAAAAGGGAATTTTTGATAGCGTATGCAACTTTGTATTAGTTAGTTTAATTTAGGAAAATAAGAATGAAATTTCGTCAAAATCTCGCTGTAAAAATTCTCTCTGTAATGGCGGCAGTTTCGGTGCTTGCGTCATGTGGTTCCGCACCAAGTAAAGTCTCTTCAAAAAATAATTCTAGCTTGCCGCGTACTGCGACAGGCGACGATCCACAAAAATTTGGGGCAAAGTATAGTGAACGTAATTATCAACAAGCTATTTTAAGCCCAGTGGCATCCGTGGAGAACAAAGGTGCGATTGTAAACCAAGGTGATTTTTTAACGCAGTTGACGAATGTTCGTGATTATTCAAGTTCATTAATAAATCGCTTTGCTGCTAATTATGGCAAAATCACTAACTGGGTACTTGCAGGAGCCAATGTGAATGAATTAGCACAATACGGCATTAACCCACAGATTATGAAAGGTTTTGATGGTTATCAAAACGTGTTAATGACAGGTTATTATTCACCCGTGATTCATGCACGCCGTACTGCACAAGGTCAATATCAACATCCAATTTATGCGATGCCAAGCTATAAACGTTATAGCCGGGCAGAAATTTATAATGGTGCATTGGCAGGAAAAGGCTTAGAGCTCGCTTACAGTGATTCAATGATGGATAATTTCTTATTAGGCGTGCAGGGTAGTGGCTATGTTGATTACGGTGATGGCAATTTAAATTATTTAGCCTATGCAGGTCAAAATGGTTATAAATATCAAGCAGTTGGTCGTTTGTTAGTAGAAGATGGTGAAATTCCAAAAGAAAAAATGTCTATTCAAGCAATTCGTGAATGGGGCAAAGCAAATCCATCTCGTGTACAAGAATTGTTAGAACGCAATCCATCTTATGTTTTCTTTAAAAACGATCCGACAGGTAAAGTGAAAGGTTCTGCCGGTGTGCCTTTAGTACCTATGGCTTCTGTGGCTTCTGATCGTAATGTCATTCCTTCTGGAACCGTATTATTGGTTGAAGTACCAGATATTGATAACAATGGTAACTGGATGGGTACACACAAATTACACTTAATGGTGGCGCTTGATGTGGGCGGTGCGGTAAAGGGTCACCATTTTGACTTATACCGTGGTATTGGCGATCAAGCAGGCCATATCGCGGGTTTATCAAAACACTATGGACGAGTTTGGGTACTACAATAATGGATCGTGTCGATAACTACGAACAACGCTTTGGCGGCATTGGACGCCTTTATACACCAGAAGGCTTGGCGCGTCTGCGTCAGGCTCATGTGTGCGTTATTGGTATTGGCGGCGTAGGTTCGTGGGTGGTGGAAGCGCTTGCGCGAAGTGGCGTAGGGCAGATCACCATGATTGATATGGATGACATTTGTGTCACCAATATTAATCGTCAGCTTCCTGCATTAAGCGGCAATATTGGCAAGCTTAAAACGGAAGTAATGGCAAAGCGCGTTCAGCTGATTAACCCAGAATGTGTGGTGAATATTATCGATGATTTCATTTCACCGGATAATCAAGCGGAATACCTAAATCGTGGCTATGATTATGTCATTGATGCCATTGATAATGTAAAAACTAAAGCAGCGATGATTGCCTATTGCAAACGTAATAAAATCAAAATTATTACTATTGGTGGCGCTGGTGGTCAGACAGATCCATCCAAAATCCAAATTGCTGATTTAAGCAAAACGATCCAAGATCCATTATTGGCGAAAGTGCGGTCAGTTTTACGTAAGGATTTTAATTTTAGCCAAAATCCACAACGTAAGTTCGCAGTTGATGCTGTGTTTTCCAGTCAGCCTCTGATTTTCCCTAAAATGGGCGAGGGCTGTGAAATATCCGCTACTATGAATTGTGTAAATGGCTTTGGCGCAGCAACCATGATAACGGCAACCTTTGGTTTTTTTGCTGTTTCTCGGGCAATAGATAAGTTATTGAAATAAATATAAAAAGCAACGTGAAAACGTTGCTTTTTCTTTATGAATGAAAGTATTACATAAGATGAAGAAATATCACTTCATTTTTTAATTTGACATGTTGCAATTTTATCAAAAAGGCGTAGTCTATGTTAGCTTTGAGAATAATTCCCAATAAAAGTAAGGAAACAAAAATGAAACAAGTATTAAAAATGAGTGCAATTTCTAGCGCACTTTTAGCGCTTCCAATGATGGCAAATGCAGATGTATTAGCATCCGTGAAACCTCTCGGTTTTATTACATCATCTATTGCTAATGGTGTAACAGATACGCAAATTTTAGTGCCAGCAGGTGCTTCTCCTCATGATTACAGCTTAAAACTTTCAGATGTACAAAAAGTGAAATCGGCGGATTTAGTGCTTTGGGTTGGTGAAGATATTGACGCTTTCTTAGCAAAACCAATTAGCCAAATTGATAGCAAAAAAGTTATCAATATTTCTGAGATTCCAGAAATTAAACCGCTTTTAAGCAAGGTCCATCATGAACATTATCATGAAGGCGATGAAGATGAGCACGGGCATGATCATAAGCATGGACACGATCATAAGCACGAGCATGGTCATGACCATGACCATGAGCATCATCACCACGATGTAGATGAAAATGGGTTAAGCGTGAACTGGCACTTATGGTATTCACCAGCCATCAGTCAAATTGTGGCACAAAAAGTGGCGGATAAATTAACGGAACAACATCCGGATAAAAAAGAGCTCATTGCGAAAAACTTAGCCGATTTTAACCGCACTTTGACTGAGCAAAGCGATAAAATCAAAGTACAATTAGCCCCACTCAAAGATAAAGGTTTTTTTGTGTTCCATGATGCTTATAGCTATTTCAATGATGCGTATGGTTTAAATCAAACCGGTTATTTCACCATTAATCCATTAGTGGCTCCGGGTGCAAAAACCATTGCCCACATCAAAGAAGAGATTGAAGAACACCATGTAAATTGTCTTTTTGCTGAACCTCAATTCACACCAAAAGTGATTGACTCTCTTGCACAAAGTACAAAAGTTAATGTCGGTCGTTTAGATCCTATTGGCGATAACGTACAGATTGGCCCAAATTCCTATGCGAATTTCCTTCAAGCCACTGCTGATAGCTATGCTCAATGTTTAAGTAAATAATCTAATTTGCTTCTATCTTAAAAACAGCCTTTAAGGCTGTTTTTTTATAGTCCCTATCTAAATCGCCCGAATGATTTTCAATTTTTAAGAAATTTTCGCTTGTTTGAGCGAAGCGAGTTCGAAAATTTCTGTAAAGAAAATTGAAAAGAATGAGGATTAGCGATTTAATTGGGGTGTGTTTTCTTTTGCCTACTTTGCTTTGCACAAGCAAAGAAAAGTAGGTCGCCTTAGGCGAAATCCTAGTAAAAACTATGCTATAATCCGCCCAATTTTTCCCTATCGAGAAAACACATGAAACAACTATTTGCCACAACTGCTCGTGGTTTTGAAGAACTCTTAAAAGTCGAATTGATAGAGCTCGGTGCAACGGAATGTAAAATTGCACAAGGCGGCGTACATTTTCAGGCTGATGATGAAACACTTTATCGCAGCTTATTATGGTCACGTTTAGCTTCACGTATTTTGTTACCGATTGTAAATGGAAAGGTATATAGTGATTTAGACTTGTATTCAATTGTGACAGGGCAGGATTGGTTAAGTTATTTTGATGAGAAAGCCACATTTTTTGTTGATTTCAATGGGACAAACCAAGAAATTCGTCACACCCAATTTGGTGCGATGCGAGTGAAAGATGCCATTGTGGATTATTTTGAACGCCAAGGGAAAGCGCGTCCAAATGTAGATAAAGACTATCCAGATGTGCGAATTCATGCTTATTTAAATAAAGAAGAACTCGTCGTTTCACTCGATTTAAGTGGCGAAGCATTGCATTTACGTGGCTATCGTGAAGATACAGGGCAAGCGCCTTTACGTGAAACCTTAGCCGCTGCGATAGTGCTTCGTTCAGGTTGGAAAAAAGGGACACCATTAGTGGATCCAATGTGCGGTTCGGGTACATTGTTAATCGAAGCTGCACAGATGGAAGCACAAATTGCACCGCAATTACATCGTTTACATTGGGGCTTTGATTGCTGGAAAGGACATAATCAAGATGCTTGGGATAAGGTGAAAGCAGAAGCGGTACAGCAAGCTGAAACTTATTTTAATCAAAATCCAAAACCGCATTTTTATGGCTTCGATCTCGATCATCGTGTACTGAAAAAAGCACAAAAGAATGCACAAAATGCAGGCGTAGCACACTTAATTCAATGGAAACAAGGTGATGTTGCCGCATTAAAAAATCCAAGTCCAGATGAAGTGGGAACGGTGATTTGTAACCCGCCTTATGGTGAGCGTTTAGGTACAACTCCAGCGTTGATTGCTCTATATTCAGTCTTTGGACAACGTCTTAAAAATGAATTTGGTGGTTGGAATGCGTCGATTTTCAGTAGTGAATCTACGTTGCTTGATTGTTTGCGTATGCGTTCTCATCGTCAATTTAAAGCGAAAAACGGTCCGTTAGATTGTGTTCAGAAGAATTATCAAATTTCAGAACGTAAAGAAAGTGCGGCTGAAAATCCGCTTGAATTTGACCGCACTTCAACGGTAGCGGTGGATTTTGCGAATCGCTTGCAGAAAAATATCAAGAAAATTGAAAAATGGGCGAAGCAGCAAGGCCTTGATGCTTATCGTTTATATGATGCCGATTTACCGGAATATAACGTGGCTGTAGATCGTTATGGTGATCATATTGTGGTGCAAGAGTATGCCGCACCGAAAAATATTGATGAAAACAAAGCGCGTCAACGTTTATTAGATGCAGTGACAGCAACCTTACAAGTCACTGGTATTGAAACCAATAAACTGATTTTGAAAGTGCGTCAAAAACAAAAAGGCACGAATCAATATGAAAAATTGGCCAATAAAGGCGAATATTTCTATGTAAATGAATACGGTGCGCAGCTTTGGGTGAATCTAACGGATTACTTGGATACAGGATTATTCTTAGATCATCGCTTAACCCGTAAAATGGTTGGTGAGATGGCAAAAGGCAAAGATTTCCTTAATCTTTTTGCTTATACCGGTTCCGCAACAGTGCATGCGGCATTAGGTGGGGCAAAATCGACGACGACCGTGGATATGTCGAACACCTATTTAAACTGGGCAGAACAAAACCTGATTTTAAATGATATTGAAGGCAAGCAGCACAAGCTCATCCAGGCAGATTGTTTGCAGTGGTTAGAGAAATGTGATCGTCAGTTTGATTTGATTTTCGTGGATCCGCCAACATTCTCAAATTCTAAACGTATGGAAGACAGTTGGGATGTACAACGTGATCACATCAAATTAATGCGTAATCTTAAGCGTATTTTACGTCCTAACGGTACTATCGTGTTCTCGAACAATAAACGTGGTTTTAAAATGGATTTTGAGGCGTTAGATGAATTGGGATTAAGTGCGGTCGAAATTTCAGCGAAAACTTTACCGCTTGATTTTGAGCGTAATAAACAAATTCATAATTGCTGGATTGTAACACTGAAAGCCTAACAAAAAAGCCCCATAATGATTTATCGGGCTTTTTTATTATTCGACTTCTTTTTGTTTCTCTGTTTCTGAATCATCATGAAGAAGGGTTTCAACCGCTGCTTCGTCATTGTCGTCATCTTCTTTTTCTAAGATCTCAGCCGTTTCTTCATTGAGTGCTTCAGCATCAGAATGTGGTTTAATGAAAGGTTTTGGCATCCAATATTTTCGGATGATGTCTGTAGAAAAACCATGTAAAACTTCTTCATTCAATCGTTCTTGATCTAAGTAACGAACTTCTGCAATGACCTCATCAGCTTCAATTTTATTGATACCTAATTGCATTAGTGTTGCACGACTGAGCGTGAGGGCTGATTCAAAGGTTTCGCGCACAATAAAGTCTACATCTTGCTTAATAAGACTCACGGTTGTTTTGCGGTCATAAGTTCGCGCCAAAATTGGGAGTTTCGGATAAGCATCTTTCAAATTCTGAACGATGTTTTCAATACGTTGTGTATCGTTAATCCCGATGACCACACATTTGGCTTTTTCGATACCCGCTGCACGTAAAACATCAAGGCGAATACCGTCACCGTAATAAACTTTAAAACCAAATTTAGCTGCCGCACGAATGTTTTCGATATTGCGGTCAATCACCGAGACGTTAATGCCACGAACAAGAAGCGATTGACATACGATTTGACTGAAACGACCAAAACCAATTACGAGCACGCTATCTTCTAAATCCACAATTGGATCAAGATCGCTAGTATCGACTTTTTCCTCTTGATTCGCTGATTTGCGTTGGTTGATTTTACGCATTAATAAGCCAATCAATGGTGAGAATAACATCGAGATAATGACTGCGGCAGTAAAGGTCGCATTTTGATCTTTTGTCATCACGCCTGCAGTAGTCGCTGCAGAGAAGAGTACGAATGCAAATTCACCACCGTGTGCCATGATGGTCATTCGTCCAACCGATTCGGTACGGTCTAGTTTCGTAATACGAGCCACGGTATAAACGGCTAAGGCTTTGCCAACGATGTAAAGGCATACGATACCTAACAACCAAACCGCATCATTGAAGACTAAACTGAGGTCAAGCGACATTCCTACACCCATAAAGAAGAGACCGAGCAATAAACCACGGAATGGTTCAATATCGGCTTCTAATTGGTGGCGGAATGCGGATTCTGAAAGCATTACACCCGCAACGAATGCGCCCATCGCCATTGAAAGTCCACTCGCTTCCATGGCCAATGCCGCACCTAACACCACAAGTAAGGCGGCAGCTGTCATCATTTCGCGAATATGAGCTTTGGAAATCAAACGGAAAATTGGGTTCATTAACCATTTACCCGCAACGACTAAACCGACAACAGCGCCGAGTGCAATAGCAATAGATGTCCAGTTGGTTTGATGTTCAATATGTTTGGTTTCAGGCGTTAAAAAGGCAATCGAAGCCAATAATGGCACAATGGATAAATCTTCAAAAATTAGGGTAGAAATAACTCGTTGGCCTTTTGGTGTGTTCGTAATCCCGCGTTCTTCTAATACCTGCATCACAATAGCAGTAGAGGAGAGTGTAAAGCCCATACCCGCAATAAATGCGACTTCTTTCGGAAGATTTAAAATATAGATACCCGCAAAGGTAAGCAGAACACCACATAGCCCGACTTGCAGAAATCCCCGTCCGAAGATCGCTTTTCTCATGGCCCATAAACGTTCTGGATGCATCTCTAAACCGATAATGAATAAGAACATCACCACGCCCAGTTCAGCCATGTGCAGAATCGATTCTGCATCTTTCACTACGCCGAACACGGAAGGACCAATTAAACAGCCTGCCACTAAATAACCCAACACGCTACCCAAGCCAATACGCTTAAAAAGTGGCACGATAGTGACACTGGTAGCAAGCAGGACAACAGTTTTAATTAATTCAGGGCTGACGACATTCGACATAGGGCAAAAAACCTTAGTAAAAACAGGGAGTATGAGAAGAAAGTTGACATGTATTCTAGCCTTTTTTCACTAAATAAAAAACACAGAAAAGCAAGAAATTGGTATAATTTACAAAAACTTTACACGCATAAAAATGGTCAGTTTTTTATTCATAAGCTCACTCGTTCGCTTGTTCACCCCTTGTGGGGTCGTTGGCAAAGCCAACGTTGAAAAACCTACGTTTTTTTTGACCGCACTTTAGAGGTATTATGACATTACAATTCAATATGGTCGCGTTGTTATTGGTTTTCTTAATTGTTTTAGGTTTAATTAGCCAAAATAGCGCGATTACCATCTCAGCCGCCGTGCTGTTAATTATGCAGCAAACCTTATTATCCAAATACATTCCTATACTCGAACAATACGGTGTCAAAATCGGGATCATCATTTTAACGATTGGTGTCCTAGCTCCATTAGTGTCGGGAAAAATCCAACTTCCCGATCTTAGTTCATTTTTAAACTGGAAAATGGGCGTGTCGATTGCAACGGGAATATTCGTCGCATGGCTCGCAGGGAAAGGCGTGCCATTAATGAGTGAACAACCTGTTTTGGTGACAGGATTATTAATTGGTACGATTATTGGTGTGTCTTTCTTAGGCGGTATTCCGGTGGGACCTCTAATCGCTGCAGGGATTTTAGCGGTATTAATAGGAAAATTTTAAATGAAAAACAAATGGTTATTTATCGCGGGATTGAGTGGTTTTTTGTGTGTGGCGATTGGTGCTTTTGCGGCACATGGATTAAGCAAGGTTTTAGAACCTAAAGAATTAGCGTGGATTGAAACGGGTGTGAAATATCAAATGTTTCACACCATTGCGATTTTAGCGATTGGCATTTTGCAATTATGCCGTGAAGCATTGGTTGCAAACAAAATAGTTAATCTTGCTGCAGGGACTTGGGCATACGGTATTCTTCTCTTTAGCGGTAGTCTTTATGCACTTGCGCTTGGTGCAGGCAAATTCCTCGTTTGGGTGACACCGATTGGAGGCACGTTATTTTTAATTGGTTGGCTTTGCTTGGCCTACGGTGGTTTTAAAAGTAAATCAGTATGAAGAACAAATCAGTCAAACGTGAATTAAATCCGATACAACAATCTCTCTTTTCGAAATTCAAGGATATTATGCTGGTGGATCAACGTCGTTTATCCGCCCGCATTCATGGTATTGGAAAAATTAAAAGCCAAGAGGCCCAACAAGCCGTTGCCGCAGAAATCCAGTTGCAGATTGAACAGGCTCAATTACGTGTAGAACAACGGAAAAGTGCGGTCAAAAATCCGATTATTTTTCCTGAGAGTTTGCCGGTTAGTCAACGCAAAGCAGAAATTCAAAAACTGCTTTCTGAACATCAGGTCATTGTGGTGGCAGGGGAAACTGGTTCGGGTAAAACCACCCAATTGCCGAAAATGTGTTTGGAATTAGGTTTCGGCAATTTGGGCATGATTGGTCATACTCAACCACGCCGTATTGCCGCTCGTTCGGTGGCTGCACGTATTGCGGAAGAACTGGAAACGGAGCTTGGCGGTTTAGTCGGTTATAAGGTTCGTTTTAACGATCAAATCAGTGATGATACACAAATCAAATTGATGACTGACGGGATCCTGTTAGCAGAAATTCAAAACGATCGTTTTCTCAATCAATATTCTTGTTTGATTATCGATGAAGCCCACGAACGAAGCCTAAATAACGATTTTATTCTCGGTTATCTGAAACAGCTTTTACCACGTCGTCGTGATTTAAAACTTATCATCACATCCGCGACTATTGATGTGGAACGTTTTTCTAAACACTTTAACAATGCCCCGATTATTGAAGTCTCGGGCAGAACCTATCCTGTTGAAGTGCGTTATCGTCCCGTAGTGGAAGAAGACGATCAAGATCAGCTACAAGGCATTCTTAACGCGGTGAATGAACTGCAAGCGGAAGGTCGAGGCGATATTTTGATCTTTATGAACGGTGAGCGAGAAATTCGTGATACCGCCGAAGCTTTACAAAAACAAAATCTAAAACACACGGAAATTCTACCGCTCTTTGCACGCTTGTCTTCGCAAGAACAAAATAAAATTTTCCATCCGAGCGGATTAAATCGCATCGTGTTGGCGACCAACGTCGCGGAAACTTCATTGACCGTGCCAGGCATTAAATATGTGATTGACCCAGGTACTGCGCGAATTTCCCGTTATAGCTATCGCACCAAAGTACAACGTTTACCGATTGAACCCATTTCACAGGCATCTGCTAATCAGCGTAAAGGTCGTTGTGGTCGTGTGAGTGAAGGGATTTGTATTCGTTTATATTCGGAAGAGGATTTTAATTCTCGTCCAGAGTTTACCGATCCTGAAATTTTACGCACCAATTTAGCCTCCGTTATTTTGCAAATGACGGCATTGGGTTTGGATGATATTGAAGCGTTCCCATTTGTTGATGCTCCAGATAAACGCCATATTCAAGATGGTATAAAACTGTTGGAAGAATTGGGTGCATTTGAAATCGTTCGCACCAAATCTGGAGAGAAGCGTCAATTAACGGCTGCAGGTCGTCAATTATCGCAACTCCCTGTGGATCCACGTTTAGCGAAAATGCTGCTCAGTGCCATGGCACAAGGTGCGTTGCATGAAGTGATGATTATTGTCGCTGCATTGTCTATTCAAGATCCGCGCGAGCGTCCACAAGAAAAACAACAAGCTTCCGATGAAAAACATCGTCGTTTTGCCGATAAAAAATCAGATTTCTTGGCGTTTTTAAATCTTTGGCGTTATCTACAAGAACAACAAAAAGAATTGAGTAAAAACCAATTCCGCCGTCAATGCCAAAAGGATTTCTTAAATTATTTACGTATTCGTGAATGGCAAGATATTTATCATCAAATTCGTTTAACCGTCCGTGAAATTGGCTTGCCGATTAATTCCGAAAAAGCAGAATATCAGCAAATTCATACCGCACTTTTAAGCGGTTTGCTTTCTCATATCGGTTTAAAAGAAGCAGAGAAACAACAATATCTTAGTGCACGTAATGCCCATTTTGTAATTTTCCCCAATTCTGTACTTTTCAAAAAACAACCGAAATGGGTGATGGCGGCAGAGTTAGTGGAAACCTCCAAGCTTTGGGGGCGTATGGTGGCGGAAATCGAGCCTGAATGGATCGAGCCACTTGCCGAGCATCTAATTAAAAAATCCTATTCAGAACCGCGTTGGTCAAAATCTCGTGGCGCTGTGATTGCTGATGAAAAAGTCACGCTTTATGGTGTGCCGATTGTGGCTGTACGGCCAGTGAATTACGGTACTATTGATCCAACGGTAAGCCGTGAGATCTTTATTCAATCTGCCTTAGTGGAAGGGGATTGGAATACCAAGCATAAATTCTTCAAAGAAAATCAACGACTCGTTCGAGAAGTAGAAGAGTTGGAACACAAAAGCCGCCGCCGCGATATTTTGGTGGATGATCGCACGCTTTTTGAATTTTACGATCAGCGTATTGGTACGGAAGTGGTTTCCCAAAAACATTTTGATACCTGGTGGAAAAAGGCGCAGCAAAAAGATCCGGAATTACTTAATTTTGAACGTTCATTCTTGATTAATGATGATGCGGAACAAGTGAGCAAGTTGGATTTCCCGAATTTCTGGCATCAAGGCAATTTAAAACTTAAATTAACTTATCAATTTGAACCGGGTACCGATGCGGACGGGGTGACCGTGCATATCCCGTTGCCATTGCTTAACCAAGTGGAAATGACCGGGTTTGACTGGCAAATTCCAGGCTTGCGTGAAGAATTGGTGATTGCATTGATTAAATCTCTGCCGAAATCTTATCGCCGTAATTTCGTACCTGCACCTAATTATGCTCAAGCTTTTTTAAGTCGTGCTGTGCCGTTGGAAAAACCGTTATTAGATACGCTGATTTATGAATTACGTCGTATGACGGGCGTCACCGTAGAAGTGGAACATTGGAATTGGGAACAAATTCCAAGTCATTTGAAAATGACATTCCGTGTGGTGGATGAAAACGACAAGAAAATTGCTGAATCTATGAATTTGGATGAGCTGAAATTTAACTTAAAAGATCGTGTGCAGGAAAGTATTTCTGCTGTGGCAGATGATGGTATTGAACAAAGCGGGCTGCATATTTGGAGCTTTGCCGATTTACCACAATGTTACGAACAAAAACAACGTGGTTTTAGCGTCAAAGCGTTCCCAGCCATCGTAGATGAAAAAGATGCGGTTGGTATTAAACTATTTGAAACAGAATTTGAGCAAGCGGTGGCGATGCAACAAGGTTTACGTCGTTTGTTGTTACTCAATGTACCGTCACCGATTAAATATCTGCATGAAAAATTGCCGAATAAAGCCAAATTGGGGCTGTATTTTACCCCGTTCGGTCGTGTGTTGGATTTGATTGACGACTGTATTGCTTGTGCCGTAGATAAACTGATTGCCGATTTTGGCGGTTTTGTTTGGGATGAAGTAGGCTTTGAAAAATTGCGTGATTTCGTTCGAGAAAACCTTAACGACGTGACCGTGGATATTGCGCAAAAAGTGGAGCAAATTCTCTCCCTCAACCATACCTTAAACCAACGTTTAAAAGGCAAAATGGATTTCACCATGGCTTTTGCCTTTTCCGATATTAAGGCGCAATTAAGCGGGCTGATTTATCCAGGTTTTGTGCAAAAGAGCGGTTATGATCGCCTACCGGATTTACAGCGTTATCTGCAAGCCGTTGATAAACGTATTGATAAATTAGCTCAAGATGTGAACCGTGATCGTGCCGCAATGCTACGCGTGGAACAGGTGCAACAGGCTTACCAACAATTACTGGCTAAACTACCAAAATCCAAACCAATTTCCGATGAAGTGGCAGAAATTCGCTATATGATTGAGGAATTACGTGTGAGCTTATTTGCGCAGCAATTAGGCACGAAGTATCAGGTGTCGGATAAACGGATTTTGAATTTGATTTCACAATTGGGGTAGATAAGCAATGAGATTAGAAGAAATTACAGAATCTGGCAGATTTAGATTTATAACTAAAGATGGTCTATCTTCAGATTTCTTTGGTCAGCTAGAGATTCTTGATGGAGGAAAAGGAAAAATTATTCTCTCTATGGTTAATCCCTCGTTATTGCCTTGCAACTTAGGAGAACAATTTAATCTGATTGGAAATCTTCATACAAATAATAATTGTATTTTTACTGATTGTTTTATTGTTTCACAGCCTGGATTTGGTTATGGCGATGTGAGCATAGTTTTTAATTACTCTTTATTAAAAGTAGACGATGATATTTTTGATAATGAGATAAAAGCCTTACAAAGCGGAAAGGATATAGCAATTAATGGAATTCGTTTTGGTATTGATAATCTTGATTTATGGGTAATCACTAACGATATTTTTAACATAGAACGATGTCGAGAAAGTAATAAAGTTTCTATAATTTGTAATATGAGGGATGATATTATTTTATATCAAGACGATATTGTAATTATTTCAGTTGTATTTTCTTATAGTTGGACAAGTTGGCCTGTTATTGTAAATGCTAAAGTATCAGAATCTCCTTATGTAGAAATAAATAAAAAAGCAGGCATATTTAGCATAGATGAGTTATGGAGCTATTTGCACAAGTTTTTATCATTAATGACACTCTTATTGGGTGAACAAACATGTATTAATTCAATGAATGCAATACATGTTAATAAGGAAAAACGTAGTTATTCTCGTTTTATTTTTCAAGGAGATTTTCTGTTAAAAGAGCAGGTTTCTTTAAGTTGACATGATATTAATTTTAGTCTAAATGATGTAATTAAACTAAATGAAGAAGTTAAACTTTTCTCAAATTGGATGGCTAGATTTGAGAAAATTGCTCCTAGTATTGAGTTATATGGAACTTATAAAATAATTAATAGTAAATATTCTGAAATTAATTTTTTATGGATGGCTCAAAGCGTAGAAGCGTTACATAGACGAATAAATGAGCGTAAGGAATATCCGGAGGTTGATTATGAGACGATGTGTAAGGGGCTAAGGGCGTGTTGTCCTAAAGAGTATCTGGCCTGGTTAGAACCAAGACTAATGTATGGTAATGAAATAAGTTTTAAAGCGAGATTAACTGATTTGCTGGATGATACAAGAAATATATTAAATAATCACTCATACGATTATCATTCGATAAAACTCGATTTTTCGGATAAAGAATTTGGAAAGTTTGTTAGTGATATTGTTCGATATCGAAATTATTATACTCATTATGATCCATCAATGAAAAAGACAAACATAGATAGGGCGAAGAAATTAATCGCATTAAGCTCATTATTAGAAGTGATATTATTAATTCAAGTTTTAAAATTTATTGGTTTAACAGATAAACACTTTTGCATCATGCTTTCAAATTGGCAGAACAAAATGGGAAAACTATTAAGAAATACTAAATTTTTATTGAAAAATTATTATAAATGATTTCTAGATACTACACGTTTCCTTATAATAATGAGCACATGCTTTAGGAGACTATCAAATTTGCTACCTCCAAAAACATCCCAAAAACCAACCTCACTTTCTCTCCAAAATCCTTAAGGTGAGTTTACCTTTGGCACCGCATTGCCAGTTTCGATTTTTGTGATTTTAGGGATTGCTGTAGCACACTTCTTCTGGCAGCGTTATTTAGATTAAAAAGAAGGGCTGATAGTGAATATCAACCCTTTTGTTTTGAGTTAAGTGCGGTCAATTTTCTCGCTGTTTTTGATTTTATGCATTTGATGATTTTCAAACGCTTTCACCAAATCTGCGACTTTCTCGCCTTCCGGTAAAACCAAATCTTGTGCGATATCATTAAGCGGCACAATCACGAATTCGCGATTTTTCATATCGTAATGAGGCACGGTTAAGCGTTCATTTTGAATGATTTGATCGCCATAAAGTAGAATATCCAAATCCAGTGTACGCTCACCCCAACGACGTAAACGTACGCGACCTTGTTCATTTTCAATGCGTTGCAATTCATCGAGCAAAGCTAAAGGTGGGCGAGTGGTTTCGATCATTGCCACTGCGTTCACATAATCCGGTTGATCTTGCGGACCTAATGGTTTGCTTTGATAAAATCCGCTGACCGATTTTAATTCGGTATTAGGAAGCGCAGAAATTGCCTCTAATGCCGAATTTAATTGTTCTGTAGGCGTATTTAAATTGCTGCCAAGGGCGATATACACTTGAACCATTAGTTAGCCGCCTTAGGTTTACGTCTGCGGTAATATTTTTTCTTCGGCGCTGGATGCAATTTTTGTTGCTCTTGAACCAACTGGCGACGTTGTTCTTGATTGCTGAGTTGGTACTCATGCCACCATTTTGCGAGTTCAACGGTTTCACCGCCTTCCACTTCAGCACGCATCGCCAATAAATCAAAGGCTGCTCGGAATTTTTGATGTTCCATTGTGCGAGCAGGGTGAGAACCAGTGCGTTTAAGCAATTGTAATTGCAACATCCAAATATCACGAATGACAGAGGTGTGACGACGAGGTGCGGCTAATGATCGGCATAATTGATCAAGCACTTCATTGCCTGCAAGGGCATAAGCATCGTGATTGTTTAAGCCACCTTCATTTTTCAACACATCCACTTTTTCGCGCAATGGATACCAGAAGAATGCCGCAAATAAGAAGGCTGGATTAATGCGTAATTTATCGGCAATGCGTTCATCCGTTGAATTTAACGAAGTTAAAATCATGCGTTCCGCAAGGCTGTCTTCTTTTTCGGTGAAATAAGGCGTTAAGCTTGGGAAAAGCTGTTCAAATAAGCCATATTGACGCAGTAATTTATAGGTTTTTACGCCATTGCCAGACTGCAATAATTTTAAGCTTTCATCGAATAAACGTGCGGGTGGAATATTTTTCAGCAATGGTGCAAGCTCACGAATGGGCTGTTCACTTGGTTTTTCCAAGAACATATCCAATTTCGCCATAAAGCGCACAGAGCGTAGCATACGCACAGGATCTTCTTGATAACGGGTTACAGGATCGCCAATCAGACGTAATTTTCCGTTTTTCAGGTCATCAATTCCGTTGAAGTAATCACGCAGCGTATTATCTTGCGGATTGTAGTAAAGGGCGTTTACGGTAAAGTCACGACGCTCCGCATCTTGTTCAATGGTGCCATACACGTTATCACGCAGTAACATTCCCTCATCGCTTTGTTTGGCTTGATTTTCGCTGCGCGCATCCGAATGGCTAGCACGGAATGTGGCCACTTCGATCACATCGCGACCAAACATAATGTGCGCAAGACGGAAACGACGACCAACTAAACGGCATTGACGTTGGAATACCGCTTGAATTTGGTCGGGACGCGCATTCGTTGCTACATCAAAATCTTTTGGGTGTTTACCTAACAATAAATCACGCAAACAACCACCAACGATATAAGCGTCATAACCTTGACGTTGCAATTTTTCTACCACGGTAATGGCATTACGGCTAAACATACGTGGGGTAATACCAAAATGAGAGGCTTTAACGGTATGTTTGTCGTGACGATGCGCTTGGGTGTTCGTTTTTTTATGGTGAGAAGAGGACGGGGCGATCTTTGGTTGTGAACGCTCTGCTTTTGAAACGCTTGGTTTTTCAGTTTTTGGCGCCGTTTTTGGGACAGGCGAATTTATATTGGTTTCAGTTTCTTTTTTAGTTTTTTTACCAAATAAATTTTTTATATAAGTAAGAATAATTTACTCCATTCTCTGTGTTAAATGCACATTTGATAAAAACACGAAAAGTGCGGTTGTTTTTGACCGCACTTTTTCATTGGGTTATTTGAATCAATTAACCTGCGACTTGTTTTTCACGAATTTCAGCAAGGGTTTTACAATCGATACAAAGATCAGCAGTAGGGCGAGCTTCTAAACGACGAATGCCAATTTCTTCCCCACAAGAATCGCAATAACCAAAATCATCGGTGTCCAATTTTTTCAATGTATATTCAATCTTTTTCATTAATTTACGCTCGCGATCGCGGTTGCGTAATTCAAGACTGAATTCTTCTTCTTGGGTCGCACGGTCAGCTGGATCTGGGAAGTTTGACGCTTCATCTTGCATATGAGCAACAGTTCTTGATGCTTCTTCCACAATTTGCTCATGCCATGCAGTTAAAATTTTTCTGAAATGAAGAATTTGATCTTCATTCATGTATTCCTCATCTTTCTTAGGTTGATAAGGTGTAACACCGGCTAAATCCAGCAAACTTAGAGATGCCTTAGACATTGATAACTCCTAATAATAGTACAGAATTTAATGACGTCCTGTCTTGTTTTTGTGATTAGTTCTTATTACTAAAAATAGCTGACATAAGAACCTAGTTATTTTAAGGGCGATATAAATAGCAGAACTTCATCTATTTAGCAAATAAATTTAGCCTGGAAATTTAAATTTTGAGATCGAGATCGCAAAAAATGGCGTAATTATTTGTTTATTTATGAGGTTAAGGCTAGGTTGCCTTATTTTCTCGCTATAAATCACACTCCAAATGAAACTCACGCTATTTCAACTGTGTATCATGCTCATCATTTCAGCCTTTTCTTTGCTTATCGTGCCTGATTTTTTACTGTTGACCTGGCAACGAGCGGGGCTGAGCATTTTATTGTTGGTTATGACCGTATTTTGTTTCCATTGGTTCAATTATTTTAAAGCCAGAAATTTTTGCATGAGCGCTATCTTGTTTTTGATTACTTTGGCTTATGCGCATTCACCAGCTTTATCGTTATTGGGACAAGCAGAAAAAATCTCCAGTTTACCGAATAAAATCACGTTAGATCTTCACATCTCAGAAATTCTTCATCAGCAAGATTATCAAACGTTGGTTGCTACGACGTCTTTATTTGATGGGAAAGAACAACAAATTTTTATTAATTGGAAAGCGCTAGAAAAGCCACAAGTAGGTGAAGTTTGGCGGGCGGATGTAAAGCTTCGCCCTATTTCGGCGAGATTAAATCATGGAGGATTTGATCGACAACAATGGTATTTTTCTAAAAGAATTATTGCCGTAGGGAATGTGAAAAGTGCGGTTAAAATTGGAGACGATTTTTCTTTCCGCACACATTTTCTGCAAAATAGCCTCAAACAGACGGAAGGGATTTCTTTACAAGGTTTACTTATTGCATTGGCATTTGGTGAGCGGGCTTGGCTGGATAATAAAACGTGGCTGATTTACCAACAAACGAATACAGCACATTTAATTGCCATTTCAGGGCTCCATATTGGTTTAGCAATGGGGATAGGCTTTTTCTTTGTTCGATTCTTGCAACTTGCACTGCCTACACGCTTTATTTCACCCTGGTTTCCGCTTTGCTTTGGTGTGTTGATTGCTTTAGGTTATGCCTATTTAGCTGGATTTAGTTTACCGACCTTTCGTGCAATGATGGCATTGCTTTTTATTGCAATCCTTCAATGTTCTCGACGATACTACGCGCCTTCGCAAATGCTGTGTTTGGTAGTGGCATTTTTGTTGTTTTGCGATCCGCTTATGCCACTTTCGGTCAGCTTTTGGCTTTCAGTTGGTGCTGTTACCTGTTTGATTGTATGGTACCGATATGTTCCCTTATCAATAATAGAGTGGCAACATAAAAAATTATCCAGCAAAGTGCGGTGGATTTTTGGTTTGTTTCATTTGCAGCTTGGGCTGCTGGTTTTATTCACGCCCATTCAGCTTTTCTTTTTTAATGGCTTGGCATTAAATGGATTCTTAGCAAATTTAATCGCAGTGCCCTTGTATAGTTTCTTACTTGTGCCATTGATTCTCTTTGCTGTATTAACCCATGGTGCATTTTCTTCTTGGCATCTTGCAAATGTGATTGCTCAAGGTATTACACAATGCCTCAGTTTTTTCCAAGGCTTGTATGTGCCGATTTCGATTAATTTATCTCTTATTCTGACCGCACTTTTAAGCCTTGTTTTTGGCGGAGTGTTATATGGATTGTATTTTGCATCTCAAGGGAAAACAAAAAATACACCGTTAAAATCGAGTCGATTTTTCACGTTAAATCATACAAAAATCTTATCAGCAAAAGATTATAAACAAGATCTATTGGGTGTAATTCTTATTTTTAGTATGTGTATGAGTACGTTAGGATATCGATATTTCACGAAACCCAAATGGCAGTTAGATACGTTAGATGTTGGACAAGGTTTAGCAACCTTAATTGTGAAAGAGGGGAAAGGTGTGTTGTATGACACGGGGCCTGCTTGGCAGAGTGGAATAGGTGGTTCTTCTATGGCGGAATTAGAGATATTACCTTATCTTCAACGAGAAGGCATTGAACTTGAAACCTTGATTTTAAGCCATGATGATAACGATCATTCAGGCGGTGCTAAAGCGATTTTAGCCGCATATCCAGAGATTGAACTGATTACACCTTCTCGTAAAAACTATGGCGAAATGCACCGCACTTTTTGTCTTCAGGGGAAACAATGGCAGTGGCGAGGGCTTGATTTTAAAGTTCTTTCACCAACGCAAATAACAGATAGGGCGGAGAATCCGCAATCTTGCGTGATTTTATTCACGGATAGACAGTATCAAATTCTTTTAACCGGTGATGCGGATGTGGCAACAGAAAGATCTTTTGCTGAAAACCTAGGCAAAATTAATGTGTTGCAGGTGGGGCATCATGGTAGTAAAACTTCAACAGGCGAGATTTTACTGGCACAGACAAAACCTGATCTTGCCTTAATTTCAAGCGGACGATGGAATCCGTGGAATTTCCCTCATCCAACAGTCATTGAACGATTAAATCGTTATCAAAGTGCAGTCGAAAATACCGCTATTTCAGGTCATATAAGGTTAAATTTTACTGAAAAAAGCATTGAAATTGAAAAGGCAAGAGGGGATTTTTCACCTTGGTTTGCCCGTGTAATTGGATTATCCCCGAAATAACAGGTACAATGCAGCCAATTTTTATTAAGACAATGTGATGCAAGAACAAACTATGCAAGATAAAGATTTCTCAACCTCGCAAACTTTTAAGCGTTTATGGCCGATGATTTCACCTTTTAAATCAGGTTTATTTGTCGCTGCTATCGCTCTCGTTTTTAATGCATTGGCTGATTCTGGCCTGATTTATATGCTTAAACCGTTGCTCGATGATGGTTTTGGGAAAGCAGATCATTCCTTCCTAAAACTGATGGCGTTTGTTGTGGTTGGTATGATTATGTTGCGTGGTGTGACTAACTTTATTTCCAGCTATTGCTTGGCTTGGGTGTCTGGCAAAGTGGTGATGATTATGCGTCGCCGCTTGTTTAAACATTTGATGTTTATGCCGGTAAGTTTCTTTGATCGTAATTCAACGGGGAAATTGCTTTCTCGTATTACTTACGATTCAGAAATGATTGCCAATTCTTCCTCTAATTCATTAGTGACCATTATACGTGAGGGGGGCTATTTAATTTCATTGCTCGTGGTGATGTTCTACACTAGTTGGGAACTGACCTTGGTTCTTTTCGTTATCGGACCAATTATTGCGGTGCTTATTAGCTTTGTATCGAAGATCTTCCGTAAGCTTAGTAAAAACATGCAAGATTCTATGGGGGAATTAACCTCTGCGACGGAACAAATGCTAAAAGGGCATAAAGTGGTGCTTTCTTTTGGTGGTCAGTTAGTGGAAGAAGAGCGTTTCGATAAAGTGAGTAATGATATGCGTCGTAAAGGTATGAAAATGGTGACAGCAGATGCCATTTCAGATCCTGTTGTACAAGTGATTGCCTCTTTGGCATTAGCGGCAGTGCTTTATTTGGCAACCACACCATTAATTGCAGAACATAATTTAACGGCAGGTTCTTTCACTGTCGTCTTTTCTTCCATGTTAGCGATGATGCGTCCGTTAAAATCGTTGACGAATGTAAACTCACAATTCCAACGAGGCATGGCGGCTTGTCAGACATTATTTTCGATCTTGGATTTGGAAACAGAGAAAGATAATGGCACATATAAAGCCGAACCCGCAAAAGGTGATTTAGAATTTAAAAACGTGAGTTTTGCTTATGAGGGTAAAGAAGAGAAAGCCTTAAATAATATCTCTTTTAATGTGCCTGCAGGCAAAACCGTGGCTTTAGTAGGACGTTCAGGTTCGGGTAAATCAACGATTGCCAATTTAGTGACGCGTTTCTACGATATCGATGAAGGTGAGATTTTATTAGATGGCGTGAGAATTCAAGATTATCGTTTGTCTAATTTACGTGAGAATTGTTCTGTTGTTTCTCAACAAGTGCATTTATTTAATGATACGATTGCCAATAATATCGCCTATGCGGCAGAAGATAAATACAGCCGTGAGCAAATTATCGAAGCAGCAAAAGCGGCTTATGCCCTAGAGTTTATCGAGAAACTTCCACAAGGTTTTGATACCGTTATTGGTGAGAATGGCGCAAGTCTTTCTGGTGGTCAACGTCAGCGTTTAGCGATTGCTCGTGCGTTACTACGTAATTCACCTGTCTTAATTTTAGATGAAGCGACTTCTGCACTCGATACCGAATCTGAACATGCGATTCAGTCTGCATTAGAAGAGCTGAAAAAAGATCGTACGGTATTAGTGATTGCACATCGTTTATCAACCATTGAAAATGCTGATGAAATCTTAGTCATTGAACATGGTGAAATTAAAGAACGTGGTACGCATCAAGATTTATTAGCGCTTGATGGTGCGTATAAACAATTAAACAGTATGCAGTTTAGCGGATAAAATAATAAGGGCGAACCGATGTGTTCGCCCAAAATCAATATAGGATAAATGAAATGCCTTTTTGGTACTCTAATTCAAAGCTTGCTTGGTTGCTTCTTCCTTTTTCACTGCTATTTTGGTTGATTAGCCAAATTCGCCGAGCTCTATTTTCTCTTAATATTTTATCCTCTTATAAATCTCCGAAACCGATCATTATTGTCGGCAATCTTTCTGTTGGTGGAAATGGTAAAACCCCTGTCGTTGTCTGGTTAGTTGAAGAGTTACAAAAACAAGGATTAGCTGTAGGCGTGATTTCTCGTGGCTATGGTAGCCAATCTAAAACCTATCCTTTACTTGTCACACCTAAAACAGATCCTGTTCAAGGGGGCGATGAACCTGTTTTAATCGCTAAAAGAACAGGTGTACCCGTGGTGATTTCACCGAATCGTCAACAAGCTATTGAATTACTTTTGAAAACACAGGATTGCGATCTCATTATTTCTGATGATGGATTACAACATTATAAGTTGCGACGTGATATTGAAATTGTTGTGATGGATGCAGAGCGAGCTTTAGGGAACGGCTTTGTGCTACCTGCTGGGCCTTTGCGTGAGTTACCAAGTCGTTTAAAAAATGTGGACTTTGTGATTACTAATGGCGGAAAAAATGCTTATTCTGATGCCATTATGCAATTAGTTCCTCATTATGCCATTAATTTATTGACGGCAGAAAAACGATTACTAAGTGAGTTTACCCAAGGTTCAGCCATTGCGGGAATTGGTAACCCACAGCGTTTTTTCACGATGTTGGAAAATCTAAATATTCGTTTAGAAAATACGAAAGCTTTTCAAGATCATCAACATTTTGAGCCGCAATTATTAGAAAAACTCGCTGAAAACCAACCGCTCTTTATGACCGAAAAGGACGCAGTAAAATGCCAAGCTTTTGCTAAAGAGAATTGGTGGTATGTTCCAGTTGATGCGGAGATTGTTGAGGCTGAAAACCAAGGCCAAAAACTTCCACAATTGTGGGGAAAAATCCGTCATTTAGTTTAACTCTATTCGAGTGAAATATGCGTGAGAAACTCAATCCTCGATTATTAGAAGTGATCGCTTGCCCGCGATGTTTGGCAAGATTGAAATACGATCAAGAAAATCAACGGCTCATTTGCCCTTTTGAGCAAGTGGCGTATCCTATTGAAAACGGCGTACCGGTTTTGTTGGCAGAAAAAGCCGAAACACTGAAAGAATAAGGAATGATTATGTCATTTACAGTTATTATCCCTGCTCGTTTTGCATCGAGCCGCTTACCAGGTAAACCTTTAGCTGATATTGCCGGTAAACCCATGATTCAACATGTTTTTGAGAAAGCTCAACAATCAGGCGCGAGCCGAGTTATTATTGCCACAGATAACGAACAAGTTGAAAAGGCAGCAAAAGCTTTTGGGGCAGAAGTTTGTATGACATCAGAAGCACATAATTCTGGTACTGAGCGTTTAGCGGAAGTGGTAAGTAAGCTTGGTATTGCTGATGATGAAATTATTGTAAACATCCAAGGGGATGAGCCGTTAATTCCACCCGTTATTGTGAGTCAAGTGGCAGAGAATTTAGCGAAGTTTAACGTGAATATGGCGACACTTGCGGTAAAAATTCACGAAGCGGAAGAGTTATTTAACCCAAATGCTGTGAAAGTCGTCACCGATAAAGATGGCTACGTTTTATATTTTTCCCGTTCCGTGATGCCTTACGATCGTGACCAGTTTATGCAATTAGCGGATACCTCAAAGGCACAACTGGCTGATGCGTATCTTCGTCATATTGGTATTTATGCTTATCGTGCAGGCTTTATTAAACAATATGTGCAATGGGCACCAACGCAGTTAGAAAACTTAGAGAAATTAGAGCAACTCCGTGTATTGTGGTACGGTGAGCGTATCCATGTGGAATTGGCGAAAGAAGTCCCTGCTGTTGGTGTGGATACAGCTGAAGATTTAGAAAAAGTGCGGTCAATTTTGGCGTAGTTTTTACTGATGTTTGATTCTAAAAAGTTTCTCTCAGACGTTTCTCATGAACCTGGTGTTTATCGTATGTATGACGATAAAGATCAGGTTATTTATGTGGGCAAAGCGAAAGATCTAAAAAAGCGCCTTTCCAGCTACTTCCGAAAAAACTTAAGCAGCAAAAAAACAGAAGCCTTGGTGTCGTCAATTCATCATATTGATACGACGATTACTTCTTCAGAAACTGAAGCGTTATTGCTAGAGCACAACTTCATTAAACTTTATCAACCTCGTTATAATGTGTTATTGCGAGATGATAAATCCTATCCTTTTATTTTATTGACAAAAGAACGCCATCCTCGCATTACTTCTTATCGCGGAACGAAAAAAATTGCAGGTGAGTATTTCGGGCCTTATCCTCATGCGGGTGCAGTGCGTGAAACCTTGTCGTTAATGCAAAAATTATTCCCTGTTCGTCAATGTGAAAATTCGGTTTATAACAATCGTTCCCGCCCTTGTTTGCAATATCAAATCGGGCGTTGCTCCGCACCTTGTGTGGCAGGTTATGTGACAGATGAGGAATATAACCAACAAGTTGAATTAGCACGACTATTTTTACAAGGGAAAGATCAGCAAGTATTAGATTATCTCATTGGCAAAATGGAGCAGGCGAGCCGAGACTTGGATTTTGAAGGCGCGGCACGTTATCGTGACCAAATTCAAGCGGTTCGTGCTGTTATCGAAAAACAATTTGTTTCCAATGAGCGTTTGGACGACATGGATATTATGTCCATTGCGTATCAGCACGGTTTAGCTTGTGTTCAGGTAATGTTTATTCGTCAAGGTAAAGTATTAGGTAATCGCAGTTATTTTCCGAAAGTGCCTGCTAATACTGATTTATCTGAACTCACAGCCACTTTTGTTGGGCAGTTCTATTTGCAAGGTCATCAGGGAAGAAGTATCCCAAATAGTATTATTGTGGATCATAAATTAGATGAAAAAGCGGAGCTTGAGGCCTTATTAACTGAACAAGCTGGCCGAAAAGTAGTGATACAAGAATCCGCTAAAGGTGATAAAGGCAAGTATTTGCAGTTGGCACAAATTAATGCCAAAGCGGCTTTAGCGACTCAACTTAAACAATCTTCCCGAATGCACGAACGTTATCAAGCGCTTTGTGAATTGCTCGATATGCCTGAAATTAAACGCATGGAATGCTTTGATATTAGCCATACGATGGGTAATCAAACCGTGGCATCCTGTGTAGTCTTTAATCAGGAAGGCCCACTGAAATCAGACTATCGTCGTTTTAATATTGAAGGCATTACTGGCGGCGATGACTATGCCGCGATGGAGCAAGCCTTAAAGAAACGTTACGACCGCGATCTTGATGAAGATAAAATTCCCGATATTATTTTTATTGATGGTGGTAAAGGACAACTTAATCGTGCTTTAGAGGTGTTCTATCAACTTAATGTAAAATGGGATAAAAACCGACCGCACTTAATTGGTGTTGCAAAAGGTGTAGATCGTCGAGCGGGACAAGAAGTGTTGATTATCAGCAAACAAGATCGTGAAATCCATTTGCCGGATGATAGCCTTGCACTGCATTTAATCCAACATATTCGAGATGAAAGCCATAATCATGCGATTAGCGTCCATCGTCAAAAACGCCAAAAAGCCTTTACCCAAAGTGTATTGGAAACCATTGAAGGGGTAGGTGCTAAACGACGCCAAGCCTTGTTGAAATATTTAGGTGGATTGCAAGGTGTCAAAAATGCCACGTTGGATGAAATCGCCTCTGTACCTGGTATTTCTAAAGCGTTAGCAGAAAAGATTTTCGAGACCTTAAAAAGTTAGGAAAAATCTTGATTTTCTACGCGAACTGTCTATGATTCAACCTTTCGGATTTTATATAGGAACATATTATGTTTGAATGGCTTGTTGATCCCGAAGCATGGATTTCATTGCTAACTTTAACCGCACTTGAAATCGTCTTGGGTATCGATAACATTATTTTTATTAGTATTTTAGTGGGACGTTTACCTGCGAATCAACGCCAATCTGGTCGTATTATCGGTCTTGGGTTAGCGATGATTACCCGTATTTTACTTCTTGTTTCCCTTTCTTGGATGATGAAATTAACGGAACCACTGTTCACTTTAGTCGGTCAGGAAATTTCAGGCCGCGATTTGATTTTATTCCTTGGGGGCTTATTCCTGATTGTGAAAAGTACAGGCGAAATTAAAGAAGCGATGCATCCTGAAGCACATCATGAAGAAGAGAATAACAAGAAGAAAGTCAGTTATTTGGGTGTATTAATCCAAATTGCGATTTTAGATATTGTGTTTTCTTTAGACTCAGTGATCACAGCCGTAGGGATGGCAAATCACCTTCCAGTGATGATCTTAGCAATTATGATTGCAGTAGGTGTGATGATGTTTGGGGCGAAACCAATTGGTGATTTTGTTGATACCCACCCAACATTGAAGATTTTAGCCTTAGCATTCCTAATTTTAGTTGGAGTAAGTTTAATTGCTGAAAGTTTGGATATCCATATTCCAAAAGGCTACATTTACTTTGCAATGGGCTTCTCAGCAGTAGTTGAAATGCTCAACATCAAAATGCGAAAATCACTTGGTCATTAAATCATATAAAAAGGCGGAACAATGTGTTCCGCCTTTTTTTAGTCATTATAGAATACCCCTTTCCCATATAAATACAGCGTGACTTGTTCGCCAGTATGATATTCGTTAATGAGATCTTCATTGATATTCAATTCATAACCGCTAACATCAATACAAATATTGATAGCTCGTCCTCTTGATTCAATCCGTTTAATCTCACCGTTAAAAGAAGCGGTCGGATCTTGGATTTTTTTCGCAAGAGAGAATTGCTCAGGGCGGAATAACACTTTCCCTTGTGTATGGCCATTTCCTTTATTTTCGACGGCAATTTCACCTAATTGACAGGTCGCGATGCTATCGCTTTTTAATGTTGCAGGAAGAATAATGCTGTCCCCAATAAATTTAGCAATAGACAAATACTGAGGTGACCAATAGAGCGTTTTAGGTGTCGCAATTTGGAGAATTTTTCCTTCTTGAATCACTGCGATTTTGTCTGCATGACATAGCGCTTCATCACGATCATGGGTCACGAATACGGCAGAGGAACCACTTTCTCTTAATACTTGCAACATATCGTAACGAATTTGATTTCTTAGATGTTCATCTAACGCACTAAATGGCTCATCAAACAGGATTAACTCAGGGCTTGGTGCAAGTGCTCGAGCAAGTGCGACACGTTGCTGTTGACCACCGGAAAGCTGGTGTGGAAAACGGTCAGCTAAGCTACTAATGCCCGTGAGTTTCATCACTTCCTGTATTCGTTGTTTTTCCTCTTCCGTTTTTCCTTTACCATCGCCTAAGCCATAAGCAATGTTGCGGTAAACATTTAAATGAGGAAATAACACGCCTTCTTGTACCACATAGCCTAATTTGCGCTGCTGGGTTGGCACATTGAGGTTTTCTTTAAAAATAGGTTGATTCTTTAACCAAATCTCACCGCTTGTTGGTTGTTCAAAACCAGCAATGCTACGCAATAAGGTGGTTTTTCCACAACCGGATGCACCGAGAAGAAACAGAATTTCACCTTTCTCTAATTGCAGAGAGATATTGTGTAGAACCTGGTGCCCATTAAAGGATTTATTCAAATTTTTAATGTCGAGTAATGTTGTCATTTTTATCTTCTCGTTATTTAAAACCGTATCGTTTCAGTAAAAATACAGGAATCCCTGAAAATAGCACTAACATAATGGCATAAGGCGTTGCTGCCGCATATTGTGCATCAGAGGTGTATTCCCATACGGCGGTTGAAAGCGTTTTAATGTCATTTGGGGTCAGCAATAGGGTTGCGGTGAGCTCTTTCATTAAGTTTAAGAACACTAAAGCAAAGGCGGCTGCAATCCCTGGCAACATGGCTGGAATAACTAAGGTACGGAAAATATAAAAGTTGCTACGGCCTAAGCTTTGCCCTACCTTTTCAATGTTACTAGACATTTGTTCAAGCGAGCTACGCAAGGTCGTTTGCGCCATTGGAAGATAAAGCATAAAGTAGGCGACGATAACCATGGCAAAGGTTTGATAAAGCGAATACGCATAGTTGATGGTAAAGAAGACCAATGATAATGCGATAACAAGCCCTGGCACAGCGTGAAGTAGATAAGGGATTCGATCAAGCCAAATCGTCAATTTACTGCGATAGCGTACCGCAGCCCATACCAATGGTAGTGCACAAATAACGGTAAGTGTTGCACCCAGTGTTGATATAGTCAGTGAATTTGTGAAGGCGGTAAAAAATTCCCCAAAATCGACCGCACCTTCAATGGAGCTTCCCACAGTTAGCCAATAAATCAGCATAGTAATCGGCACACCAATACTGAGCACAAAAATGGTCGTGAAAAAGCTCACGACTAAAATTTGTTTTCCTGCTGAGAGGGTTTTCAACGGATACGGACGTATTACGCCTTTGCCGCTTTGATAGAGTGTTTGTGTGCCTCTAAAACGAATTTCCCCCATCACAACAAAGATACAGATCACCATTAACACACCAGAAAGTAAGGCGGCGGTGTTGTTATTAAAGGCCATTTCATATTCTTGGAAAATTGCCGTAGTGAAGGTTTGGTAATTTAAAATAGACACGGCGCCAAAGTCTACCAACATATGAAGCGCAATTAATAATACGCTGCTACCGATGGCGGGTTTGAGTTGTGGAAAAATCGCATGCCAAAATGTGTAAGCATGGCTTTTAGCTAATGAAAGGCTCACTTCTTCTAAAGAGCGGTCGAGTCTTTTTAAGGTCGCCGCGACAGGGAGATAAGCAAGCGGGAAAGAACTCAGCGTCATAATGCCGATGGTTCCCCAGAAGCCTTCCACTCTGAAGGTAAGACTGATCCACGTAAAACAACTGACAAAAGCCGGAATACAAAGAGGGAGCGTCATGGCTACTTGGAAAAAGCCTTTTCCCCAAAAGCGATAACGTTCTAATAAAAACGCACATAGTGTGCCGAGAATAATGGCAAAAAGTGTGACAAATACCATTAAAAGTAGGGTATTACTGAGCAATTCCCACATTCTTGGGCGCCAAAGTAATTCAATGCTGCGAGCCAATCCGACATCTGCAGCACGCTCAATAACATATAAAAAAGGGAGTAATAATGGCAAACTAATCAGCACGATTAAGGCTATAAGCCAGCGAGGTGGGCGATTAGACACAGAAAAATCCTTTGAAAATATTAGTGTAGAGTAAATAACAGAAGGGCGTGTATTACACGCCCTATATTGCATAGCAAATTAAACTTATTTCAAACCAGCTTCTTCAATAAGTTTATTGGCGTTGTCTTTGTCTTCAGCAGTGGTTGCCGAAACAACAGGCGCTTCTAATTTCGCATAAGGTTCCATGTTAAATGGAGAAACCACATCGGTACGAAGTGGGTATTCTGCACGTACTGAAACAAACGCTTGTTGTCCTTCTTTACTTGCTAAGAAATCAACGAATTTTTTCGCTTCTTCTTTATTTTTAGAACCTTTTAATACCGCTGCACCAGAATAGGTCACTAATGCACCTGGATCTTGATGACGAATGAAGTAAAGACGTGTTTTGAGGTTATCAGCACCTTTTTCTTTTGCCAAAGTATACCAGTAATAGTTGTTGATTAACGCTGCTGGTACTTCACCATTTTCAACCGCTTGAAGGGCAACACTGTTTTTCGCATAAAGTTTACCGTTTTCTTTTAGGCCTTTTAACCATTTAAGAGCAGCATCTTTACCTTTTAATTTGGTAATCGCAACAACTTGCTCTAAGAATGCGCCTGAAGTTGGAACGTAACCAATTTTATCTTTCCATTTTGGTGTTGCATAATCTAACACGGATTTTTCCATGTCTTTTTCAGATAATTTAGTGTGATCGTAAACCACAACACGAGAACGACCGCTTAATGCGACCCAGTCTTTTTTCGGTGCAACAGGCACACCCTTGTGTGCAGTTTGTTTAATAGTATCTGCAGAAAGCGGTTCTAATAAGCCCGCATCAGACAGAGCAGCGAAAGGTGCAGTTTGTTCAGAAAAGAATACGTCAGCAGGGGTTTTATCGCCCTCTTCTTTTAATTGACCTGCAAGTTGATCACTTTTAGCACTGTTTAAGGTCACTTTAATGCCCGTTGCTTTTGTAAATGCATCAGCAACAGCTTGAGAACCTTCTTTGTGCTGGCCGTTGTAAACGGTAATATCGGCAAAGCTACTTGCTGAGAATGTAAGCGCGGCAGCGAGTGTCGCAATTTTGAAAGATTTGAATGTCATTGAAAACTCCTTGTTTTATGAGAATGAATGTTTTAGTTAAGTTTGAATAGCCTTTATTCTATTTATAAATTTGTTTAAATGCAAATAATTCTCAAATTTTCTTTTAGCAAAACAAAAGGAGAGCGGTTAGCTCTCCTTCAATATATTGATTGCTTTGAATTTTGCTTATAGTGTGGCTGGTTGAGTGTAACCCAAGTTTGCTAATACTGTACAAATAGAATCACATAATCCTGAACAATCAAACTCTTCATCAATGAGTTTTTCGTTGTTGTTCATATCTTTGTAGCTATTTTGAATTAAATATGCTTTGAGTGATGAATTAAGCGCTGCTTTAGTTGTCGGTTTTTCCATTTGAGACATCACATAAAGATGGAGTGCATTTAAATTTTCAACGCCTCCATTATACATATTGCCCGCACCGATATATTGATCTGCACCTTCTAATAAGACTTGTATATATTGAGTAAATCGTTTTGGTACATAAGTTTTGTTATCTTCAAATGTATATGTTTGATAAGGTGTGAGAAAAACATTGATATAACCCAAGATAATTGCTAACAATACGGAAGAGTAAATTTTATCCTCTGTGAGGTTTGCAAATTCTTTATGTTCAGCAACGTAATCAATTAATGATTGAGTAGTGAAATTACCTACTTGATAGATAAAGTGTTCAAGTAATTTTTCTACATCTTGATTATTGAATATATTACCTAGATTATTTTCTCTACCTTGATTAATGAAGGTTAATTTATCCAATAAACTTATATCTATATTCTCGGTGCGGTTAATTTTATCTTGTAAATGAGCATGGCATAGTAAACTTCTTCTAAATGCTACATCGTAAAGATAATCGAGGCATTGCTCACGTGCGATATAATCTGTTTCTGATAATTGATTGATCATGTCTTGTAAATGTTGTGGCATCCAAGAAATATATGAAAGTTGGAAATCTGTATCACCAATATAAGCTAATTGATGTTGATGTAGGCTATCAACAAATTGATTCAAATAGAGAGGATGGTTATTATATTCGAGATATTCATGGGCAACATAATGGTTGTCTTTTGTTTGAATTCCATCAAAATTCTCAATTCTACTTTGATTTTTAGATTTTTCAGACTCAATCGATTTAATTGCATCTGAGAATAATTGAACAACGGCTTTGCCACGACGAGTTTGCTCAGAGAGCGGTAAATTCTGAGTGTATTTATTCGCATAAAGCATAATATCACGTGCAACTTCTCGGCTTTTCCAACCGGGATAGGTGTTGTAAGAAATATAAGCAATACCATTTGGCTTTAAATTCTCACGACAAACTTCAAGGATTTTATCTTTAACATTATCAGGTACCCAAGAATAAATACCATGCACGATGATATAGTCAAACATGCCAAATTCAGGCGTAATATCGAGAATATTTTTTGTTTCTAAACGAACGTTTGTTAATCCCATTGATTTAATAATTTCATTACCTTGAGTAATTTGACTATCTGCTAAATCAATGCCGACAAATTCAGTATCTGGATAATAAACCGCTTGAGAAATTAAGTTTCCACCAAAAGAAGAACCTAATTCTAATACTTTAGCACCTTTGAGTGCTGGTGGGGTTAATCCCCATAATGTTGCATTTCCTTCCAAAAGCGCAATGCTCGTGTAAGAAAAGGGTTTTGAGTAGTATCTAAGTTCGTCGTAGCGGTTATTTTGTTTGGTCATAATCTATCCAGTTTGTCACATAATTGAGGGCACATATTATAGAGGGAATAGGGATGAAAACAAAGCGATGATTATTTCCCATGAAGTGGTAATTACGCTAGAATAACCGCAATTTTCACCAGCTTAGTATCCTCATTAGATAGATTTTCTTATATCAAAATTTCATATTCCATTCTATTTTCTTACTTCTCCCCACGTTGATTTTTCTCCATAATGTCTGGTAGAAATTTCTAATAAGGACAGATATGAATATTCAGCAAATTATTAAACAACATCATTTAGAACTCTTATTTCAACAGGGCTCTTTCGGCATAGAGAAGGAAAGTCAACGGGTATATGCAGATGGTTCAATTGTGACGTCACCGCATCCTAAAGCTTTTGGTAATCGTCGTTTTCATCCTTATATTCAAACTGATTTTGCAGAAAGTCAGTTGGAATTGGTAACCCCTCCGATGAAAAAATTAGAGGATACATTACGTTGGCTTTCAGCCATTCATGAAGTGACTTTGCGAACTTTACCGGAGGATGAATTTATTTTTCCTTTTAGTATGCCTGCAGGGTTACCACCAGAAGAGCAAATTAAGGTTGCACAATTAGATAATCAGGAAGATGTGGCTTATCGTGAGCATTTAGTCCAGTCTTACGGTAAATATAAGCAAATGGTCAGTGGTATTCATTACAATTTTCAAATTGACCCTAAGTTTATTGATGCCTTATTTCATGCACAAAATGAAACACAAAGTGCGGTTGATTTTCAAAATGATTTTTACCTAAAAATAGCAAAAAACTTCTTACGCTATCAATGGATTCTGCTTTATCTGTTTTCTGCAACACCGACGGTAGAGGATAAATATTTCAGAGGCAATTCCCCTCTTAAACCGCATCAATATGTGCGGAGTTTACGTTCAGGGAAATATGGTTATGTGAATGATCCGAAGATCCACGTTTCTTATGACAGTTTGCAAGAGTATGTTGAGACGTTAGAACACTGGGTGAAATCGGGTGATTTGATTGCGGAAAAAGAGTTTTACTCAAGCGTACGTTTGCGAGGTGCTAAAAAAGCGCGCGATTTACTTCAAAAAGGAATTCAATATTTAGAATTTCGTTTGTTTGATCTCAATCCGTTTGCACCTTATGGAATGGAACTCGCTGACGCAAAATTCATTCATTATTTTATTTTGTTAATGGCATGGCTTGACGATACCGCTGATCAAGAGGGCCTAAAATTAGGTAAAGCACGTCTTGCTGAAGTGGCATGGGAAGACCCAAGACAGCAAAGTGCTTATGCGGTAGAAGGGGAATTAGTCCTCCTTGAAATGCTCAAAATGCTTGAGCAACTCAATGTGAGTGATGAGATTAAAACGATTGTTAAAGACAAATTAGGACAATTTGCGGATCCAAGCCAAACGCTTTGTGCAAAAGTGGTTGCGGCAATTGAACAGGTCGGCAGTTACCAACAATTAGGGGCCGATATTGCGCAATCTAATAAAGCAAAAGCCTTTGAACGTTTTTATGCATTAACTGCGTTTGATAATATGGAACTGTCCACACAAGCGTTATTGTTTGATGCAATCCAAAAAGGGCTAAAGATTGAGATTTTAGATGAACGCGATCAATTTATCAGTCTTCAATTTGGCGATCATTTGGAATATGTGAAAAACGGTAATATGACTTCTCACGATAGCTATATTTCCCCGCTCATTATGGAAAATAAAGTGGTGACGAAGAAAGTGTTAGCGAAAGCCGGATTTAATGTACCGCAAAGCATCGAGTTTACCAATGTGAAAAGTGCGGTCGAAAATTTCCCACTTTTTGAGAATCGAGCTGTCGTGATTAAGCCAAAATCAACGAATTTTGGTTTAGGGATCAGTATTTTCCAACAAGGTGTAACGGATAGAGATGATTTTGCAAAAGCAGTAGAGATTGCTTTCCGTGAAGATAAAGAGATCATGGTTGAAGATTATCTACTTGGCACTGAATATCGCTTTTTTGTGCTGGGGGATCAAACATTAGCCGTCTTATTACGTGTTCCAGCAAATGTAATTGGAGATGGTGTACATACTGTTGTTGAATTAGTTGCCGCTAAAAATGATCATCCTTTACGGGGCGATGGCAGTCGTACGCCATTGAAAAAAATAGCATTGGGGGATATTGAGCAGTTGCAGCTTAAGGAGCAAGGATTAACCGTGAATTCTATTCCTGCAAAAGATCAACTTGTTCAATTACGTGCGAATTCTAATATTAGTACAGGCGGTGATTCTATTGATATGACGGATGAAATGCATGCCAGTTACAAAGAAATTGCGGTAGGGATTAGCAAGACAATGGGGGCGGCAGTTTGTGGTGTAGATTTAATTATTCCTGATTTGAAACAGCCGGCAGAACCGAGTTTACATTCGTGGGGTGTGATTGAGGCAAACTTTAATCCTATGATGATGATGCATATTTTTCCATTTAGTGGACAATCTCGACGATTGACAATGAATGTGATTAAAATGCTTTTCCCTGAATTGCCTTAATTTGGTTATCGGGCTTCATCAGTTGGTGAAGCCCGTTTTACATTCATCGTAATTAGGCTAAAATGGAGACAGTATTCACAATTCTAAAACGAAATTTAATGATAACTTTTACCTTAGAACCTCAAGAAAATGATCGTCTGCAATCCCTTTGCGGTGCATTTGATGAAAATATCAAACTGATTGAAAAAGAATTTAACCTCAATATTTCTCGCAATAACTTCACTTTTACCGTGAAATCAAATGATGAAAATCCCAAATATCCCCATGAACAATTAATTGCTCGTGTGGCTAAATTAATCCAAACATTATATGTGGAGACTGCACCAATTAAAGGGAAAGTGAAAGAACTTGATTTAGAAGATGTGCATATTGCCTTGCAAGAGAGCAGAATTTTATCGCAAGAGGGAAGTGAGTCACGTAGTGAAAATCACGTCTATAGCACCACAATTAAAACCAAGCGTGGTTTGATTAAACCGCGTGGTGAAAATCAAATTCAATATTTGCATAATATTCTTACGCACGATATTAGTTTTGGGATTGGCCCCGCTGGTACAGGGAAAACCTTTTTAGCCGTAGCTGCGGCAGTTGAAGCATTAGAACGCCAAGAAATTCGTCGCATTTTGCTGACTCGTCCTGCGGTGGAAGCAGGCGAAAAATTGGGTTTCCTGCCCGGTGATTTAGGCCAAAAAATTGAACCTTATTTACGACCACTTTATGATGCGTTATTTGAAATGCTTGGCTTTGAACGTGTACAAAAGTTGATGGAGCGAAATGTGATTGAAATTGCACCATTGGCTTATATGCGTGGTCGTACACTCAATGACAGCTTTATTATTTTAGATGAAAGCCAAAATACGACGGTCGAACAAATGAAAATGTTTTTGACCCGTATTGGTTTTAATTCTAAAGCTGTGATTACAGGGGATGTGACTCAAATCGATTTGCCGCGCAGCACAAAATCTGGTTTACGCCACGCTATGGAAGTGTTAAGTAAAGTGTCAGAACTAAGCTTTAACTATTTTGAGAGTAAAGATATTGTGCGACATCCTGTGGTAGCAAAAGTGGTGCAAGCTTACGAAGAATGGGAAGCTCAAGATGAAATTCGCCGTCAAGAAATCGCAGCGCAGCGTCGAGCTGAACGTGAGCAAAAAGTGCGGTCAGAAAATGAAACGTATTTAGGAGAATAGCATGGGCAATATGATTATTGATTTGCAACTGGCTTGTGAAAATACAGAAGGCTTGCCATCAGAAGCGCAAATTCTGCAATGGGCAACCACCGCAGTGCAACCAGAAAGTGATAATGTGGAAATGACGGTACGCATTGTGGATGAAGCAGAAAGTCATGACTTGAATTTGACTTATCGTGGAAAAGATCGTCCAACCAATGTATTGTCTTTCCCTTTTGAATGTCCTGACGAAGTGGAATTACCGCTGTTGGGCGATTTGGTGATTTGTCGCCAGGTAGTAGAACGCGAAGCTATCGAGCAAGAAAAGCCTTTAATGGCGCATTGGGCGCATATGATTGTACATGGTAGCTTACATTTACTTGGTTACGATCATATTGAAGATGATGAAGCAGAAGAAATGGAAAGTTTAGAAACTGAAATTATGCAGGATTTAGGCTTTGCTGATCCTTACCTTTCCGAAAAATAATGACGATTTGGAGCAATTATGTATAAAGCCGTATTCAGCGATTTTGATGGTACCTTATTAACGTCGGATCATCGAATTTCGTCTAAAACCTTAGATGCACTTCAACGTATTACCAAACAAGGTATTCCATTTACACCAATCTCTGCTCGTTCACCACTGGGTATTTGGCCTTATGCGAAACTCATTGAAAATTACAACATCATTGTGGCATTCAGTGGTGCATTGATTTTAGATAAAAACTCTACACCTATTTATTCGGTACAAATTGATCCCGCTGATATCCAAGCCATTAACAAAGTATTAGCAGATCATCCTGCACTAGGTGTTAATTATTATACTTATGATGATTGTGTCGCTCGCGATTTGAATAATAAATGGGTGATTTATGAACGTAGCGTGACAGGCATTCAGATTGATCCTTATGATGAAAGTGCGGTCTATTCTCCGCATAAAATTCAAATCATTGGTGAAACGGATGAAGTGATTAGTATTGAGCAAGTCTTGAAAGAGAAATTCCCACATTTAAGTATCTGCCGTTCTCATGCGAATTTCCTTGAGGTAATGCATAAGTCAGCGACGAAAGGTAATGCGGTACGTTTTCTTGAAGATTATTTTCATGTGAAGATGGAAGAATGTGTCGCTTTCGGTGATAACTTTAACGATTTAGATATGCTAGAAAGCGTGGGATTAGGCGTTGCAATGGGCAATGCACCGGATGAGATTAAACAGGCCGCGAATCGTATCACCGCTTCGCATAATGATGATGGGATAGCATTGATATTGAACGAAATCTTTCCTGAATAAATAAAAGGCGCTTTTTATGAAAAAGCGCCTTATTCATTATAGTGTGGCTAACGCAGCTTCATAATTTGGCTCATCTTTAATTTCAGACACCAATTCACTATGTAACACGTTATTGTTTTCATCTAAGACAATCACTGAACGAGCAGTCAAGCCCGCGATTGGACCAGTTGTGATATTTACCCCTAAGTTTTCATGGACTTCTTTATGACGGAAAGTAGAAAGCGTTTCTACGATCTCAATACCTTCCGCACCGCAGAATCGTGCTTGTGCAAAAGGTAAATCAGCTGAAATGCAAAGTACCACAGCATTTTTTAAATTAGCTGCTTGTTGATTGAATTTGCGAACAGAAGTTGCACATACACCTGTATCAATACTTGGGAAAATATTTAAAACTTTGCGTTTTCCTGCATAAGTATCAAGCGTGACGTCAGTGAGTTCTTTATTGGTGAGCGTAAGTGCGGTCACTTTCTCTCCTTTTTGGGGAAAGTTGCCGCTTACTTCAATGGGATTACCCATCATTGTTACTTGAGTCATAAAAGCTCCTATTTTTCATTTCCTAAATTAAGCACTTTAACGAGTGCAGTAAAAAATTTGTCATTTTCTTGTGGTAAGCCAATACTGATGCGTAAGTGATTTGGCATGCCATAACCAGCAATAGGACGAACAATGACGCTTTCACGTAATAATGCATCATAAATTGGTGCGGCCGGTTGTTTAAAATCAATGGTAATAAAGTTACCTTTAGATGGAATAAAGTCTAAACCATATTGTTGGCAGAAGGCCTCATAACGTTTCATTTCTTGGCGATTGTTCTCAGCCACTTTTTCGACAAAGGCATCATCGTTCATCACCGCAATCGCACTGGTCAAAGCAAGACTATTACAGTTAAATGGCTGACGAACACGATTTAATAAATCTGCAATTTCAGGATTAGAGACCGCGTAGCCAATACGTAAACCCGCAAGTCCATAAGCTTTCGATAGTGAGCGTGAAACGATAAGATTCGGGTATTTTTCCAGTAATGAAAAAGAATTAACGCGTTCGCTTGGATGAGTAAATTCGGTATAAGCCTCATCTAATACTACAATCACATTTTCAGGCACTTTGGCTAAGAAGGCATCCAATTCTGCTTCCGTTAGGAAATTCCCAGTTGGATTGTTTGGATTGGCAATAAAAATCAGCTTGGTTTTATCTGAAAGTGCGGTCAAAAATCCGTTTAAATCATGCCCCCAATTCTTAGCTGGAATTTCTTTTGCGACGGCATTAATGGCTTTGGTCACTAAAGGGTAAACAATAAAAGCATATTGTGAATAAATCACTTCATCATGCTCACCCGCAAAGGTATGAGCAAAGAGCTCTAATAAATCGTTAGAACCATTACCAAGGGTGATTTGGTTTGGTTGCACACCAAATTTTTTTGCAATAGCCGCTTTAAGTTCAAAACCATTCGCATCAGGATAACGAGTTAAATGATCAAGTTGGGCTTGAATGGCTTTTTTCGCACTTTCAGGAAAACCGAAAGGGTTTTCATTTGAGGCAAGTTTAACGATATTAGTAATGCCTAATTCGCGTTTGAGTTCTTCGATTGGTTTCCCCGCTTGATAAGGCGAAAGAGATTTTACGCCTTGATTGGCGACGTTGATGTATTGCATATGCTTTCCTTATAAAAACGAGCGGGCCTTTCAGCCCGCATGTTGAGTTTAATGAATCAGATAATTAGCTATTTTCAGCTTCAAATTTTTTCATGAATTCAATGAGCGCTTGTACACCCTCTAATGGCATTGCATTATAGATAGAGGCGCGCATGCCACCTAGCACTTTGTGGCCTTTTAAGGCTTGAAGACCGGCAGCTGTAGATTCTGCGACAAATTTAGCATCAAGTTCTGGATTACCTGTTACAAATGTCACATTCATGGTTGAACGGTTTTCTTTAGCTACGACGTTACGATAGAGTTTACTGCTATCAATGTAGTCATAAAGGGTTTGTGCTTTCACTGCGTTACGTTTTGCAATTTCTTTTAAGCCACCGATTGCTTGAATATGTTTGAAGACCAATGAACAGAGATACCAAGCAAAGGTTGGTGGGGTATTGATCATGGAGTCAGCATCACGTTGTGTGGCGTAATTCCAAATAGATGGGGTTGCTTGGCGAGCATGACCAATTAAATCATCACGAATAATCACGAGCGTAATTCCTGCGGGGCCAAGGTTTTTTTGCGCACCCGCATAAATGACACCAAATTTGCTAATATCAATTTCACGAGAAAGGATATTAGATGACATATCCGCCACGAGAACAGCATTTCCAACATTTGGTACATCAAAAATTTCCACACCACTGATTGTTTCATTTGGGCAGTAGTGAACGTAATCGTATTGTTCAGCGATTTCGCTGAAATCAAGATTGGTGATCTGTGTATGCTCACCATTTTCCACAATGGTAATTTCATCAATTTCAGCAAAGTTACGTGCTTCTTTCGCTGCAGTTGCAGACCAGTGGCCGCTATTTAAATAAAGTGCTTTGCCTTTCTCACCGATTAAGTTCATCGGTAATGCCGCAAATTGACCACGAGCCCCACCTTGTAGGAATAACACACGATAGTTATCTGGAATGTGATACACCTCGTGTAGATCTTTTTCTGCTTGAGCAATCAATTCCATAAAATATTTGCCACGGTGACTGACTTCCATTACCGATACACCTTGATCAAGCCAGTTAGTGAGCTCAGCTTGTGCTTTTTGTAGGACCTCAGGGAAAATCATGGCTGGACCAGCACTAAAATTAAAGACTTTTGACATTGTGTTTCCTTATTTTATTTTGAATAGATTCTTCATTTTTACCACTACCGAATAGGATAATCAACTAAATCAAACAGTTTTTTGATCTAATCCATCAATTTAAAGTTAAGCTTTTGACGGAGACGAAAAAAAAAGCTACATTACCTGAAGTTTGTTTTTAACTTTGAGAGAGTCGATCATGGGAAATGTAAATAAATCCTTCCAAGAAGTGTTAGAGTATGTACGTTTATATCGTTTAAAAAATAAACTTAAGCGAGACATTGAAGATAACAACCGTAAAATTCGCGACAATCAAAAAAGAGTGTTGTTGTTGGATAACTTAAATCAATATATTCACGATGATATGAGCATTGAAGATGTTCGTGCGATTATCGAAAATATGCGTGATGACTACGAAAGTCGTGTTGATGACTATAATATTCGTAATGCGGATCTTTCTACTCAACGCCGTGAAACGAGCAATAAGATGAAAGAACAGAAAAAAGCACACGCGAAATTAGTGCAAGACGCGAATAAAATCACGTTATAAAATCTTAAAAGAAATGACCGCACTTTGTTGAAGTGCGGTCATTTTTTATGGTGTTTTTAGGATGAGTTATAAATGATTAAACATCATAAGTGCCCATTATCACAGCTTGATCCAATATATGCCCTTGCATCGCAAAATGTAGATCATTAAAACGGAATCCCGGTTTCAGGTTAAGTTTGGTATCGAGCGCATATACAATAAGCTCGTAACGATGCAAGCAGTTTGGTGGTGCCATACCGCCATAGAATGACGCTTCTTCGATATCAAATTGACCTAATTTACTCGCCCAAGTATTTGCACCTTGTACATAATCTGTTGCGGTTTGGCTTTCATTTTCGTGTATAACGGTACGTTCAAGATCCGCGATAAGCCAATGAATCCACACAAAGCCACTTGCCGTAATTGCGTCTTTATCTTCTAAGACAACTGCAAAGGATTTAGTGCCTTGAGGGGCATCGTGAATTTCAAAGGGAATAGAGTAGGTTGGCATACCATTGGGGCTAAATTGTGTGCCGCGTTTGCCATATTTGTCTTCAAAAGCACCATTTTGAATGGCTGAACTGGTTACAAACATTGTTTTCTCCTTAATTTCTCACGGAATACACTTTAAATTTGGTGGTTTGAGCAAGGATTTCAAACTTACCGAAATGTTGTGCTAATAAATCGGGATAGGGCAGAAATGCATTAGCAACAATACGAAGTTCACCACCTGCGGTCAAATGCCATTTTGCTTGTTGAATAAGTTCTTTCACCGCACGATAAGCGGTATCGATTCCATCGTGGAAAGGCGGGTTTGAAATAATCAGATCAAATTTTCCCTCAATATGGGAAAACACATCACTTGCGATAACCTGACCTTCAAGCTGGTTTTCAGCAAGTGTTTGACGGGCAGATTGAATTGCCATCGCATGAATATCGGTCATTGTGATATCCGCTTTAGGGTGATGTTTTTTGATCATGGAGCCAATGACACCCGCCCCACAACCAACGTCTAACACTTTCCCTTGAATTGGTGATGTTAAGGTAGAAAGTAGAAGTGATGTGCCGCTATCAAGTTCATTGGCACTGAATACCCCCGGTAAGCTGTAAATACGGAGATCGCCTAATGCATCATTTTGGTAGCATTTCCAATAAGATTGAAGATCAAAGTGCGGTTGTTTTTGTAAGGAAAAATGATATAAGCCACAACGACGCGCAGAGTCGATTTTGCCAATTTCACCATAAGGTTCAAGCAGTTTTTCAGCAGAGCGGACACCACAACGATTTTCTCCGATAATTAACACTTCTTGACCAATTTTACTTTTGGCGAGTAGTTGCATCAGCTGAAAATTCACTTCTTGTTTATTCTTCGTCCAATAATAAATAATCAAATCGGCTTGCGGCTGAAATTCAACCTCAAAATTGACCGCACTTTGGGTTTTGGCATAATCAAAATACCAACTCCAAACCTGCACGGATTGGCAATGTTTTTGCAATATTTGAGGAAAATCATCATTAATGCCGCCGGCAAGAAGAATTGATTTACCGCTAAAAAGGGGAAGATGGCGTTGTAAAACTTCGCTTTCGAGAGAAATCACGCTTTAAATCCTGTGGTTTATTGGTTAAAATTACGCGCTATTCTAACAAAAGAAAACGATTTAAACGTATTTATTAAGGAATTATTTATGAAAAAAATCATCACTGCAGTCGCAATGGCAAGTTTATTGTCCGGCTGTCAATTAATCGAACAACTTCAAGGTAGCAAACAACAACCTTCAACCTTACCAACAAGCTCAACAGTTGAATTACCTGCAGCACAAGCACAAAGCTTAGATGCGCAGTTTGAGCGTATCAAAAAAGGTAACCAAGAAGTTACTTTCAACGGCGAAAAATTTTATAAACAAACGAAAGCTTTTGATAAATCAGAAGATCCGCGTTTCTTAAGTGGAGCGGCGAATGTAGATCGTAGCAATCGTAAATTCATTATGAGTGAAACCTATTATCTAAAAGATGTTTCACATGTTCCTGCATTAACGACAAAATATCTTGATGCAAACAAAAAAGTATGTGAGTTAAAAACAATTGGTAGCGCTTCAGATGTTTACTATGCTTGTGATGGTAAAGATTTCCAACGTTTTATCGCCGTGGTTTATCAAGCGAAAAATATTCTTTCTTTCCGTAGCTTAAAAGCATATCAAGAAAAACCAACCGAAGCGCAAGAACAAGCAATTGTTAAAGGTTTAAGAGATTATCCGCTAGATACTATCGCTCGTTAATCTATGGATAGACGCAATCTTCTTTTAAATGAAATGGGGATAACCCGTTGGCAGCTCCATCGTCCAGAAGTATTACAAGGGGCGGTCGGTGTGAGTGTTTCTGAACAAGTGAAATTTATTGTGGTGGCAAAAGATAATGTATCTAACTCCCCGCTTTTTTCAGATGTTCGACTCGCACTCGAGTTAAACAAAGAAGATTGCCTTTGCCTGAATTTCGATCAAATTCAACATATAACATTACAACATTCTGTGCGGTATTGGTTATTAGCTGAAAATGCAGATGAAATTGACCGCACTTTACCTTATTGCTTAAATGCAGAGCGTGTTTATCGCTCTGTTGATTGGCAACAATTCCAGCAAAATAGCCAAGCTAAGCGTGAGCTTTGGCAACAAATCCAACAAATTTAATTATGCCTTCTCTTTTTCCTATTGAAGAATGCGATATGGATCGCTTATATGAAATTGAACAAGCAGCACACCTTGTGCCTTGGTCATTGGGAACATTGAAAAATAATGTCGGCGAGCGTTATCTCAATTTGAAATTAGTGGAAAAAGAGCAAGTGCTTGGTTTTGCTATTTGCCAAACGGTATTAGATGAAGCCACATTATTCAATATTGCGATAGATCCGGTTCAACAAGGAAAGGGCTATGGTTCGTTTTTATTGCAAGGTTTAATGAATGAGCTTAAAGAGAAAGGTATTCAAACCCTTTGGCTGGAAGTACGAGAGTCGAATCCGGCTCGTTTTCTTTATGAAAAGTTGGGATTTAATGAGGTTGATATTCGTAAGAATTATTATCCCAAACCGGATGGTGGACGAGAAAATGCTGTTGTGATGGCATGTTATCTCTAGAATGCAAAAGTGCGGTCAATTTTGACCGCACTTTGCTTATCTTAAAAGTAAGACATTACACTTCTTCTGCTGGGAAGACAAATGGATTTAATCCACTGCGCGCGAAGCCTTTTTCTTCCATTTCAATATCTAAGAAAATCGATGCTAAATCATCCGCTACCGCTTCAACGTTCGGATCTTTTTCTTGGAACATGATTTTTAAGTAGCTTTGGCAATCACCACAGGTTTCAGCACGAATGAGTGCAAGCTCTTCATTTAATGACCACAATTCAAGATTTTTGTGTTCATTGCAGTTAGTACATTGAGCACGCACTAAATTCCACTCACTTTCACAAAGGCTACAGTGTAAATAACGTAAACCTTGTGATGTGCCAATATGCACCACGCTTGCAACAGGAGCCGAACCACAAACAGGGCAGTAATGTAGATTGTCAGTCCCTTCTTGGCGGCTGTTATGAGGAATTTGTTGCGCCAATTGTAACCAATAAAGAGAAAGTGCCGCCCATATAAAGACAGCTTTATCAGTGCTCACTAAATTAAATTCTTGGCTTAAAAGATGAGTCGCCATTTCTTCAAGCTCTTTATCAGAGGCTTTTTCAAGATTTTCAATGGTAGCAATAACCTGTTCATTCGCTTTTGGTTTAATGCTATGTAAAATTTCTTTGAGATATTCAATCCAAATACTTGAGCGTTTAAATGTTTTAGCATTTAACGGCTCGATTTCGTTTAAGTTATCGAATTGCTGTGTTTCTAATGGATTTTTTTCAAATACGCTTAATTGGCTTTCTACAACATCTGCAGCAAAGAGTAAATAATCAGCCAATGGATGATTTTTTGCTAATTCTCTTAAACGTTTTGCACGACGTTGATAAAGATTTTTAGGGTTAGCAAACAAAACAGGTGGAATATCGTATGAATTCTTTTTTTGTTTGATTTCGTCTGCAGATAAGATTTTGATACTCATAATAATCTCTTAAGTATTGATAAGAAAAAGTGCGGTCAATTTTAACCGCACTTTTTGATTTTAGCCATTGATACCTTTGAACAATGCTTTGGTTTTTACTTTTTTACCTTCAGCTTCATTTTCAAGGTCTTCTTCTAGCTTAGGAAGTACTTCATCTCGATACCATTTCGGGTGGTGTTTTTTCGCCCAACGGACGGTTACCCAACCTTCCACAATACCGCGAATAGATCCTTTAATCCAGAATGCCATGTACATGTGTACCAAAATACCGGTGAACAACATGAATGCACTTAAAGAGTGAAGGAAAATCGCAAAACGCAATACCGGAATAGAGAAGTAGTGCGAGAAATACTGACGCCACATAATGATACCGGTTACAAGTAAAGTGACCATCGCCAAGTTCAATGTCCAGAACAACATTTTTTGACCAAGGTTATACTTGCCATTATCTGCAACAGCGTGCTCATTCCCTTTTAATACTTCAACGATGCCTTTTAACCAACGAATATCGTTTTTCTCTGGAATGTTGTGATCCCAGTAAAGATAGCCGAGGAAAATAAAGGCAACGAACATAATGATACCGGTGAACGGGTGAATTGCTCGAGCCAGTTGCGGAGTACCTAAAATCTCAGTTAACCACGCAAAATCTGGGAAGAAGAATGCCACACCAGTGAACATTGTCATAAAGAAGCAGATTACGAGTAACCAGTGGCTAAAACGAGCAGGCGTTCTATGACGAATGATTCGAGTATCATTGCTAATCTCAATCTTACTCATCTTTGCCCCCTTTTTTATCTTCTTCTTCAAATTCATGGTGATGATCTTCTACGTCTTCTTCAACGTTTGGACCCACAGCTAAGTAGTGAGCGATTTCAGCAAGTGCTAGACCACCCATTGCTACAGCCGCTACTGGTTTCAAGACATCTTTCCAAAGGGTGACGGTGAGGTCAACTTTTGGATCTTTTGGAAGACCAGAATAAAGCTCAGGTTTATCTGCATGGTGTAATACATACATTACGTGTGTACCACCTACGCCTTCAGGGTCGTAGATACCCGCATTTTCGTAACCACGTGCTTTTAAGTCAGCAACACGTTGTTCTGCGTAGAGTTTCATCTCTTCTTTAGAACCGAAACGAATTGCACCGGTTGGACAGGTTTTCACGCAAGCCGGTTCTTGGCCCACAGATACACGATCCACACAAAGGGTACATTTGTACACACGGTTGTCTTCTGGGTTCATACGTGGAATGTTGAACGGACAACCTGCGATACAGTAACCACAACCGATACATTTATCAGATTGGAAATCCACGATACCGTTCGCATATTGGATAATTGCGCCTGGTGCAGGACAAGCTTTTAAACAGCCTGGTTCTGAACAGTGCATACAACCATCTTTACGGATTAACCATTCTAAACGATCATTTTCTTCAACTTCGTTAAAGCGCATTACTGTCCACGCTTTTGCGTTGAGATCTATAGGGTTATCGTAGATCCCCACACATTGAGCATTAACATCAGAACGGATGTCATTCCACTCTGAACAGCCCACCTGACAGGCTTTACAACCGATACAGGTGGATACGTCGATTAATTTTGCGACTTCAACTTTATGATCACGCGCTTGAGGTGCTGGTGTTAAACCAGACGTAGCGGAGACCTTGATAATGTCTTGCGATTGAACGCCTTGACCACTTCCTGCCATATTATGCCTCCGCTTTCTCAATGTTTACCAAGAATGTTTTATATTCTGGTGTTTGAGTGACTGCTTCACCCCAAGATGGTGTTAAGGTGTTGGTGGAGAAACCACGATTACCTTTACCATTTAAGGCTTTCATATTCCAGTGAATTGGAATACCCACGTGATGTACGGTACGTCCGTCGACTTCTAAATCTTTCAAACGTTTTGTTACCACTGCAACGGCTTTAATGTAGCCACGGCGAGAAGTAATTTTCACCATATCACCTTTTTGGATGCCTTTTTCTGCTGCTAATTTCTCACCAATTTCCACGAATTGTTGTGGTTGGGCGATAATATTTAACGCAGATTGAGCTGTCCAACTGTGGAAGTGCTCGGTCAAACGATAAGTCGTTGCCACATAAGGGAAGTCTTTGTTTGAACCGATAAATTCACGGTCTTCTTTATAAATACGAACAGTCGGATCAGAGACTACACTTGGGTGTAGTGGGTTAGTGTCAATCGGGCTTTCAATTGGTTCATAGTGTTCAGGTAATGGACCCGTTGTAATTTTATCTACAGCGAATAAACGACCTACACCTTCAGCAGACATAATGAATGGACCTGCATCAGAACCCGGCGGTTGTGTGCCATAGTCAGCCACATCTAACCAGTTCCAGTTTTTACCGTTCCATTTGATTAATTGACGGTGTTTATCCCAAGGGTTACCGTTAATATCAAGTGAAGCACGGCTGTAAAGGATACGACGGTTTGCTGGCCATGCGAAGCCCCAACCTAATGTACAACCTAACCCTGATGGATCAGAGTTGTCACGGTTTGCGGTTTGGTTACCTTTTTCAGTCCATTGACCCACATAGATCCAGTTACCTGATGAAGTTGTACCATCATCACGTAAGTGAGCGAATCCACTGAGTAATTGACCTTTTTTATACATGACGTTGCCATCTGCATCGAGAAGATCAGCTAGTGCGTAACCGTTTAATTCTTTCGCTAATTCTACAGAACTTGGTGAATGCGGTTGAGCATAGTTCCAAGTCATCGCTTCGAAAGATTCGATACCGCGGCCACCTTCTTTTTGATAAAGGTGATGCATTTCTTCACGAATCATAGAAAGAATTTCAACATCTGGTAACGCTTCACCTGGTTGGTCACAGCCTTTCCAGTGCCATTGAGCCCAACGACCAGAGTTAGCAATAGAACCATCTTCTTCTGCGAAACAGGTGGTTGGTAAACGGAATACTTCAGTTTGAATATCTGCTGGATTCACATTGTTTGATTCACCAAAGTTTTTCCAGAATTCAGAAGATTCAGTTTGAAGCGGATCCATCACGATTAAGAATTTCAATTTGCTCATACCTGCAACAGTTTTGTTTTTGTTCGGTAATGAGTTTAATACGTTGAAACCTTGTAAAATCCAACCGTTCAATTTGCCATCATTCATTAACTTAACATGAGTGATAGGGTCGTATAAGCGGTCTGCTTTAGGTAAGAAATCGAAACCCCAACCATTTTCTTTGGTTGCTTTATCACCATAGAACGTTTTCATCATACTCACGAAGAATTTCGAGGTATTACGATAGTAGTTTGTTTGGTTTGGTACGATATCTTTTGGCGTAATCGAATTAATGTATTGTTCGTAAGACGTATCTTTGTCATTCGGCAAACGCATATAACCCGGTAAAGACATCGGCAACAAGCCCATATCAGTTGTACCTTGTACGTTTGAGTGTCCACGTAATGCATTAATACCGCCACCTGGCATCCCCATATTACCTAAGAGTAATTGGATCATCGCCATTGAGCGAATGTTTTGTGTACCGATTGTGTGCTCAGTAAAGCCTAACGCATACAAGTGCGTCATGGTTTTATTTGGTGCAGAGGTCTTACCAATTTCCTCACAGATTTGTAAGAAGAGTTTTTGTTTAACACCGGTGATACGTTCAACCATTTCTGGTGTATAGCGAGAAACGTGATCTTTCAAGATATTAATCACACAACGTGGATTTTGTAAGGTCATATCACGTTTAGCAAAACCATTCTCATCAAATTGATAATTCCATTTTGATTTATCGTAAGCACGTTTTTCTTCATCAAAACCTACGAATAAACCATCTTCAAATTTGAAGCCTTCATCAACTAAGAATGAAGCATTGGTATAATGTTTAACGTATTCGTGTTGAATTTGATTCGTTTCCAATAAGTAACGGATCACACCCATTAAGAATGCGATATCAGAACCGGAACGAATTGGCGCATGAAGGTCAGCTACAGAAGCTGTACGGTTAAAGCGAGGGTCAACCACGATGATTTTCGCACCCTTTTTCTTCGCTTCGATCGCCCAACGGAAGCCAACAGGGTGAGCTTCAGCAGGGTTACCACCTTGAACAATAATAAGATTGGCGTTTTTGATGTCAACCCAGTTGTTTGTCATGGCACCGCGACCAAATGATGGAGCAAGACTTGCTACCGTTGGTCCGTGTCAAGTATTCGCTTGGTTACACATCGGAACCATGCCCAACATCCGCACCCATTTATGAGTAAGAAGTGCGGCCTCGTTGCTCATGGCGGAGGCGGTCATAATACCTGTAGTTGTCCAACGGTTAACGGTTTTGCCACTTGCATCTTTTTCAACAAAGTTAGCATCACGGTCATCTTTAAGTAAACGAGAAACTCGTTTGATTGCTTCTTCCCAAGAAAGACGAACCCATTTGTCAGAACCCGGTGCTCGATATTCAGGGTATAATGCACGGCTTTCACTATTAACATAGTCCAACGCGCCAGCACCTTTAGGACATAATGCCCCACGGCTTACCGGATGGTCTGGATCACCTTCAAGGTGGAATAATTTAGAACGGGTATTGGTGCCTGTATGGCTGCTTAAAGCATCGTAAGGTTTGCCTGTGCTATATAACAACATACCACAGCTCACTGCACAATATGTACAGGTGTTACGGGATTCAAACGCCCGTAATAATTTGTATTCACGTGGTGCTGCTAAGACCGATGATGGTGCAAAGCCCAACATTGCCGCAGACGTCCCCGCCATACCACCTGCACAGATCTTAAAGAACTTACGTCTAGAGACCTGCATAATCACTCCTTCATAACGGCGAACCGTTAAGATATTCGATAGTATAAATTCGTGTAGATAATTTATTTGATTTCGTTAAAATAACGTATCAACCATTAAATTGATTATAATAATAACCAATTTAAACGGAGCCGATTTTAACTATTTTTTAACCGAAAATCTATAATCAAAACTTGTTATAATCGCTTTAAAACTTGAGATAGATCACAAAACAAACATTTTTTGTTAAAAAAAAGTAACATTTTTACAACAGTCATTTTATTGGGAAAAAGTAATGCACTGGATAATCCAAAAAACAATCAATTTTTTAAAAAAAACACCTGAAAATCCAACCGCACTTTTCATTGAAAAACAAGATAGTCTGGCTGCGGAAGTCCCTGTTTCTCTTGTCTATAATGGTATTGCGCATACCGTCATGATGTGTTCTCCACAAGATTTAGAGGATTTTGCTTTAGGCTTTTCACTCGCAGAAGGTATTATTGAGAAAAAATCGGATATTTATGGCATTGATGTGGTGGAAGTATGCAATGGTATTGAAGTGCAAATTGAATTGTCTAGCCGTCAATTTGTGGCATTAAAAGATCATCGTCGAACATTAACAGGCAGAACAGGATGTGGCATTTGCGGCACAGAACAAATCTCACAAGTTTATAAAAAATTGCCAAAATTAGACCGCACTTTCCAAGTTAATTTAAATTTATTAGATGGCTGTTTAGAACAATTACAAGCCAATCAAGAACTCGGAAAAGAAACAGGCGCAACACATGCAGCGGCCTTTTTTGATTTATCCGGCAATTTACTTGCGATTCGAGAAGATGTAGGGCGACATGTAGCGCTAGATAAATTAATTGGCTGGCATGCTAAACAAAATCAACCGCAAGGATTTGTACTTGTTTCAAGTCGAGCCAGTTATGAAATGGTTCAAAAATCGGTAGCTTGTGGTATCGAATTACTTGTTGCGATTTCTGCAGCAACAGATCTTGCCGTCAATATGGCTGAACAACACAATCTTTCCCTTATCGGCTTTGCTCGCCCAGGAAAAGCCAATATTTATTCTGGGAAAGAGCGATTTGTTTTAGCTTAGTTTCATATGTTAAAAAAAAGTGCAGTCAAAACATTCTTATTTTTGACCGCACTTTTTTTTATTCCGTTTATTCTTTTGGCGATTTACCCTCTAAGAGTACTTCAGAAACCCAACGTTGAGTCAGGCGTTTGCCTTCTTGATCCGTACCAAATTTCATAAAATCAATATCTATCAGTTTTAATTTGCTAGCTGGCAGGAAACCTGGTGCAGGTTCTGCATGGATATTGGTTGGAAGTTGATAAGAGTCTGATTCTTTCCAAGGAATTTCTTGGGCTTCTTTGCTTAGCACAAAATCCATAAACAGTTTGGCATTATCAAGATTTCTAGATCCTTTAATGATGCTTGCCCCGCCTAAAGAATAACCTACGCCTTCGCATGGTAAAATACCTTCAACTGGCGCACCATTTTTCTTCTCACGCAGGTAAACCAGCATAAAACCTAAATCAATCGCTACGGTACCGTTAGCCAAATAGTTGCTCGCAAGACCTGTTTTGGTATGTTGCATGAGATTAGGTTCTAATTTTTTCAAATAATCGAAAGCTTTTTCTTCTCCCCATAATGTGGAAAAAGTACTGATAAGTGAATAACCTGTACCCGAAACGCGAGGATCTGGATATTGAATTTGACCTTGATATTCTGGTTTTATCAGATCTGCATAACATTTTGGGGCAGGAATATTCAATTCTTTCAATTTTTTAGTATTGACCCCAATGCCTAGTTCCATTAAGTAAATAATAGAAGTGAAATTACCACGTTGCTCCATTAAAGATTTAAATTGTGGCATGATGTCTTTTTGTAATGGGGAACGATAGGATTCAAGTAAGCCTAATTCAGCCGCTTGAAGATGAGGTTCAATGGTGCCACCAAACCAGAAATCAGCTTGTGGGTTTTCTTTTTCAGCTTTAATTTTGCCTAATACGACGCCTGTACTATTACGCACAAATTGTGCATCTACATTGTATTTTTTACTAAAGGCTTGCGTGACTTTTTCGCATAGTACGTTTTGTACGCTGCAATAGACGGTAAGTTTTCCTTCAGCCTGTGCGTGAGAAGTGTACGCGAGGGCGGTTAGGGCTGAAAGTGCGGTTAATTTTAGCGTTGTTTTAATTGACATTGTGTTTCCTTTTGGTTCCTTAATTTATAAGTATTGTTAGGGCGGCTAATATTAAGCGGATGGGGGATATTTGTAAATATATTGTTTAAAAGTATAATTCCCACTATAATCCCTGTAAATTTAACCAGATTAAAATAAGAGCAATGGATATTTCAGAATTACTTGATGGCTTGAATGATAAACAACGTGAAGCAGTGGCTGCACCACGTGGCAATTACCTTGTGCTTGCTGGTGCTGGAAGTGGTAAAACTCGTGTATTGACTCATCGTATTGCTTGGTTGATTGCCGTAGAAAGTATTTCTGAAGGCAGCATTATGGCGGTTACTTTTACCAATAAAGCCGCTGCTGAAATGCGACATCGTATTCAAGATACTTTATCCAAACATGCTCAATCCAATTTATTTGGCATGTGGATTGGCACATTCCATAGCATTGCCCATCGATTATTACGCGCTCACCATTTAGATGTGAACTTGCCACAAGATTTCCAAATTTTGGATTCTGAAGATCAGCTTCGTTTAGTGAAACGCTTGATGAAATTACACAATTATGATGATAAAGCGTTTCCGCCGAAACAAGCGTGCTGGTATATCAATAATAAAAAAGATGAAGGTTTAAGACCGCAAGATATTAATGATTTTGGTGACCGTCAGGAAAAAGAGTGGATTAAGATTTATCAAATTTATCAAGATACTTGTGATCGTGCGGGCTTGGTGGATTTTGCTGAATTGTTAATTCGTGCGTATGAATTATTTGCTAAAAAGCCCGTGATTTTGCAACGTTATCAGCAACGTTTTCAGCATGTTTTGGTGGATGAGTTTCAAGATACCAATAAAATCCAATATGCCTGGATCAAAATTCTTGCCGGTAATACGGGCAAAGTGATGATTGTGGGCGATGATGACCAATCCATTTATGGTTGGCGTGGTGCACAGGTCGAAAATATTCAAAAATTCCTAAAAGATTTCAATGCTGAAACTATTCGTTTGGAGCAAAATTATCGCTCTACCGGCAATATTCTGAAAAGTGCCAACCAACTTATTTCGAATAATAGCGATCGTCTCGGTAAGAATTTATGGACCGACGGTGAAATGGGCGAGCCAGTTGGTATTTATGCAGCATTTAATGAGTTAGATGAAGCGAAATTTGTGGCGTCTCAAATCCAAAACTGGGTAGATGACGGTGGGAAATTAGATGATTGTGCTGTTTTATATCGTAGTAATAGCCAATCTCGTGTCATTGAAGAAGCCTTGATTCGTTGTCAAATTCCTTATCGAATTTATGGCGGGATGCGATTCTTCGAACGCCAAGAAATTAAAGATGCGTTGGCATATTTACGTTTAATTAATAATCGTCAAGATGATGCCGCGTTTGAACGAGTAATTAATACCCCTACACGTGGTATTGGCGATCGTACTTTAGATGTGTTACGAAATTTAACCCGTGAACGTCAAATTACCTTATGGCAAGCTGTGCAAGTGGCCACACAAGAAAATATGCTAACGGGGCGAGCTTCAACTGCATTATTGCGTTTCCAGGAGTTGATTAATTCTTTACAGGTGGATACAGCCGAGATGCCACTGTTTGCACAGACCGATTTCGTGATTAAACATTCTGGCTTATACGATATGTATAAACAGGAAAAAGGCGAGAAAGGTGAAGTGCGCATTGAAAATTTAGAAGAATTGGTGACGGCAACCCGAGAATTTATCAAACCTGATGAAGCAGAGGATATGACCGATCTTACCGCCTTTTTAACTCATGCTTCTTTAGAAGCGGGAGAAGAGCAGGCTTCGCCGCATCAATCTTGTGTGGAAATGATGACCTTACACTCTGCAAAAGGCTTGGAGTTCCCGCGCGTATTTATGGTGGGAGTAGAAGAGGGCGTATTCCCAAGTTTCCGTTCATTTGAAGAGCCTGGTCGTTTGGAGGAAGAACGCCGTCTTGCTTATGTGGGCATTACTCGAGCTAAGCAAAAACTGACGATTTGTTATGCAGAAAGCCGTCGTGTTTACACGAAAGAAGAACGCCATTTACCTTCACGTTTTATTACAGAATTGCCACCAGAGTGTATTCAAGAAATCCGTTTGCGCGGAACGGTGACTCGAGCATTAAACCAAGCGAAAGTAGGAAGTTTAAGCACGAGTTTGCCAGAAAATGAATGGAAAATGGGACAAAAAGTGAAACATGAAAAGTTTGGTTTTGGCACTGTCATAAACGTTGAAGGCTCAGACAATAACACCCGTTTACAAATTGCTTTCCAAGCTCAAGGCATTAAGTGGCTGATTGCGCATTTGGCAAAATTAGAAAAAGTGCGGTAGAATCGGGAGGATTTTATTGCAACGAGTATGAATAGTAGTGTTCATATTCAATATGCCAGTGCGAAAACGTTCGAAGAAACGACCGCACTTTTATCATGTGGGAAGTAGATGTTTAAATTTATTTTAAAACGTATTTTAATGGTGATTCCTACCTTTATCGCCATTACTTTTGTGACTTTTGCTCTCATTCATTTTATTCCGGGTGATCCCGTGGAGATTATGATGGGAGAGCGAGGTTTAACACCCGAAGTTCATCAACAAATGATGAAGCAACTTGGTCTTGATTTACCGTTGTATCAACAATATTTCAATTATATTGGTAATGTAATACAAGGCGATTTTGGTGAATCATTCCGTACTCGACAACCTGTTCTGAGGGAGTTTTTCACGCTCTTTCCTGCCACGTTTGAATTGGCTTTCTTTGCGCTATTTTGGTCGTTAATTGCTGGCATTACGTTAGGAACGATTGCGGCCGTCAAAAAAGATAGCTGGATTTCTCATACTGTGACAGCCATGTCCTTAACTGGTTATTCCATGCCAATTTTCTGGTGGGGATTAATTTTGATCTTATATGTTTCACCTTGGTTTGGTTTGCCACAAGGGGGACGTTTAGAAGACAGTTTCTGGATCGATACACCAACCGGTTTTATGTTAATCGATACTTGGCTTTCAGGTGTGCCAGGCGCTTTTGAAAATGCAGTTAAGTCATTGATTCTACCAGCTATTGTATTAGGTACTATTCCACTTGCAGTAATTACTAGAATGACACGTTCTTCAATGTTGGAAGTGTTAGGGGAAGATTATATTCGTACTGCAAAAGCGAAAGGCTTAAGTTATTCCCGAATTGTCATTTTTCATGCGCTACGCAATGCACTTATCCCTGTTGTGACCGTTGTGGGCTTGATTGTAGGACAATTATTATCTGGTGCAGTTTTAACCGAAACAATTTTCTCATGGCCAGGCATTGGTAAATGGATCATTGATGCGATTATCAATCGCGATTATCCCGTCTTACAAGGCGCCGTGTTGATTATTGCTACAATTATTATTGTGGTGAATTTGACGATCGATTTACTTTATGGCGTGGTAAACCCACGTATTCGCCATCAATAAGGAGCCTTATTAATGACGGAACAAACTCTATCTATTGAAACTTTTGCTCCTCGCACACCGTTGCAGGAGTTTTGGTTTTATTTCAAACAAAATAAAGGGGCGGTGATTGGCCTCACTTTTATCCTTGCTGTGGCATTAATCAGTATTTTTGCCCCTTGGATAGCACCTTTTGATCCTATCGAACAAAATCGTTCAGCTTTATTGCTACCACCAGCTTGGTATGACGGTGGTAATTCTGCTTATTTACTGGGTACAGATGACATTGGCCGAGATATTCTTTCTCGTATTATTTATGGTACACGCATTTCTGTTTTTGCGGGTTTCATTATTGTGATTTTATCTTGCATTTTAGGGACGAGTCTTGGTTTGCTTGCCGGCTATTATGGCGGGGCATTAGATACATTAATTGTTCGTTTTATTGACATTATGTTGGCTATCCCAAACTTGCTTTTAACCATTGTGGTGGTGTCAATTTTAGAGCCTTCTTTAACGAATGCGACGTTGGCGATTGCCGTGGTATCCATTCCAAGTTATGTGCGTTTAACACGTGCGGCGGTATTGAATGAGAAAAACAGAGATTATGTCACCTCTTCACGAGTGGCGGGAGCAAGCGTATTACGTTTAATGTTTATTGTCATTTTACCGAATTGCCTAGCACCTCTCATTGTACAAATGACGATGGGGATTTCTAACGCTATTTTAGAATTAGCGACTTTAGGTTTCTTAGGTATTGGTGCCAAACCACCAACACCAGAATTGGGTACTATGTTATCTGAATCACGTAGCTTTATGCAGGCTGCAAACTGGTTGGTTACTATTCCAGGTTTAGTAATTTTATCGCTTGTTTTAGCATTTAACTTAATGGGTGATGGGTTGCGTGATGCACTCGATCCAAAATTAAAACAATAGGGGGCAGAATGGCATTGTTAGATGTAAAAGCGCTTTCTGTTCACTTTGGTGATGAAAAAGCACCTTTTAAAGCGGTGGATCGTATTAGCTACCAAGTTAATCAAGGCGAAGTATTAGGCATTGTTGGAGAGTCGGGTTCAGGGAAATCAGTGAGTTCCCTTGCAGTGATGGGCTTGATTGATTTTCCAGGGCGTGTATCAGCGAAAGGCCTAGAATTTGACGGAAAAGATCTTTTAAGCTTACCGCCAAAAGAAAAGCGGAAATTAGTTGGCGCAGATATTGCCATGATCTTCCAAGACCCGATGACAAGCTTAAACCCTGCTTATACCGTAGGTTTCCAAGTTATGGAAGCGATTAAGGCGCATCAAGGCGGCAGCAAAAAAGAACGCCGTGAACGCACCTTAGAGCTATTACGCTTAGTCGGTATTCCTGATCCTGAATCACGTATTGATGTTTATCCGCATCAGCTTTCTGGCGGGATGAGCCAACGCGTTATGATTGCTATGGCGATTGCATGTAAACCGAGATTGCTCATTGCAGATGAACCAACCACCGCACTGGATGTGACCATTCAAGCTCAAATTGTAGATTTGTTGCTTGAGTTACAGCAAAAAGAATGTATGTCGTTGATTCTGATCACGCACGATCTTGCGTTAGTTGCAGAAGCGGCGCATCGTATTATTGTGATGTATGCGGGACAAGTAGTGGAAGAAGGACGAGCAGAAGATATTTTCCGTGAACCAAAACATCCTTACACTCAAGCGTTATTGCGTTCTTTACCGGAGTTTGCAGAAGGTAAATCTCGTTTGCAATCTTTACCCGGAGTGGTGCCAGGTAAATACGATCGCCCACAAGGCTGTTTGTTAAATCCACGCTGTCCGTATGCAATGGATCTTTGTCGACGAGTGGAACCTGAATTGCGCCAAGTAGGGAATAGACAAGTTAAATGTCATACCCCATTAAATGCCCAAGGAGAACCTAGCAATGTCTGATGTCGCACAAGAAAATGCTCCATTGCTCAATGCCATTGGGCTGAAGAAATATTATCCTGTCAAAAAAGGGATGTTTGCTAAAACACAGCAAGTGAAAGCATTAGATGGCGTGTCTTTTTCCTTAGAGCGAGGTAAAACCCTCGCTGTAGTGGGTGAGTCAGGTTGTGGTAAATCGACGCTTGGTCGTCTTTTGACGATGATAGAAGAACCGACAGAAGGGGAGTTATATTACAACGGGCAAAATTTCTTAGTGAATGATCACGAAACGAAAGCATTGCGCCGTCAGAAAATCCAAATTGTGTTTCAAAACCCTTATGCATCACTAAATCCGCGTAAGAAAATCGGCACAATTTTGGAAGAACCATTAGTCATCAATACCAATCTATCGGCAAAAGAACGTAAAGAAAAAGTGTTATCCATGATGGCGAAAGTGGGATTAAGTGCCGAGTTTTATGATCGCTATCCACATATGTTTTCGGGTGGTCAACGTCAGCGTATCGCGATTGCTCGTGGTCTAATGCTTGATCCTGACGTGGTTGTAACGGATGAACCTGTTTCAGCTTTAGACGTATCTGTTCGTGCACAAGTGCTGAATTTGATGATGGATTTACAAGCTGAGCTTGGTTTATCTTATGTGTTTATTTCACATGATCTTTCAGTGGTTGAACACATTGCTGATGAAGTGATGGTGATGTATTTAGGCCGCTGTGTTGAAATGGGCACAAAAGAGCAGATCTTTAAAAATCCACAACATCCTTATACGCAAGCTTTACTTTCAGCGACACCAAGATTGTCACCTGAATTACGTCGTCAACGGATTAAATTAACCGGGGAATTACCAAGTCCGATTAATCCACCAAAAGGCTGTGCATTTAATCCACGTTGTTGGAAAGAGACCGATAAATGTCGAAATGAGCAGCCTAAATTGGAAAAATATCCTGATGGTAAGCTCATTGCTTGCTTCCATCTCGATTAGAAAAGAGAAAAGAAAATGACCGCACTTGAGTAAGTGCGGTCATTTTTTTAGGCGTTTTGATTGCGATAGCGTAAGTTGAATAAGACAAAGATTCCTAGTGCAATAATGGCTAATGCTGCACCACTAAAGCCAATGTATTCAAGCCCTACATGTCGCATAATTTGATTCCCGAAGAGTGCTCCAGCTCCAATTCCCGCATTAAAAATACCCGAGAAAATGGCTGTTGCTACGTCAGTGGCATCGGGGGCAAGTTGCAATACACGCATTTGTAGTGCTAAACCAATGCAGGAAATGCCAATTCCCCAAATAAAGGCTAAGGCAAACATTGTTGCGGTATAGCCAGCTGAAGTAAGCATAAATCCTAAAGAAAGCGCTAATAACAGTATCGCATGGATAATAAATTGTGCGGCACCTAAACGGTATAATCGGTTAAAAATCACACTAGCGGTTACACCTGAAATGCCAAAGACCAAGAGAATCATAGTGGCGAGATTAGGATCCATATGTCCGATTTGAATCATAAATGGCTCAATGTAGGTGTAGGCTGTAAAGTGGGCCGAAACAATAATTACCGTGGTTGCATAAAGTCCAATTAATAGTGGACGTTTAGCCAAAATAGGCAAACTTGAAACTGACCCAGCATTTTTACTCGGTAATGTTGGTAATAAGCGAATAATTAAGAACATTATCACCAAAGCTAATATACCAATAATCGAAAAGGTAATGCGCCATCCCACAAGTTGACCGACTAGTCGTCCTAGTGGCAAACCGAGAATTGTAGCCAGTGATGTGCCAATGGCTAACATACCAATTGCTTGTGTCTTTTTATTTTTAGGTGCAACACGCATCACTAAAGAAGCGGTGATGGACCAGAATACGGAATGGGCCACCGCGATACACATACGGGCAATAAGAAGAATCCAATAATTCCATGCAATTACGGAAAGAATATGTCCGATGATAAAAATGATGAAAAGCTTAACGAGTAAGCTTTTACGTTCCATTTTACCTGTGGCAAGCATTGCAGGCAGGGACATAATAAGAACTGTCCAGGCATAAACGGTCATCATTAAGCCGACATCAGAGGTTTGCATATTAAAGCTTTGTCCGATATCGGTGAGTAAAGCAACAGGTACAAATTCCGTGGTATTAAAAATAAAAGCGGCGCAAGCCATGATAACTACGCGCCAAAATTGAGTTTTTTCTGCTTTTTGGTAAAACGACATTATTTTAATTTCTCTTTAATTAATTCCTTAAGTTGATGGCGGACATTTTTATCGATATTTAACTTATATTGTGGGGCGTAACAGCTATCGAAAAAACGAATAGGTAATGCAAGTTTTTTGTATTTTTCGTTAGTCGATCTTAAAGTTAAATCGATGTCGCATTGTACATTATCTAAATCAATGGCTCCAGAACCCTCACCTAAAAGTGCGGTTGTTTTTAATCTTATTTTATCCACTGTGAGTAAGTGGTTTTCAAATAAAAGATGTGACTCAAGACGCTCGTAAGGGGTGTTCATATTTCTACTGGCGGTTAAATCACTGTTGTAGTTAATTGGTAAATACTGTGCCGCCATATCCAATAAATTTAATCCTAAAAGTTCACCATTTTGAGCATCGAAACTAAATTCTCCTTTGGTGAGTCCAGAATTGGTTAGCGCGAGTTGGATATTAAAATCAGCATTACCGGTTAATGTATTGGGAACATTCAGTAAGGCGGTGATCTGTGTCATTGGGAAATTTTTACCGGAAAAATTGACCGCACTTTGTTGCTCTTTATGACTAAATTTAAAAGTGGCTAAACAATGTTGGCAATCTGGCTGTAAATAGGCATTGACTGTTTTAACCGGTTTTGAGAAATCAACGTAAGTTTCAATGTAACCCAGTGGTTGTTGATTTAAACGGGAATTGACAAATTGAATCAGATTTTTGCCTTGATGGTTTAGGTTAATATTTCCCTTGCTAAATACAAACTGATATTTTGTATTTGTGCCATAAATCGGTTTATCAAGAGAAAGAGTAATCGCACTTTCACCTTTAAACGCAATGTTTTGGTTAAAAATATTTTTAAGTGAAAAATCAGTAAAGCGACCATGAATATTGGTATAGTTTAAGGCTTGTTCACTGAGCTTAAAATGAGTGATTTGTACTTCTTCTAAAATAGGGTTACCTGAAAACAGAGGGAAGAGCGAAAATTTAGCTTCAATGTTTTCAGCTGAAAGTTGATGGTATTTCAAACCCGATAAATTTACCGTTGGTTGAGGTAGAAGGCTTAGTGAAAAATCATGTGCTTGAATATCATATTGCGCTAAATGATCGGCAATACTATTTTTCAGTTGATTAAGTTGAATGTAGAAAAAAGCAAAGATCGCAAACAGCACGATCAACAGGCTAATTGCGATCTTTTTCATTGATTAATCCTCATTAATTCGGCTAGCCACCGCATTTTGCTGATGTTTATATTTGGCATCTTTACGACTGGTGTAAGGGCGCGCTGCTGGGCCACTCAACACTTCAAAACTCAATGCACCAATCACCATATTCGGACGCAATGCTAAAGGTAATCTGCCGGAGTTGTAGAATTCCAACACAATTTTACCTTCCCAACCAGGGTCGATACGATGAGCGGTCACATGCACCATTAAGCCTAAACGGGCAAGAGAGGAACGACCATCTAGCCAGCCGATAATATTGGCAGGGAGTTTTACAGACTCTAATGTGGTCGCTAACGCCAACATACCTGGATGTAAGAAGAAGGCTTCATCATCACCGATAATAATTTCATCACTCATTACGGATTCAAGTTGAGCTGAGACCTCTTCTTTCGGGCCACTTAAATCAATATAAGGGGCTGAATGTTCACGAAATACGCGAAATGAATTGCCTAAACGCACATCAATGGTTGCACCATTGATTTTGTCGTTGTCAGGACGAGGCGTTAAAGAAATAATGCCATCATCTAGATAGCGTTCGATATCGGTATCGCAAAGACGCATGATTTTTCCTATTTTTGATTTAATAAATGAAGAATTTGAGCTTTTAACATATTAATCGCAATGCGGTTTTTACCACCACGAGGAATGACGATATCCGCATATTGTTTTGATGGTTCAATAAATTGCAAAAACATTGGACGAACAGTTGCACGATATTGGTCAATTACAGATTGTAATGAACGGCCACGTTCTTCCATATCACGTTGTAAACGTCGGATAAAACAAATATCTAATGGTGTATCCACAAAGACAGAAATATCGGCTAACTGGCGAACTCGTTCATCTGTAAGCAATAAGATCCCTTCTAAAATAACAATTTTCTTTGGCGTAAAGTGTTTGGTTTCGCCTGTTCTGGTGTGCTCAACATAACTGTAGACAGGAATATCCACAGCAGTTCCGTTTTTTAAGTCTTTTAAGTGTTGAATAAGTAAATCTCTGTCCATTGAATTCGGGTGGTCGTAGTTCATTTTCACACGTTCACTCATTTCCAAATGACTTTGATCTTTGTAGTAGCTATCTTCCGCAATGATACCAATTTCTTGGCAACCTAATTCATTACAAAGTTCTTTGTGAACGGTAGATGCAATGGAGCTTTTTCCTGAAGCGGATGCCCCTGTAATGGCGATGATGATACAAGATGAGTTTGACATAAAACGTCCTCAAAAAAACGGAAGGTAAAAATTATTGGGATTATAAAGAAAAATCAGTTTAAATTCACCTTTCTTTTTTATTTAAATTTTTTAAATTTGTGAAGTAGTTCACGGAAATTTCTTTCATTTTCGCTTACGATGTGTTCGTTTTTATTATTTCATCAGTGTTATTTATGAGGAGTGTACGATGAAAATGAATAAAATTTCTCTCTCCATTTCAACCGCACTTTTAGCCGCAGGCTTCATGACATCATCAGCTGTTAATGCTCAAGGGCGTTTGGTGGTGTATTGTAGTGCGACCAACATTCTTTGTGAAACGACAACGAAAGCGTTTGGCGAAAAATATGATGTGAAAACCTCATTTATTCGCAACGGTTCAGGCAGTACTTTTGCAAAAGTTGAAGCAGAAAAAAATAACCCGCAAGCAGACGTATGGTTTGGTGGTACATTCGACCCTCAAGCACAAGCGGCTGAATTAGGCTTAATCGAACCTTATAAATCTAAACACATTGATGAAATCGTAGAACGTTTCCGTGATCCAGCGAAAACCAAAGGACATTACGTATCCGCTATTTACATGGGGATCTTAGGTTTTGGTGTGAATACCGAGCGTTTAGCAAAATTAGGTATTAAAGAAGTACCCAAATGCTGGAAAGATTTAACCGATCCTCGCTTAAAAGGTGAAGTGCAAATTGCTGACCCACAAAGTGCGGGTACAGCTTACACCGCGTTGGCTACTTTCGTTCAACTTTGGGGCGAAGATAAAGCGTTTGATTTCTTAAAAGCATTACATCCAAACGTATCGCAATACACCAAATCAGGTGTTACCCCATCTCGTAATGCAGCACGAGGTGAAACTGCAGTAGGTATCGGTTTCTTACACGATTATGCACTTGAAAAACGTCAAGGCGCACCATTGGAATTAGTGGTTCCTTGTGAAGGTACCGGCTATGAGTTAGGTGGCGTGAGTATCTTAAAAGGTGCGCGTAACATCGATAACGCAAAATTATTCGTGGATTGGGCATTATCTAAAGAAGGTCAAGAGTTAGCGTGGAAACAAGGTGATTCTTTACAAATCTTAACTAACACCACTGCGGAACAATCGCCAACTGCGTTTGATCCAAACAAACTTAACCTGATCAATTATGACTTTGAAAAATACGGTGCGACCGAACAACGCAAAGCCTTAATTGAAAAATGGGTTCAAGACGTTAAATTAGCGAAATAATGTTTAAAGTGCGGTTGAAAAACATGAGATTTTTTGACCGCACTTTTGCCATTTTAGCCCCACTAAATAGTTTTTTACGTGGGTTTCTACGATGAGCGTCTAGGCTCATCTTATTTTATAAACACAGGAGTGAACCAATGAAAATGTCTAACGTTGCTTTAGCACTTTCTGGTGTTGTATTTGGTGGAGTGTTACTGAGTTCTCACGCATCAGCAGCAGGCCGTTTAGTTGTTTATTGTAGTGCACAAAACACGATGTGCGAGCAAGAGACCATGGCTTTCGAGAAAAAATACGGTATCAAAACCAGTTTTATCCGAGGTGGCACAGGCACAATTTTAGCCAAAATTGATGCTGAGAAAGACAACCCTCAAGGGGACGTGTGGTATGGCGGTACGCTTGATCCTCATTCTCAAGCAGGTGAAATGGGCTTACTTGAAGCTTATAAATCCGCAAATCTCGCGCAAATTCCTGAACAGTTTAGAGATCCCGCTAAAATTAAGGGAAACTATTCCTCCGCAATTTATCTCGGTGTATTAGGCTTTGGTATCAATCCTGAACGTTTGAAAAAACTTAATTTACCGACACCAAAATGTTGGAAAGATCTAGCTGATCCTGCTTATCGTAATGAGATCCAAGCGGCAGATCCACAAAGTTCTGGAACAGGTTATACTCAGTTAGCGACCTATATTCAACTTTGGGGGGAAGATGAAGCCTTCAAATATCTCAAAGAACTCAATAAAAACGTTTCCCAATATACCAAATCAGGTAATACCGCAACCCGTAATACGGCACGTGGTGAAACCGCAATCGGAATTGGTTTTTTACATGAATATTCTTTAGAGAAAGCAAAAGGAGCTCCAGTAGAATTAGTCGTACCTTGTGAAGGTACCGGTTATGAAATCGGTGGTGTGAGCGTGATTAAAGGTGCAAGAAACCTTGAAAATGCGAAATTATTTGTGGATTGGGCGTTATCAAAAGAAGCACAAGAGCTAACCTGGAAAAAAGGGGAAGCGTATTCTATTTTAACCAATAGCACCGCTGAGCAATCGCCTTATGCGCTCGATTTTAAATCCATTAATTTAATTAATTATGATTTTGACAAATACGGCTCAAGTGATTTACGTAAACGTTTGATCACCAAATGGGTTGATGATGTTAAATTAGCAAAATAATGATGTATACATAGCGAAATAATAGCTATTATATTATTTCGCTTTTTTCTTTTATGCGAGGTTGTATGAACGCAAATAAATTTCCTATTATCCAATCTGCTAACTTTTGGATAATTCTTGCTATTATTGCATTTCTTCTTCTGCCTTCCCACGCTTTAGATTATGGCTTGTTTGAAAGTACAAGTGATGAATACCTCGGTGCAATGGGTTGGTCTTCGTTAAATATTACGGCATTATGGTTTTTACCGGTTCTTTTATACGGTTTGATGCCACTTCTTAAATTACCGAAGGATACGCAAGCGAAAGCAGAGCTTTATCTTGTTGCTGCGGCGACATTGTTTATCTTTGTCAGTGCGACAATTTATAAAGTCAGCATGGGTTATTCAGTGATTGTATTAATCGCGAGTTTAACCGCATTGGCGACGTTTTCTTTCGCTAAATTGAAAGTGATGCAAGGGGATAAATTTATTATCGCCTCTTTACTTTGCATTATCTTATTAATTTTCTTCTTCATCGTTTATCCAACATTGGCAATCTTTGTTTCAATGTTCTATGACGGTGATACCTTTGCACCGCAACAAGTGATGCGAATTCTGACTCAAAGCTATATTGTACGTGTTATTAGTAACTCGTTATTCTTATCTGGCTTTGTAGGTATCGTATCAACGATTTTCGGTTTAGCTTTTGCACTTTATACCACCCGTATTGCTCGTAGAACGGCATTTATTGGTAAAATTTTCTCTATTTTACCAATCGTTACACCACCATTTGTTGTGGGCTTAGGGGTAACATTGATGCTTGGCCGTTCAGGTTATGTGACAGAGTTCTTAGCTTCAACATTTGGATTTGAGAACCACAACTGGTTATACGGTTTTAACGGAATTGCCATTGCACAGATTCTTGCTTTTGCACCGATTTCATTCATGATTTTAGATGGGGCATTAAAATCTGTTCACCCATCAATTGAAGAAGCGTCTTACACCTTACGTGCAAATCGTTACCAAACCTTCTTCAATATCATCTTCCCATTATTGCGTCCGGCATTGGCAAACTCATTTTTAATCGTGTTTATCCAATCCTTAGCTGACTTTAGTAACCCGTTAGTATTGGGCGGTAGCTTTGACGTAATCGCAACACAAATCTACTTCTATATTGCGGGCTCACAACTAGATTATGCTTCAGCAAGTACCTTAGGTTCGATGCTTTTAATCTTCTCATTAGCCGTATTTATCATCCAATATATTTGGATTGGTAACCGTTCTTATGTGACCGTTTCAGGCAAATCCTATCGTGGTGATGTACAAGATTTACCTACCGGCTTGAAATATACCATCATCGGTATGCTTGGTTTCTGGGTACTCTTTAACTTAGCGTTATACGGCAGTATTTTCTACGGTAGTTTCACCGTAAACTGGGGCGTAGATTACACCTTAACCTTGAAAAACTATGCGATGTTATTCGGCCAAGGTTTAAGCGATGGAGCATGGCCATCATTGATTAATACCTTAATCTATGCGGGAATTGCCGCACCATTGACCGCACTTTTCGGTTTATTAATTGCGTATATTGTGGTGCGTAAAGATTTCCAAGGTAAAAAATCTCTTGAGTTCTTAACCATGCTTTGTTTTGCGGTACCAGGAACCGTTGCAGGGGTATCTTATATTTTAGCCTTTAACAATGCGCCGCTTTATATTACAGGTACTAGCATTATCGTGATCATCTCAATGGTCATGCGTGATTTACCAATCGGTATGCGTGCAGCCATTGCAGGTCTTGGTCAATTAGATAAATCACTCGATGAAGCATCTCTTTCTTTAAAAGGTAGCTCATGGAAAACCTTGTGGTTTATCGTTTTACCATTGTTAAAACCAGCGTTACTTTCTGCATTGGTCACCAGCTTCGTTCGTGCGATGACCACCGTGAGTGCGATTATCTTCTTAGTCACCGCTGATACACGTGTGGCAACCGCCTATATTTTAAACCGTGTAGAAGATGGTGAATATGGTGTTGCGATTGCATACGGTTCGATTTTAATCATCGTGATGATGGCCATTATTTTATTCTTTGACTGGATTGTGGGTGATACCCGAATTTCCCGTTCTAAAGCGAAAAAAATGAATTAACTCGTTAAGTTGTAGGTAAATATTATGAGTAATAATGATTTCTTAGTATTAAAAAATATCACTAAATCTTTTGGTAAATCCACAGTCATTGATAATTTAGATTTAACCATTAAACGTGGCACCATGGTAACCTTATTAGGTCCATCTGGTTGTGGTAAAACCACGGTGCTACGTTTAGTAGCAGGCTTAGAAAATCCAACTTCAGGTCAAATTTTTATCGATGGCGAAGATGTAACCAAATCATCTATTCAAAATCGTGATATTTGTATCGTATTCCAGTCTTACGCATTGTTTCCGCACATGAGTATCGGTGATAACGTAGGTTATGGTTTGCGTATGCAAGGCGTGAGCAAAGAAGAGCGCGCTAAACGTGTAAAAGAAGCGTTAGAGTTGGTTGACTTAGCGGGGTTTGAAGATCGTTTCGTGGATCAAATCTCGGGTGGTCAACAACAACGTGTAGCATTAGCACGTGCGTTAGTATTAAAACCAAAAGTCTTACTTTTTGATGAACCATTAAGTAACTTGGATGCAAACTTACGTCGTTCTATGCGTGAAAAAATCCGTGAATTACAACAAAGTTTAGGTATTACCTCACTTTATGTGACTCACGACCAGACTGAAGCATTTGCGGTGTCCGATGAAGTTATCGTCATGAATAAAGGTAAAATCATGCAAAAAGCCCCGGCAAAAGAGCTTTATTTGCGTCCAAACTCTTTATTCCTGGCAAACTTCATGGGTGAATCTAGCATCTTTGAAGGTAAATTGGAAAATAACACCATTGACGTGAATGGCTACAAATTGCCATTAAGTAATGCGGCACAATTTAATTTACCAGATGGCGAATGCTTAGTGGGCGTACGTCCTGAAGCGATTTACTTAAAAGCAGAAGGCGAGGCAGCACAACAATGTGAAATTAAGAGTGCGGTCTATATGGGTAACCACTGGGAAGTGGTGGCGATTTGGGCTGGCAAAGAATTACTCATTAACACCAAACCTGAAGACTTCAATGCTAATCTGAAACAAGCTTATGTGAACTTCTCTGAACAAGGCATTTTCTTGCTGAAGAAAGAGAAATAATATCAATCTAAAGGCGTATGGAAACATACGCCTTTTCTTTTAAAACCCTTTCAAAATTGACCGCACTTTTTCTTTCATTTTTATTTTCCCTAACAGATCTGTATAATATTTACCCTTTGAATATAAACGATTACAGGAGGAAAGCATGATAAAACCGGATACTTTACCGCAATTTTTGCGTAATAAAGTCGAGGAAAATGATGCCTTTGGTCTTGTGGAAGGACTGTGCCAATTATTACGTAGCAGCCCTACAGAAAAAATTTCTCCAACCTTGCATTTGTTTAAGTTTATCTTAAAGAACGACAAAGAATTAGGCTGTTCTGTTTCGAAATTATTATGTGGTTGGTTATGTGGTTTACGTCTTTACCCGTTGTTTATTAGCAGTGGTATTCTTACGCGTGGCGGTTTTGGGCAAGAAATGAAAACGCGTATTTATGAGCGTTTTAACCCCTCTTTTAAAGATATTAATGATTTACGTGATATTTTTTATTTATTGTTTAGCGATAAAAATGATGCGCGCTGGATTGATGCCGTCCCATTAAAAACGTGGCGAGGCGTATTTGGCGTTTTAACCCGTTATACAGAACAAAAAGATCGGGAACGTTTAAAAAATCATATTGAAAGTGAAGGGTTATTTGCCATTGAGATGCTTTCAATTTGGATTGCAGCTGAAGATATGGATCCTGAACTGATGCGAATGGAGCCCTCTCTGTTGAATGCTGATTCCCCTTTTGTCGCATTGCACCATGAAGTGGTGAATTGGTTACAGGCACGTCGCCAATCAACCGTTTTTGATGATAGCCATTTACAGGTAATGTTTAGCCAATGTAAAAAATTGGTTGAGCGTTTGCAAAAACGTGGAGCCGTGGTGGGCTTTTCTTTAAATACGGCTTATTTACTGGAGCGTCTTTCTCAGACCTTAGAACGATTAGAAACCTTGATGGCGATTTTTGTTTCAAATCGCTATTTACCACGCCGAATATTGTTATTAACTGGCTGTTTTGCCCGCGCAGCAGCAGAAAAACATAGCATCACCCGATTATGGAAACAAAGCTCAAGATTAATTTCACGTAGCATTACCCAAAATGCGGGCGATCATGGCGAGCATTACATTACTCGAGATAAAAAAGAGTACTGGGCAATGTTTTATTCTGCGGCAGGTGGTGGAGTATTAATTGCACTGATGGCGCTATTTAAAATCTATCTAGGTAGCATTATTGATGACAAAGTCTGGAAAGGGATTGCCGAAGGCTTAAATTACGGCTTAGGTTTTATGGTGATCTTTATGTTGCATTTTACGGTAGCGACGAAACAGCCAGCCATGACTGCAGCCCGTTTTGCTGAGGCTGTTGAGAAAACGCCTCAAGGTAAAAGCGTCAATATGAAATTAGCTCAATTATTAGTAGATGTATTTCGCTCTCAAAGTATTGCGGTGCTAGGCAATGTACTTATTGCGATGGGATTGGCTGCATTGATTGCTTTTGGTTACCAATATAAAACAGGTGAGCCGTTGATGAATGCTGATCAAATCGCTTATCAGTTGCATAGCATTGATCCTTTTGCGGGAACCTTATGGTTTGCAGCCATTGCGGGTGTATGGTTATTCTGTTCAGGGATTATTTCTGGCTATTTTGATAACCGCAGCAATTATTTGAATATGCGTATGCGTTTAACGCAGCATCCATTATTGAAAAAATTAATGTCTGAGAAATCTCGCGTTAAATTTGCGAATTATATGCATGAGAATTATGGCTCGCTTATCGGTAATCTTTGCTTTGGTATGCTGCTTGGTCTTACGGGTGTGGTAGGTTACTTAACGCACCTTCCGTTAGATATTCGTCATGTGGCATTTTCATCTGCGAATGTAGGCTATATTGCTGTGAGCGGACAATTCACCTACTCATTGCTTTTACAATGCATTGGTTTTGTATTGTTGATTGGTTTAGTGAATTTAATTGTCAGTTTTTCATTAACGCTTTGGGTTGCACTGCGTTCTTTGAATGCGGAAATTGAGAGTTGGTGGCCAATTTGGCATGAAGTTTGCCAAATTGTGAAAAAACGTCCATTGAGCTTATTTCTTCCCGTTCAATTAGATAAATAATCGTCTTAAGTGCGGTCAAAAATATCAACGTTTTTGACCGCACTTTCTTTTCGACAAATTTAATTTGCGTTATCATGTCGCTCATCTAATGCTATAACTTTATGAATTATTCTAATGAAACCCACATTTCTTGAACTTCGTCACCTAAGAACCTTGCTTGCTTTAAAGGAAACGGGCAGCGTCTCGATGGCGGCAAAACGTGTTTATTTAACACAATCGGCACTTTCTCATCAAATTAAGTTAATGGAAGAGCAATTCGGTTTACCTCTTTTTGAGCGTAAAAGTAATCCATTGCGTTTTACTGCAGCAGGCGATCGTTTGATTCGTCTTGCCAATGAAATTCTTCCAAAAGTGGTTGATGCCGAACGTGAGCTAGCACGTGTAAAACACGGTGATGCAGGGCAATTACGAATTGCAGTAGAGTGTCATACCTGTTTCGACTGGTTAATGCCTGCGATGGATGAATTTCGTCAACATTGGAGCTTGGTAGAATTGGATATCGTCTCAGGTTTCCATACCGATCCGGTAGGATTGTTATTATCTCATCGTGCAGATTGGGCAATTGTGTCAGACGTTGAACAAAATGATGATGTTTTATTTAAGCCGCTGTTTTCTTATGAAATGGTGGGAATTTGTTCTAAAGATCATCCATTAGCGAATAAAGATGTTTGGCAGGCGGAAGATTTTGTTGAGGAAACTTGGGTAACCTATCCTGTGCCTGATGATATGTTAGATTTATATCGTCAAGTGTTGAAACCAAAAGGTATTAATCCGCCTCGTCGTACGACAGAGCTAACGATCGCCTTGATCCAGTTAGTGGCGAGTCGTCGTGGTATTGCCACTGTGCCTTATTGGGCTGCCTTGCCTTATTTAGAAAAAGGGTATGTAGTAGCACGTAAAATTACAGAAGAAGGGTTGTACAGTAACCTTTATGCGGCAATTCGTAAAGAAGATGCCAATTTAGCTTATATCGAAGATTTCCATCAAACAGTAAAAGCACAAAGTTTTTCGACCTTACCTGGTTTGTCTGTTTTAGCGTTGTAGTAGGTCAAGATGTCAGAAGTAGTGACAGAAAATCCCATCAAAGCCGCGGCAAAAGCAGCATTTCCTTACAGCATGCCAATGCTTGCTGGCTTTTTATTTTTAGGCATTGCATACGGCATTTACATGAAAGCACTTGGATTCGGTGTTTGGTTCCCCGTTGCAATGGCAGCATTAATTTATGCCGGATCTGTTGAATTTATTGCAGCCGCCGCCTTAGTTATGCCTTTTTCGCCTTTAAGTGTTGCATTAGTTACGCTGATGGTAAGTGGTCGTCAGATTTTTTATGCCATTTCCATGTTAGAAAAATATGGTACTCAAATTGGGAAAAAACGTTGGTATTTAATTAGTACTCTAGTAGATGAAAGTTTTTCCCTAAACTATATGGCGAAGATCCCCGATCATTTAGATAAAGGCTGGTACATGTTTTTTGTCAGTTTTTATCTCCACCTCTATTGGGTCGTTGGAGCCGGATTAGGTAACCTATTTGGTTCAATCATTCCTTTTGATTTAAAAGGGGTAGAGTTTGGTATGACAGCACTTTTCCTCGTAATCTTTGCTGAAAACTGGCTAAAAGAAAAATCTCACGAAAGTTCATTGTTAGGTTTAGGCGTGGCTTTTGCATCTCTGTTAATTGTGGGGAAAGAACACTTTTTAGTGCCAACGCTAATCAGTATCTGGATTCTATTAACGGTACGACGTCCTAAACTTTCACCTAAATTGGAGGCACTAAAATGACATTGATGGAACAGATTATCACCATTGCTATTTGTATTTTGTGCGTGCAATTTACCCGCTTGTTGCCTTTCTGGATCTTTCCTGAAAATCGCCCTATTCCAGAATATATCCGTTATCTCGGCAAAGTATTACCTGCCGCGATGTTTGGAATGTTAGTAGTGTATTGCTATAAAAATGTGGATGTGTTGAGTAGTTATCACGGCTTGCCCGATTTTATTGCGGGAGCTTTGGTATTGGGATTGCATTTCTGGAAAAAGAATATGTTTATTTCCATCTCGGCAGGCACAATTTTTTATATGTTTTTAGTGCAAAAAGTCTTTATCTAAGCGAATGTTGAGCGAAATAAAAATTTCTTGATATTGCAATCGGTTGCTTTTATTTCGCCTCTTTCCCTGAATTCCAAAATCTTTTATGATGCCGCTTCAATCATTGTTGACGGAGAGATTTATGGAATTTAATTTCATTGAATTATTAGGTTATTTGGCAACATTCTTTGTGGCTGTGTCTTTTTTATTTAAATCAATTGTTCATTTGAGAGTTGTCAATGCTATTGGGGCGATACTCTTTGTCATTTACAGTTTGATCATCAAATCTTATCCAGTTGCACTTCTAAACGCATTCTTAGTTTTCGTTAATTTGTATCAACTTTATCGCTTGAAGAAAGAGCAACCGGCATCAAAAGTGCTTAAATAATTGACCGCACTTTTCTTCTATTTACTCCACATTTGATATAACGCAATCACTAGTGGCATAGTAAACATACAAAGCAGCGTCGTTATCCCATAAATGGCGCTGGCTTTTTGTGGATTGTTGTTATAAATCACCGCCATTTGTGTCACTGTCGAAGCTGAAGGGCTAGTGGTAGCTAAAAAGCTAATCAGCACGATAATTTCACCTTTTTCAACCCAATGTACAAAGCCAATGAGCTTTATTAATACCAATAATACAAGCGGAATAATCAACAAGCGCAATAGCGTAACTAAATAAATGCGTTTGGATGCTACGATGGTTCGTAAAGGAATTGCAGCAATCAGCATACCTGCAACAAGCATGGCATTCGGACCAATAAACAAACCAATAGAAGAGAGCGTGCCATTGATAATGTTTGGCAACTTAATTTGAAAAGCAAACAAAAATGCTCCGACGAGAATTGACCAAATATTGATGTTTTTGGCAATCGTCTTCAGCGATAAATTTCCTTTTCCTACAATAATCAAACGGCAATGTGTCCAAAATAGAAAGGTTTGAACCACAATAAAACAGCTGGCGTAAATGACCCATTCTTTACCAAATAGCGACATCACAATCGGAATAATCAAGTTGCCAGAATTAGAATAAATGGAAGTGGCGTGCTCAATAGGATCAAGGTTTAATAGACGCTTTAATAAACGGCCAATAATAATCAGAATGATGTGAAGAAATACTGCCATAAGCAGTGAAAGCTGCAAACCTTGCAGGATTTCAGATGTGTAATTAATTTGAAATGCTTCAATCATCACCGATGGGCTGATGACATAAAGCCCAATAATGGAAAGTGGTTTGCTATCTTCAGATTTTAATAATTTTGATTTAACCAACCCATAGCCAATAAGTACAATGAGTGTCAGTTAAATAATTTTAGTGCCGAGTAAAAAAGTGATATCCATAGTGAATCTTGATAAGAAAAGTTGTGGATATTAAACAATAGATAAAAGAAAAGGGCAAAATAATTTGCCCTTTAAATTGATTTAGGTTATTCCCACTCGATCGTTGCTGGGGGTTTTCCGCTGATGTCATACACGACGCGGGAAATGCCGTTCACTTCGTTGATGATGCGGTTAGATACTTTGCCTAATAAATCATAAGGCAAATGTGCCCAATGTGCGGTCATAAAATCGATTGTTTCTACTGCTCGTAGAGAAATAACCCAATCGTATTTACGGCCATCTCCCATTACACCGACAGATTTCACCGGTAAGAATACGCTGAAGGCTTGGCTGGTTTTTTCATACCAACCGCTATTGCGTAATTCCTCGATAAAGATCGCATCTGCACGGCGTAATAAATCGCAGTATTCTTTTTTCACTTCACCTAATACGCGCACGCCTAAACCTGGGCCAGGGAATGGGTGGCGGTTGATCATTTCAGCCGGTAAGCCTAATGCTAAACCGATTTTACGTACTTCATCTTTAAATAATTCACGTAAAGGTTCAACTAAGCCAAGTTTCATATAGTCAGGTAAGCCACCTACGTTGTGGTGTGATTTAATTACATGTGCTTTACCAGTTTTGCTTGCTGCAGATTCGATCACGTCAGGGTAGATCGTACCTTGTGCCAACCATTTCACATTAGTGAGTTTTTTCGATTCATCATCGAATACATCTACGAATACTTTACCGATAATTTTACGTTTCGCTTCAGGATCTGATACGCCTGCAAGTTCGCCTAAGAAACGGCTTTCAGCATCAACACGGGTAATATTTAAACCGAATTTATCACCGAACATTTCCATGACTTGGTCACCTTCGTGTAAGCGGAGCAAACCGTTATCCACGAATACGCAGTGTAAGTTTTTGCCGATAGCACGGTGTAAAAGTAATGCAACCACAGAAGAGTCTACACCACCAGATAAACCTAAAATCACTTCATCATCGCCTACTTGCTCTTTAATGCGAGCAACGGCATCTTCAATGATGTTTTCTGCTGTCCATTTGGTTTCGCAACCACAGATATTCACGACAAAATTAGTTAATAATTCTAAACCTTTTTTGGTGTGGGTTACTTCTGGGTGGAATTGTACTCCGTAGAAACGACGGCTTTCATCAGACATTGCTGCAATTGGGCAGGTTGGAGTAGTCCCGGTAACTTGGAAGTTTTGAGGTAAACGAGTGACTTTATCACCATGGCTCATCCAAACATCTAATTTGCTATCGCCATCATTTAAATGAGCGAAAAGTGCGGTTGGATTATCCATTAAAACAGAAGCATAGCCGAATTCACGATGATCAGAGGTCTCAGTTAAACCACCAAGTTGCATTGCCATGGTTTGCATGCCGTAGCAAATACCCAATACAGGCACGCCAGCATTAAATACGTATTCAGGTGCACGCGGGCTGTTTTCTTCAGTGGTACTTTCTGGACCACCAGAAAGAATGATACCGTCTGGATTAAATTCACGGATTTGTTCTTCAGTCACATCCCATGCCCAAAGTTCGCAGTACACACCAATTTCACGCACACGACGTGCAATCAGTTGAGTATATTGTGAACCGAAGTCGAGGATCAGGATTTTATGGTTGTGGATGTTTGTCATTTATAATGCTCTTATTATTGATAATGTAGACGGTCAATTTTCTCCAAAATTTTGCAAAAATTAACCGCACTTTAAAATAACAAAAGGCGGGCAAAGCCCACCTTGCGGATTAGCCCATACGATAGTTTGGTGCTTCTTTGGTAATGGTTACATCATGAACGTGGCTTTCTTTAATACCTGCACCACTGATTCGAACGAATTCTGCTTTCGTGCGTAATTCTTCGATGGTTGCGCAGCCAGTTAAGCCCATGCAAGAACGTAAGCCACCCATTTGTTGGTGGATGATTTCTTTTAAGTAACCTTTGTATGGAATACGGCCTTCGATACCTTCTGGTACGAGCTTGTCTGCAGCGTTATCAGATTGGAAGTAACGGTCTGATGAGCCTTTCGCCATTGCACCTAATGAGCCCATACCACGGTAAGATTTAAATGCACGGCCTTGGTAAAGTTCGATTTCACCCGGTGCTTCTTCAGTACCGGCAAACATAGATCCAACCATTACACAGCTTGCGCCTGCAGCGATGGCTTTTGCAATGTCACCAGAGAAACGGATACCACCGTCCGCGATAACTGGAATACCACGGTCTTTTAATGCCGCAGCAGCATCTGCGATAGCAGTGATTTGTGGCACACCTACACCGGTCACGATACGAGTTGTACAAATTGAACCAGGGCCGATACCTACTTTCACTGCGCTTGCGCCTGCGTCTGCTAATGCGATAGCACCTTCAGCCGTTGCTACGTTACCCGCAACGATAGGTAAGTTTGGATATTTTGCACGAGTTTCACGAACACGTTGTAATACGCCTTCTGAGTGACCGTGAGAAGAGTCGATTAACAATACATCTACGCCGGCTTTCACTAAAGCATCAATACGTTCTTCGTTACCTGGGCCTGCACCTACAGCCGCACCGACACGTAAACGACCAAATTCATCTTTACATGCATTTGGTTTTTGTTCCGCTTTTTGGAAGTCTTTAACGGTGATCATGCCTTTTAATTTGAATGCACCATCCACTACAAGTACTTTCTCTACGCGGTTTTGATGCATTAATTCTAAAATTGTTTCACGGCTTGCACCTTCTTTTACGGTAACTAAGTCTTCTTTTTTCGTCATTAATTGTGAAACAGTTTTGCTTAAATCTTTTACAAAACGCGTGTCACGACCTGTGATGATACCGATTAAGTTATTTTCACCGTCTACAACAGGGTAGCCAGCGAAGCCGTTTTTCTTCACCATTTCAGCAAGTGCTGCAAGAGTTAAATCTGGAGAAACTGTTACTGGTTCGGAAACAATACCGCTTTCGAATTTTTTCACTTTTTGAACACGATCTGCTTGGCGTTCGATCGTCATATTTTTGTGAATAAAGCCGATGCCACCTTCTTGTGCTAAAGAGATCGCTAATTTGGTTTCTGTGACAGTATCCATCGCAGCAGAAAGCATAGGAATATTTAAGCGAATTTCTTTGGTGAGTTGAGTTGAGAGGTTAGCTGTGTTCGGAAGAACAGTTGAATGAGCTGGGACGAGTAGAACGTCGTCAAAAGTCAGAGCTTCTTGTTTAATTCTAAGCATGGCAATATCTCGCTGTTAAAAATTGTTTCAAAAATATTGCGGCGAGATTATACAGATTTTTCATGTGGTTGAAAATGAATTTTTTCGCTTTTATGGTAAGATTTGCCAAGGTTTTTATGAGAAGGAATGAATATGTCATCGTTATTAGATTGCTTGTCTGATTGCCAACCTAAAGTGCGGTCAGATTTAATGTCGTTTTTAAATATTGCATCAAATGAATTGGCGCAAGAAACGGCATTCTTGAGAGAAGCGGGATTGAATATTCAAGAAGAAAATGATGTTTATCAGTTAGTGCCAGAAATGCCTTTGTTAAATCCGCAAACAATTTCGACCGCACTTTTCCCTTATTCTGTGCATTATCATCAAACCATTTCTTCAACAAATGAATTTATATCAAGACAAATTGAGCAATTAAAAAAAGGTGATTTGTGTTTGGCTGAATATCAAACAGCAGGGCGTGGGCGTCGTGGTCGCCAATGGCTTTCACCGTTTGCAGGGCAGTTAATTTTCAGTTTTTATTGGACTATCGATCCTAAAAAAGCATTGGATGGATTAAGTTTGGTGATTGGTTTAGCTATTGTAGAAGCGTTAAATGCGAAAGTGAAATGGCCAAATGATATTTTGCTTTCAGGGCGAAAACTAGGCGGTATCTTGGTGGAGATCATTAATCACAAGAATGGGTTGCTTAATTTAGTGGTTGGTATTGGAATCAATGTAAAATTGCCACAATCAACCAAAATTAGTCAGCCGTATGCACAATTAACCGAACAGGATCCTGATATAAATCGTGAAAAGATCCTTGTTAAAGTGATTCAACGTATTTATTCTCGATTGGCTCAATTTGAAGAAAAGGGCATTGATGAAGAATTCATGCAACAATGGATAAACCATAATGAATTTTTTGGTGATGAAGTGAATGTCTTTACTGAGCAAGGTGTGATTTCAGGTATAGAGCAGGGAATTGATAAACGCGGTTATTTAAAAGTCATAACCGATGAAGGCGAGCGCTATTTTAATGCCGGAGAGGTTTCTTTAAGAAGGAAGTAAACAAAAAAGTGCGGTCAAAATTGCTTTGCCCCCCAAAAGTTGGACTCAACAAACCAACAATTGAGGTGCAGATTTTTTTATATGTATGCTAAACCACTTTTTGAATAAGCGCTGAAATGTCATCTGCAAATTTTTCATCTCTTGCCATTTTCTCAATTTCCTCAGCAGAATATTTTTCACCGTTATACACGACAACAATACTCAGATCATTAGGTTGCAAGAAATGTGTTTCGCCGAACTCGGTATAACGGGTGGCGCCAATGCAAATAATCGCTTGTTTCGGATAGTTTGCTTGCTCTAATAAAGAAGCAATATGATTCATCGGTCCCTCATCGGGTTGATTATTCATTCTATCAACGATCCAATCTAATAATTGTTGGTGGAAATAGCTATAACCAATAGCAGGACTGTCAATACCATAAGTATTCAGTTCGCGATTGCGTTTATGGAAGCAAGCGATACGATATTGATCAATTTCACTTCCTTTAATAAAGGAAGAAAGAGGAATCAGTTTTGGTGAAATGCCTTTACTTGCCGCTCCCCAGTTTTTCTTTTCACAGATTTTTTTCGCATTAGGACGACGAATAGAGCAGTCATTATAGGCGGCAAAATAGTGCGGAATAATATGCTCAACTAGCTTTCCTTTATAGATCAGATCACAAATAAGCGCAATTTCAGGCTCAATTTGCAGATTATCAGCACCTTGTGGAAAATTAATTTGATTGTGACTTAAAGGAAAGGTAGAAAGAAAGCCAGCTTTTTCGCTTGGCATATAAAATGGGAAAATCGCTTTGGGTTGAATGGCATTTTCTGTTTTTACTTGAGTGAAATCAGCCGCCTCGCCGGCTTGTTCTAAATGTCCTGCAAAATTGCCTGCTACCCCGAAACCAATCATTTGTTCAAAATTCATAAAGACCTCATTAGATTGCTTACTCTTTGGAGGTAATTTACCTTGAATATTGAATAAAGACAATTCACATTGATGATTAAATCATCAAGCAATAAAAAAATTGAATTTTTTTATAAAAAAGCACTTGCAAAGAATCCTGAAAGTCCTATAATACGCCCCACACAACGACGCGCTGTTGTGAAGCTTTATAAAACCGGTGCGTCGTTCTTTTTTGCTCTTTAACAATATATCAGACAATCTGTGTGGGCACTTGTTGATTGACTTGTTTTAAAAATATTTTTTAATTTTGAAGTCTTAATAGGTGCTAACTAGAAATTCATAATACTTTTTAAGT